>JAQBXN010000102.1 GCA_027625095.1 Planctomycetota bacterium | reverse complement strand
AAGGCCAGCCGGGGTTGGAGTAACGGCTTTAGCCGGTTCTGATTCCAATGATGGCTCTCCAGAGCCCGCCTAAAGGTGTTACTCCAACTCCGCGCTTTGAGGGTTGAGACCGACGGGGTTGAAGTAACGGCTTTAGCCGGGCCTTCAGTTGAAGTGCCTGCTCCAGCGGTGGTCGGAAGAGCAGAACAACGCCTGAAGGCGTCACTCCAACTCCGCGCCCAACACTTATGAATTACCAATCTCCTCACCATCACTTCACCTCCAGTCGGGCGTTGGCCCAGTTGGCGATGTCGTTGTCTCGGCCGTCGCCGTTATCGCTGACCCAGAGCATCAGGAGGATGGCATCGGAGACGTCGACGTCGATTTCTTTCGGTTCGCTGAAGTAGGTCATGCCTTCGGAATCGAAGATCGTCTTCTTGCCGTCACGAACCCGGAAACGGACAGAGCCTTTGCCGTTCGTGCTGGCATCCAGTCCGACCGTTGCCCGGAATCGCTTGAACTGCTTGTTAAGGCTCATCACCAGCAGACTGTCAGTGAGAGTTGCCGCGCCGTGCGATCCGATTCCCTTTTCGTAAACCTCTTCCGGCTGCTGAAAGAATTTCATGGGCGTGCCGAGGATGCTGCGGTCGCGGCTCATCATGCCGCCATACACGCTCGAACTGACCATGTGCGAGAGGTCGGACACATAAACGGTTTTCTTCGAGAGCGGGCCGGCCCAGTAGTAATAGCTGGTGGCCTCGGCGTCTCCCTGCGTGACGAAACGGAGCTCGACCTTCTGCTTCCCGTGCAGAAAACGGTTCGGGACGATGTATTCGGCATCACGCCAGCGGTAACGCCGATCCATCTTGAAGGCGAACCATTGCCCGGCCAGTTCGCCATCACAGTAAACCTTCACACGCTGGTGCGGCACGGAATAATTCAATCGCTTGCGGAGGATCATGTCGGCATCACCATAGCCGGCGACTTCGACGCTGAACTTTTCTTCGCCACGGATATGCCGGCCGGAATCAACAACAAAGCGACCCTGGGGATTGTGGTAATTGCTGGCGACCGGACCGACGATGCGACTGTCTGTCGCGACGTAAGCCGCGGCCTTCTCATCTTCAGAATTACCCACATCAAGGTGGAAGGTAAAGCTGCGTTTCCACTGCGATTCAGGCGCGTCTTTGAATTCCAGGTTCGTTCGTTCAAGGCTCTTCAGCAGCGCCTCGGAATCCATCCGGGGATATAGCAGAAGGCGAAGCTGCGCATCCAGCGGTATCTGAAGTTTGTCCTGCCCTGCAGAAATCGGATTTCCGAACAGGTCGATGATATTTTCCGGGCGAACCGCCAGCGGTAGATTGCTCTCGCCTTCTAGCCGCCAGGCCGCCAGGACAAGCCTGCCGTCCGCCTTTTTGAAAAGGTATGCGCGGCTGAGGCGATCCCATTGATCATTGAGGAAGACCTCCCGCACCGGCTCGGCATCGAAGAGTAATGAGCGAAGGGGTTTGATCGTCAGCGCGGCCGGCTTCACGCCGTAAAAATTGTCCTCCTGAAAAATGAGGTCGGCGGAATCACGGCGGGCGATGGCTTCGGTATGGTCAGGACGAAAGAAAATATTCTTGATGCCCTGCGAACGGCAGATGACGTAGGCGCGAGCGACAAATCGAGCCTGGTCGGCTTCCGAAACCTGATGGTCTTCGGGGCCGCTCGGCCAGCCAAGATTCAATACCCAGAGCGGCGTGCTGATGCGTTCGGCCTGCCGGATGCGCTCGGCTCTGGCAAGGATGACATCCAAGTAGCCCTCTTCCGGAGAAAGCGGCGTAGTCGAGGGCAGGATGCCGATTCCGTCCAGGTAAGTCTGAGCACGCGCTTCGGCGAGCCCGATGAGGAACTTGTCGATATTGCCACGAGTGACTCCTCCGGAAACAAGTTTCGCTTTCGGGTTCGCCCGGCTGATGGCTTCGTGTGCCACTGCCAGCATGTCCTCGGCGAATTCCTGGGGCGTTGCTTTGAAGGCAGGGGAGTCGGGCCGATCCCACACCACCCAGGTTTGAATACGATCTCCAAACCTTTCGGCCGTGCGGCGGACATATTCCTCCCAGTAAATCTTGTGGGAAGGTTTGACATAGACGTTGCCATACCATGCCTGCATGCCGCGATTGAACGAGGCACTGGGATCCGCCCAGATGGGGGTGAAGCCCAGCATCCCCACCACGCCAAGGCCGGCGTCCACCCGCTTGTTCAGTTCCGGGTCGAACCAGTCGAACGTCCAGTAACCGGCCACCGGCTCGACCGACAGGCTGCCATCAACGGAGTGCCACGGCAGCATCATGAGTTCCTCACCGAACCCCAGGTCGGCCAGGAGGCGTTCACGGTTGGTGAGAAAATCGAAAAGGGCCGATTCATCCAGCGGACGCCCACCGGGCTCGTAAACCACAAAGCGTTCAGAAGGTAGCGAAACCTCACCCTTCACCGACACGACTTTTCCTTCGAGTTCGTAAGCCCCGAGCGGCAGGTTGGTCAGCTTCGCGAGGAGGATCGTTTCCTCCCCGGGCAGGATGCGGGACTTCTGTTCCAACAGTGGCCAGGACTTGCCATGAATGTCGCGCAGCGAAGCGGTCAGTTGGAGTTGCACCGGCTGACCCACAAGCGAGGTGTTGGCCAACGCCAGTTTTAGAACATCATTCCGGTAGAGAAGCCCGCCGGGTCGAATCAACACCGGGCGGACACTCACCGTCTGAGTGTCCACGGTCTGGGTGAGCACTTCGAGCTGGTCGATGAACACAGTCGCCCCGCCAGCGGCAGCGAACTCCAGCCAGTCAAGCGTCAAGGGATAGTCCACGACGCCGTTTCCCTCACCGTATTGCTGCTTTGTGGAACTCGAACGGCCGAAGCCAGGCATGGGAATCTCGATCATCTGCCAGTCGCCCACGGCGATTTCAATCGGGCCAAGCGTCCACTGGTCAGGGAAGAGACGTTGCAGCGCCGGGAATCCAGGGTCGCTGATGACCGCTTTCAACTGAACCGGCTTGTCGGTCATGAACCAGGCCCGAACCGCGACCGGGTGACCCGGCAGTTCCTTATTCAGGGGCAGCTTCATAGTGACGGGTTTCACGGGATCCTTATCTGCTTCTACTCTGACCAGGAGCCCCCGTTCCCCGTCGTGTCGTGCGTTGACCGAGCTTTCGAGCGGTTGGCCGGCCTTCGGGTAACGAGCCATCTCGAAGTCTTCGAGCACCATGCGGCTGCCGGCCTGCCCTGCCGCGAGATGAAACTCGCCATTTAGTTTTCCATCCGCATCCTGCCATTCGCTTTCGAGCGAGTAGGGCCCGATGCTGTCTGCTGGAGGTGTGAATCGAACGGAAAATTCGAGTTCCTTCTCCGGTTCGATATCGAGAGTCTCTTTGACTTCCAGGATGACCAGATCGTTGTAATCGGAGACCTTAGCTGAGAGGCTTACACGGCGCTTCTTCTCGTTCGCCTTGATTTTCAGCACCGCGCCAATCTCCTGGCCGCGGCCAGGGAACAGCACCGCCTTTTCCGTCCGCTTGACTCCGCGAACATTGTTCTCCTCCGGAAGATATTCGTTTCCGCTGTAACCGGATTCCACCCGCGTGTAGGAAGCGTCCCAGTCCGCGGAAACTTCGATGGCAGGAGGTGGCGGTTTGGGGGCGTCTTCTGCGGCGGCGAATGGAAGGAGGAGAAATAGAAACACGGAGAGAAAGAAGACGCGGGCAACACCGTAGCCACAAACTGCCAGCTTGTGAACTTCTTTGCCGTGGGCAGTCGCCCTGCGGGCGGACAAGCTGGCAGCTTGTCGCCACGATGGGGCCAGCCTTTGAACATTCCTGAGCCCCGGAGTGGCGAGAGCAGGTGTCCTGGGGTGGTTGACTCTTGGCAGCGTTGGAATTACGGAAGGACCCTTTGCCGTATGGTATACTGCTCCAATTGTAGAAGTCGGAATGGAACACGATGAGCGAAAAGCGAGAAAAACGAAAACGCTGGGTTCAACGAGGCAGATACGAAGTCGAGGTCGAAGTCGAGGTCGTGTATCCGGAAGTTGACCCATCTGAGGCATGCCTTGAATCGGAAACAGTCCGGTGGCTCGACCAGGTTTCGCAACGGGCCGAAACTGGGGATGTCGCCTACCTTCGGCAGGTTGGTCGGGTTTTCGAGTCGATTGAAGTTTGAGTCCTGAAGTTGGAGTCGGAGAGGTGGTGAGATGAACGAGAATAAGCCAGACCCGATTCCCGAATAATTTCATTACTACATTACCGAATCGAAAGTTTCTCTCGTATGTCTGAAACAAAGACCATAGCAGACCTCCAGGACATCCGGGGCGTCGTACGGCAGATCGTCGAGGGGTATCATCCAGAGAAAGTGATCCTCTTTGGCTCTTACGCCGATGGGCGACCGACAGAGGACAGTGATGTGGACTTACTGGTAATAGTTCGGACGGAGGAGAGACCCATCCGTCTGGCGGCGCGCATATCGGCGTCGATTGACCATCCATTCCCTCTGGACATAGTTGTTCGTACTCCGGAAGACTTACAGGCTTCGTTCGAGCGGGGCGGAATTTTTGCCAACGATGTCCTGACCAACGGACTGGTTCTTCATGAAGCCTGAAACCCAGGAGTGGGCGGATAAAGCAGATGGAGACTGGAAAGTCGCCGTAAGGGAAAGCCAGGCCGATGACCCGGTCTGGAACGTGGTGGCTTTTCTTGCCCAGCAATGTGCCGAGAAATATCTCAAGGCCTTTCTGGAAGAGCACAACGTTGCTTTCCGGAAGACACACGATTTGGTTCTGCTCTTCGATACGACCGGGAACAGGTTGCCTGAACTTGCGGAACTGAAACCGCGCATGGCACACCTGAGCACCTTCGGTATTGCGGCCCGTTATCCCGGTGTCGAAGCAAATCGACAGGACGCGGTAGAAGCCATTGAAATTGCTCGTGAAATACGTGCCGCTGTTCGCTCCAGACTCGGCCTCACCTGACGCAACATTCAAACTCCGCCACATTGTGCAAAGGGCGTCTGAAGATTTCGCTCGAATCGGGGTAATTCTTCTGTCCACTCTGAATCCTGTTCCTTAATGCAGCATGCTGAAGATGACCAGGTTGACGCCCATGCGGTAGGCCGTTTCTCTTGAACCGGGGATGCGGTCGAGATTGTGCATACCGACTCCGATGGGATTGGAGGGCGTTGGGGGACTCGATATTTCCCAGTGACAACCGAGGTCGTGCGGGGTGTAGAGCACGGCCATGTAACCATCGACTTCCAAATAGCTGAAAGCGTTCGGTTTCATCACCATGGGGAGGCCTACCTCGTTGGTCTTCTCCCAGTGAAAAAGCTGCTTCAGCGCCACTCCGAAGACGGCATGCTTCGGATCAAGTGGGGTCATTTCCCTGTCCGAATAGACTTTGGACATCTGGCCGGGGAACGATTTGCCGAACGGGAAGCCGTACAGGCAGTCGTCCGCATTCAGGAAGCCGCCGTTATCGAGGTAGTGGCGAAGGCCCCTTGACTCGTCCTCTGAAAGTGAAAAAGCATTGTGCGCGGTCATGTAGATGAACGGCCAGTCAGTGAGTTCTTCGTCCTCGAACGACAGCGGTTTGCGCGGCTGGAGGGCGAGGGCCTTCATGCCTGTGCGACGTTTGAACTGATCGATGAAGGCGGGAAGCGCGGTCGGATCGGTTTCCCAATCCGCATTGAATTTCATTTCCCGGATCACGAAACGGCGGCGGTGTTGGATGAAGTCGTCAGGCACTTCATCGTCGCCCTCATCAAGAGCGCGTGTGGAAACATAAGATTCCAAATCATCTGAGGACATTCCGAGGATACCGGTGCTTTCGGGAGAACGAGCAGCCCCGAGCAGTTCGGATGCCCAGTCATCTTTGTCGACGCCTTCGGCGAACAAGGAGAGGGTCAGGAGTGGGAGGAAGAAGAGTTGCAAGATTCGGAATCGGAAAAGGACGACATTCCCAAGCCACGGAGTGGCGGAAGCATGTAGCCTGGGGCGCCAGCCCCAGGGATCTGAATGGAATTTCGACATAGCCCCGGAGGGGCGAAAGCAACCATCGCGGCAGGTATTCTGCTTTCGCCCCTCCGGGGCTTTTCCGTCACGATCGCTTGGGTTCCCTGGGCTCACGCCCAGGGCTACATGCTGCCGTCCCTCCGGGACTGAGGAGGAGAGATTGCCTTTGCCCCGTAGCCACAAGCTGCAAGCTTGCGGGCCTTTGCCAAGCGAGCTAATCCAGCGCCAACAAGCTGGCGCCGTGTGGCTACGACTTTGATTCGCCTGAATCTTTTCATTCACCATTTTTCATCACTCCTGCACGTTCAGGCTGTTGAAATAATCCTGGATCACCAACTCATCCAGGCCGGAAAAACTGACCGGGACTTGTGACCGCTCGAGAAGTTTTATCGTTACTTTTCCTTCCGGTTCGGGATCAGGGGCGCGGCGGATATCGGCCTGACGGCGGCTGCGCTGGGCCATCTTCAGGCCGTCGTACCATTGGGTCTCCCAAGTGTCCTTGTAAACCACCTCGTTAAAAAGGTCTTCTTCAGTGACGACGGCAACTTTGTATACAGGAGTGCGGGCAATGTGCGGCCCCTTCTCCGGTTCGAGGTCGTAGCCGTCGAACGCTTCTGCCCAGAAGACGATTCGATCCCCGACGGTCGCTCCGATTTCAGACAACCGCATCAGAGACAGAATGGGTATCTCTGTCCGGGGCACGGCGAACTGAATCGTCTTCGATTGGTTTGCCCGCTCAATGCCCGTTTCAAGGGACTCAAGACGGTAGCGCAGATTCAACTTCACGATCCCGTAATCGTCCTTCGCCGCGATGGATATCGGAACGGAGGACAGGTTGCTCACAACGATGTGCGGTTCGTGCGCGGGCGAACGGTGTGGCAGTCGTTTGAAGGAAAGAGTCGGAGGCTTGTCCTTCGTAATCGTCAGAGAGTATTTGTGGTCGCGGTCTTCATTGGGATAGCCGTATTCGCCGACGAGTTTGAGTTGATAGGTTTCTTCAATCAGATCTCGCTGGTCGGCGAGCCATTCAGGCCGGTCGAGCCGAAGCAGGACGCGAGCGAATCGTCCGCCGACGGCCAACTCGGTTTCATTCTTGATAAAGCTGCCCTTGAGCGCCGCCTTCGAAAGAGTCTTGTTCGCTTCGAGCTGAATGATGATGGTGCTGCCCCAGAGTGCGCTGAGGTTGCCGTCGCTCCGATCCTGAACTATGGAGGCTCGCCGGACGTATTCGGGGAACTGGTACTCGACCGTCATCTTGACCACCCGCGGCGGCACCGTCACCGGCACGGTCAGCCGTCCGCTCTCGATAACGCCTGATTTGAAATAACACTCGAACGTTTCTTCAACGTTTTGCAGAGCAAGTTGTGCGCGACCTGTTGCATCGACTTCGAGTTTCGTCTGATTCCATTCTTCGGACTCCGATGGCCGGAGGAAGACGGTCATCTCCGATTTATGGAATCCCTGCTGAACAGCGCGGATCGTCAAGTTGCTCCCTCGCAGGTAGGCCCGGCGATCCAGGGGCTCGATGGTAATCGTTGCACCCGCGAGTTTCTGGGCCTGGTCGCGGGCCTCGCTCCAGGCTGAAACCATGCTGAACAGAGAATCGCTCATACCTTTGGCGTTGAACGCAAAAATACCCACCCATCCAATCACGACAACGAGTGCCGCGGACAGATTTCGCCTGGAGGGAACGAGGTCAATGACTTCCCGAAGATTCTGTTTCCGGACTAGTTCCCAGGTGGAACGAATCAGGGCGTGGGTCATGCCGGGATTGAAATGCGGCGTTTCACGTTCGGTGTCGTCGTAGATTTCGATTGATGTCACCAGCCGTGACTCGAAGTCAGGCTTTTCGGATTCGACCATCATCGCGGCACTGGTAGCACTGTATTGTGCCAACAGTGGACCGAAGACCTGCTTCCAGCCTTTCCAGATCAACGCCCAGAAGGCGAGCGGCAGCACGGGCAGCCGAAGGTAAAAAGGAAGCGGTAGAAAAACCTGGACCAGAACCACCGCCAGCAGCGGCAGACCGATCTGCCAGACCAGCCGGCCGGCGCCTCCTGAAACGCGAGTGCGTTTATCCAGCGCGGCGACTTCCATGACGGCCTGGACAAGCGATGCGTGAGCGTTCCGGGTAGAGGTATCAGGCATCATGCCAGCCCCCTGTGTTTTCTGACGTACCATTCGTAACAGAGACACAACAGCAAAAATGCCAGAAGGCTTGGGGCCTGCCAGAGCCGGACGGTTCGCATCTCTGCGCGATTCATCCGGGGCGCGTCCGGTATCTCCAGCTCATCGAGTTTCGAAAGGGGAACAAATTCGCCTCCCGCCGCTTCGCAAAGTGAACGCAGTGCTTCAACGTCCGGCTTAACGTTCATGAATTCGATGCGGGAGGGCGATACGTGGAAGGCCGTTTCGACTTCGCGGCGGTTATCGGAATCGGGATCGACGACTGCCTTCACGCGCACCGTTCCTGATTTCCTGGGCGTGAACTCGAAGCCGTAGCGCCCCGGCACCGCGGGATCGCTGCGGACTTCAGCGTAGATGCTGTCGGCGCCGGGAAACTCGATTGTGTAGTTCACTTTGCCGTCCATTCGTGGGTTGCCCTTATCATCCCGGAGCGTGATGGAGAATCCGCCGGGTCGAGCGACCTCCACGATTGGGCTGTCGAGTTTCAGTTCGCCGATCGCGCCCCTGTTTCTTGGGTCGTTAGACAGCCATCGGGCGACGAGTCCCCAGAAACGCTGGTGGTAGTTGGTGGATTCCTTTCGGGCAAGTGCCCAGTGCCAGGTGCCGTCGAGGGCCGAAGCAAAGACTCTGCCTCGCCCGTAATGTCCGGCGGCTGCAATCGGTCGCTGGCCAGCGCTTGTGCTCAGGTCGGGGTGCACCATCAACAAACTGGCGCCGGGCTTGGTGCTGCTGACCGCATTGCCACCTTCGACCCATGGCATCTGCGACCACAATTCACGATTGCGCGCCGGATCGTATTCGAGCTGCATGGCCGGGTGGAGAAGTCCCTGAGTGGTCACCCGCACCTGGAAGCGATTGACGAGCTGGGCTTTCTTCGATGATTGAATGTTGAAGGGCAACATCCTGGCAAGGGCCGTCCCCTGGTAGTTGCCCGCGCCGTAAACCTTCATACCGCCGATGGTCGCCAGTCCGGCACCGCGCACGCTGACGAAATCTTCAATCAATTGGAACCGGCCAAAGTCCTCGAACAGCTTTCGTTCAAGGTCCCCCAGAATCAGCACGTCGAAGTATTCCAGCTCGCTGGAAGTGATCGGAATCCCTTTGCCGGGCTCGGCCAGCACCGGTTTGCCATCGGCACGTTTCTGTTTCCCTTGAAAAAACCATTCGTCACCCGGTAAACGAACCAGTCCACTGAACTCGACGATCGGATCGCTTTCCATCGCCCGCTTCAGGTAGCGGTATTCCCAGCTCGGTTCGCCTTCGATGAAAAGGACGCGAATTTTTTCGGGGCGCACATCCAGATTGAAGTCCTGCCGATTGTTTCTGGTGGTCAGTTCGCCCTCTTGCTCCTGCGCCTGGACATAGAGGTGCTGAAGGCCGGCATCCGGCGCTTTAAATTCCATCACGGCACTACTTTCTTCTCCGGACTTCAGAGTGACTGTGACCGTAGCCAGCTCTTTCTCGCCGCTCGCCTGAACGTGAACCAGTCGCAGACTCACCTCGCCTCCAATGCCGACGGACCGCAGGCGAACGGAGACCAGGGAACGATCCTGCTGATAGACAAAGGGCGGAGTCGAGAGTTCGTTCAGGATCAGGTCGCGGAGGTTGTCGTTAACGTCTATCCCGATGGCACTGCACGGGGCCGGCAATTCCGACTCACATCGGGCCAACGGCGCGTCACCCGTAACCACACCATCCGAAACCAGCAGAATTCGCCGCACCGGCTGATCCCCTGCGACGGAAGCTGCTCTTACCAGTGCCTTTGCCAAATCCTGCGGGGCATCCGATCCAGACACCGAAGTCGTTTCCGATGTCCTGACGGTCTTGACGCTGAAGTGGGCCTCCAGTTTTTTCATGAGGCGACTATTCTTGAGTGTCGTGCTTGCCACCTCAAGTCGAGAGGCTTCGGACTGAAGCAGATGCATGCTGGGCGAATCGTCAAGCACGAGCAGCAGGCGCGGAAGTTCGCTGCAAGAAAGGAGGATGCCCGCCGTAGCGCCGCTGGCCATCAACGCCAGGCAAAGCATGGCCAGGCCGCGGATGAGTCCGAGAACAAAACGAAGCCGGACAGGCAGACCTTCTGCCGTTCGCCGGTAACAGACTATCGGGAGAACAAAGGCGACCACCAGACCCACCCACAACATCCCCACGCCCAGCGGTGCGAACTGCCAGTCGACCGATACCACGGTTTCTCCGATGAGATGCCAGGCGCCTGTAAGGATGAGTATAAGTTTCGCGAGGAGGGTGGTCATGGGCGCATCCTTGTATCGGACGCGGGAAGAACCCGCCTGAAGGCGTTACTCCAACTCCGCGCTTGAAGGCTTGAGACGGACGGGGTTGGAGTGACGGCTTTAGCCAGGTCTGAACTAAGATGTTCCAGCTTTTGATTCTTACAACTGGGTTTCTTGCCCGTAGCCCCGGAGGGGAGAAAGCATGTAGCCTGGGGCGCCAGCCCCAGGAAACTTATGCGAAATGCGGATAAGCCCCGGAGGGGCGAAAGCACTCCTGCCTCTTCTGCCGCCCCTCCGGGGCTCAGAATAAGGGTCTTTTCGCAAACCCCGGACTTGCGTCCGGGGCCACATACTTCCGACCCTCCGGGTCTACAGAAGAATTCAGGCGGCGTGACATCTAGCCTGAAGGCGTTACTCCAACTCTTTCGCTCGAAGCTGGCAGGCTTTCTCCTGAATTCTGAATTCTTTCTCATGATTCGTTCCCCTGACTTCGCCAGGCGATCAGGCTTTCCGCGACCAGAATCAGAAACGCGACGACGACCAGTATTCGCCAGAGGTCGGTGCCTGTTCGCATGGATTCGATGAGGCCGGGCTGAATTTCCTGCATGGGTTTCATTTCCAGAATGACGCCGGGCAAACGCTCTCTGAGATTTTCTTCGCTCACGATACCGGCATCGCTTTCTGTTGGATCGTGATTGACCGATACCGGGACGATGTTACTGCCGACCCCGGGCTGCGGAAGGATGCCCGCTGCCTGTCCAGGTTGAATCGAAAGCGTGTAGTGGCCGGGAATTTCGGCGGCCGGCATGGAAATCGTCCTGCCATCACGATACCAGGCCATCGGATGCCATTGGACGCCCTGGTCGTTAAGGCTGACACGGAAGACGGCGGGTGTGCCGGAGACAAGTTCTTCATCAATACCTCGCGCAGCAAGCGTCCCGATCTGTCGATACGGCTCGATGCTCAATGGAGTGTTCGGGCGAGAGAGGTCCCGCACGATCGATCGCATGAGCAAAACAAACGATGGCCGCAATGGCCAGTTGCTGGTGGAGGTGTGACAGCCCGTGGCAACGACCACTGCGCGACCGCGGCCCAGGTTCCACTCAACCATCGCTGGCGAACCATTCGAGAACCTTCCCAGCACAATTGCCCCCGTCTTTGGCTCGAGCGGAAACCATTGCGCGGTGGTAAGCGTGGCGAGGTCGCTGCCTGCACGGCGTGAGACTCTCGACATCACCTGTGATTCACTGCTGACGGCATCGAGGAAGACATATTCGTCGCTTTTTTCAGGACCGAGACTGGCTGGCAAGAACGGCCAGGCATTGGCGTTTTCGGGACTTGCACGACGGCCGGCAAAGGCCAGCAAGCCGCCGCCATCGGAAACAAAACTCTTGAGCTTTCCGACCATTTCCTTATCGAGCTTCTCTACGCCGGCCAGGATGACCACGCTGTATTGAAAAAGCGGCACACCCTTGAGGTCGTCGACTTCTTTAGTCTGTACTTCGATGCCGGCCGAGCCAGAAGACATCGCCGAGCCAGGACTCAGGGCGTTGGCGATAAAAAAGGTCTCACGACCTGCCGAAGTTTCGGATGGAACGCCGTTGATGCAGAGCACCCGCGCCGGCGGACGTATCCCCAGTTGGAAATGCCAGGTGTTGTCGTAAAGCAACGGATCATCGGGGGATTCAATCGTGGCAGAGCCCAACAGATTGCGCTCTCGGCTGAGTCCGTGGATTGGAAAACTGAGCTGGATGGCCGCTGAGGGCACAAGGGCAGGAATCGGGAGCTTCTGAGGTCGCCCGGACTCGCCGAGGTTTATCTTGAGGCTGGCCGGGACAGATTCGATACGTCCATAATTCCGAACGACCACTGATCCCGTTCCGCTCTGGCCAAGGTCGACCTCACGTTGAGAAAGACTGCCACTTTCGATTCCGAGGTTGGGCGCCCGGCTCGCAGGCCCGGTGGATAACACCAGAAGATTGATCCCGGTGAAACCCTCGATGGGTGTAGACGGCCACTCCGCTGCCTGCAGGTCGGTGACCAGGATAACCCGGCGGTCGGCATCACCGGAAGTTTCGAGCATCTCTTTCGCTTGAAGCAACGCCGACGGGATATCACCGGAGAGGCTGGAAGGAACGAGTTGTTCAATCTGCTGGCGCATGACAGCGCGTTCGTCGCCCAGCACCGTATGTCGCTGAGGACTGAATCCGGCAAGGGCGACGGGAGTACCAGGCTTCAATTTCTTGAGCGCGGTTTTGAGTGATTCGGCATCACCGGTCATACCTGGAACACCTGCACTGAGAGACTCTTCATCATCAACCAACAGAGCGGTAGGAACCCCCTTTCGTGCCTCGATCTGCACCAGAATTTGGGAATGCTCCTTCATATATAAAGGACGGATATTGCCGGCCGTCAGGAGCAGAGCCACCTGATCGTTGGGGCCGAGTTCATCCAGAAGGCTGATGGCTGTCTTCTTTGCCGAGTCAAAAATGAATTCATTCCTTTCAAGCCGGGACATGCTGGCGGAGTTATCCAGCACAATCACCAGCGACAGTCTTTTTTCACCGAACCCGAAGGAACCGAACGGCCTGGCAAGCCCAAGCACCAGTGCGGCAAGTGCCAGCAGTCGGAGAAGCAGGAGCAGCTTGTCCACCAGCCGGCTCTGGATGCGGTTGTGTTTTTTACTGTCCTCAAAAAACCTGAGCGTCGTGAACAGCCGCCGCGGATAACGCTGCTTCTGGATCAGATGCAGCACAATCGGAACAGCCAGGGCCGCGAGCCCGGCAAGGATTGCGGTGTTGAGGAAGGTCATCTCTACCTCGACCTCCGCGCACGGAAGGTCAGGTAATTTGCCAGAAAAATTTCGACCGGCTGCGAAGTGCTTACGAGGTGGTAATCCACACTCGTTTTCTGGCAGCCCGTGCGCAGTGCTTCGCAGTAATCCTTCACACGAGTCTGGTATTCGTTTCGGAACGCCAGCGGATCGACAACCTGGATTTGCCGGCTTTCCAGGTCTTCAAAATTAGCAAGCGCCTCGTAAGGAAGGTTGAGCTCAGCATCGTCGAGAACGTGAAAGACGATGACTTCGTGTTTCTTGTATTGCAGGTGTCGCGCCGCATGAAGAGTCTCCTCCACATCGTCGAGAAGATCGCTGATGAGGATGATGATGCCTCTCGACTTGATGAGCTGAGCCAGATGATTGCAGACCTGAGGGACGTTTGTCGCCGGGCCCGGCTGGACATCCCCAATCGCTTTCAGAATCGAGCGCATGTGCCCGCGACTGCCGCGAGCCGGCAGGTAATGATGGATATCAGTATCGAAAGTAACCAGCCCGGCCATGTCGTTCTGATGGATAATCAGATACGCCAGACTCGCCGCGAGGTAAGACGCGTACTGGAGTTTGGTCAGCCTGTCTTCGCCGAAGTCCATGGAGCGCGAGCAGTCAAGCAGAATGGTCGCCTTGAGCTGGCTTTCCATCTCGAATCGTTTAACAAAATATTTGTCTTTTCTGGCCCAGACTTTCCAGTCGACAATGCGAAGGTCGTCACCCGGCACGTAATCGCGATGATCTTTGAACTCGACGCTGTAGCCAAAGTGCGGGCTCTTGTGCATCCCGACGAACAGCCCTTCCACCAGCCGCCGGGCGATGAATTCGATATTTGGCAGCGCGGAGAGGATGTTGGGATCGAGATATTCAGAGCCTACTATTTGCATCTGTTAGTGTTCTATTTCCAATCCATCGGGGTGAGCATCGTAGCCGCAAGCTGGCTGCTTGCAGGCTCTCTTGGGGCGGACAAAGAGATGGCAGATTCGTTCGTATTAATCCGACCATCATGAATTTCAGCCCCGGAGGGGCGAAAGCATGTAGCCCCGGACGCAAGGCCGGGGAGAAGGTGCGTGCGAGAGATCCCAGCCCCGGAGGGGCGAAAGCGACTCCAAGACTGCTTTCGCCCCTCCGGGGCTACATTTAAAACACGATTCCGCTTCCTGGGGCTCACGCCCCAGGCTACATGCTTTCGCCCCTCCGGGGCTGTAGATCCGCAAAAGTTCTCAAGCCGTTTTATGGAGAACGATGCGACCTGCTTTTGAGCTTTCCCAGAGCCAGCAAGCTGGCAGCCTGCGGCTACGGTTCTGTTCCACCCAAGCTCATTTTTTGTGGCTACGGTCTGCATCTGTTCAGTCTTCCTTTACCAGTTCGACTCTCCCCATCGCGGCCGGGGAAATGTGAGGGCAGCCCTGTTGCACGGGGTTCCATGCCATCGGGATAAACTGCCGGCCGTTGCTCTTCAGGTTGAGTGCATATTCATAGCGAATGAAATTAAAACGCATCGTCATCGGCTGATAATTACGGAGTCCGAGGCGATGCAGCACTGCGCTGGCAGGCAGAGCGAAATCAGCCATCCAGCCTTTCAGATTTCCGTTTTCTTCAATCGAGCGAGCCGCAGTCTTGGCCCCCTGCATCGTCCACTCCATCCAGGGCCAATAGTCTCGCCCCCGGATATCGTCAGCCAGCATACCGACCTCATTCGACTTCACCTCCGCAGTGACCAGGTGCATGCTGTCCAACACCGAGTTCGCCGGGTTTACTTCAATCTCCATGTACTGCCGGCCGTCGCCCTTGGGATCGACAAACACCTCGACGACATCCCCCTTATAAAGCGGAGCATCGTGTCCGTTGAAGGGCATGTAGAGTTCGGCATCCTCACAGACAAACCGCACGTAGAAAAAACCCTCGTCCCACAAAAGGAAGACCTCCGTGGGCAGAGCCTTCATGTCTTCAGGCGTTCCAAGGTGAAGTTTCAGAGAAGCGATCTGCGCCGCGTTCGCCCAAGCCGGGTCTTTCGCATCTGCCGTCAGCTTCGGCTTCACCTTGGCGTAGGGCGCCTTGATTGAAGGCAGAGGATTACTCGGCGCCTCCGCCTGTAAGGACGTCAGCAGGGAGAGAAGCGAGATGGCAGTGGCGGTGATTTGGCTCATAGTTTTGAGTAGATGGTTCATTTATCAACGAAGCGCGAAACGTTCTGGAAGCAGGCAGCGTATCCAAAAGCAGCCTGCTTGTGAGTTTCAACGACAAGCCGGCAAGCTGGGAGCTTGCGGCTACGGTTTCCATAGATTCAGCGGATTGATCTTTGCCTTTGTCATGAGAATCCAGACAGGGTAATCGGGAAGGTCAGTCTTGAGGGCGAATTCATCCAGTCGGTTTGATTCGTTCTTGAATTCATGTGCGGTACCTTTGAAGGGATCCCAGACTGACAGGTCGACGGCTTCTGGCATCCCTTGAATCTTGAATCGGTAGGTGCCGCAATCTTCATGGTCGTCCAGGATATTTCGGGTCTGGATGTACGCGGCGATGGCAAACTCTGTCTCGCTGAGCTGGAATGGCAGCACGCAAAGGAGGTCGCGGTAAAACAACGTCCTGGGTGCGCCGGCACCCTTGCCGGCTCTTTTCTTCAACGCCTACGAGCGTGTGTCCTGGGCGCGCCGGCACCCTTGCCGGCTCTTTTCTTCAACGCCTACGGCGTTTGCCCTGGGCGCGCCGGCACCCTTGCCGGCTCTTTTCTTCAACGCCAACGGCGTTGGGGCCGGCTGGGAGCCGGCGCGCCCAGGAGGGACAACTGCTGTCAGGATGGGCCCTGTAACTTGGGAGTTCGTCGATCTTCTGGCGTGCGTCGCGCTTTCAGCTATTTGGAATCCTCATCAAGACCTCCTCTGCATCCGAATGCTGGGCCGCTTCGCCAGCCAGAGCGCAAGGGCTGGCTGCTCTGTATGGTGGGCCCACTGCCACGGATTGGCATCGTATATGCCATCCCTGATCGCAGGTCAGCACCTGGACCGCCGCCGTGTGCCCCTTCGCTGCCGCATCGTGCAGAAGGGCCAATCGGAAGTCGCCAACTTCCGTCGCGATTTGTGGACGCTCTGAAAGGAGTTCGCGGAACTCTTCGTCGGCCCCTTCCGTGATGGCCTCAAGCGCTTTTCAATAGGCTGCTGAGTTGTGTTCGTAGATACCGAATCAAACCTGTTGGTTATGAATTGCTATTCGCACTTCATCATCGATGCAAGCTGAGTGATCGAGCTGGGTGAGATGGCGGTATTGTAGAGCCGCAGGTCGCGCATGCGTCCGTTGAAATAGTCGGTCTGGCCAAAGCCAATGCGCAGGGGTTGGCCAGCCGTAAGATCGAAGTCGTCGGGATCGAACGCGGACGAGGTGGCGGCCAGGCGGCCATCGATATGAATCTCGAGTCGGCCAGCGCGCCGGACCGCGGCCAGGTGTCGCCAGCCGGAACCGATGTCGCTCCCGTAGGAGGCGCATCGCCCGGCCTCCATCGAAAAGACCGTGCCGCGTACGTCGCACGGCGCGTCAAGGACAGCACTCGTGCAACTGCCGGTGCCGGCGAATAGTTTGCCGTCGTGCACCGTCAGGGACGTGACCCGGCTCCACTCGCAAAGGTCTTCGTGCGATGTCCGGGGATCGCTGGCCGTGCGGGGCGGCGGGGCGGGCGTCCAACCCTCGGGTGAGTAAAAACGTGACAGCGACGTCCACTTCGTACCGCCGTCGTAGCGGCACACCTCGGCACGAGGAATCGAGCCGCCGTAGAGTTTGCCGTTGTAAACGACCAGCGCGCAGACTTCCGTGCCGTCTTCACCGACCCGGCCGATGTCGCTCCAGGTCTCGCCGCCCTCGTAGACTGCGACTTTTCCTTCAGGCCATGTTCCTGAACACAACTTGCCCTGATAGGCATGCAGCGAGTGGGTCTGCAATACTTCATGGGGCGAGGTGGTGGGCAATCCGATGAACTCCCAGCTCTCGCCGTCGAATCGATAAACGCCGGGAAAGCCCACATAGAGGTGCCCGTGCAATCGTGTCATTGCGTGCGGGTAACATCGCTGCGGGCCTTCGGAATCGAATTGAATCGAAGGTGACCATTCGCCGTCATCTTCGCGAACATAGACGCCTGGCTTGAGCGGGCCGCCGCCAACATACATCCTGCCCCGAAAGCTGACCGCGCAGGTGTTGGTCAGATTGCCGCCGGGCTCGCCACAGTCTTCCCACTCCGTACCGCCCAGGTAGCGGTACACCCGGCCCGGCTCATAGCCACCGTCGAGCACGCGCGTCCAGTCGTAGGTCCACGTGACTGCGTAGAGACTGCCCTCGTGCACCAGCAGCGGCCCGACGCCGGCGTTGTTAACGGTGGGCACGCGGCCGCAGTCTGCCCACTGCTGGCCTCCCTCGTGGCAGTAGACCTTTCCGCGATCGGCAGCGTTTGTCGCATCGGTCGTCGCGGCGTAAAGCTTGCCGTCGAACACGGTCAGCGAATTGCTCACATAGTTGCTTGAAGGGTTGGGGCGACCGCAGTCCTGCCATTCGCCCGCGTGCGCGTTATCGATACCGAAATGCACCTGACGATCGCTGCCCGGCCCCTGGTAGCCCCCACTGCTTGCCCCGAGCGTGAGCGTAAAGCCGCGCCGCCGGTCGGGATCGTATTGTTCCGCCACGCTGCCGACCACATCGTCAGGATGGTCCTGCGTCTGAATCCACGCGGCAAACGTGAAGTCACCGCGCCCGAGGCGAAGCGCTTCAGCGGCCGGCACTTCGAGGTAAGCGGACGAGCCGTTGAACGATCCGTGGCGCAAATCAACGCCGTGATTGACCGCGTGATTGCCGTGTCCTGAATGGTCCCGGCAATCACCTTGGAGCGGCCATTGCCCGACCAGACTAACGTCTAGGTTGTTTCTTGCAGGTTTACTCACGTCACGAAACCCTTCGGGCCAGGCCCAGAAATAGGATGGTTGTCCAGGTCATTACGTCGCCAGTCGATTCATGGATGGTTCTCCAGATAATTCATGGGTCCCAAGTGAATTTAAATATGGTGCGAAACACTGGCAAATTATCTCCAAATCAACCACAGAGAAAAGTGACAATCCTTGTACCGTTCGCTGAATTCTCTGCTGTTATTCGGACGAAACGGCAGGTCAATGCCTCACGCCCAGTTTCACGTTGTGGCCGGGGTCGGTCACGAATTTGGGGTACTCGTCGATGAGTGTGTCGGAGGGGGCGATGGGATCGACGATGGAGACTCCGGTGATTTTGCCCGAGACCAGCCAGTCGAAACAGGTCTCGACAATGCGGCGATGACTCCAGCGGGGATGGTCTCTGACAGGTTCCGTGAAGGCGCGGGAGAAGATGATGTTGGGTGTGTTCAGGTGCGCTTCGGCGCCGAGATCGAGACCGGCATCCATCCAACCCGGCGCAATGCCGCAGACGACATTTCCACCCAACGCAATCCCGCGTAATGCCTGCTGGAGTGCGAGGCGGTGCCCACTGTAATCGATACCGACGTCGGCGCCGCGGTCGTCTGATAGCTGGCGGATCGCCAGTGCTGCATCTGTTTCCAGTGAATTCACGACGACATCTGCCCCACATCGGGTTGCCGCCTCCCGGCGAATCGGCAGTGGATCGACAGCGATGATACAAGCGGCGCCAGCCAGGCGAGCGATCTGCACGCACATCAGACCGATCGCTCCCATCCCGGAGATGGCTACCACATCGCCAGCGCGAACGTGCCCGTCACGTACTGCGCCCAACGCGAACTCCGCGGGATCGAGGCAGACCGCAGATTGCCAGGCCATGCCATCAGGCAAAGGTCAGCACTTTCCCGCGTCCCTGACGTGCGTGTCGCGAAAGGGACCGTGCGCGAAGACGCGATCTCCGACGGCGAGGTCGGCAACCTCGGCCCCCGTGCGGTTTCAATTTCGGCTCGTTGTAATCTCGCCATTCAAGAGTAAGCGGTCCGGTGCAGATCAGTTGCTTAGGCATGTGGTTGTCCCGTCAGGTTTTGTTAATTTGTGCGTCATCTCAATGCTGCGAAAATAAGCATCTTCGCCCCCGGTTCTAGATCGCTATCTTAATCCTTCCCTTAATCGAAAGTGCCGTGCTCGTCGTGATCGCACCCTCTAAAGGCTGAAAGGCTGAATGTTGCGTCTCACACTGCTCAAGACTCACATGTCACGTTTCGCAAAGCGACCAACAACGGTGTTGCTGTGCATCAGCCCCGGTACGACGTTTCACCCTGGAAGGCTGAACTGCATCCAGACCTGGCAATCCATCGCAAGCCAAAGATCTGCTCGTACCATTGGCTGCCAGGCTGAACTACAAACTCGATATTTAGCAGGCAAATGTTCATATTTTCGCAGCATTAGTGCATTATCCGTCCGGGCGACGCGGGTGACACGCCGTCACTTCGGGCCGATACAGTACAACGCACCTTCGCCCCTGATGTACATGCGGTCCCCTTCAAAAATCGGGGCGGAGATGGTGGCCTCCTGATGACGGCTGGCAAAAGGTTCTGCGGCCAGGTACTCGATGCGAATCCTGGCAATCTGCTTGTAGGTGCGGCCGGGCTCGATCACGATGCAGGTACCCTGGTTTCCCAAAATGTAGATGTACTTCCCTGCCAGTGTGGGGCTGGCCTAGGCCCCGCCTTTCAGGTAGCCCGTCACACCGTTGTAGGGCATGAATATGTCCAGATCGAGCAGACGCTGATAGACGACTTCCCCCTTGGCCACATCCATGACCATCAGAACGCCGAAAGTGTTCACGCAGTAAAGCAGGCCTTCGTGCAGCAACGGCGAGGCGACATGCCCAGGGTTGTAGTAGTACGGGAACCGATCCGTATTGAAGGGAATCTCCCGCACAATTTCCGGCTTCAGACGGTCTTCCTCTGGCGCAGACAGTTTGAACATCACGACACTGTTTTCATTCGCAAGCTTGTACGCCACGCCGTTCTCAACGACGGGTGTGGAGCAGCGATTGACCGTGTAATCGGTGTAGTTTGCCGGCTTGAGGGCATTGAGAGTTTCGAGAGGGATCGGTAGCGATAGACCGTCAGGGAAACGTACGAATTCCCCGTTGAGGTAAGACAGCGCGCCGGACGAGAGTTCTTCCTGGGTGGGTTCGATGATGAGCATGGGGGCGCGATCTTATGGCTGGACGTAAAGACCCGTGATGGTGTTGCCGGCCCAGAGCTTGCCGCCGGGGCCCAGGACGACGGCGCGGAACTGGCCGGGGATGTCGAGGATGGTCTGCCACTTTTTGCCGTCCCACATGCGCAGGGCGGGAACGGTCTGACTGCTGACGTAGATGTTTCCGCCCGCGGATTCGAGGAAGTTGATGGTGCCTTCGTCTTTGAGGTGGTTTTTCCATTCGGCGCCGTCGTACTGCCAGAGGCCGTTGGCGTTGGTGGCGGCCCAGAGGTGGCCTTTGTTGTCTTCCTTGATAGTGGTGATGGCGGCTTCTTCTCGGGGCAGATGGCGTTTCCATTCGCCGTCGGTCAGTTCCATGATGCCTTTGGAAAAGGTGCCGCACCAGATGCGGCCTTTTTTGTCTTCGCAGAAGGAGCGGACGTTGATGCCCTTGAGGTGATGTGTCCATTTCGCTGGGTCCTGGGCCGGATCGGCGACGACAATGCCATCGGTCTCGATGAGGGCCCAGACTTTTCCATCGCGGGTCTTGAAGAGATCGGTTACGCTCTGGCGCTTGAAACGCGTGATGGGTTGCCAATCGCCATCCTTGTACTGAATGAGGGTGATGGCGTTTTGCTTTTCGGCGCAGGCGAGGACGGACTTTTCACCGAAAGACTGGAGCGAACCTACGGAATAGCCTTCGAAGCTGGGAGTGGATTTATCGGCCTCGAGCAGAAGCACCCCCCGCATCGTGCCGGCCCAATACCGGCGCTTGCCGATGGGCTGGATATCCCATGCGGCCTGGCCTTCCACGACTTTCTTCGGCATGCCATCGCGAAAGACAGCCAGCCCATCCAACGTGCCGACCCACATATCATCGCCGTGGCGCTCGATGAATTGCACCATCATAGTGGGGAGTCCGTCGGCCTCGGTGATGTGCTTCCAGGGCTCGGCGTGTGCTGTGGTGAAGAATATGGATAGGAATAGTGCGGATTTCATTACTCGATTTTAATCTCCGGTGTATGACTCTTCTCGCTTCGCTCGACTCGTCTCTGCATGTTTCGCTAAAATAACGAGTCGAACGAAGAGAGGTGAGTGGTATGAAAAACAATCCCGCACAGAGAGCAACAGATCTGGGGAATGCCTGCGATCCGGCAGCCATCGATGAATTGCTGCGGCTTACCAGGCATCCCACACCGAATGTGCGGCGTTGCGCAGCTTCGGCGCTCGGTAAGCTGGCGGAGCATAATGTAATAAAGAGTGCTGTGCCGAGGCTCTGCGAATTGACGCTCGATCCTGGCCCGCAGGTACGGCAATACGCGCTTAAGGCGCTGGGTAAAATTGCGGATGAATCGGCGCTGCCGGCGTTGCGCGATGCCGCGAACCGGCCGAATGAAAAGGAATACAATCTGAAGTCGGCCATGGTGGCGATTGAATTGATTGAAAAAGGGAAAGAAGCACGTGAATTCGGGCCTGCAGCCTGCAGCCGATGCGGCAAGCTCACCACGCCTGAAGAGCGCAGGATGTCCGAGACACAATTCCAGCGAACCTACTGCAATGCGTGCTTTGATGCCGTTTTCATCGAACGCCGTAACTTCGATATGAAGGTGCAGAACCAGAAAGTGATTCTCACGACAGATCGGACGGTAGTGCAATCGAAGGGCGAGAGAAAAATTGCGGATTGGCTGGCAGGCCACAGGCTGGATTACCGATACGACGACAAGATGCAGATCATCATGGGCTATGCGATTCGGCCAGACTTCTATCTGCCGCTTTTCGATGTTTACATCGAGTATTGGGGTCTCGATTCCACGGATTACGTCATCGGGATGCATATCAAAAAGAAACTCTATCAACAGGAAGGAAAGAAGCTGATTTCGGTCCATCCGGAGGACCTACCGCGACTGGAAGAAAAGCTGACTGCGTCGCTGAAGAAACTGGGGTATCGGGCATGACTCGACTCGTTGCGCTCGTCTCGTGAATTACTTAGTGCCCTTCGATCGTTTCTCGAATTCTTCTTTGCTCACAATATCGCCGTCCCACCAGTAGCGGGTGTGAGTGACCTCACCCGCTTCGTCGTAGATGCGGTCTTCGCCGTGCGCAGCTTCATCTTTGAATGAGCGCTCGCGCTTGAGCTTACCGTTGCTGTAAAATTCCTTGACCAGGCCGTGGGTGACACCGGCTTTAAAGTGAATGATCCGAGAAGGCTGCGTCGTGCCCGGCCAGTATTCGGTGAACTGGCCGTCGCGCTGCCCGTCTTTCATAACGCCTTCGCTGGTCAGATTGCCATTCTGATCCCACAGGCGGGTGGGGCCGTTGGCTGTGCCTTCGACGTACTGGGTCTCGCTCTCGGGTTTGCCGTCGGGGTAAAAGCCCTTGCGGAGGCCGTGCATCTTGCCGTCTTTCCACGGGATCTCGGCGATGACTTGTGCCTCCGGCTTCCACATGTTCTCTTTTTTGTATTCTCGCTCGATGCCGTGCCGCACACCATGCACCCAAGGCACTTCCCGATAAACAACGATTCTGCCCACGGTCAGGACGACATTGACGGCGACCATCTCCGTGCCGTGGGGACGCCCCTGCTCGTCGAGCGCGACTGCGGCACGGGGATAGAAATACGTCCAGCGCACCGAGCCCTCGGTGGCGATGCTGACAGTGACGCGGACCTTGGTGCCTTCGGGCTTGTCTTTGAGGGCCGCCTTGACCGCGTTGGCAACATCGCCCGCGCCTTGGTCGGTGATGCCGTTGAGCGCCAAATCATCGACCGATTCAACGATGTACGTGCGGTCTTTGGACTTGGTGTCCTCGGTATCGTCGACGTCGAAGGAAGGGGCTTCGGCGAAGAGTGAGCAGCAGAAAAAGACCACAAGCTGGCAGCTTGTGGCTACGATGGGATGCCTCATTTCATGCTCCCTCCTACCAAAAGCCTGAGCCCGCGGGCGGGAACGAAGACGCGGAGGTAGACCTCCTGGTCTTTGACGGCGACAGACTGGGCGACGCCCCCTCTATCTTCGGCGTCCATCAGGAAGGGGACGTTGTCAGCAGGTCGACCCTGGGCGCCCTTCTCGGTGGTGTTAATGCCTTCCCTGAGGAGTTTTTCGAAGGACCAGTCGCTGTCTTCGGGGATGAGGCTCATGTCCCAGAGGTCGACGATTTGCGGGCGTGTAATGCTGTTGCGGCTGCCGAAGAGGCGCTTGGCGTTGAGGACATAGAGCTGCTCGCGGACGGGTTTGTTGCTTTCGTTGACAATGAGAATGAGGGCCTTGCCCGGGCGGCGCCAGGCGGAGACATGGACGCGCTCCATGGGATCGGTGGTGGTCTCCTGGAAGGCATCATTTTTGTCGAAGACTTCGCCGTAACGCAGTACGCTGCCGCTGCGCCAGTAGGGAATGAACTCGGTCTGGCCGTCGGTCTCGAAGTATCCGAACTCGGCGAGCCCGCTGACCAGCCGGCCGAGACTGGCGAGATGGACGGCGCCCTTGGGATCGAATCCGATGTCGTGGAGCAGCGCGCGGCCGATGGCCATGCGATCGAGTGCTGGGACGCGGCCCGGTGTGGACAGGCCGGGCGAATTTGTGATCAGCCGCGCAGGCAGGCCAGTGTGCGTACCGGCAAGGTATCGGAACAGCGGGAGCGGATAGGTGTCGGCGAGGGTGGCCTCGGCGGATTTGGCATCGCCGCCGGCATTGCCCTGGAGGAGGATGGATTCGGCGAGCCATTCCTCCTCGGTGGCGCGGTCGGCCGGTGTCGGCTTTTTGTAGGGCCAGGTCAGCCAGGTTGTTTTGCGGTTATCGGCGGCTGGAGATTTTGTGGGATGGACGAGCAGCGTGAATGAGGCGGTCTTTTCGCCGGCGATCTTGGTGGGGTGATTGACCAGTTGTGCGCGGAAGGTGACGTTTCCGATCTTGTCGCGGGAGAGCGTGATGACCGGGGCGACCGGCGTGACTGTCCAGCCATCAGCGGAATCTGACAGAAAGGTAAAACCGCGGTCCCCGCTGCCGAAGAAGACGTGCGAAGGCACTCCGGGCTTGCCGCGTGTGAGAGACGATTCGTCATTGGCTTCGCCCTGTGGCTTGGCGTTGCCCCAGAGGATGCCTTCATCATCGGCGAGTGTGTAATCTGTGGCTGCAAATGGCGCCCGGCCCTCGATGATGGTATCGGTGATGCCCTGGAGCTGCACGATGAACGAGAGGGATTCCACGTCGCCGCCGCCGTAAGCGATCTTGAACAGGATGCGGCCGCCGGGGGTGTAGGTGACATCGACCTTGGCCGTGACGCCGCCGCCGGTGAGAGTCGCTCGGGAGTAGTAATTATTCTTTTCGTTTTCGATGGGCGAAGGCCCCTCGGATTTGAGTTCGGTCACTGTGCCCTTCACGTTGGCTTCGAGACGCATGGGCGAGAAGAGCTGCGGGCCTCGGCCAATGGATGTGAGCTGGAGCGGAGTGAGGGGATCGGCGCCTTGGGCGCGGTTTTCGAGGGGGAGATCGGTGGGGGCTGCCTGGATGGCGAGCTGGGCCGGGAGAGCATTATCGCCGAGAGTGATGCCGAGGCGGCCGGTAGTGAAACTGCTCGGAGTCGGCTCGGCGGAGACGAACCATAAATTCGTGAAAGCCAACAACAAAAGACTGATGATAGTCTTCAGTCCCGTAGGGACGGCAGCATGTAGCCCCGGGCGCCAGCCCGGGGAGAAATGAGGCAACCCGCCCGAGAGCCCCGGAGGGGCGGCAGCAACATGGGTAATCGCAGTCCTGCTTTCGCCCCTCCGGGGCTCTCGTGTGTAATTGCCATCCACCCTGGGGCTTACGCCCCAGGCTACATGCTTTCGCCACTCCGTGGCTGCTGAGGAGGGTATTCTGCGGCTTTTCATCGTTCAATCCCCCTCCACATGCTTCGCCATAAAAATTCGGTAGTCATGATAGGGGATGTAAATAGGACCGTAGGCTTCAGTATCTCCCTGACGTGCTACGACGTCGCCGGATTCGATGTCCATGAGGACGGGCGAATCGGTCTGGCCGGCGGCGGCTTGCTGCCACCAGTCAGTGAGGCTTTCGTGGACTTTGGTCTGCTGCAGGGCTTCGCTGGCGGTCAGAGTATTGGGGCCGCCGAGCAGGCGTTGCTCATCCACCAAATGCAGGGGCAGCTCGACGGGGTCGAAGCTTTCATTCATGACTACAAATAGAGCCTGGTAACCGTTGCCTTCTGGCAGGGGGCGGCGGTAAACGGACACATACACTTCGCTCTCACTCGATGGCTTGTCGCCGATCTTCACATATTTCTCATTCCGCCAGTAGGGGAGTTTTTCGATGTTCGCGTCTTCGAAGAAACCAAATCTGGTCAGGGCTGTCAGCAGACGGACGGCGTCCTCTTTGTGGTAGATGATTCCGTGGGCGCCCGTCGGGGTGACGCCGATATCGTGGAGGATGGCGCGGCCGATGATCTGGCGATCCATGCGTTTGTCGTCGCCGTATTCGGAATAGGTGGCGTCAGCCATGTGCGCGGTAGCCAGGCCGGAATGGCTCTGCGACAGGTAACGATAAATCGAACTGGGGAACTGCGTGACCATGTCGACCTCGAAGGCTCGGTGCTCGGCGCCGGCGCCCTCGACCAGGAAGCTGCTCCACCAGAAAGATTCGAGCATGGTGGCTTCGTTGTTCGTCCATGCCTGGTGGCGATTGGGGACGTTGTTGATCTTGTGGATGCGGGCGAGGCGCTTGTAGTGGTCGCGCATGGGGCGTGTGAGGAAGCCGTTCGTCCAGGGCAGGTGCGTTTTATTGTCCTGCTGGTGCTCCGGAAGAATGTAGCCGTTGCCCATGGCGAGGTTGTCTGTCCAACCGAAGCCGATCGGCCAGTATTCGTCCATGTGCCAGCCGACGCGGCGGCCGACCCGAATCTGTCGCTCGAAGAGATAGGTCGCTTTGTCTTCCCACATGCGGTCGACGTTGGGGGCCTCGGCACTGAAACCACACTGGGCGTTACGCCACTTTCCGTAACGCATGAAAGGCGGATCATCTTTGCGCCAGGTGTGCGCTTTTTCGTAGGGGAGGTCGGCTGGCGCGCCGGATGCCTGACGCCACTGCTCCTTGAGAGTCTCTTCAGAGAGATCGTAAGGCTCGACCCAATAGCCGGCGGCCCACGAATGGCCGAGGGTGTAATACCATCCATTGGCACGGAAATTCCTGGGCTTGTTCTTGGCCGGGTGTGTGAGGATGGTGAACGGAATAGTGCGGCGGCCCTTGACCTCGGCGGTGTGATTGACGAACTGCACTCGCAGGGTCGCTTTGCCAGCCGCGTCGCGCTCGACCTGGATGGTCGAGCCCTCTGCGTCAAACATCCAGCCTTCAGAGCTGTCGCAATAGAAAGTAAAGCCGCGGTCGCCGCTGCCGAACCAGAACCAGGGAACAAAACGCCCGTAGGTCAGTTCGCGCATCGCCTTTTTGCTGTCCCAGACGACGCCTTCGCCGGCGGGCAATGTGCACTCCCAGGCGTCGGCCGCGGCCATGCTGCCTTTGCCGGTCTCGGAGAAAGCGATATCGACGAGTCCGTCGAGGGGCATGACCATCTCCAGCCGGTCGATCTTCGCCGGCTGCTCGGAGCCGTAATCGAGGGTGAAGTGGATCGAGCCGTCGCAGTCGTAGCGGGATTCGAGCTTTGCCGACATTGCTCCGAACGACATCTCTGATGTGTAGACCGTTTCGCTCTTGCCAGGCTTAGTGATGGCTGCAGGCTTGGTGATGCTGGCGGCCACCCGTTTGCCGCCGATGACTGCTTCGAGCCGCATCGGCTCACGCAGTTGCGGCCCGCGGCCGATTTCCAGCAACGCTTCATCGGTCATCTGCGCGCCGGGCTTGCGTTTTTCAATCTGGATTTCTCGGGGGTCGGGCTTGATAAAAATCTGGCCGGGCAGGCCCTGCGGCGAAATGGCGAAGCGGTGCTTGGCGGTCTCCAGGCTGGTGGCGTTGGCCTTGATGGGCTCGAACGGTTCCCAGACGTCGTCGCCGAGTCCTAGCTTGTTGTTCTTCCAGGGGCCGCCATCGTATTTGAATGGCGGCAGGTCTTTCTCGCCAACGATGCGTTTGTTCTGATCGAAGAGCAGAATCGTGGCCTTGTATTTCTCCTCCTCAACAAATTCGGGCACGTCCACGAGGAACATGGCAAAGACGTCGTCGAAGGGCGTGGTGAATTCCCTGACGACGGTCTCTTCCGGATCGTCGCGCATGAGGATGAGCTTGGCTTCTTTGGCGCGCTTGGATTCGTCACTGCCGCCCGCGATGCCGACGTCGATGACGGCGAACAGGCGTTTGTCGTAGTGTGAAATCTGCATGCGGGCATCAAACTCAGTGCGCTCCGGCCGAGCTTTCTCCAGCATGGTCGGCAGAATCTTGGAGTAAGGGACATCGCCCGTTGCCTTGACCGGTTTGCCGGTGTTCGGATCGATGATGGGTTTGTTGTCGTCGCCGACTCTGTAGACCGTGATGCCGTGGTCGCGCTCCAGATTTTCGTATTCCATCTCTCCGCCATCGCTGGAATGAAAACGCATGAGCCGGGCGCGGAAAAGAAGCTTGGCCGGCTGGCCCGCGCTGCGCACGTCAAACCAGAGCACGTTGCCGTCCTTAGTGATGCCGGGAAAGGCCTTGCGGAGCCGAATCTTGCGCGACTCGCCGGGCGTCAGTTCGAGGATGCCCTTGTTGAGATCGGGAGCATCGTAGCTGGAGTAAATCAGCCCGCGTGCGCTCTCGACAAAAAAGCCGAGCCGCATGGTCTGTGACTGGGTTGCGTGGTTCTTTACGCTGAAGTGCACGTCAATGACGTCGTCTGCAATGGGGCCGAGGTCGTTCACCTGAAAGGCCACGCACTGCGAATCAAAAATCAACTGCCCCTTGGTCGTGTTCCATTGGTGCTGGTCGAAGACATGCGTCAACGGCAGCCCTGCGCCGCCCAGACCGGGGTGAATCCAAAAACGGTATTTCGTGCCGTCGGGCGGAGGCGTCGCAACGATGGGCAGACCGTTTTCATCTTTACCCGCATAATCCAGCACAACCAGCGATTTAAATGGCAGGCTGAACTCCATCACCCACATTTTCTCGTCGATGTGGGAACGAATGACCGCCTTGGACTGGTAAGTCATATCGTACTGCCCAAGGCGCGACCAGGTCCAGTCGCAGACCGTGTTCAGCGAATTCACATCGAATCGAATCAGCCCCATCTGGAAGCCGCGAGCGGGATCGTGATAAGGGCGCAGTTCGAATTCGATATGGTCGTCTGCGAGAACCCCATAGAGCGGGTGTTGCAGCACATTAGGAAACCGCCCCCTCGAGCGCAGCCAGGAACCTTCGGGGTAGACCGGGTAAGTGATCACCCCGTAGAGCTTCTCGCGGTCATACATCAGGTAGGCATTGTTCTGGGTCTCCTTCGGAGCCAGGAAATTATAGGCGCCTCCGCCTACGTCATACCAGAATCCGGTCAGCGCCGAAGCATCTTCCCATTCTTTCGGCGACATCTTGCCATCGATGGTCGGCGGATTCTGCGTCATTGGCACCCGAATCAAAGCGGCGTCGACGGTCGCCGCCTTGCCATAGGAAGTCGGGTGTTCCTGGGCCGCAAGGCTCCCCAACAGGAAAACCACGAACGGCACGAATCGGATTGGAGTTGCCGACTGCAACAAAGGAGAACCTCCGCAAGACGCAAAGTGTGATTTCATGAGTAAGGAGTTAGGGGCGCACAGCCCGTCGTCTGGAAATGTGGCGAGGAAACTAGCTGAGCCAAAATTAACTGTCAAGGCCAATAAATGCCGTTTACTAATAATTACCGTTTGCGGCAAGCATGATGAAATCCATTCTCTCGAACAGGGAAAGTGTGATATTCGTTGCCGCCCTGGGTTTGTTTTCGTATCTTCGTCTGCTAACGACTGCGGTAGTTTCCGGTCACCAGCGGCCTTCCCATGCAACTCACCCGCGAAACAAACGTCAACTATAGCGACCAGGTCTTTGAGGTCTTGCAGGACGAGATTTCGTCAGGCCTCCTCGCGCCCGGGTCGAAGATGCCGTCTATCCGGGAGCTGTCCCAGCGCTTCCGGATTAGTGTGTTTCCCATTCGCCAGGCCGTCGAAAGGCTGGAGGCGCAGGGGTATGTTGTCCGTCGTCACGGTTCCGGCACCTATGTGAAGGACAGACCCGTCGAGCTGAAGATGTCCAACAGCGCCGTGCTCTGCATGCCGGCCACCGGACACCTGTACGGAGACATGACCCGTTTGCTCCTCGACCAGCTCCACGACGTGGGGCTGTTTGCCTCGGTGCTGGACACCAGTCACAGCGATGCGGGCGACCTGCTTGCCCGAGCACTTTATTCGGATGCCCGTTTCCTGATCACCCACGCAGGCGGCGGCTTCCCGTTCAGTGCACTCGAGTCAGGCATACCTGATGGCAAGCACCTGCTCGCAGTCATCTCCTGGGAGTCATCGACCCATCGGGATTGCGTCCACCGCATCCTGGTAAACCATGTCGCAGGCAGTCGATTGATCGCCGAGCATCTCTGGTCGGCGGGCCATCGACACGCCCTCGTTGCCGGCCCCGAAAACATGATCAAAAGTTCTGGCGCGTGGGAAGGCAAGGGCGCATGTCCCCCCGAGCTTCACGTGCAGGGCGCCGGTTTCGCTCCGGAGTGGTTACAGCGCGGCGGAAAGCTCACGAATCTCCCCACCCGCCACGAAGCTGCAACATGTTGCGACGAAGAGCATCTCTTGGCCATTCTCAATAAATCAGACCCTCCCACCGCCATCTTCGGCCTGCGCGACGTTGATGCCTGGGACGTCAAGACATTGCTGCACACCCTCCAGCCTGATGCGCTCGACCACCTCACCTTCATCGGCAACGGCGACACTCCCTGGAGTCAGGCCGCGCACCCGCCCTTCTCGACGCTCAACTGGAACCTGGAAAAAGTCGCCGCCCACGCGAGCCGCCTGATCCGCCGCATTATGGACGGCAAAGCACCCAAGTCTCCGGTGTTTGAGAAAGTAGCCCCGACGCTCGTACTCAGAGGGAAGTAGGCAGCCACGACCCCGCCGCACGCTCCCTGTCTGCGTGCAGCACGCACAGGAGCGTTGGCAGCGCGACTACTGAGACGGAATGCTAACGCGGTCTCACCTGACTCCAAACAGAATCGGTACCGGCCGAGGCCCCGTCCGATCCGAAGGCCGGTTCATGATTCGGAGTTCTCCGTGCTCGTCGCGCAAGACCATGGACGTGCTGCCGCCACCATCGAGGTTGAGCGCGCTCGCACACCCGAGTTCCAACATGAGCTCCGCCAATTCCCGGGTACTCATACCTTCGCTATATCCCGGCTGCCGTCCATCCACCGCGACCAGGACAAGAAATCTGCCTTCCCGGTCCAATCCCAGGGCCGTTCGAGGGTGTCGCTGTTCTGATTGACCAGGCAGAATCTTTCCGTCGGTTAACAGCCCGCCGAACCCGGCGACGGCCCAGCGTGCGCTGCTCACCGGCGCCACGATGTTTCCGAGGCTTGGCGTCCCATCGCGGTCGAGCCAGAAACTCCAGTAACCGGGCTGCACCGGGCTGCGCTCAACCCCGTCTACCAGTACCCAACCCGCGATATCACAGGCCGCGTCCACGACGTAGTGAGGATGCTCTCCCTTCGGCGGTCTCGGCACCATGGACCAGGCATTGGCGTTCACCCCCGCTACGATCTTCGCGCGCCGGGCGTGGTCGAGCGGAAGCACAAGTACCGTCTCTGCCTCTCCGGCGCCGTCGGGGTCGGGCGCCACATCAATGGCAAGTTTCCTCTTTTGGAGATCGATCCGGAGTATATGAATCTGTAACGGTCGGGGTTCGGAGCGTACCAGATGTGAGTATTCGATGCCGGAACGCGAGGAGCCCATTGGCACGGTCACACATCCGCCAGCGAACAGCGTCACTAGAACCATCAACAGTACCCAGCAACACCGGGAGTTTCTGTACCACTCATTCGTCATTCCAAATCCTGCTTTCTCGGGGGAAATCGATCCTCTCCTGATTGGCACAGAGCTAAACGCGAGGTGAGCGTCGTGTCAAACCGCACTTTCAATCCCTGCTGAGGATTGCTTTCTAAAACAGGCTCTCAGAAATAGTCGCGCCGGCCGTTCTGGAGTCGGCCGCCATCGAACTCGACGATTCTTTGAATTCAGTCCTCGTCGTTCAACAACAGATGTTGTCGCTCCGGGGAAAATTGTTCTCGCCATGCGACTCGCCAGACGTCCATTCGTTTCTTTTCTTCCGGATGCGCGTTGCATACGCCAATCATTCCCGCGCGGGCAATAATTGATGAACATGGTTCGTCTGGATTCCGTATCGATGTTCAGCGAACCGGTGTGAATCAGATTGGTATTGAAAGCGATCACCTGGCAGGCCCTGGCGACGACCGGTGTCAGTGGCTGGTAATCCATGTCGGCAAAATCAGGTTTGTGGGTCGCATTTGATTTCAACGGCGCCTTGCCATTTGTTGCGTGCCTGCCAGTTGCAGGTAACTGCCAATCCTCACCTAGATATTTCCGCGTCCTTCCGGAAGGTCGGCAAGCATCACTATCAGCATGCAGACCACCCGGCGGGGCCGGGCTTCCCAATCCTCGCGTGTGTACATGATGTCCCCATGCTCCCCGCGCAGTTCCAGATGCTTCCCCGGCTCCTGCCGGAACGAGACCTGGGAATTGAGCAGATATCGTCCGGGCGGGAAGACGACCGTGCCGCCGCGCGTGGTCCTACAAGGCGGAACTGCGACACTTTGTGGAGTGCGTCCTGACTGGCGCGCCGTTCCGTATTGCAGGAGTTGCTGCCGGAGCCACCGCCACCATCACCGCCAGTGATGGGGCCTCGCTCAGAGAGTCGGGCAGCGTGAGCGACCCCGGCAAGCAGGCCGGCTTCGACCTCACGCAGGTTGCCCAGGTTGGGGTCCTCGGACGATGGTCAGGCATGCCGGTGGACTTGATCGTGCACCGGATCGAACTGGTCGAACCTACGCCAGAGATCCTCACGGCCCGGGAGAAGCTGCGGAAGCGTCTGACCAGGGAAACCGAACAGGCGCAGAAGGTGGCAGAGGAAGCCGAAAAGCGTAAGCAGGACCTCCTCGCCAAAGGCGCGCCGCATCCCGCGGACGGGCCTGAGATTCGGCTCGTGGGAACCATGGCGCCGGAAATCCTTGCGCTGCGCATTCAGGAGAGGGAGTTCGTGCCTGTTCCACAGATTCCGTACGAGCCCCATGAAGGCCACGTGGTGAAGCGCGAAGGCAAGGAAGACGACAAGGTGCTCGTGGTGGAGGATGGTAAGGACTCCGGCCAAAATAATGTTGCCACTTTCAATAGTCCCGAAGGGACGGAGGCAATTAGCCCC
>JAQBXN010000227.1 GCA_027625095.1 Planctomycetota bacterium | reverse complement strand
CGGCACCCGAAATTTCCTAAACGAGTTGGGCACCGGCGGCCTGCTGGGGCCGGTCATACTCTACGCTGAAAAATGAGGATGGTTGGGGCGTCAGAGAACAGAGCCCAAAGAGTTGTCGCAGCCACGCGCAGCCTGGCCCTGACGACTATGGGCTACCGCTGTCGTGTTCGCCTTCGACCCGAGCTTTCGTGACAGACTCCGACTTCTCTCTTTCTCAGAAATCGTTGACGGCCAACTCAGCCCGGCGAACGGAAAAGCAATCATCTCCAGAGAAAACGAGATGCACGACCTTGCCGTCTTTACTCATCCACTTCGGCGGTAGACTGTTCGTCTCCCCGGGACCGACGTCCCACTTTTCGGTGAAGTAAACCGTTGTCCAGGGCCCCCAGGGCTCAGGGGCATCGTAAATCCCGAATCCGCCCTCGAAGCGTGGGCCGCGCTTCGAGCCGGTGAGCACCTGGCACCACAGATATCGCTTGAGCCCCGCGTTATAGGAGACCCCAGATCGATAACATTTGCCCGGGTGGCTGAAGACTCCGCCACGCTTCTTGATGTCCTTGGTCCACTCCTCTTTGCCGTCGCCCTTGCCAACGAAGAACTCATACGCATCCCGTTCTCGCAGGCGTCGTCTGTCTACCCGGGCCATCACGTATCGGTCAGCCACCTTGTAGGCACTGTCTGAATCGTGGGAGTAGAGGTACACGTAGTCGTCGCGTGCCCCGGCATAGTTCTTCCCGAAATTCAGAAAAGTCGGATACCCGAAACTCTCGGTGAACCGCCACTCCGACCACTCCCAGGTCTTGCCGGAATCTTCCGACCACGCCAACTGCGAGTTGACCGCGTTGCGGACGAACATGTAGAGCACACGGTCAACCATGAGGATGCCGCTGGCTTTTTTTCCGCTGACACCGTCTCCAATCTGTTCACCGGTGGAAGAGCGGATGTTGATGCCCTGAAAGTTCTCGGGAGTTCCCATCACCTTTGCCAGGCCCAGGCTCAATTTCCCTTTCACCTTTGGCTCAAAACCCGACCCATCGCCATAGGCCGTATAGAGGGCGTCATCGTCACCCCAGGTGACAGGCCAGTTGTCGCTGCCCCCGGCCTTTCGAACGATGGAGTCAGGCGGAGCCCATACGACGGAACGAATGACGGCACTTTGCGGATAAGGAGCGTTGGGGTATCGAGAAGCACCTTTGTCGAGTCCGACGTCTGTTGGCTCCCGCTCCTTCGCCTTGCCCTTCAACGACCCGAGGAGCGGACCAAAGAAAGGCTGTAACACACCATAGTGTGTGGATTGTCCCTGCCATGATTTACCCGCTCGGGCAACCACGAGGTCATCATCCGGAGAGACAAAAATCAGGCTTTCGTAGAGTCCCCACGACCAGTAGGCGTTCCGGGGCACGCCCTTCAAGGTGCCATCCGCATTGTTCCACCAGAGCAGGCCGTAATGATTGGAAGCGTCGCCAAAGCCGGATGACGATGCGTGTTCCGGTAACCCTTTGAAGCTGGATACCGTCGACCCGGCGGCGGCGGCGAACGACTCAGGAATCAGTTGCCTGTCTTTCCATTTGCCGCGATTGAGATAGAGGTATCCGATACGTGCCATCGCAATAACGTTGGCGTGGATACCTGAGCCGAATTCACGACGGGTGATTCCCTCAATCTGTTTGGGCCGATAGCTGTTCATTCGCCAGGTCAGGTCGGCGGGCGTGATTCCGATAGGGGTAAAAACTCTTTCAAACAGGAGTTCACTCATGTCTCGCTGATAAACCAGCGTGATACATTCAGCCAGCCAGTTCGGCCCGGCGTCGCTGTAAAACCAGGCCGTGCCCGGTCGGAAAAGCATCTTTGAAAAGCCTCCCTTCTTGTCAAAACCGGCCGTCTGCGTCGCCAGATGAAGGAGCGTGATTTCACTGAGCCAGTCAGGATCGGCATTCGATGCCACCTCCTTTCCGATGTCCGGATAAAACTTCGCCGCTTTGTCCTCCAGCCGCATCTTTCCGTCGCCGACGGCAACACCGAGCGCGGTCACGCCGATGGACTTCGTCGAAGACTTGAGATCGTAGCATCTCCGTTGATCTCCCCACGAGAAGACCTCCTTGCCTCCCTTAATGACAAGGCCGGATCCCCCTCCGGTTAGAGCGTAGTCCTTTGCTACCCCAAGCTGCTGAGCATCCATTCCCATCTCAGCAGGGCTACTTTTTGCCCATTCGTCTGAAGGCCATTCTGCATAGAGGACAGATAAGAGGAGATAGAGGGTTGGAATCATGCATGCCCCTGTTCGTTGTATTGAAGAGATTTATTCTGAACCTGCGCGGAGTGCATGTAGAGACTTCTTTCGAAACTTCTGTGCGAGGCGCGTGTCCTCTTGGTTGTTCCAACGGATGGCCCGATACAACGGATTTAAGAACAGATTCCAGATCCATCCGTTGTATCTGTTTGCCATCCGTTGGAGTTCTTCTGATTTGGTTGCGGCGGGAATCTCCACGCTGATCTCCTCTCAAAACGTGCGCTTGTCTCCCGGCTCTAATCGGCCGGGAGGCCGTATCCCCTTTCCTGGCCTTTTGGAGAGGCTGTCACCCAAATCGTCTCGCGCCGCTTCGGCATATTTCTCAAGACGCTCAACGATTTCAGGATGCCTCTCTATCACATTCATCGATTCACTGGCGTCGGACTCCAGGTCGAATAACTCCTTCCCGATTTTCCCCTCGGAGTAACTTACCGGCTGTCCGCCAGTCCCTCCTTTTCGCCCATCAAGGGTGCGATACGAGTGCGGGAAGTGAAGTTTCCAACGTCTGTCACGAACCGCCTGTAACTGGCCACCACCGTAGTAGTGGTAGAAAACTTCATGTGGCGATTGGGCGTCCTGCTCACCGAACATCAGGGGCCGGAAATCCTTTCCGTCGATCTTGTGCCCCGGCAGATTCGCACCAATGAGCTTTGCTACGGTCGGAAGGATATCGATGGTCGATGCCAGCTCCTTGCAGGACTTCCCGGCAGGAATCCTGCCCGGCCAGCGCATCACCGTCGGTACGCGGCATCCTCCCTCGAACATTGTCCCTTTACCCTCGCGAAGCGGTTTGGCCGAGCCGGCATGATCGCCATAGTTGAGCCAGGGGCCGTTGTCCGAAGTAAAGATTACGAGTGTCTTTTCGTCGATTCCGTTCGTTTTGAGCGCGCCAAGGATCTGGCCAACTGACCAGTCGACTTCCATGACAACGTCACCGAACAGTCCTCTCTCGCTCTTGCCTTTGAACTTGTCCGAAACATAGAGCGGCACGTGCACCATGCTGTGCGGAACGTAGAGGAAGAACGGATTGTTTTTGTTGCGATTGATAAAGTCGACCGCCCTTTCGGTGTATTTTGTGGTGAGCTGTTCCTGGTCTTCGGCGGTTACGTTGTCGTCGATAATTCTGTTGCCATCGAACAGAGGGAGATCGGGATATGCCATACGCCGTTTGGGATCATCGAGAGGCAGATTCGCAAAGCGGGAATGGTAAGGCCACATGTCGTTGGAATACGGCAGACCAAGGTATTCATCGAAACCGTGCTGCAGCGGCAGAAACTTTTCGTGACTGCCCAGATGCCATTTACCGAAGCAGGCTGTTGCGTAACCCTTCTGCTTGCATAGCTCTGCAATCGTCATCTCGACTGCACTGAGTCCAATAGGAGATTTTGGCCCGAGCGCGCCGCTGATGCCGACTCGCCGGTGATAACATCCGGTAAGCAGCGCGGCCCGTGATGCGGAACACACCGCAGAGGACACCTGAAAGTCCGTAAATTTCATGCCCTCTTTTGCCATCAGGTCGAGGTGCGGAGTGGAGTAGCTTTCGGCGCCGAACGGCCCGATATCCGCATAACCCATGTCATCGATAAAGATGACGACTACATTCGGAAGGGTCTCGGCTGGCAAGGAACTAACGATAGAAACAGCAAGCAGGGCAATCAGGAGGCTGCGCATGGTTTGTAGTAATGAGTATTGAGCAAAACGTAATACGTATTCTCTAACTTCCAGAGATCTCGTAGTCGTTTGAAGATAACCGCTCGGCAGGCTTTGACTCTGAATGAGGGCTTTCTGAATCCGGTTTTCCGATCCCGGATTCTTTCTCCGGCTTGCCCGGTATGCATCCGCACAGATGAAGAACAAATGCGCAAAGCAGGAACAAGGCTGAGTATTTATGGAGTTTGTAGAGTGTTGCCTGGTCGTCCGATCCAAATACCGGAAGCATGCAGAGAAGGATCGAGCCAATGGCCACAACAGAGAGTGAAAGTGTGAGCCAGAACATGATGTTTCGAGCGCAGTACGCGTGGCTCCGCAGGCTGGCCCTTTCGGCTCCTAACAAACCGACCATAAGAATCCCTGAAATAATCAAGGGCGCTACTGCCATGTGCCACCACAAGGCCCAGCCGGATATCATTCCTTCCGACAGACCCGTAAAACCACTGACGGCTATCGCCACGGCAGTCACCGAGTAAACCACTTTGCGTAACGTGGCCAGCCTCGGGGGCGTGACCTGTTCAGCCACCTTCCTGACCCTGGCAAGAATTATGATCAGCAGCCCGGACAAGGTGGTCACCGCTAGGGCGACGAGCACAGCCAGACGGAATGGTTCGGTCAGAACTGTAAGAATGGGTGCCGGAGCTAGTTGAAACATGAGGCTTAACGGATAAACGTCCGAATAACAGGCCGTGTATTTAACATGAGGCTGCCCAAGAGTTGCAACCGTCGCCGATAAAGGATTCAGGTCTCAAGTTTCGAACAGTCCATCCGCATCCCATGCACTACTCCGTAGCAATGCGTTTTCAGCAAACCATTCGCTCTGGAACACAAGATCAACTGAATGGGTATTGAGCCCTGAATCCTGAAGGAAGACCGAAGACCGAAGAAAGAAGAAAGAAGAAAGAAGACTCCCCGCGGAGCGTGGAGACCACGATTGTAGACTTCTGAATCCTGAATCCTGAACCATAGACCAATGAAAATCGCTGCTATTGCTACCGCCTTCTTCAAGTATTCGCACACCCAGCATATCGTGGATCGTTTTCTTGAGGGCTACGGCTGGGCAGGAAGACATCATCACCCCGAGATGGAACTCGTGTCGCTTTACATGGATCAGTTTCATGAGAAGGATTTATCCAAGAGTCGGGCCGAAGAGTTCCCCTCCATGAAACTCTGTGAAACCGTATCCGACGCCCTCATGCTCGGCGGGGAGACTCTCGCTGTGGACGGCGTTCTGCTTATCGGGGAGCACGGCGAGTACGGCCAGAATGACAAGAAGCAATACCTTTATCCACGTTATGAACTCTTCATGAAGATCGTCGAGATCTACGAGAAGACTGGCCGCACCGCTCCCATATTTAATGACAAGCATATCTCCTGGAACTGGGACTGGGCTGTCGAAATGGTTGAGACTTCGAGGCGTCTCGGCTTCGCATTTATGGCCGGCTCAAGCCTGCCGGTGACGTGGCGCATACCTTCCATCGAAATGCCTTTCGGCGCCGAAATCGAAGAGGCGGTTTGTGTCTGTTTCGGCGGGCCG
>JAQBXN010000101.1 GCA_027625095.1 Planctomycetota bacterium | reverse complement strand
TTGCGCGGTGGCAGCGAGGACTTCAGCGGCCATGACTGGGGTCATGGCTCTTTCAAATTCCTTTCTGTATGTCTTGAGTTGCTCACTCAGCTTCGGCCCCATGATCTGGGTGTTGATATTGTCGATGTATGCGGTCCGCAGTTGACGAGCCCTCTGCACGCCGGCAACGCGGGCGAGAGTCGTTCCGACTTCTTCAAATAGTCTTTTTCCTACTTCGTCTTCCTGCGCTGCCGCGCTCTCTTTCAGGCTGGTAACAACTCCCTGTAGACTGGTAAGGCTTTGTTGCCATTCCTCTTTAGTCTCCGGTGGGTTCTCGACCGCCTCAGCCGCGGCATAGAAGGCGCCCGCGGTTACTTTGCTGAGCGACTTGAGGGCAATCATTTTGGCCTGGAGCTTTGGCATCGAGGCCCCCTGCTCCTCTTCCATTTGTTTTATTTTGTCACGCAGGCCCAGCACTTCGCCTTCCATTGCCTTTTTCAGGTTTTGATATTCACCCAGGGAGGACTCCATTTTTGAGAGTTTTGCGAGGCTGCCGACTGTTGAATTCTGCAGGTCCGCGGCGAGATTTGTGAAGTGTTCATTAACCTTTACAAGTTTCTGCACCTCGGCCGCCAATTGGTATGTAGAATCTACTTTCTTTTCGAGGCCCCCGAAGTCCCGGTCAACTAATCGTTCCAGTAGCATTTTCTCCGTGATGAAGAATGGCATGAAGTACCAATAGACCATCAGCGTGACGATAGTCACGAATGAGAGGACGAATAGATAATTCTGAAGGCGCAAATTCGGCGCGCTAAGATAGGTACGGCGAGGATCTTTTTGCCACAAGTGCCTGGTGATTGCCTCCTGTGTGGCGAGCTTTGGAGGCAGGTTGAATGTATCGGAAGACATATTTTAGTTTGTTGGTAACTGTTTTATTTGTTGGTAGCTATCGAGAGGTGCAGGCTCTTACTTTTAATCTTGCTTTTCTCCGGTTTTCTCATCTGTTCCAAGCCATTCTCTTCAGGACTTTCCACTCCACGACATTGCCTTCACATGCTACTAGAAAGAGCAAAAAGGGGAGATCAAAAGCAAAATTAAGAGTAAGAAAGATTCGGCCCGGAGCAGTTACGTTTGCTGAATGTTTCGGCGTTCCTGGATACCGTTGCCCATGTTCCGTTGGCCTACCACGGCCGGCGGATAATTTTCAGGAATTTATGCACCGCGCTCTGCTCTTCCTCTCTCAAAGTGAAATAAGTGGCATTGAATTTTTCGAGAAAGGATTCCAGGCTTTCAGGCCAGTCATCATGCAGGAAAACATCCATGGAGGAAATCTCCCGACAGCATTTCATGAGCACGCTGTATTGTTTGCCGAGAAGAGATTCAAATGCGCGCGCGTTGAGCCCCGGGATGCGCGCTAGTTTCGGGTAGAGCAAGAGGCATACGATTTCTTTGACCGACGGGATCGCAAGCAGTTTCTGTGTATCCAGCGTGTAGATGTCACTGGCTTCGTACCGATGCACTTCACGATAGCTTCGAAACAGAAGCTCCATGGTATGCCCGGTGGTAAGCAGGCGAACGACGTGGTCTCTGAAATACCGAAGCTGTTCGTAGTTCGGGTGCGGCTCCCAGGTTAACGATTCCTTCCAAATCCTGTGGATGTATTCAAGGTTGTCGTCGAGCAGATCGCGCTCACCCGGTGCCAGCGAGCCAGCTTCGATATCCAGGATTTTGGCGGCACGGGTCTTGTAAATATTTTTCGACATCGCCAGCAGAGGCGGCAATTGTCGTGTACCGGAGACAACTTCTATGGATGCTGAGGATTCCTCAGGAGCCTTACTGCTGATCTTGGCGTGAATGCCGGTTTTCCAGTCCAGGCTCTCGACCTGCGCTATGGCATTCTTCAGATCGTTACCCAGATACGGGTCTACCTGCGTTGTCGAGAGCAGGTGATTCTTTCCGGCCTCATCGTCCTGGAATGATGGAAACTCTTCATTGATTTCTTCAAACGAATTCAAAAGGACCCTGCTTGAACGTGACATAGCACCGGCCCCGAGGATCTGCTTGATGAGCAGAAGAATGTTGCCGTATTTCTGCTGAAGAATCTCGACCAGGACCTCGGATTCGAGCGACGACTTTGCGGCAGCGTCCCCTTCCTTTTCACCAGAACTCAGGTAGTGGCCGAGCAAGGATGACAGCTCCGAGTTCTTCAGGGGCTGGCGAAGGGTCTGAAGAATGGTGTTGAGGTACGAATCGATAAACCGCTGTATCGCCTGGCGCAAATTTTCCAGGATGTCACCAGTCTGCTGATCCTCTGGGCTCTTTGCTGCCTGTTTGAGTTCAACATCGGCTTGGGGCCAGGAGCCATCCGATTCTTTTGATGTCTTGATGAGCTGATTGATAGCGTCGGCCATCTCACCGAGATGGCGACGTTCCTTGGCTCGTACGTCAATAAGGTCACGAATGAGCGTTGCGCCTCTGCGGACCGAAATATCGATATTGGGTCCATAGCCGTCCGCGAGAGGAGCTGCAGGTACTTTTGCACATCTCCTGTGCCCTGTTCCCGCATGAGTTCCAACTGCTCCAGCAGGCGAAGCGCTCCGACAGCGGCAATCCCGCGGCTCTGGCTTGAACCTGCACTCGATTTTGGCTGGGGCCCCAGCTTGGGCTGGACTTCTGTATTCGCCAAGATGACCTCGTAATCGTCAATGAAAGGCGTCGATTATATGCCTGCCAGTGTATGCCTTCCATGATGCCAGAAACGGAAGATGGAGAAATATGGAAAACGAAATGTCCAGCGGCAGTCAGTGCGGCTGCACTCTTTGCCTCATTCCTCAACTTCCAGTTCATCTTCCCCCACGCCCCGACGCGCCAGCGGCTTGGAGCCCACGATCATCGACATAAGTATCGCGACGGTTACCGTTACACAAAGCCATGCAAAAGCATCCCCATATCTTACGTACGCCGTATTCAGGTTTTCCATTCTCGGGTGAGCCATCAGGTACCCTTTCACGAACAGACTTTCACCTTGCTCATCCTTGAGTACCTCCTGAATGTTTCCGCGGGCATCGCACCACAATGTCAGGCCGGTATTCGCTGAACGCACCATCGGTACCCCACACTCGATCGCTCTTATCACCGCCAGCGCAGAAATCTGATGAGGCATGGTCGTCTTGCCGTACCACGAATCATTGGAGGTAACTACCAGCAGATCTGCACCATTTGCCACATGCTCGCGCCCCATGTGGGGGAAGAGCGATTCATAGCAGATCAACACCCCAAATTTCAGGGAACGTTCGCGCCACGGGATCTCGAAAACGGTTTCGCGTTCTCCTTTCAAAAAGATGGCAGCGCCTGCTGAAACGATATCTACGAAAAAGAGAATCTTGTTCAGCGGCACATATTCACCGAAAGGAACACGATTGCGTTTGTAATACTCCTGCTCTGTGAGTTTGCCGCCTTTGTCAAAGAGGTAGGAGGTGTTGTAGTTACCCTCCGTATCAGGATCCGATGGAGCGCGTAATGCACCCACGAGGGAAAATGAGCCGGACAGAAGAACCGATTCTTCTACGATTCGGCGCGAGTTCTGCCGCAGCCACCCTTCATTCTCATCTGGTGGTGTCGTGTCAGTATTAATGATCTGCGGGATGGCTGTTTCAGGCCAGACTACGAGGTCGGGCTGCTGGCGTCCGGCCTTTTCGCTGAGTTCCGAATAGTCGTTGAGAATTCTTGAGAGATTCTTCTGATTCCACTTATCGAGATGGTCGTAATTGCCCTGCAGCAGAGCAATGGAGGCCGGCTCGCCTGAAGCGCTTTGTGCCTTTCTTGCCCGTCCCCATACAAACAGGCACGTCAACATGAGCACAAAACAGATCGTGACGATCCCGGTTACTCTGGACACACGCTCCCGGTCTTTCCTCTGAACATATTTTCTGACCCAGACCGCGAGGCACACATTAGTGGCCATGATAAGGAAACTCATGCCGTAGATTCCGGTAATCGAGCTTACCTGCGTGATTGGGTTCAGGTATTGCGAATTGCCGAGAAGGAACCAGGGGAATGTGACCGGAAACGAGGCTTGCGAATACTCGATCGACGTCCACAAGAACGGCAGCAGCAGCCAGCCAAACCTTGGCTTGCGTTGAATGACCCATCTCACGATGCTCAGACAGATGGCCGGAGGGAAACTGAACAGCAGAGCGAGGCCAACCGTCCCCAGGCCGGCCACAGGAAACAGCCAGTAAATGCATCCGAGGTTGTAGAAGAATGCCCATACCAAGCTGCAGAGGAACGCATTTCTGGTGGGGATGTCTGGAAGCCGGACCAGCAGCGGCGCCAGGGCTGCAAAGGCCAGAAATTCAAAATCAAAATCCGGCCAGGAAAGCACCATCATTCCCGCGCCCGCAATGGCAAGAACCAGATCCATCCAGAAAGGCAGCGTGTTGCCGTTCAGTGATTTGTTTTCGTCGGGATTCAAAAACATGAGTTCAGTTCAGGTAAATGAACTCTTTCACATTCATCAGGACGTGTCCGAAATCGGCCCACACTTCAGGGGAATTAACATCTTGAGAATACAGTTTTGCCTGTGAATCAAGGAATAACTGGGCGTTGGATAATTCGACCTCGGAGGCAGGTCGACCGAAAGCGGTGAGGTACATGTCCTGGATGCGACTTTCGGGTGTCTTATCCGATTGCCTGGCAAGATTCTGTCCCCAAAGTTTTGCCTGACCGACCACGAAAGGATCGTTCATCAGAATCAGGGCCTGGGTCGGCACGTTGGACACATTGCGACGCCCCATGCTGCTGAACGGGGTCGGCGTATCGAAAGTTTTCAGGAACGATGAGACAAAATTTCGCCGAACCGCTAGGTATACACTGCGGCGACCGTCACCATCGACCGGCCCGCCACGCGGTCGGCCGCGGCCCTGCATCTGGTCAGAGAGAAAGACCGGGACGCTCTGACCGAACAGTTTGCGATCAAGCCGACCACTGATACTGAGAATAGAATCGCGGACCGATTCGCCATTAAGGCGGCGGATGGCCATACGGTGGTAAAGCTTATTTGTCGGGTCTATTTCGTCCCCCTTGTCTGGCTGGCTTGACATCTGCCAGGTGTCGCAAAGCAGGATTTCTTTGATGAGCTTCTTGGTCGACCAGCCAATAGCGATCAGGCGACTTGCCAGATGATCGAGTAGCTCCGGATGGGTTGGCGGCTGGCCCATGTTGCCGAAGTCATCCACCGTCGGGACGATGCCGCGTCCGAAGAGGTGATGCCAGATTCGATTTACCTGGACCCGTGGAAGAATGGGCGTAGCATTGGGGTCCGTCATAGTTTGGGCAAGTTGGAGGCGTCCGCTGCCCTGGTATTTCTGTGCCTCCTCACCGACAAACGCGGCCATGAATCGGCGAGCGACGGTTTCCGCGGGAGTTTTATGATTGCCGCGGACCAGGAGCAGTTCGTCCTCGGAAGTGCCATCCCACATAGCCGGGGCAGTGCGCGATTTGAATTTTATCTTTCCAATGAGTTCCGACTGTTCTTGAAAGAATGATTTCAGTGAAGAGGAGGCCAGCATGACCTTCTCATCCAAGAGTAAATCGGAGTTTGAAAGCAACCAGTCCATGATGGGCGTCGCAATCTTTTGCCCGCGCTGCAGGGCATCTATCGCACTGCTGAAGTAGCTCTGGTATGCCATTGCCAATTTCTCCGAGGTATCCATTCCTTCCTGTGGAAACTGAGGCGCCACTTCCGGGGCAGAGATGGGAACCACATTTATGGGGGAGTCCGCCTGTGCAATCATGTAGATGGCGAATTCTTTGTCCTTGTCCGGAATGAATTCGACGTGCACACGATGTCCCTGGTAGTCAGTACGTAAGTCTTGAGAAGTCCATCTCGGGGTAGATTCCTTAATGTCGATTCTCTTCACGAGGCGGCCATGAAGCGGGCCCTGAATCATGCGGTGCGAATCGACAACCACCAAGGCATGGCCTTCGCCTCTGACGAGGTAGCTCATATTGCTGTGTTTCAAGGTAAAGGTTCTCGTTCGCAGTGTACGGCCGGCTCTCTGAAACTGGCCCAATGAACCCGGTTCGCCTTCCGTACCGGGGGCGATTTCCAACCGTGACCATAGCGGATCGGCAAAGGCCGCCGGAAATGCATGAATCCCAACGATCGGCTTCAAAGCACTTTCGCCAAAGACCAAATCCCCGGCCTGAACAGGGCCCTCGCCGAACACAAGACCATCCTGCACCCATTCGAACGCTGCACTTGTGTAATCCTCGACAACCTCGCCGTTCTCTATTGAGGGGTGCTTTGATCCAGTTTCGGCAGACTTCTTCAAGTCCGGTTTGAAGGGAAAGGCCGCCGCCGCCGTAGCAAACTGCTGTGCGTCCGGTTTCTTGTTCTCTGCAACCATCCCCCAGGAACGGAGCGGATTGTTTGGATCATCTTTGGCACCCAAAACGGCAAACACGAAGGACTCCAACCTTTTGGGTTCCACCTGAAATTTTGCAGCCGTTTTTTTCAACAGGGTTTCGAATGGGCTGACTTCGGGATTTTGTGCAGCCTTTTCCTCCTCCTTCAATTCGCTCAGGAGGTCTTCCTCCTTCTCACCGGCGACCGCCACTTCAGAAGGCTTGGGGGCTCTGGCGATCTGCCGACTGGCATAGAAAGCTTTGTCATCCGCGGCCTTCTGAAAAACGATGTGGTCAATACCGATGTTTCCCCAACCTCCGGTAACTTCATCCACTATCTGCAACTGCGCGGTCTTGCCTGAGTACCGGCGAACATCCCAGCGATGCAGTCGCATGGTGTTGTGGTTGAAACCGGTCTGAGAGATCACCTTTTTGTCATCAATAATGAGATTTATACAGGTCTTGTCGGCATGACCGCCTCCGCCGACCATGAAGGTGATAAAGTTGTGTTGGATGTTGAACTTCCTCGAAGTCAGCTTGCCGGTTTCTTGATCGGAATGGGCGACTTTGTCCCTGAGCCGCTGGTTGTGGGTGTTCACATAAAACTTGCCAATCTCACGGATCTCTCCCTGATAGTGGGCCGTCGTCTCCCTGGTCATTGGGCGATCTCCGAACGCTTTTCCCTCGACTGTCCACCCGTCATAAGTGCCGCTTTCGAAGCTATCGAAAACCTCCAGTTCACCGCTGCTGAATTCGACATCAGATTGCAGAATCTCACGAGATGCCAGCAGGTAAGTTGAAAGATTATTGATGACCTGTGCGTTCGCCGTGGCGAAGGTTTTCAAAACCTCTGGCCCATGCTTCTTACGCAGGGCATTCAGCGCTATGGCGATGGCTGTGTTGTGTTCGACTGTCTCGAACCGAACTTGCCGGTACGCGGAGCTCTGAATGAAACCGGAGATCGCATAAAAATCGGTCTGTGGAATTGCATCAAACTTATGGTCGTGACATCTCGCGCAGGCGAGGGTTTGAGCGAGGAAAGTCTTCGAGAAGACATCCACCATATTGGCCTGGCGATCGCATTCATCCCCTCGGATATCGACCGGCGAATGCACCCATTCTCCGAAAAACCAGAAACCAGTACCAAGCACCGATTCGTTCCAGCCTTCTGTTGGATGTTTGCGCGGATTGGGGAGCAGATCTCCCGCCACAGCCTCTTTTACGAACTGGTCGTAAGGCACGTCTTCATTCAGTGCACGTATCAGGTAATCGCGATATTCGAACGAATTTGGATGGCTCGGGTCGAATTCGTGCCCTCTGGATTCCGCATACCGGACGAGGTCCATAAAGTGCCGAGCCCACTTCTCGCCAAAGTGTGGGGACTCAAGAAGACGGTCGACGACCTTTTCGAATGCATTCTGTGATTCATCATTCAAGAAAGCTTCGACCTCCTTTGGCGTGGGCGGCAGGCCAGTAAGATCAAAGCTAGCGCGACGAATGAGAGTAAGTTTGTCCGCCTTGGGAGCTGCGACGAGGCCTTCCTCTTCCAGCCTCTTCAAAATATAGCGATCGATTTCGCTCTGGGCGTTATCTTTCGTCTGGGGTGGCTTACTTTCCTTCAGGGGCTGGAAACACCACTGCGCTGAGCGGCGTTTGGCAAAGTCAAAGTCACTCCTGGATGGCGCCATTTGGGGGCCGTCTTCCTTTGACCATGGAGCGCCTCGCCTGACCCACTCGATCAGGTCGTTCGCCGCTTTGTCGGAGAGCTTCGACTTGGGCGGCATCTGCAGATCGGGATTGTTGTATCGCACCGCTTCGATGATTCGGCTCTTGTCCGGCTCGCCGGGAACGAAGAGTGCCCCGGATTCGCCGCCCTTTAACAGCCCGGCCTTACTGTCGAGGTAAAGCTTTCCCTTGAGTTTTTCCGCCTGTGTCGAATGGCACTTGAAGCAGTGTTCAGCGAACAACGGACGGATGCGCGATTCGAAAAACTCGATGTCCTGTTGAGAGGGCTCAGCAACCGTGAATGAAGGGTGGGCAAGGAGCAGATAGCAGAGAACGATTGATAAAGAAGACTTCGGCATGAATCTCTTCCAGCGGAGGGGAATTCAGATCAGTTGGAAGTATTGCTGCTGTGCCCAATTCGGCAATTTGTATCTCCACAGGAAATTGCGGTGCCGCTCTGCTGCGGCGCGTTATAGATATCGCCTCAAGGTGGGGGACCACCCTCGAATGAGACTGACAGCGTGGACTTCGCCAGCAGCCAACTCAGCGTCGAAGACTGGCTTGGATTTTTCTGCGAGCAGACCAACACAGTTTCCCGGAAACGCACTTTCGAATCATTGCGTGTTCCGGGCCACCGGCGTCACATCAAAAGTGCCGGCGCCACTCGTTTTCCCATCCTTCACAAAGATGTAATAGAGCTGGCCTTCCGCTTGAGTGCGGCCGGCAAGAATTTCCGCTTCCGGTCCTGTACCTACGAAAATATCCGCCCGTCCGGGGCTGCGGATTGCCCCGCCCGTGTCCTGATCCAGCGCGAAGCTTTCGAATTTCCGATAGCTCAGAATGCCGCCTTGTTTGAAGGTTGGAACGTTCGTCTTCATGAAAGACAGGCAGCCCCGAGGGAAGATACTCTTATCCGTGGCAATGCTTCGATAGGGCGTCACAGGTACACCGATCGAGCCGTATGGCCCGCCCTCTGTTTGTGTGAAGAAAACAAAACATTCATTGCGGTAAAGATAATGGTCGAGTTCTTCCGGATGTGAGGCGAAAAACTGCTTGATGGCTGAAAGCGACATTTCGTTCTCGCGGATCTTTCCATCCTTGACCAACTCTTTGCCAATGCTCGTATAGGGGTGATCCGTCTTGCCAGCGTAGCCGACGCGATATTCGCTTCCATCGGAAAGCTTGATACGTGCCGAGCCCTGAACATGAACGATGAAGGCTTCCAGTTTGTTCTTAAGGTAGACGAGTTCCTGGCCGCGAAGCAGGTCTTCGCTCTCAATTTTCTGGCGGTTGTAATAGGGCACTATTTCGCCGGTCGCGGTTCGGCGTCCGAGCGGTTTTCCCTCGGGATCTTTGACCAGGTCAGCGGGAAGCTTGTAAAGGGGATAGCGGAATTCGGCAGTCGGCGTAAGTCTGCCCTGGTAGATCGGCTCACAGTATCCGGTAAAGAAAACCGTCCCTTGGTTGTTGTAGCCAACCGAGCGGTAGACATCGAAATGAGAAACGATCTGCTCATGAAACTGCGTTTCTTTGTCACTGTTCATGAGCAGAATCTTGAACTCCTCAAGGGACTGCTGGGCCCGGTCATGTGTGATGTCCAGGTATGGGAAGTAGCGCAATGATGACGGCTTTCGGAAATAGCCCTGGCTGAATTCGATGGATTCCAGGAGGAGCTGCTTGTCGTGCAGGCCCGGGCCAAAGTAAGGAAGCTCAGCGGGATTGGTGATCTTCTCAAGCGCTACCATTCCCGGCGGCAGTGGCTTTGAGTAATTCGGTTTCGCCTGCGTTCGCATGCCCGTCCGTGCCGGTTTAGGGCTACGGCACCCGATAACAAGAAAACTGATCGCCATGGCCGCCAGACCAAATCTGATCCCATTCATAAACTGCTCCTGCGCTTTCGAGAGAAGAACCAGGCACATTGTTCCAACGGCACTTTCGGCCCATGCCAGTTGGTTCAAGGATGCCGGGACAGTCTGTTGAGGCGGTTCAGGGCTTGGTGGGACGCGAAGCCTAAATGGATTTATGTACGGCTTCCAGTTGAATTGGCGGGATCAGGCTTGGAATGAGGAACCAGGGTTTTGTAATGCGGGAATATGCGGTGGGTGCGCTCATTGCAGTGATCGGTGTTACAGTGATCACTGTAACGGATCAGCGGCGCTTGAAGGATTACTGCAAACTCACCTCTGCAACATTCCAAGCCTCTTCATTAGATCATTCCATTCTCCACTTACCCATAAATCCTTGACCATGTCTCAACCGAACATTCTCATCTTCTTGACCGATGACCATGGCCAGTGGGCTGCCAATTGCTATGGAACGACCGAGATCCTTTCGCCCACTATGGACTACCTGGCACGCACCGGCGTGAAGATGAATCGTGCGTTTACGCCGACTCCGGTCTGCTCTCCGGCACGCGCGAGTTTCTTCACCGGCCGGCTGCCGTCCCAACATGGAATTCATGATTACATACGCGAACGTGAAGAAGGTTTGAAGCATCCCGGTATCTACCACCAGACCAACATCGGCCAGCTCCTGCAGAATGCCGGGTATCAGACCGCGCTCACCGGCAAGTGGCACTGTAACCAAAGCTGGAAGCCGCACCGGGGGTTCGACCGTTGGTTCAGCTATTACGACGCCCAGTACCCGCATAAGGGCATGCAGCGGTTTTCAGATGAGGGCGAGCTCGTCGAACAGGAAGGCCACCAAAGCCAGCTTATTACTGACCGCACAATTCAATTCCTGCGAAATCGAGATCAGGCGCGGCCCTTCTTTGCGTTTGTCGGGTACGTAAATACTCATACGCCGCACAAGGACATGCCGGAACGCCTTGTCGACCATTACCGACAGTGCACTTTTGATGAAATACCTCGAGAGCCATTCCCGGATTGCCACGGAGACTCCAGGTTTCGGGTTGAGGATTACGACGACCCGGCTTTCCGTGAGTCGCTTGCCCAGTATTACGCGGCAGTCACCGCAATTGATGAGCAGATGGGTCGCTTGCTTGATGAGCTTGAAGCGACCGGCGAGCTTGATAACACGCTCGTCATCTACACCGCGGACCACGGCCTGATGATGGGCCACCACGGCACACGCCTCAAAGGTAACGGTACGGTACCGCAAAATTTCCTTGAGGAATCCATCCTCGTGCCATGTCTGTTATCCTGGCCGAGAAGAATTACGGCGGGCCGGGAATGTAATGAGCTGGTAGACCACATCGATCTTTTCCAGACCGTGCTGGAGGCCGCCGGGGCCAGCCCGTCGGCCGAGACAATCGAGGAAATTGATTGCCCGGGCAGTTCATACCTGCCGCTCATCAGCGGCCAGGAACAAGATTGGCGGGATGCATTCTTCGGAGAATACGGCAATGCGCGCATCATCCGCACAAAGACTCATAAACTCATCAAACGCTATGTCGGGCCCAACGGAATCGACCATGCGGACGAACTCTACGACCTGATAAACGACCCGCGTGAAGCAAAAAACATTGCGGAAGACGCGGACTCAGAAGTTGTCGTGAGGGAACTGGAGAATCGGCTGGGTGCACATTTCAGCCGCTACGAAAAACCGGAATGTTCGGGACTTCGACTCGATGAGCAGCCAATGCACAATCCATCAGAACCCTGGCGAATGGAGGGATGAGTCGCTTTACAGCCGCTTAGCCCCACAGCAGCTTGACCGCGGTTAACATCACGAAAACGATGATGATCTTGGTAAAAAACTCAGGCGAGAGTTTCTTATTCAGATACTTCCCGATCAGCGACCCGCCAAAAACAATCGGGATGAGAGCGGCCGCATAGAGAGTGCGATTTAAATCAAGAACGCCTTCCGCAAGGTAGATGGGGAACTTCGACAGGTTGATCGCGAAGTAAATGACCGTCGTACTGGCCACGAAGGCCTGCGGCGAAAGCCGCTGCGGCAGCAGGTACATTTGGGTAATCAACCCGCCCTGGTGCGCAATGGTCGATATCATGCCAGCCGTAGCCCCGGCAAGCAGCCCATGCCACGCATCAGGCCTGAACGGTAAATCCAGCTTGCCTTTCAAATCCTTGTAAAGGGTGACCAGCCCAAACACGAGCGCGGTCACACCGATAGCCTTGGCCAGATAGTCCGTATCCCCACCACTATTTTTCAGATGATGCAGAAGGGGCCATCCCAGCACCACACCCAGCACGCTTCCCGGCACGACCATCACCAGTGAGCTCTTCTCCCACTGCTTCCAGTAATGATAAAAATTAAAGATGTCAGCGCTGAACAGCAACGGCAGCAAGAGCCCGAGCGCCATACTCGCATCCATGACAACCGCGAGAAGCGGAGTTACCAGGATGCCAATACCACCGGCAAAGCCCGATTTAGCCACGCCGATAAGAAGCGCACAGAAGATGAGACAGCCGAGCTGGAGGGAGTCGAGTTCCAAGAAAGAGAAGAAGAATGGAGTGGTGGAGTGGTGGAGGGTTGGAGGGTTGGAGGGTTGGAGGGCACTGTAGGACATCCTATGGAGTGCGGTAACTTGTTACCGCTTTTCTGTTCTTCCATGCCTCACAAAAAGAAATGCTCAGACAAGTCGCCGCACCCTACAAGAAAAGGCCCGCATCACAAAAGTGACGCGGGCCCTGATTGGTATGACTTTGTTGCTACTTGGTGAAGAGCCCGACGAGCTCTGCATCAGTCAAATCGTCCTTACCTTCAGCACTGATGAGGATGGCTTTGCCGGATTTCAGTACGACCAGGACGTTTTCACCCAGGGCGAAGGCATCCTTCAGGTCGGCGTCCTTTGTGAGCAGTTTGAAGTAGGCGTCACTGAGGTATTTGACCTTCAGTGGTTCGTTTCCGGTTTTCCACTGGGAGTCCGTCCAGATGCCCTTGCTCCATTCGAAAGCGCGGCCAAGGGCGGTGGCGCTACCGGTGATTCTGGTCGCTCCAGCAGAATCAGCGATCTCCTGCTCTTTCAGGGATTGCAGGGCTTCGCTGGCGGTCACAGCGTCCTTGCCCGAATCATGTTTCAGGCCATTGACAAGTTCGGCTTTTTTCCTGAGCTCACGCGCGTTCGGGGAAAAGGGGGCACCTACAGTCACACTGGAAATGTCCGTTCTGTCCACATCAACAGACTCGGCACCCTGTGCAATTTCAATCCCTTTTGCCAGTTCTCTGCGTTCTCTCGCACCCCCTTCTCCTGCCGGCCTGGGTAGATTGGGCACATCTGGTCCTCCAGCTCCAAATTGTCCACGACTGCGCCGGATGCCCCCTATCTGCTCCTGCTTCTCATCTTCAACAATCAGGTAAGAGGTATACGGTGTGACGATCCCGAACTCTTTACCTAGGGCAGTAACTTCGCTCACTAATTCTTTGTCCTCGCCCTTGAGACGAATCTCATCGAGCAGGTAACCGACCTTCCGATTGGCCCAGATTTGCGGGATGTATTTGTTCTCTTTGTTGACTTCGGGATAGGAGCCTTCGTAGACAAATTCCTGTTGTTTGCCGTTGATCTCGCCCGTGAGCTTGATGGCATAGTCGCCCTTTTCACGGAAGCGGGCCAGCACCAGGAGCTGGTTTCCCTTGAACAGATCGGGCAGTTCCTTTGGATAGATGTCGTAGGCGCGCACCTCGCCTAGATTAAGCTTGAGGTCCGAGAGCACGGGCGCGTTTACCTTGTCAAAAAACGCAGAGACCTTTACCTCGATGTCTTCCTCGGGAGAGACATACTGCGTGGCCGCTCGCGATGAACTCGCGATCTGATCGAGCAGGTGGGTGTTGATGTCGTGGCCGACCCCAAACACGAACGTACGAATGTCCTTGGTGACTTGTTCCTTGATGTTATCGATGATGCGTTTGGGGTCAGTCGTTCCGATGGTCGGCTTTCCGTCCGTTAGAAACACGACCTGGTACGGACGCTTTTCATTCGTCTTCATCTCGAGCGCTTTGCGTAGCGCAAGGTCGATATCCGTGCCGCCGCGGGCAACGAAATCACCCACGAACTTAGTCGCGGCCTCGACATTCTTCTTGGTTACTGTTACCAGAGTTTCCTGGAAGAGTTCGACGTCCGTGCTGAATCGGATGACGTTAAACCGGTCACGCTCGTCGAGGCTGTTAATGCAGTACTGAAGCGCCTTTCGGGCCTGTTCAATTTTCTGCCCGCTCATGCTGCCGGAAGTATCAACCACAAAGCAGACGTCCTTCGGCAGAATTTCATCATTCTTCACCTCTCCCTTGGGCGAAATCATCAAAAGCAAGTAGCCATCCTTGTCCGCGGTGCGGTGCGTGACGATGTTTACTCCAAAATCCTTCTCGGACACGCTGTAGAGCAGACGGAAATCCCGGTCGAGGGTGGCCTGGTTCTGCTCGAAGCTGACCTTGGCATCATGATCACCCTTCTTTACGACGTCGACGGCATGCGTGGGTGAATAAACGGACTTGATCGGTGTCTTGGACTTAAGCTCAACGGAGATGCTGAAATCTTCGAGCGTGGTGGATGCCCTGTCGCCAGTCTTCATGGGGAGGACGTATTCTGCAAGGCCCGTGTCATGAGTGATGACTTCGTTGTAAGTAATTTCAATCTTCTGATCCCCACGCGGCGGGATGGGGAATATGCTGGCCTTGAACAGATTCGAACCCATGTATTCGAGCAATCCGGGATCTTTCATACGCCGGACAATGTCGGTGTAAATCTGCCGGGCCCGATCCTTTTCGAGTACTTCGCCAACAACGCGCTTGCCGTTCATCATCATGGCAAACTCAGATACACTGGCGCCGGCCGGCAGGGGAAATATAAACGTAGCCTCGAGCTGCTGATCGGTATGGTTACGGAACACCTGCTCCACATGGGTCTGAGCCACCTGGTCAGTAATCGTGACACTGGCCCGGTGGCTCCTGATGGCGAGGTTCGGGATACCGACCGGTTTCGGGATCATGATCCCGGTGGCGGAAACCGCGGGGAGGCCGACGAGTGCTAAAAGTGTGACGAGGCTTCGAATCATTTTCGATTCTCCAGTGGTTGGGGTCAGTATTACGGATTATTCATTACTCATTATTCGCATCACGTTTTCATAAAGACTCACGTGAACGGCCGTCCCGCTCCACGAGAGCGCAGAACCGTTGAGTGCACCACTCAATGTGATAGAGCGACCTTCCCCCGGCGTGTTTCCATAGCTGAATTGGGCGTTACGGACTCGTTCGAGGTAGTTTTCAATTTCGCGGATACCAGGATGATGGAAATGTTCTATGGCTGGGTAATGAAGACGGTCGATGACGTAGGAATCGAGAATTTTGTGCTGCAGGCGCGAGTAAAGCTCGGTGCTGCCGAACACCTCGGCGCCCACGATGCGACCGAATCGACAAACGACCACGCCCGCGGGGCTCAAACGCCATATCGGAGCGAATGCTTTTCTGAAATCGCTGAGCTCACGGCGGGTCTTACTGTCTGAATAGATCTGCTGGTAGTCCTCGGTCTCTGATTTCGATGAGAGACTCCGGTTTGAGGATGCTATTTCGTTCCATACCACGTCCTGACTTGCCTTCTTTGATGCCTGGAAGCGCAGGGCCGGATGGGTGAGCGTGCCTTGTGTCTTAAGTTCGGTGACCGCTCCTTCCCACCTGCCCTTTTCAACACAATAGACCGGGACTCGGATTTCCCGGCCAGGCGGTAAGAGCACGTCCTCGCGAATCATCCGATTCTGTTTACCGCCAATGAGCACTTCGCCGGACATCGCAAACACACGCCGTGCCGACCGATTGGTGATGATCACTTCCGGCACGCTACCACTTTCACGGACGTCGATCTGGCCGCGAGCAATCGCATCATCCAGGGTGTAATAAGAACGGTTGTCGAGTGAATGCCGAAGTGTCAGCGGAAAGATGGCGAGCCCGCGATGGTGGTAAGGGGTGCCAACCGAGCAATCTGTGATAAGTCGAACGACTTCGTTCTCAACCGGCTGAGGGAGAATAGGCCGCGGAGGCTGGGGTGGCTGTGGTTTCCGATCGTCGGGGAAATCCGATTCCAGGAATGCTGGCAGAGCTACCGAGCAGACGGCAATGCTGAGAGACGCCAGGATGAAGGGAAGTTGCTTGCGCATGTGTAGATGTGGGATCAGGTCGGTTGCCTTTATAGACGGGGAGGTGCCTGTTGGGTTACAAGGATACTTGTTTCAGAGGGGCTTTCCTGCCGAGATTCCTAATTCCCCATTCCTGAAAATTAGAATTTCCGAAACAACCTTTGCTCTCGCCCGTCTACGCCTCAGCATCTGAGGAATTCCATGGATTCAGCATCCAATTCGAAGCCGGACTCAGAACTCGTCGCCGAGTTCCAGGCTGGGGACGGGGCATCCAGACGGACGGCATTTTGCGCGCTGTATCAGAAATATGCAGGGCCAATCCGGTCTTACCTGGCCCGCCGCTGCCAGCACGAACAACTGGCCGAAGACCTCACACAGGATTGCTTTCTAAGAGCCCTGAAGGGCCTGGAACGTTTTGAGGCGAGGAGTTCTGTGAAGACTTGGCTCTATTGCATCGCAACCAATCTTTTTCGGGATCATCTGAGACGCAGGAACACCATGTCCGAAGAAACCTCCACTATCCTGGACGAACACACTACGAGTCGCCCAGGCCCCGACACTGAAACGGAGACCAACGAGGAGGTCACCCGTGTCCGCCGAGCGGTCGATGCCCTCGCCGAAGAGCTTCGCGAGCCCTTGGTCCTCGTGAAGCTCCAGGGCTTGAGCTACAGGGACGCCGCGGAAGTGATGGGCGTGACGCTCAATACCGTCCGGATGCGCATCCATCGAGCACATCTGAAGTTGGCAGAGGAATTGGGGGGACTGAAATGAAGAATGGAGTGTTGGAGTGTTGTGCCTCCCCCATTCAGACCAAACGAGCCCAGCGAGTCGAGTCCACGATAGCCCCGCACGGAGCACACCATGAACATTGAAAAAGCACGCGAACTCATCACACATCGCCTGAACGACGAACTCACGGAGGAAGAAACTCGTGAGCTCAACGAATACATCACCGACCATCCTGAATTCAAAGAGGAGATCGAAATGCTGGAAGCCACATGGAACAATCTGGATCTCTTGGTCGAGGGAGCCACCGCGCCTTCGATGGGGGCTGAACTGGAGAAGGAATTAGGAATCAGGAATTTGGAAAACGGAGCTGATTGGGGCTCATTACGGTACTGGGCTATTGCGGCAGTATTATTACTCGGGCTGCTCATCCTCTTCGGGCTTGGCGGCGGCCCCAATGCCCCTATCAACCCAAACTTCAACGAAGCAGGCCCAGATAAACCTAACCAGCAGGCAGCCAACCCGAATTCCAAATCCCCAATTCCTGTTTCCTCTTCCTATGTCCTCCGCGTCCGCGGCCTTCTTCTCCTTAAAGGCGAGGCAGACAATCGCTGGCATCTCCTCCAGCGCGGCGACCACATCCAAGAAGGCGAATCCATCCGTATCCCGGCCAACAGCGGCTTTGGCGCCATCGTTCAGGGGCCGGACGGCTCTACGCTTGCCTTGCGTTCCGGCACCCATATCCAATTCGTCGGCGCTCGAAGTTGGTCTCTTCTCGAAGGCGCTGTGTATGCCACGGTCGTCAAATCCAAAGACGAGATGAAATTCACGATCAAGACAAAAGAAGGCGAAGCAGTCGCCCTCGGAACCGAGTTCATCCTCGCCACCGGTGTCGGCGAATTTGCCGGCAAGACCATCTGTGAGGTCGACGAAGGCTCCGTCCAGCTCGGCGGCAAAGTAATCGAAAAAGGAAAGTTTGGTCTTCTCAGTAAAGATGGCGTCACCGTCGATGCGGCAAAAACTGGCACCCGAGACTGGCTCCTCCAGACGCAGGCCCTGCTCGAGGCGGACGAATCCGTGGCGCAGCTCATCGCCAGCACTCAGGAGGCCGGCAAACGATTGCCACTCGAGATTCATGGGTATGACGTCGATGTGACGGTCGTCGATGGTGTGGCGCGCACCTTTATCGACATGACGTTTTTCAACCACACGGATCGGCGACTCGAAGGCACGTTCTTCTATACAGTGCCCGGCGGCGCGACCATCAGCGAGTTTGCCATGTATGTGGGCACAACCCGCATCGTGGGCGAGGTGCTTGAACAACAGAGCGCACGGCAGATCTTCGAATACATCCGCCGCGAACAGCGCGACCCGGCCATGCTCGAATGGGCCGGAGGCAACCTGTTCAAGATGCGGGTGTATCCCATCGAACCGAATTCTGAGAAGCGTATCCAGCTCGGATACACCCAGGTACTGCCCCGCCGCGATGGCAAGCTCAGCTACACCTTCCCACTGGTGAGCGAGATGCTCAAGAAGAATCCCCTTCGGTCGCTTTCCATGGGCGTCAAGATTCTTTCATCGGCTGACATTCTTGACCTCGAATGTCCAACCCATCACACCGAAATCGGGATGGCAAAAAACAAGAGCCGCGGCACAGTCGCCTTCTCGGCGAAGAATTACACACCCGCCAACGACTTCAATGTCACCTGGGGCGTCCCTGAATCGAACGAATTTCTAGTACTGACCAACAAACGTCCGGATGACGAGGAGGGCTATTTCCTGGCTCAGATTTCACCGGCAGTCTTCGCCGGCGACCGTAAACCGCCGGAACGATTGCTCATCGTCGTGGACGGATCTGGTTCGGTTGATCCACAGTCGTTCAGCGTGGCCAGAGAGTTCGCCGCAGCCGCGGCCGAGATGGTCGAGGGCTGGCAATTCAACGTCGCTCTCTCGGGTTACGACACGTTTTTTTTGGACGAAGACTTTCAGGTAGCGAAACCAGGCGATGCACGGCGCGTTTACAAATTCCTTGATCAGCGCAAGCCGTTAGGCGGCACAGATCTGCTCAAGACCTTTGAAGCCATCTCCGCAAAGCTGCCTTCTGAAGGGAACACCCACATCGTTTACGTGGGCGATGGTGTGAACACCCTCGGAAAGGAAGAGGGCGCCGGGCTTGTGAAGGCCATCGTTGCTGCACTTCAAGATATCCCCTCTGAGGTGAGCTGCGTATCGATCGGTTCGTCTTACGACCGGCTGGTGCTTGAAGGGCTCGCCAACCAGAAGGGCGGGACATTTCGTGCGGTCGAAGGCGTCGATAATGTTTTCCTCGCCGCCGAATCCATTCTTTCAGATTTTTCACGACCTGTGTACCGCAGCGTGCAGGTGAAGTTTGAGGGTGTCACTGCCGGTGGCCTTTATCCTGAGAGTTTGGGCACGGTTTCCGAAGGGGAGACGGCTATCGTGCTCGGGCGAATCGTCAAGGGCGGCAAGGGCAAGGCTATCGTCTCCGGCATCGCCGAGGGTCAGCCTTTCAAGAAGGAATATCCCCTCGATCTTGAAGGCAACAGCGAACAGAACCATTTCGTTCCGCGTCTCTGGGCCACCGCACACATGGACTCGCTTCGCGCCCGTATGGGCATCAGCAGCACGGAGGCTGATGCGTACCTGCGTGACCAAGTCATCGCCACTTCCTTGAATTATCAGATCATGTCGCCGTTCACCGCCTTCCTCTGCCTGGAGAGCGAAGAGGATTACAAGAGATTCGGCATCGTTCGCCGCAGACGCATGCTCGACTGGAAAGGGGAACTTGAAGGCGTCACCAACAGCTCCCCGGATATCGTTGCTCGCACTAAACCGAAGAAGCCCAAACCAGACCTGAAGCAGGTCCGCATCCCAACGCCACCAATCAGTTTTGTGCCGCAGGAAATCTTCGAAGAGGCACAGGCCCTGATGCAGGTGGAAAAGCAATTCCAGGAATCCGCCCAGCAATGGGGAGGCAGCGGCGGTGGTGGTGGCACCATTTACACCTCATCCCTTAGTTCGATGCTGATGGCAACGAACTCCGGAAGCGAGATTTGGCACGAAAACCGCCGATCAGGAAATTTACAGCTCTACAACGTTCGTGATCTCCTCTCCTCTATCCCCGATTACAGTGGAATGGGCCTCCCTTCCAGCGATGATGACGAGGTAGGCGATCTCTTTGGTAATAGCAAATCGAAAGAGCTAAACGGTCGTGAATCCCGTCTCGATTTCCTTGGTGAGGATGCCATATCTGAACTGGAAAAAAATGTCGAATCCGACGGTGAATTCGAATACGGAGAAGACGAAATCGATTCGCTTAAACTCATCGGCGCATGGAGTGGCGAAAGCAGGGGCCCTCGGCGGACCAAGAGCGAAGAAAAAGCCCAAAGCGAGAAATTCTTCGGCGACCGGCTCGGAAGGTCCTCAGAAATGTCCTCTCTTGATAGCCGTAGTTTCGACATCGACCTGCAATTTTCCGCAGGCAGGAAGAAGGGGAACAAATCGGCCGGTGATTACTTCAGCCTGGGCCTTGAGCACCTCGACATTGATTCTCGAATGCTCGGGAAGTTAGAGGTCGGCGGCTTCTCATTCGCCAAGGAAAGCCGAGGGCGTGGCAGTTATGGTTACTCCACCCAGCTCTATCCCCAGAGCTACCTCCGACGGAATAATGTCCAGACCATCAATCTCGAAGGTGGCAAGACGCTGGTCGTTCGCTGGGACGCGGCCGACGAGGTCTATCTTCAACGTTCGCTGCTTGCGAATCCGGACTCTCTCCAGACGCGGCTCGATCTTGCGCTTTCGCTGGCCTCCAGGCACCGGCTCGGAGCCGCCCGGCGTGTGTTCGAGCCGATGCTGGACGTGGCAAAGAATTCCGCCCTCTGGTTGGAGTTCGCCTGGTTCGATTATCACCTCGGAGATCGTGAGCAAACCAAGACATCGCTACTCAAGGCGATCCCTTTGGCCGCAGACGCGACTCAGAGGCAGCATTGCGGATACGAACTCGCCACGCTCGGAGCGTTCACCGAGGCTACGGAGTATTTCCTGGAACTTGCAGAGGCAGAGAAAGACCCGAGCCAGGCGCTTAACTATTACGGACAGGCTTATAACTACGCCAACTCTTCGACGGAACTGAAGGCCACTGCCCATGAGGTCTGGGACAAGGCTCTGAAGAGGTTTTCGACCAGTACGGACTGCCTCGCTCGTGCGGCCAACGCACTTCAAACCACCCACCCTGAGCTGGCCCTTCAATACATTGCCCGGCACGAAAACCTGATCGAGAAGGCAAAACTCGACCCCATGCCCGCTCCACTCACCAGCGCAAAATTGAACGCCCTGTTCCAACTCAGACGCCACGACGAAGCCTGGAAAGTTCTCGAAGAGCAGGCGCGCACTGCGAACGACCATAACACGGTCTACCAGGCGCTTTACACGGCCTATAACAGGGAGCACAGGCGAGCCTATAAGCTGCTGAATGAAATTCTGAACGACGAAAAAAGGTATCCGAGCCCCGGCCCGCAAGTGCATGGCGCGGTGCGATTCCATCAGAGTTACAAAGGCACTTTCGAATCACAGAAACGCTTGAACGAACTCGGTCAGCGAGACGACCTTCCCGGCGTGCTCCGCACGACGATTTTCCACTCACTTCACAGAAACGGGGGCCGAAACAGGGAATGGACAGCGGTCATGCTGCCTCTTTTCAAAAGGTTGGATACAGAGGCCGACCTTGCCGCGGCCATCGGCGGCGCCCAGGCGCTCATCAGCTACGGCTACCACACCGAGGCCACGCAGTTCATGGACGCGATGGCCAACAGCAAGGCGCTCAATGAAGCCCTCCAGAAACAAATCGAGCTGATGCGCTGGCAGATTCTTGCCAACTCAGGCGATATGGAAAAGGCCAGCAAACACCTCGAGGAAACCTTCGACAAAATCAAAGATCCGCAGCACGCCTACAACCTGCTCAGCCAATCGATTTATCCGCTGATCAACCACGACAAGGCTGAGCTGTGCATCAAGCTGCACGCGGAGATGTTCAAGCGCTTCCCCAGCTATGCGAATAACAGATACCTTCATCAGAATCTGATCAACCAATTGCGTAACCGAGGCCAGCTCGACCTACTGCGGAAGCACCAGGAAAGCCTTCGCCAGGAAAACGAAACCAAGCTTGCAAAAGAGCTGCTCCCTGACTGGGAGAAGATTGTAGAGCTCGCAAAGGCAAAGGAGTTTGGAACGGCGTTCAAGGCTCTCGAAAAGTTCCAGGGCGCGTTGTCCGAGAGGAAAGCCGTAATGATGAAGGAGATGGAGAGTCTCAGAGATCTCATCAAGCAGTCTCTTCCCAAGGAGATCAAGGAAGGCAAAGTTCCTGAGGAAACGCAGAAGCGGTTGCAGGAGCTGCACGAGAATCACGCCAGGCTGCTCCGTGAATACGACGTCTGCATCGGCCTGATGGAAGTGGCGTTTCGGCTGCGCATCAAGCTCGCAGCGACGGACCAAAAACTTGCCGCGATGTTCCTGAAAGAGTGCGAAGTGAAGGCCGGAAACGAAGACCCTCGCACCCGAGAATGGACGCAGGCAAAGCTGCTCTGCCTCGCGCTCAGCGATAAACAAGAGACCTACCACGAAACACTCGAGGGGCTTTATAAGGCTGAACCCCAGGACCCAGTCTGGCCCCGCCTGTTGCTGAATGCCCGTTTCGCCGCAGGCGATGCGGACGGCGGCACAGAACTGCTCGACAAGCTCTGTAAGCAGGATCCGTATGATGTCCGGCTCGCCTACACCTGGCATGGCCTCAAGAAACTGACCGGTACGGAAGAGGAAATCGCCGCAGCACGGGACCAGTATTTCCGGGCCCTGGCCATCATGCCGAACGTCCTGCAACAGCTCGCCAATCGCTGGCAGAACCAGAAGAAGATCGACCTTGCCGTGTCTGCCTGGCTAGCCATGCAACGGTCGCCTGCTTACGCAAACAACGGCTGGCCCATGTATCAGGCAGCGAGTGTCCTGCAGGGTACAGAAGATAAGGAACGCACAGTCAGCCTATACTTCGATATTTTCAGAAATAAGAACTACGCATCGACCTACGGCCAGCGTTCCCTGAGCCAGCTACGTTCCATGATGAACGACGAAGCCACGCTCTTGCAAATTGAAAAGCGAGTGCCCGAACTGACTGAAGCCAAAGAGATCTGGATACGAAACTGCGGTGCCATCCTCGCCGCGCATATCGCACAACTGCGGAAACAGGACCTCAAACCGCACCTGGAAAATCTGCACAAGATTTCGGAAAAGGATCTGCAGAATGTGACGGCGTCGCTTATGGATTTCTTTGTCGAGGCAAAGGCTTTCGACCGGATGTACGAGTATGTCGTTTCCCAAATGGAGATTCTGCCAGGCCATCAGAAACAGAACGTCATCCAGGCCGCGGTCTCCCGCCTGATTCCGAACAGCCGAACAGACCAGAAAGTGCGCCAGATTGTCGAAAAACTAATCACCCTGGCCCGCAGCGACGAACTGCAGGTCACGGTCGATGAACGTTTCAACATGCTTCGCAACATTGCATCCAGTCTCAGCAGCTACAATGAGACACGTCCCCTTGCCACACAGATTTATCGTGAACTTATCGAGCAGCAAAGTCCGAACGCGTCGAGCATTCTTTACCAACTCGTGCAGTGGCTGGTGAACGACAACCAGGTGGTTGTGGCCCAAAAGCTGCTTGAGGAAAACCACGGCTACCATGCCGATTGGAATCTGTGGTACGCGCACGACCTGGTGATCCAGCATGTGGGCCACACGCAGAAGAATTATGTGCTGGCCGCAAGGATAGCCTATGAAGCCTGGAAGAAGTGGGACAGACAACTCCAGAATTACGGACAGAACGTGTTCAATCGTTTTACCGAAATGAGCTGGCTGGCCATGCGAAACAGAGGGCTTCCCACTGACCTGAAAGATGCCTTGCAGGAAGAGATCCTGCGCCTCGGTGAAGGGCATTTCCAGGAGGGCAATTCGAACACCTATAATCAGGGCAACCTGTGGAACTGCGTCGAGCAGCTCGGAATGGCAGGTTCTGTTACCAAGATGGCCGAAGCCGCCGTCGCCAGCGACCATCCGCTGCGAGTCTTTAACGGAGCGCAATTCGCCAGCTACGCTTCAAATTACAGACGGGACCTGTTCGATTTGGCTGACCGCGGATACCGGAAACTGCTCGGGATGAATACCGCGGACAATCAGAAGCAACAGGCATACAGCCAACTTTACGCGCTCTACACAAACAACCACTTCAAGCGCTGGGAAAGCGCACTGGAAGTTCTCGAGCCCTGGAAAGCTGCAGGCAACCTTCAGGAAGAGACCTTCCTCTACAATCGCGGCTTCTGCCTGTACAAACTTCGCCGCAACAAAGAGGGCCGCGTGGCGGTACTCGAACTGCTCAAACATCCCAACTATCGCCGTTATTACTGGAACGCCGAGACCGTCGCTTCGTGGTGCCGTGAAGCCGAAGACTACATCACCGAAGTCGAATGCCTCGAGCACGGCATGCGCTGGATGCGCTACCTCGGACAACTGCAGCCGAGCTACGTATCACAGTTCTACACCGCGATGGGTAATGCCTACCGAAACATGGGCGAGACTGAAAAGTCATACGAAGCGTTCCTTCGGGGCATGTCACTGCTCAACCGTAACCGTAACGACTGGTATTACCGCAATCTCACCGACAACCTGATAAAGGTTTTGAAGGAGGACGCGAAAGGTGGCGGCCTCGATGACATGGTCGCCTACTACGAAAAGAACATGCTCAAGGGCGGTGAAATGCCGCACATGCGAATAACGTTCGGCGACGCTTATGAAAAGGCCGGCAAAAACCTGCAATCGCTGCAGCAATACTCCATCGCCGCCGACCTGATGCCGAAAGACACCACCCTTCGCGAAAAGGTCATCAACGGCTTCATCAAAGAGGGACGCCAGGATCTCGCCGAATCGGAATACCTCTCATGGATCAAGCTCGACCCTCAAAACGTCCAGATCTACAAGCAGCTCGGCCAGCTCTACGAAAAGACGGATCGCTACCGCCTGGCCATGGACGCCTTCACCTCCATGCCGGAAGCCCGTCCCCGCGAAGCCGAAGGCCACCAGGAATTCGCCAAAATCCTGATTTCAAAAAACCGTCACCAGGAAGCCGTCGCGCCCTACGAAAAAGCGGTCAATTACCGTCCAACCTTGTTCAGCATCGCAGATGAATACGCCAAGCTACAGGCCGGACTAGGTGCAGATGGCAAAAAGTTGCACCAGATTTTTGCAACTGGCGAAGAGGCGTGCCGGCGCGCCATAGAGGTGCTCGAAGACGATCCCCTACCGTGGCTCAATCTGGCACGTTTCCTTAAAGCCCAAAAGAGAAAAGCCGAAACACAATCTCTTTTAAAAGAGATCCTCAATAAAAAGTGGCCCCGTTTCGCACGCGAGACGCGGGATGAGGCGAGAAAGATACTGCTGGCTCTGTAAAGCGGGCCACGGATGAAGAGGGCCACGGATGAAGCGGGCCACGGATGAAGCGGGCCACGGATGAAGAGGGCCACGGATGAAGAGGGCCACGGATGAAGAACTGAATCAAAGGCTCATTTTGATCTCCGCAGGGCCTTGATGTCGAGTACTTTTTTGCCGAAGTTAATGGCTACGGCCCATTCCAATCCGAGAAGATCTATATAATTCCTGGCCCTGCTTACATTGAATAGGTTGTCATCGAACAGGGTGGTGAAGACAAGTAGGATGGAGTTATCGATGACCATGCAATCGAGGCTGGACTCGCCAATCTTGCTTCCTCTGAAGAAAGTCTCTGCGACTGGTGATTTAACATAATCAAGGCGGCGATACTGCAGTTCAAACTTGATCAGATTCTCTGTAGGTTCATGGCTGTAACCAGTTTGGTGCTGTTCGTAGATGTAGTTCAGGGCCTGTCGAATCTGTTCTCCAGCCTTCCTGTCCTCACCAGCGATGGCTCCTGACCACTCTGACCAATCCTCTTGTTTCTCGTACTCCGGGACATCAAACACAACTCTCTCATGAACTACTCGCTCCAGGCCCAAATTTACAATCATACCCACTGGGCCCCGGCGGCACTTGAGATAGTTAAACAGTTGTGCAAATTCTCCGGTCCTGAGAGCCCGAGCCTTGGCCTTCAGCTCGATAACAATCAGATCCCATGCAACAAAATCAGGATACATTCGGTGAGCCACTTGACCGTGCAATCGCAATTCATGAAGCGGCTTACTTATGAATGGAATTCGCATCTCCTCAAGCCAGGCTTTAAACGCTTCATGATAGTCAGGCTCGTCCCGACCCTGTCGAACTTCATTGTGGACCTCAAACAACCCACCAATAAGTAAACCTGTCTTGTCTTTGTGAATCATAAATTGCTCCCGTGAAGATACTTGTTCTGGCCCTTCTTCATCCGTGGCCCTTCTTCATCCGTGGCCCTTCTTCATCCGTGGCCCTTCTTCATCCGTGGCGGGTGTATTCCTCTCGCTTCACCGTATCGCCGAAGAGCACGTCTGCGCAGCCATCAGTATCAAAATTAAACATGGCTCTGGTTGCCTGGTCGATATCGATATCAGCGACCAGTAATTGTTCTGTTCTGAATTCTGATTGGGCCACTATCTGGCCATCCGGCGCGACTATCAGAGAGAGACAGTTCTGGTGGGGCCTCAAGCAGGTATTACATGAGGCGAACCAGATGGTGTTTTCAGCAGCGCGAGTGACGATCATCGAATGATGGACTGGAATCTTCCAGTCATTCGGACGGGTGGTGTTGTTCTGGGGGTGGAAAACTAATTGCGCGCCCTGACGAACAACCTCACGGGTCGTCTCAGGGAATCGAAAACCTTCAAAACAGATGACGACTCCGGTCTTAACTCCAAAAAACTCGAAAACTTTGAAACCCTCACCGGGTGAATAGGCTATCGCATCCAAGGGTGTAAGTTTGGTCTTGTGGTGAGTGCCGAGGATTTCGCCTTTCTCAGAAATGATAACGACCGCATTAAATGGTTTTGCATCACCGTTAGGGACTTCCGTGCCAAGAATGCATGCCAGGCCCAATTCGCCGCATCTCTTTGCCAGTTTCTCATTGAGGGCCTTCAATTTCTCGACGGGCACAGGTGTCTCAGGGGTAGCGATATCAACCCGATAGCCGACCGTCTGCGTCTCTGGAAAACAGAGCACTTGCACACCCGCTTCGCCGGCCTTTTCGACGTAATCGAAAATAGTCTTTTCGTTGGTATCAAAATCAGCCGTTTGATTGACTTGCGCGAGTCCAATCCTGAGCATTTTCATTCGTGATTCTCCATTCTTAGAGTTCTGTCGAATACGGGATAAGCGACTTCACCGTTCCAGCGATGGCCGCCTTCGAAGCGGTCGAAATAGAGATTACCTTCTTTACCTGCGGCACGATACGCACGGAGCAATCGGTCGCGAAAGGTATCCGACCAGCCTGGTACTATCAGGGCATCCGTTGAGCCTGTTTCCCAGATGCAGGCACGCGGCGCGATCAGGGAGCCTATCTCAGAGAAATCTCCGTGTTGCAGCAGACCAGGAATAATCTGGGAGCCACAGCTATAAGGGCCGGTTATCCGTTCCTGGAGCAGATTGAGTGCGCCACTCACTGCGGCCACTTTTATCCGCTTGTCGACTGCCGCCGTTAACATGCTCATCCGGCCTCCGTAAGATAAGCCCGCGCAGCCGATTCTCTTCCTGTCTATTTCGGGTCTTGAACATAGAAAATCGATGGCCCATCTGAGGTCTCTCAGGTTTTCCGTGATCAGCAGTTTTCCCAGAGCCTGCATCCTCACAAATGTGACCGCGCAGGGGTCGGAACCGCAGGCATCTCTTTCAACTCGGTCGCCGAAGGGAATCATGCAGGGGGCGGCAACAACGTATCCCCTGCGTACGAATTGCAGGCCGTAATCGTAATGTGCAGTTTTTATAGCGTCGGGGACTCCCGGTAAATCATTTCTGCCGACTACGGGGTGATGCCCGTACAAGCCGTGGCCGTGGACGCAGAGAACAGCGGGTAAAGAGGCATCTTGTGCGGGCCCCTTTGGAATAAGCAAATACAAGGGTACTGCCGGGACGTCATCAGCCAGGAGGAGATACTCCAATCTTGTATGGTCATCAAATTCGGTGCGTGTTTGCTCATGTGTGTGCCACTTGGCAGGAGGTGAACTGTCACCCAGAAGATTGAATAGTCTTTTACTGAACTTGGATTTCCAATCCTTGAATTCTTTCTTCCCGGTCCCGTTAAATTGTCCTGTCAGGGGGGCCTTTTGAGACGCCACAATGATGTCGTTGCTTACGTTCATGAAAAGTTAGCCGCATACTGCCTGAAATATTCGAAGATGATTCTGGCCAAGGACCTTTCTGATGACCTCGTCCGAATGTCCTCTCTGCTGAAGTGCATCTGTGATGGATGGATAATCAGTGGCATCAGAAACGAGATCCCCGCCTCCATCGAAATCGGAACCGATACCTGCATGGTCCGGCCCGACCAATTGGATGACGTGCTCGATGTGATCCATGAGCTTTTCAAATGTGGGGTTTCGGTCGTCGACGAAATTGCGAACGAAGGTCACACCGATAACACCACCGTTTTCAGCGATGGCTTTGATCTGGTCGTCTCTCAGATTGCGTGAGTGTTCCCAGAGTGCTCTGCAGTTGCTGTGTGACGCGATGATAGGGTGAGCTGTGATATCCAGGACATCATAAAAGCCTCGCTCGCTGATGTGTGAGACATCAACGAGCATGCCGAGCTCATTCATCTCTTTGACGAGGTCAACACCGAAGTTCGTCAGGCCGGAATTTCGGTGCTCCTCCGCGTTCCCTGTGGAAGCCCAGGTGTTCAGGTTGTGGGTAATGCCGATGGAACGAACGCCAGCTTCGTAGAGTGAATGCAGCGTATTCAGGCTACGGTCGATGCCTTCGCTGTTTTCAATGACGAGAACAGCGGCGAGCTTGCCGGCTTCTTTCGCCTCTGTGATGTCACCAGCGCAACGGGCTATCAGGATGGTGTCTTGATTCGCTTTGACCTCCTGGTGAAAGAAGCCGAAGGCGTCCATCGCATAAGCCAGGTGATTGTGCCAGGCCCTGGTGACATCCACGGCAAAGAAAGCGGCGTCAAGGCCGCCCTGTTTCATTTTGCTGAAGTTGAGCTGAACGTCTGAGCTTTCGAGGTGCTCGCGCAGGTAGCGGACAGTTCCGGCATGTCCTGCAGGCTTGTCCTTCCCGGCCATACTCAAATTACGGCGGATGTGGGCGACGATTGAATCGTTGTGGGAATCGATTACCAGCGCGGACTGTTGGAGTGAAGTGGACATGATTCGATGGTCGTGGGTTAGATTCTTGACCTTCGCCATACGGCAGATCGCAGATTAGAAATCCGCGCCACACTAAGAGGTCGATAGCGGCAAGGTCAAGGCGAAACTGGCGCCAGGCTGACCGCCGTTCTCAAGTTTGAGGTCGCCTCCGAGCTGGCGGGCGAGGCGTCTGGAGAGTGCGAGGCCGAGTCCGACACCTGCCGCGGTGTGGGCAGCTTCAGTTGCCGATTTGGTAAAAGGCTGGAACAGACGGGCGGCATCGGAGCGTTCGATTCCAGGCCCGTGATCGTGCACACGCAGGATCCCGGCAAAGCCGTTACTGCCGGTTTCAACGTGGATGGTTTTGTCTTCGGCTTCCGCTGCATACTTGCACGCATTATCGACCAGGTTGAAGAGGATCTGCTCGACGGCGGAGGAATCCGTGCGAACCTTTGGCATCTTGGCGCTTACATCGACCTCTACCCGCATGCCGTTTTGCTCAGCGCGGGCGGCCAGGCGTTCCTCGATGCGCTCCACAATTTCAGAGAGGTGGACATCTTCGATCTGCCCGCCGGAGCGGCCACGTTCGAGACGGGCGTAGGAAAGAACATTTTCGACGAGATGGCTGAGACGATCAGCTTCTACGCAGAGTGTGTTGAGGTATTGCTTGCGTTTCGATTCGTCCTTGACCATTCCTTCAGCGAGCATTTCAGAATACATACGAAAAGTGGTCAAGGGCGTGCGAAGTTCATGGGTCACGGCTGAAACGAATGCGGCTCGGCGTTCGCTCAAGGCAACCACTCCGAAAAGCAGAGTGATGACCGCGACCATGGCGACGACCAGACCCGCGCAAGCCATGAAGAGTGTCAGCCGGATGGGCGAATCACCTGGACCGATACCAACCGCAGGTTGGCCTGGTGCAAGTCTGACCGGCACTGATGCAAGCATTCGCAACGGTGAGGAAGGATTCGTTTCCTTGACCGGTTCGAGTTGGGCTTCACTGAACAGGTCCTTGATTTCATCGAGCAGCCATTTCCGAATGTCAGGCCAATCGATCCAGATACCTTGGATCGTAACCTTGCCTCCCTGTGAGACCTCTCGGGCATAAACGAGTTCGTCTCCAATCCAGACGGGTTTCATGATTCCGGTTTCTATGACTGACTGCTCCACCAGGACGTCCTCGACTCCTGGTTTCCTGAAACCTGCATAAGCGGACTTTGAACGCTTCTGAAGTTCCAGGTTGTTCCTTTGTTCCTGCCAAAGAACGGGACTGTCATTCGCAATCTGTTGCAGCTCTTGTTGCCCCTGCGAAATGTTATAGATGAACTCGTTCGTTGGAGTCTGAAGCGCCGTGCCAACCAAAGCGGAGGCCGGCACGAGGCTTCGAAATTGCCGCAGCACCTTCTCTGATTCGACGATTTTCTCGTGACTCACATACTTGACCTCGGCGATATCACGCATATTGCCCGACGGCACCTGCGGTGAAGTTACTTTACCTTCGGGGCTGATTTGAAAGTGAAGTCTGATGTACTTTTCCTCACCGACCAAAAGCGGCGAAGGCACCAACACTTCTCCTTTCTGAATCTCGGCGTAGAGCTTGGTGTAGGCCCGCTCGGTTTGATAGAAGGAGTTGTATGCAGAATGCGAGCGGGCGTTTTCAACTCCGATGATTTCAGCCATGGCAGCGTCCATCCGCCACAGGGCAAGGCGGACGTTTTCTTCAAGACGGGCATTGGCACGAGCTTCGGTTTCGGCTTGATCGAGTCGCAGAACGGTAAGGCTAGTCCAACTCATGGCCGCGACGCCGATGGCAAGGCAGATGCCTGCAATAACCCAGATTTGCCAGGGGCGACTCATTCGAAGAATGGTTGATGGTTAATGGTTGATGCAGAGGGCGTGGCGAGCATGTAGCCCTTGCCGCGGACGGTGAGAATGACTTTGGGATTTTCCTTGTTGTCGCGGAGCTTCTCACGGAGGCGGGCTATGTGCATATCGATGGTACGGGTCTCGACGCCGCGGGTGCTGATACGCCAGACGCGGGTGAGGATTTCGTCACGCGAAATAGCTCGGCCGGAGTTGCGGGCAAGATAGGCAAGGATTTCCATTTCCCTTTCGGAAAGCGACGTACTCTCGCCATCCTCGAAGCGAACTTCACACCGTTTGAGGTCGGCTCGGCCGCCGGGGAAATCGACCTCTTCTATCCCGGTTGGCCGTTCCGGTGAGCGACGAATGACGGCATCGATACGGGCCAGGAGCTCTTTCACGCTGAACGGCTTAACGACGTAGTCGTCAGCACCGAGTCGAAGTCCCTGAACGCGATCGTTTTCCGCGCCTCGGGCAGTGAGGATGATTACTGGTTGCGTCGGCCGGTGCCTGCGGATCTCGCGAAGAATTTCGAGGCCGTCCATGCCAGGCAAAACCAGGTCAAGCAACAACAAGTCGTAATCACACTTGAGGGCAAGCGCCAGGCCCTTGTGGCCTTCGGCGGCTTCAAGGGTTTTGAAGCCGTCGAATTCAAGCGCATCTACGATGCCCTGCCGGATGGATGAATCGTCTTCAATGACGAGGATGCGGCTCATGGAGGAATGGAGGAGTGGAGTGTTGGAGTGGTGGAGTGTTGGAGTGGTGGTTTTGAAATAATGGAGCGCTGAAATACTGGGCCAGAGTGATGGGGCCATTCCTCCATCACTCCATTTCTCCATTTTTCCAATCTATCTCCCACTCCGTTCTGTTTCCTACTTGAAAATGTAGGCCTTTTTTTCAGCTTGTCCGCGGACGGTTCTGATCATTACTGCGTCGAGAGTGTCCTCACCCTTTGTTGCGGCAAGGGCGTTACGCTCTTTGTCGATGTAGGCGCGGCGGGCGGTATTAAGATCGTTTATCTCTTTCTGGACTTTGGCGCGCTCGCTCCGCTTCGTTTCGACGTAGGTGTCGAGATCTTCTTGGGAGAGCTTTTGAAGTTCGGCGGGGAGATCCTCTTTCTTCAGCTTGGTCAGTTCTACTTTGCCCTCTTTGCAGGCATCAACGAGATCCCAGGAAGCATTGCGATAGTAGCCGGACGCCTTGGATATCTGACGCTGAACGAAACTGCCCTGGCCGGCTGACTGGGTGTTCGCTTCCTGTTGCTCCTGGCGCTCTTTGTTGGCGACGCCCTGAGCGCCGAAGGGGATATAAGTCTTGTTAAGCTCGAGGCCGAGCCGGCTGATTTCTTCGTCTTGCGGGGCCTTGATAGCGACAACCTCTTTGTTTTGGTCGATGTTCATGTAGGAGCCGTCTGCCAGAAGCGCACCGTCTTTCCATTGTGTGGAAATACCCTCCTGAATGGGGCCGCAGAAGATGGTATTGACCATGATGCCCTTGGTGATGGCGATTATGCAGGCGTCTTTGTAGTCCACGTCACCCTGAGTGAAGGGCTCGTTTCCCGCGATGAAGATGACTTTGTAGTCCTTGGCGTCGTTGCTCCAGGCGAGGGACTCCGCTGCGGCCTTGATCACCTTGCCGCAGTATTCTTCGCCGCCGTTGGTGCTGAGCGCAAATAGCTGCTCGGAAACTTTATCGAGATCCGTAGAGAGTGGTACGATCAGGCGGACATATCCATCGGAAGCTGGAACAGAGCTTTTACCGTATTCGTAGAGGGCAACTTGCAGATCCGGACGTTTGCCGTTCTGTTCTGCGAGAGCGAATTCATTGACAACTTTCCAGAGCTGGGTCTTGGCCTGCTCGATGAGACCAGACATGCTCCCACTGGTGTCGAGCAGAATGGCAACCTGGATGGTCGGGCCCTTCTGTTCGGCGATGGCGGTTTTGACTTCGGCGGCGTTTGCCCAGTAGCTTACTGCGAGCAGACAGGTGATGGTGTTAGCGTACTTCATGACTGAGCTCCTTTGGTGTAGAGGAAAAAGAAGAAGGAAGAGCTTCCCAAGGATTCGGAAAGACGAGGAAAAAGAAGAAGGAAGAGCTTCCCAAGGATTCGGACGGACGAGGAAAAAGAAGAAGGAAGAGC
>JAQBXN010000100.1 GCA_027625095.1 Planctomycetota bacterium | reverse complement strand
CTTCATGATTTCGGAAATCCAGGACGTGTGGAAAGAGTGAAAAGTCCCCGCACTTACACGTGTCCAATCATGAACTGCCATTGTCAATCTCCTTGAGGCTGAATCTTGGTGATGTGTTTATATCAGGATTAAAACGTAGTTCATTATTGGTCAGAGGCCCCGGCACGATATAAGGAGCGGGTTTCGACAAAGAGTCCGAAGACTACGATTGCTTACAGTCCTCCTTGACCATCTTACCCTTCTGGAGTCAATGCATGAGATTTGCTTGCCTCTTGCTTTTCGCTGCTGCCGCCTACACCTTTGCGGAGCCGACCAGGCCAAACATCCTCTTTATCGCCATTGACGACCAGAACGACTGGATCGGCTGCCTGGATGGCCATCCTCAAGTCAAGACACCGCACATCGATAGTCTGGCCGAGCGCGGCACAGTCTTTCTGAATGCACACTGCCAGTCGCCGCTCTGCAATTCTTCACGGACGAGCCTGATGATGGGTCTGCGGCCCACGACGACCGGTATCTACGGTCTTGAGCCCTGGATTCGAAATGTCCCGAAATTCAAGGATGTGGTCTCACTGCCTCAATACCTCTCGAACCACGGGTATCGCACTTATACGACCGGCAAGATCTATCACGGTGGGTACGGTCGCCAGAAAACCGACAAAGAATTCGATGTGATAGGAACGCCGGCCGGTGTTGGCGTCTGGCCGGAGAAGAAGCTGGTGGACACTCCTGCAAAACACAAACTCGTGGACTGGGGTGTCTTTCCGCACAAGGATGAGGACAAGGGCGATTGGAAAGTCGCGTCGTGGGCCGTCGAGCAATTAAGAGCAAAACCGCAAGAACCGTTCTTTCTAACGGTCGGATTCTTTCTTCCTCATGTTCCGTGTTACGCCACTCAGCAGTGGTTCGATCTTTATCCTGAAGACACGCTCAAACTTCCTCCCTTCCGGGCAGATGATCGTGACGATACGCCACGCTTTTCCTGGTATCTCCATTGGAAGTTGCCGGAGCCTCGTCACAAGTTTTTAAAGGAAGCGAACGAATGGAAGAACCTGGTGCGCTCGTATCTTGCCTGCACGAGCTTTGTAGACAGCCAGGTGGGACGCGTCCTCGCAGCACTCAAGGAGAGCGGCCAGGAAGACAACACGATTGTCGTCCTCTGGTCAGACCATGGATGGCATCTCGGTGAAAAATTAATCACGGGCAAGAACTCACTCTGGGATCGTTCGACTCGAGTGCCCCTGATCTTCGCTGGCCCCGGTATTACCAGGGCAGGCAGGTGCAAAAAACCGGCAGAACTGCTCGATATGTATCCGACACTCCTCGAACTCTGCAGCTTGCCTGCAAATGAAAAACAGGAGGGTCACAGTCTCGTACCACAACTCAAAGACGTGAACGCTCCGCGCGTATGGCCAGCCATCACTACGCATAATCATGACAACCACGGTATCCGCACCGAAGGATGGCGTTTCATTCAATATGCGGACGGATCGGAAGAACTCTACGACATGCAGAAAGACCCCAACGAATTGACGAATCTCGCAGGTAATAAGCAATTCGCAGCGGTCCTGGAAGAGCACCGAAAATGGCTGCCGAAAGGCAACGCCATGCCAGCGCCCGGGAGCCACTCTCGTATCCTGGTTTACAAGGATGGTAAAGCAAACTGGGAGCTGAAGGACATAGGCGAAGACGATCCGATCCCGGAGCTGTGATGCAGGCACGTGTGCGTGGAGATTCAGTGGCTGCGCTCTTACGGGCGCAGATCTGCCTTCGGGAGAAGGCGCCACGACGGCAACAGGAGAGTCTTTCTGCACCACAATATTCCCGATTTACAGAAGCCGCCAAAGGGTAAACTCCCGGACTCGGAGATTGCTGAATTCACCCGACCGCCGAGCACGTCAGTGCTCAAAAGTGTCATGCATTGGTTAGACTCGCTTTCGACGAAATTGCAAACGGAAGAGCCAACCGGTAATGATGTCACCGTGAGCGAGGGCTCCGAGCGGAAGGCCTGGAAAGATCTGGCTTACGTGTTGATGAATACAAACAACTTCAAACTCTAATCAAGGGATCGCCATGGAATATTTGATCTTCATACTTTTTCTGCTCGCATTTTTCTGGATTCTTCAGTTTGTGCAGTTGATGCTGCTTTCAAATGAAGACTTTGTTGGCAGGCATGACAAGATCTTGTGGGTCGTAATTTTCATTTGCGTCTTTCCTTTGGCGCCCTTTGCTTTCGTCATGTACAAAATTGCTCGCTTGAGTATGAACGAGCGTGACTGAAAGCCCCGATGAATCGAAGTGAATCTGTAATGGTCGTATCTCGTAAGTAAGGCCACTTACTGTTTGTTGCTCCATGTCTTGAACAACTTACCCGGGTGACTCAATGGCAAAGACCAGTCGTACCGTCCGAATTCAATTCTTCTCTGAGTATCTGCTCGCAAGCAGGATCTCATCCTGCAAGAAGTGCCCTCGGCTTGCCGAGTATCTGGCGGAACACCGGGAAAAGAATCCCGACTGGTACTGCATGCCCGTTCCAGGCTTTGGCGATCCAAATGCGAAAATTGTTCTGCTTGGCCTGGCGCCGGGCCTGAAAGGCGCCAACCGCACCGGCCGTCCTTTCACAGGAGATGCCGCCGGTATCTGGCTTTACCGCATCCTGTTCCAGCGTGGGTTTTGCAACAACGAAGAGTCCATCAGCAGAGACGACAATACCGGATTGCGCAATATCTATATCGCAAACGTCGTCAAGTGTGTGCCCCCCGGAAACAAACCAACCGGAGAAGAGGTGAATACCTGCAGCCCTTTTTTGCAGGAAGAGTTGAAACTTTTGGACAGCGCAAAGGTGGTCGTCTGTTTCGGCAAGGTCGCTCATGACGCATATTTCAAGATCCGAAAACTCTTACACCCGGAACTGAAAGGGAAAGATTTCCCATTCGGCCACGCGGCAGTGCATGAATTCGAGGGCGCCCCTCAAATAATGCTCGACAGCTTTCACCCCAGCCGCCTCAACACAAACACAGGCCGTTTGACCTGGGAGATGTGGGAACAGGTGTTTGAAGTGGCAACGGAGCTGGCGAAATAAAGAGAGGAATCGTTGGTGCGGCGTCTTCGCCGTGCCTGGCCACCGATGTCTTCCCTGACTGCGGCGAGACGCCACAGCTACCCGGCTCCCCTAAAAATACACCTTTGCGTTGTACACGTACCACTCGAATAGCAGCAGAAAGAATCCGGCAAGCACCAGCCACTGCCAGATCTCGCGATTGGCCTTCTGAACTTCTGCCTCCGCCTGCACGACGGCGCCTTGAACGCTGAGCTTTCCCTCTGGATCAATCTTGGATTCTGATGCGCTGAGGAGATTGACGGCGTAGAGCTCTTCTTCTCCACCGTCCGGCGAGACCTTGTAGATTCCGGAGGTCATGGTGTTAGGGAACATGAAGCGACCGTCGTGAGCAGCGATGGTAAAAGTTCTCCCCTTGGGATCGGTGACCTGTGCACTCTCCGATCTGCCGGCCTGCGCAATGAGCGTGTCACCTGTCAAAAATTGTCTCGCGCCGCGAATTCCTGTTGTGGGCAGCCACCGGAGTAAATTCATAACAAAGATGGGAAAAGTCCCTTGGGCGGACAGATTCGAATCTCTGCTCATATGGAACGGCATGTAGAGGGAACGAAAGCTCTCCTGTTCCGAGCAGAGAATGAGCGGTCCTGCTGAAGATTGCGCCAGTACGTGCATCCACTTTGGCGGCGTAACGCTGGTCATCCGCAGGATGAAAACTTCAGACAGAGAAAAAAAGCGCATGACCGGATGGGCCCGATCCCAATCCAGAATCTGGGCCCCTTCGACTTCCTCACCTGGCTTCAGGTCCGCCAGCTTCGGATGGCAGTTATGGAAAATGAAGCTGCCGCGCCCTGTCTCATTCGGTGACCATCCATCAAAGATGACGATGTCATACTTTTCAGACATCTCTTTTGAAAAGCCTGCCGGCAGCAGCTTCGTGATTTTTGAACGTGCCACCGCCAGCGCTTGATTCATGAAAAAATCACCTTCACCCACCAGAAGCACTCTTACCTGCTCGGGACGCTGGATTACCACGTAACCGGTGTCGTCCATTGGAAACGGATCTCCATCAGCAATCTTGATCTTGAGAACGCCACTCTTATTGCCGGAAGTCGGTGCGAGACTGGAAATTCGTTGCTCTGAATCGATCCTATGTTTGCGGGCGCCGACCAGTTCGTCGTTGAAGTAGAACTCTGCTGTCACTTCAGTTTCGATCAAGTCGAAGTTTTCGATGCTGTAAAAAACTTCGCTGGTGGCGTCCTCATCGGAAGAGTAACCAACGTCGAGAGCAACAATGCCTATATTGCGGGAAGTCTTCCCTATCGAGTGAAATTTCACCTCTCCAGAGTAATTGGCAAACCCCGTCTTATCGGAGTAGCGGCCGTCGCTGAACACATGAATGACTGCCTGCGATTCTTTATCTGCCTGCACTTTCGCCAGGGAGAAAGCAATGTTGAGCGCCTCACTGATTTTGGTATCGGTGGCCTGAATTTCGAGATTTTCGATGTGTCGCTTCAGTAATCCTTTGTCCGATGTGAAGGACGATATGACAGAAGCCTGTGAGGCAAAACGGATGAGCGACATCTGGTCTGCACGGACCATGTTTTCGGTCAGCTCAAGTGCCCCCTTCTTTGCAGCCGACAATCGAGTCCCCTCGGCATCTTCAGTGGCCATACTGGCCGAGGTATCGATCAATACGATGATCCGGCGGCTGCCTTCATGCTCCAGATTCATGAGCGGGCGCGCCAGGGCAAGAACAGCAATCAGCAGAATCAGAAGCTGGATAAAAAGGAGGATGTTGCGTCGAAGAGTTTGAAAAGGGCTGTTGACCCGCAAATCCTGGATGCTCTGCTGCCAGAGAAGCGTGCTGGCAATCATGAGCTGCTGCCTCTTCAGCTTGAGGAAGTAAAGGATGATGATCAGCGGCGCCAGTACGGCCAACCACCAGAGCGCCGCCGGGTTTAAGAAGTGGCTGGCAAAGAATCCTTCTGCAACAGCCTGTTCGGGGTTCATTTCAAAAGGCCCCCTTGCTTCAGGTAGCTCAAGACAAGCTGATCGAAGGGCGTCGCTGTGGTCGTGTATAAGTATGCAATGTCGCGTTTCGAGCAGAAATTTTTCAAGCCGTCGCAGAAATTGCGTACGCGGTTCTGATACACCTTCATCAGTGGGCCGCTCATCGTAATCTCAGCCTCGAGTCCGGTTTCCGCGTCCACCAGTTTCATATCGCCTGTGTATGGCGGGTTCACCTCGTCCTCGCTGAGGATCTGGATCACGTAGAGGTCGTACTTCATTCCAGCAAAGAGTCGAAGCCCCTCTTCGTAGCCAGCAGGATCAAGGAAATCAGAGAGTAAAATAACCATTCCTTTCGTGCGATTGCGGAGTGCAAAACGCCGGCAGGACTCACTAAGTCCGGTGGTACCGTCGGACTGGATGTTTTCCAGGAAATCAAACATCTTCCACATCTGGCCCTTCCCGCGAGCGGGACGAAAATAGTCCTTGACTGTGTCACTGAAAGCGCCGATCGAAACGCGCTCCATGTTGGTCAATGTGATGTAGCCAAGGGCGGCTGCTACTTTCTTCGCATATTCCAGTTTGCTGGGATTGCCATATTCCATTGACTTGCTCGCGTCGATAAGCAGGTAGACGTAAAGATCTTCTTCCTCCATGAAGAGTTTCAGGAAAAGACGATCGAGTCGGCCGTAGATGTTCCAATCAAGAAAACGCAGATCGTCACCAGGCGCGTAGTCCCGATAGTCAGCGAATTCAATGCTGACACCTCGCTTCTTTGAACGGCGCTCACCCTTGAGGCGACCGGTGAAGACCTTGCGCGAGAGGAGCTCTAGCTGGTCGAGCTTCTTCATGAATTCGCTATCGAGTACGGGCATGGGGGAAGGGGAAGAAAGTGTGGGAGGTTGGGAGGATGGGTGTGGCGAAGGTTAAGAACCTGCCCCACGCTCAGACAGTTTGCGGGACCGAATCCAAAATCTCTTCTATCACTTTATCTGTGGAGATCCCTTCGGCTTCGCCTTCGAAATTAAGGATCATTCGATGCCGCAAACAGCTAAGGGCAGACGCCCGGATGTCGTCGAAGCTGACGTTGAATCGTTCATTCAGCAGGGCTTTAACCTTGGAGACCAGGATCAGCGCTTGAGCACCGCGTGGGCTTGAGCCGTAGCGGATATACTGGTTTGTGACCGGTGCGGCATACTCTCCCGCCGGGTGAGTCGAAAGAATCAGACGTGCAGCGAAGTTCTTTACGTGCGGTGCGACAACCACCTGCTTCACAAGCTTGCGCCAATTCAGAATGCGACTTGCATCGAGGACTTTATCCGCATGCGGCGAAATGTTCGCCGTGGTGCGATCGAGGATCTCCATCAGTTCGTCAAGCGAGGCGTAATGCACGATGAGTTTCACTAGAAAACGGTCGAGCTGTGCTTCCGGCAGGGGATAGGTCCCCTCCATTTCGAGCGGATTCTGCGTTGCCATAACGAGGAACGGCTCTGTGAGTTTATGGGTCGTGCCACCCACGGTGACCGATTTTTCCTGCATGGCTTCGAGGAGCGCTGATTGGGTCTTAGGGGTGGCGCGATTGATTTCGTCCGCCAGGCAGATATTGGCGAAGACGGGGCCACGCTGGAATTGGAACTCGCGCTTTCCTTCAGGCGTTTCGCTCACCATGTTCGTGCCCACGATGTCCGCTGGCATAAGGTCTGGTGTAAACTGGATTCGTCGAAAATCGAGTGAAAGGGCTTCGCTCAACGAACGAATCAGCAGCGTCTTGCCGAGTCCGGGCACGCCCTCGAGGAGGCAGTGGCCGCCAACAAAAAGCGAGGTGATTACACCGTCGATAATCTCCCGATTGCCTACGATGATTTTGCCGATCTCAGTGGCAAGTTTCTCGAAGTCCTTGCGGAACTCCGCGGCGTATTTGACGAATTCAGGTACTTGGCTCATGGGGAATTGATGAGTAATGAGTAATGAGTGCAGTGATTCTGTCTGATGCGTTTTTTATTTGTGGTTACTTCTTTTTCATTGCTCGTTTCTTTGCTGCTAACAGGCGTTGGGTATAAGTCTCTGGATCTGGCGGCTGTGCGGGTGCAGCAGTGGGGGAGCGTTTGGCCGATGATGCTGGCGGTGCAGTCGCAGAGTCTGAGTCAAGATTCGCGAAAGCGCCTGGCTGGATGTGTGGACGAGGGCCGGCCGGTGTGGCAGTCGGACGAACGATCCCGCCGGTAGGTGTTGGGGATCGATCCGGCAGCCCTTTCCACTTTGAACCGAGGACGGGGATGAACGAAAAGAAACGCTTGAGTGCCAGAGTCAATCGGTCGTAATCAATCATCACTCGACGCACGAAGACATCGAATGGGAACAGGCACAGGGCTATCAACAACAAAGTTGGCCACAGCGGTTTAGAAACTTCGATGTTGGGCATGTTGCGCTCGAACACATTGTCGTCCGGTGTAAGCATCCGTCCGCCGGTGGTTTCGACGATTTGTTTCAGGAGTCCGAAATTCGTTTCAAACTGACGGTATTCCGGTGAATACGAAACGGCGACTCCAGTCCGGAAAGGCACGGCATCTTTCTTCGTGTCCTCCTTCAGATTCACAATATAGGTGCCGACCTGATCGGCTTTGAACACACCTTCATACCGGCCTGGGCCGACCTGCGAAAGTTTGACTTCCTGATTCTTGATATCCGGTGAAGTAATCCCTCCGGACAGATTCAGGAAGTTTTCAAATTCTCCTGCCTCATTCACCGCGTCCACAACAATCTTTCCTTCACTGCCATCAATGCGGGTGGTGACCGTGTAATCCCAGCCTGCATTGGGACGCATGCTCCAGCGAACGGCCTGCGCCCAGAGTTTGCTGAACTCTGACCATTCCACCCAATCCGCGCCCCACTTGTTTTTAGAATCTGACGTGAATGCGATGGACTTACCGAGCCCGTATCGCCAGTGAGCAAGGATGGGGTCACCGTCTTCACCATCTTTGGACACAAGGGGCACATTCACCAGGGGAGAATTCTTGGCCGTGGTAATCACGTAGCCGTGAAGATTCGGCAATGCATCCTGGGTAATTCCGCTGAGTGGAACAGTGGAATATTTCAGCGTCGGCACAAAAGCTTCCTGTTCCCATATGAGGGACTTTTTCACTACTGCCGCCTCTTTGAGGAAAATCTGCGGGAGCGATTCCGGGCTTTTCGGATAGTAGAAATTGCCGCCGCCGACTCTGGCAATGTTTTCCATATTTTGCGCTTGTTGCGGAACGTGCGGACCAATGACCACCGCGCTGGTCGTAATCTTGTTTTTGCGCATATCCTCGAGGACTTTGAAAGGGCCCAGGTTGCCATTGTCTCCCCCCCATCCTCCAAAGCCGCTGTCAGAAATGACCACCACGTGTTTGATACCTGCAGTGGCATTTTGGAGAACTTGTGATGCGGCAGCGACGCCCGGCCCCGGCGCGCAATCGCTGGGTTGAATTCGATTCACCTTAGATCGGATGGCCGCCTTGTTCTGCGCCTGCTGAAGTGGGAGAAACCATTCCGTCGTATAGATACCGATCTGATCGCGGGTGGAGATTCCGTCAATCGCCGCCTTACAGATTTCACGAGCCCATGCGTTGCCGTTCGCGAATTCAACCGCGTCCATCACAAGAACGAGCGCTCCGCTTGGCAGGATTTTTTTCTGCGTGACGTCCATATCGACGGGTAACGCTTCTTCGATTTCGGTGCCTTTGTATCCGCCGGCGCCGAACGCGTTATCCCCACCAACCATGACAAGCCCGATGCCGGAATTGTGCACCGCATCGCGAATCATGGACATCTGGCTGTTCTTGCCCCCGGTCATCGCGCTTGCGGGAACGTTCGACAGGATGAGCAAATCCCAACGCTGCATCTCTGCCGGAGCAACCGGAATTTCGCTGAGCCCCCCGACTTCCACATGCAATCCCTCTTCCTTTAGAGCGTCCGGAAGATAATGATCCCGTTCGACATCTTCCGTCACGAACAGGATGCGCGGATCCCCTTTGACGTCGACAAATCCGAACCCCCGATTGTTTTCGGGGATAGTGTCGGACTCAGGTTCGATGACTGCTTCAAACGTGTAGAAGTCAGGTGCCTCGAGCGTACGGATGACCGTAAAAACGTTCGGCCGGTCTGGATAAACTTCGACCGGCTGGCTTGCGATGAGCTTGTTGTTTTCAAAGAGCCGCAACGTGGCACGCCCGGCCTGAAAGGCTTTGACGATAATTTTGACCTCGAACTCTTCGTCGGGCAGGACCTGTGATGGCAGGATAACTTTTTCAACGAGCACCTCAGCTCCCCGGGCGTATTCGAGCGGCAGGACGTCGATGACGATGCCGTTGGCCTTGGCATTTTGTGCTTCGGCCAGTGCGTGGCCGTGATTTTCGTTGCCATCAGTAACCAGAACGATCCTCTTGAGAACCCCTTCAGGGAAAGCAGCCATGGCTAACCGCAGAGCGCCGGAGACATCCGTCGCACTCGGATTGAGAACCGTATGGATATCATCAACTTTCAACCGCGGCGAAGGGCTGGTCTCGATACCCGCGTTTGACCCGAAGACGATAAGAGCTGCTGATTCTTCTTTTTCAGGGTCGGTCTTGGCTGCCGCGTAATTTAGGTAATCAAACGCCTTGCTTTTCAGGTCGATTGGAATGCTCTTGGACTGGTCGAGCACAAAGTAAACACAAAGGTCGTCGCTCGTTCGTTTAATGTGAAAGCGGGCCAGCGCGAGGACGAGCAGGGTCATCAACACCCCGCGGATGACCAGCGCCAACGTCTGCCGAGTCTGGCCGAGACCGGACAGACTTTTCCTGCACCACCAATAAAGCAGAGGCAGGAAGAGCAGCAGCAGCAGTGCTGAGGGGTTGGTGAGAGTGGGTATCAAGGCGGATTGGGTATCAAGTCCTGTGGTGTTGAAGAATCTTCAGCATGATCTCACTCTTAATCTCTGTTTTTCTCAGATCCACCGAGAGACATCTCAGGACACCAGTGAGTTTCTAACCTCTCCGCTCATAACTTGGATTTGAGAACTGGATGAAGAGGGGAGAGATAAAGAGTGAGATTATGAGGGAGAATTACGCCACCGAGCCTGGCCTACTGACCAACCACAGGATTCTCAATCGCCTCGAAGTAATCCTTTACAAGCTCGCGGTAGTTAGCGGGAATACGTTCTTTATCGAGTGCTTCCTCTGCTGCGGCCTTGTAGTTTGTGATGGCGTTCTTGTATTCCACGTTACTTTCGCCTTTGGGCGGAAGGCCCTTGACCATGAAGCTGCCGAGAATCGGGCCCTTGCCGAGCTGGCCTTTGATTTTTGATTTCACAAATCCTGCGTCATTAAGTTCACCCCGTTGCCTGTCCCCCTGGCCTTGACCACTACCACCGCCACTTCCCGGGCCTTTTCCCTGTCCCTGTCCGCCACGTCCGCCCTGGAGACCGACGCCGTTCCCACCTTTGCCGCCCTGGCTGAGGGACAAGTTGAATTTGCACTTCTGTGGAAAACCGTTGCAGCACTCACATTCGTCTGTCCCGCATTTGCGGCATAGTTTCTGGCCCGCGACGGGACACTTGTCATCGAACTGACACTGATTTGTGAGGCCGTTCTTGGCTATCTCCAATTCATCGAGCGCCAGTTCAAGCATCTCGAATTCTTCTTTCATTTCGTCAAGTTGGGCGAGCTCGTCACCGGCCTCTTCGAGCTTTTTCATCAGCTCAGCCATTTGTTCTTTTGTCAGCGCCTGCCCGTCTTTGTGCTTGACCATGGATTTCGAGACATTCTTGAATGCCTTGGCCAATTCTTCGAGCCCGCTGTCCTCAAGGTCTTTGGAGAGCTGTTCCAATTCACGGCCGAGCTTCTCCATTTCGGCGAGGGATTTTTCGTCCATCTTGCCCTCTTTTTTCATCTGCTCCGCGAGCTTCTCCTTCAGATGCTCGAGCTGGCGCTTAGCTGCGTCATAATCCCCCTCTTTGATCGCTTCCTGCATCTCCTTTGTCATCTTGGCGAGACCATCCGGTTGGAATCGTTTCTTGCTGTCCATCAGCTTCTGCAGGTCTTCCTGTCGATTTTTCAGCTTGTCTCCCAGTTCTGAAAGCGTCAGGAACGCCTCTTTTTTGTCCTTCGCCTTTTTCAGATTTTCAGAAGCCATTTCGAGCTTCTTAACCAGGTCTTTGGATTTGACGCTCTGGATCTCGTCAATCTTCTCTCGAAGCTTCTTGGTGCGTTTTTCAAGTTCCTTAGCTTCGAAGTCGAGCTGCTGCTTTACCTGCTTTTCTTCCAGAATCTTTGCCTCGCGCTTCAACAGATCGAACGATGGCACGACCGACCAGATCAGAACGATCACCAGCGCGGGCACGGCCATGTATTTGACTTCGCTCGGATACTGGTAAGGAAAATGCCTTTCAGGCTTGATGGACTCTGCGTGCCGTAGCGCATCCGCAAGCACTGCCTGGTTCGCAGGCTGTTCGATATCGGTAATTGAAAGGGCGGTGGAGAGACGCTCATGAAGCCCGAGGCGTCGGTCGATAGCAATTGCCGCATGGTCACGGGAGACCGGGCGCAACCACGCGTTCATGATTGCGTAGGGCGCCAGAGCGGCCAGGCCAACGGCAAGCGACATGTATGGACTGAACCCCAAATAAAAAAGCCTGTCAGCCAAGGCAATGAAGGCGAACAGGCAAAGCAGATAAAAGCTGCTCCTGAGAAACATGCTGATAGAGAGGTTGACAGTCAATCGTCTCGCAACAATTTGCACTACTCGGGAGATGGAATTCATAGATTTTGTCTTTCGAATATATCGCCAGAATTCAGCGAATCACAAATCCGGGCCGAGTATATCTGGTGCTCCTCAGCGTTTCAAAGGTAGGCGGTGCGGGCGGAGACTGGTTTCTTTACCGAGGCGGGGGTCTATTATGAAACTGAGAATGGGATTCAGGATTCAGGTGGACCTCAAACCGCCGGAGGAATAAGACTCTCGGCTGTTTAACGACTTTCAATTAATAAAATCGCCGGCAAGTCATCACACTCCAGAGAACGCTGCTAAGTCCTGTTGCAACTTGAATCCCGAATCCTGAACCTGAATATTGCATTAAGCATCGGCGTCACGAACACCTTCCACAAACAGAAGAGAAACATCAGTGGTTAGTAAACTCATCAGAATCGGTTGTGTCGTCTTTACAAGTCTATTGTTCTGGGGTTGTGGAGGGGACGAGCCCGAAGTTAAGAAAATCGAACTGCCGAAGGGCAATGCCGTGCGCGGCAAGGAAATCTACGGAAATACTTGCGCCATGTGTCACGGGCCGGACGGCAATGCCGATACCCCTGTCGGAAAACGGCTGGAAGTAAAGAAACTGACTGACGCGGGCCGCATGTCCGCTTTTTCCGATGAGGACATCGTTAATACGGTCCAAAATGGAAAAGGGAAGATGCCCGGATTCGGGAAGAAGCTCTCGCCGCAGGAACTGGCCGATACGATCGAATTCGTAAGGGGGCTGAGCGGAAAATAACGGCTGAAGGCAACTCGTGAACTTGAGAGATGCAGGATGAGTATCTTCCCCGTTTCGACGGTGTCGTAGTAAAAATTGGAGTTCACTAAATAAAACTTGTCACCAGGGCGTCCACCTGATAAGCGGAAAGGTGTTCCTACCCAATTTGTGAGCGTTAACAGGTGTGACTCAGCAGATACCGTCACCAGCTTTTGCGTAGCACGGAGTTTCGCTCCGGCCTGAGATAACAGCAGTTCAACAGCAGTTTCTTCCCTTACTCAAAGGAGTTTTAGAAGTGCGCATCCACCTTCTGTCCATCTCGTTTTTATTGGTTGTCGGCGAGTGCCGTGTCTATGCGGAACCGCCCAGCGGAAAGCCGCTGGATACAAAAATCGACCGAATTCTGGTCTATTCAAATCAGGCCATCGTTACACGTGCTGGTGAGATCACATTTCAGAATGCAAACGAGCGGGTTGTGGTGCAGGGGCTCCCTGACGCGCTGATCGACTCTTCGGTTCGGGTGCGATTGCTTGGTCCGGCGGAGCCCCGGCTGGTGAACATGGAGGTTGCGCGTATCTACGAATCCACGTTCAAAAAAGAAGAGGCCCGGCAGGCCAAAGAGGCTCTTGAGGCTCTCCAACGAGAGAAGGTTGCGCTGGAATCCAAACAGCAGGAACTCGAGCGTCGTTCAAACTTCCTCCGCTCACTTCAGGTGGGGGCCAAGCCGGATGGCAAGAAGGACGACCCGGAACCGCTACCGCTCAATACGGCAGCCTGGGCCGTCATGCTGGATACCGTAGCCGGCGGCCTTGAAAAAATTGCAGAAGAAAAGCTGAAACTTACGGATGACCTCGACCAGCTCAACAGTCGCCTCACGGTGGTATCCGCTCAATCGTCACGCCTGATGAGCTACGAGACCAAACGGAGCAAGACCGTAGCGTTGGAAATTAAAGGCAAGCTCGATGCACTTGGCCGGGTTGAAGTCTCGTACCTTATTCATGGCCCTCGGTGGTTTCCCCGTTACAGCATCCGAGCGGATATCGATACTGGCGAGGTCGAGCTCATCATGAACGCACTTGTCAGCCAGGAAACCGGTGAAGACTGGGAAGGAGTCGAGCTTCAATTCAGCGCGGCCGAGCCCTCGCAGTCTGCGGATCTGCCAAAACTGCTGGCCTGGCATATTGGGGCGACAATGGGGCAGCAGGGCGTTCGTCTGGCCACCGGCAACGGGCCGCTATCGAACGTCCAGACCGAGGCCGTCAATGCTGGTGGACAGACAGACGACCTGAACATCACCACCTCGGGCGACATGACCTTTGCTAACGCGGGACAAATAACTGTCGGGAATGAAATTTCCCAGTCAGCCCCGATCTTGCAAACCGAAGGACAGACCTTGCCAATGACCGGCAAATCCATCAAGGGCACCGTCAACCTCCTCGCACAATCCGGAAAGAAGACCATGCGACTCTACTCTAAACTCCAACAGGTAGAGAATCTGTGGGAACAGCAGCGCCAAGCCAAGAGTCAGGGCGACCTTCAGAAATTCCAGGTCACCAACTCTCTGATCCTGGACAACTGGAAAAACGACAAAGACGTCAAAGCGGTGTTCAGCGACGTCCTCGAAGAGGCCGGTAAAAACAATGACCTGTCTGTGCGACTCATTCAGGCCCAGAAACTGGCTCAGGGGCTGATAAGCCCGGTCACCTCCAGCGGCGGGTACGACTACAAGTATGCAGCGCTTCGGAGGGAGTCCATTCCGTCCGATGGAGCATTCTCAAAAGTCAGCGTTGGGAGAAGTCAGGTAACTGCGGAATTCTTCTATGAAATCGTGCCCGAGCTTTCTCAGTACGCTTTCCTTCACGCCCAGATGAAGAATCCGCTCCGTTCGCCGCTCCTGTCCGGGCCGGCAAGTATTTTCATTGGAAGCGATTTTGTTTCACAGGGCTCGATCAACATGACCTCTTCAGGCGAGCCGCTGAAGGTTGGACTTGGCGTGGACGAGGCGGTCGCAGTCAAACGTAAATTCGAGTCCAAACGAGAGACCCAGAACTGGCGTTCGAAATACACCTTTCGAAAGACTGTCGAACTCTCAATCACGAACAACAAAGAGCGGCCGGTCAATATTGTCGTCATGGAGCGTATTCCATTCTCCAATGAAAAGGAGTTGAAGATCGAGATGCTCCACATGTCCGAGCGGCCCACAGAAAAGGAGAAAGGTGAGCTATGGACATGGAAGTCAGAGCTGGCGCCTGCGAAAGAAAAACAGATTACCTTCGCCTACACCGTTACCCACCCGGTCGAAAATCAGGTGGCCTCGACTCCCGATCCTCTAGCAGCCCAGAAGTAGGAGAACAGCCATGAAAACCAGAAATACACTTACAACACTTCTGCTCGTTACAGCGATCTACGCTGAGGATGCCAGAGAAATCGTCCTGCCCATCCAGGGCGTAACACTTTATGAAGACCGTGCACTCATCGGCCGTTCGGGCGAGGTGTCTTTTAATACCGGCATCAATCAGATCACGATTGCCGGATTGCCGGTAAGCCTTCAAGAACCGTCACTGCGCGCATCGGTCGGGGCCGAATCCGGCGCCAGGATTCTGTCGGTGTCTTCGCGCACCGAACAGAAGCTCGAAACCCAGGATGAACACCTCAGGGCCCTTGAAAAAGCAGATGACGAACTAGAGCGATCCCTCTCGAAACTTCAATCGCAGATGAGCGTCATCAGTGATCAGGAGACATACCTGAAATCGTTCGAGCAGGTCATCCTTCGCAGCCTCTCTGAACGGACCACGCTCGGGACGGTCAAGCCACTGGAGATCAATTCCACTTCCAAGTTCCTGTCGGACCGTCGCACTTCGCTGGCCGACAATCGCCGCGAACTGGATGACCAACTCGTTGAACTTCAGAAGAAAAAGTCGGAGAGCCAGAACAAGATCAGGCAGTTGACCCGTCCCAACAAGAAGACCGTTCGCTACGCGGAAATAACCATTTCTTCACCGAGCGTTCAAAAGATAGCGCTGAATCTCAGCTACCTGATAGACAATGCGGTCTGGATGCCGCGCTACGAAGCGCACCTCGCAGGCGGCAAACTCGAAGTGCAGTATCTCGGCGAAGTGCGGCAGCAAACCGGTGAGGCCTGGAATGATGTAGCCATCACACTCTCCACCGCCCGACCTTCGCTTGGCGCCAAGAGGCCAAAGCTCGTTCCTCTCAGAATGTATCTGGTCGAAACTACAGCCAGTCAGCAAAAGAAGGTCGTGAGTGTCACCGGAGATGCGGAAGAGGCCCCAACCGAGGAAGACCCGGCCGCGCCGTCGGTGCCGGACGCACCGCCAGCCCTTGAGGAAGTGCAGGTGGCCGAACGAGGCACTTCAGTCGTTTTCGAATTGCCGGGCACAAGCACCGTGCCAAGTGACCACCGTTCCTACAAGCTGCCAATCATGTCCTTTACCGACGAGAAGCCGGAGCTTTCATTTGAGTCCACCCCGAAGTTGCTGCGCTATGTCTACCTGAAGTGCATGACGAATAACAAGACACGCTTCCCGCTCCTTGCCGGCCCCGTCGATATCTTCCGCGAGAGTGGGTTTATGGGAACCTCAAACCTCAAGTTCGTCGCTCCTGGAAAGACGGTCGAGTTCTCATTCGGCATCGATGAAGATCTCAAAGTTATCCGGCGTCGAGATCCCGAGAGCACGTTCTCCAAAAAATCCGGAAAAAAGGTCACCCACCACTTCGCCTTCGACACCGAGCTTGCCAACTACAAAGACACGCCCCAACAGGTCACAGTCATTGATAACTATCCGGTCTCAGACCTTGAGGAAGTGGCCGTGGAACTGTCGCCTATGACAACACGCTCGGACAGAAATGTTCAAAAGAAAGGGCACCTGGAGTGGGACGTCACCCTCAAGCCCGGAGAGAAGAAGACCATCCATCTGGAATACGAGGTCACGCTGCCAAAGGATCTTCGATGGCAGGTGATAACGCCAAATCCCGCTGCGATGCCACGCGAATGAATCTCCTGCTCTGCCGTCAGATTCCGAATTCTGAGGGGTGAGAAGATCGAAGTTGACGGGTATGCTCTTGCTGATCATAACCGTAATCAGGAGCGACCAATGAAGTTTCCGGGAATGGATCCATATCTTGAGAATCCCAGGTTTTGGCCGGGAGTTCATAACAGTTTGATTGTCTATCTGCGGGACTATCTTCGTCCGCAGCTAGAGCCAAAGTATGTAGCTTCTGTCGAGGAGCGAGTGTTTGTCGAGGGCCCCAATCGTGACATCATTCCAGATGTTTTGATTGAAAGAGAGAGGGCCGGCCAACGCTCAATGTCCGCAGTGATGGAGGCTGACAGCCCGGTCCTGGTGATGGTGGAGGAATTGGAGATTCGAGAGTCTTACATCGAGATTCTGAACCTGCATTCTGACATGGAAATCGTGACTGTGATCGAGGTCGTCAGCCCATCGAATAAGACATCAGGGCCTGGAAGAGACTCCTATCTGAGAAAGCAGCATGAAGTCTGCAGCAGTTCAGCGAATCTTGTGGAGATCGATCTTCTCAGAGCAGGGGAACATCTCCTCGCTGTGCCTGAGTACAAATCGAAAGGGCGAGGACATTATGACTATCTGGTATCAGTGAACCGAAGTGATTCGCGAAGTGTTTTTGAGCTGTATCTGCACACCCTTCAAGAGCGACTAAAGCGTATTCGTATCCCTCTGGCCAACGGCGATCCAGATGCGGTTCTCGACCTTCAGGCAGTCGTGGAACAGACATACCAGGCGGGCAGCTATCAGTACCGCATTAAATACGATGAGCTTTGCAATCCGTCGCTCCGGCCGGAACTGCAGGAATGGGCTTCAACTTTCGTGGCTCAGGTTTAGCGCGATTCTTTCAGATAATCCCATATAACGGCCCGCCCTTCGCGCCCAAAGCATCCACACGTTTGGCTACTCCCGGATCCCCCACCAGGGGCGGAGCGTGGTGAGGTTTAATCCGTGCATCGATGACCAGCGAGCCATGGCATCCCCAGTGTTTGTTCACCGTTTCGGTAGCGATGCCATAGATGTCGGCGGCTGGATTCGAGCGAGTGAAGGTCACCCAGAGGAAATTATTCAAGGTCTTTGATGCGAATGCGCTGTCATCACAGATGACGACCATTGGGAACCTGTTGATGAGAGCATCCGGTTTGAATGCAACAACAAGCCGTTTCATCTCCGCCTCTCCTCCTGCTTCCGCATCGAATTTCGGCCCACTCACCGCCAGGACACCCGGCAGGCAAACGCGCGGATTACTGAATCCCTCCGGCAGCTTCAAGTCGAAGTTAATCTCGTAAGGCAGATCCCGGCGCTTCGGCCCGACCGCGGCGACCACGACTTTTGAGCCTTCATTGAAACCTGAACCGGAGTAGTCGAGGGTGTCGATGGTAGTACAGGTCTGAAAATGCAGGTCCCGTCTCCAATCCACCCTTTCGAGCATGTGACGAAAGAATGCCTCGATATCCTCGATGTCCAGATCTGGATTGTCTTGCACCGATCCGATCAACAGAAATTTGGCGAGCGACATTTGCCCCTGGCCAAGAATAGCATTCGCCTGCGTGAGGAGTTCCTGTGGCCGGGTCCGCTCTTCATAAGGCGCATATCTCTCGCTCCCCAGGGCAAGCAGCAGCGGATGAACTCCAGACGCATCCACCGCATTGACCGCGTGTAAGCCGGGCAGCACGGCAGGGATGACCTCTCCTGTAAGTTCATGAATGATCTTACCGAACATGGTGTCCTCCTGCGGAGGCCTGCCCACCACGGTGAACGGCCATACGGCATCCGTTCGGTGGTAGACCTTTTCCACCCTGAGTACCGGAAAATCATGAGGCAGACTGTAGTAGCCCAGATGATCGCCGAATGGCCCCTCCGGTAATTTCTTTGTCGGGTCGACCACCCCAGTGATGCAAAAATCCGCCTCCGCATGAATGGAAGGTCCTTCGCCTGATCGACACATCCTGACGCGTCGTCCGCCCAAGGCGCCGGCAAAGCAGATTTCGGGCATACCTTCCGGCAGCGGCATTACCGCGGCAAGAGTCATCGCCGGGCCACCCACAAAAATATTTACGCGGAAGGGCACTCCCTTTTCGATGGCCGCGGAATGATGGACCCCAATCCCCCGATGAATTTGATAATGAAGTCCAACTTCCTTGTTCTTTTCATACCCACCGCCGGACATTTGGATTCGATACATGCCGAGGTTAGAGCCCATGACACCCGGTTTGCTCGCATTCTCTGTGTAAACCTGTGGCAGCAGAACAAACGCACCGCCGTCATCAGGCCAGCACTGCACTTGAGGTAGATCTTCTATTCTGCATTCGTTTTTCATGACAGGGCCACTCCTGACCTTCCTGGGCAAGGCATTCAGACCCTTGATTCCAGCTCCCAGATAGGTCAGAGGATGCTTGAGTGGCGCGGCAGGGTCCGCTTTAAGTCGCATCAGCTTTTCGATGGCATCCAGAGTATCTCTGAAGATGAATCGAACGCGTTCCATCGATCCGAAGACATTGCTTACCATCGGAAATCGGCAGCCTTTGACGTTTGCGAAAAAGATCGCTGGACCATCCGCCTCAAAAACCCGCCGCTGAATCTCCGCTGCCTCGAGATATGGGTCCACTTCCTGGACAATTCGGACGAGCTCTCCGGCTCGTTCGAGATCGTCAACACACGCTTTCAGACTCTTGTATCCCATATTCCTCTCAATGGCTGGAAACCGGAACTTCTATAGCGGTGAACATGGGTGTCCACAACTGAATGCAACACGAAAATATCCCCCTGAGCCTGTTCACTCGTGGCGTGGAAAGAGATTATAGCAACTTGAAAAATCCGTTTATTTGAGGCAGCTTCCAGTTGCTAAAGTTCCAAACCGAATGACTCCTGAAAAGGGGTTATTATTTTTTGCCTTGCAAATTTAAAGAAAGAGTATTTATTTACCGCCCCGAAGGGCTGAGGGGGCCTTGCTTGCCCTCTAAATGCCATCTTACTGACGAACCGATTTCTCGAATCGGAACGGGTCACAACTTATCGGAGAAGATGACTGACTTTGTTAGTTTGTTTCTGTTACGCCCCCAATCGAGAGGGACATTAATATGTTGTCATTGATGGAATCAGAAATCCTTAGTGAAGAATCTGCAAGCCTGCATGTTCTTGTTGAAGAGCAAGAAAGTGAACACATCGCAAGCTTTCCCCCGAAACGTTCGCGAAGTGACGAAGATGAGGATGATTCAGAAGACTCTGAGGATGATTCAGAAGGCGCTGAGGATGATTCAGAAGACGCTGATGTTTTCGTCGAGATTGCCGGTGATGTCACACCGGAGGATCTGGCCGATTTGACGGATGATGAAGAACCGGCTGGTGACGACGTGCCTTCTGCTGAGGAGTTGGTTGCGGCCGATCTGGATGATGATATCGATGATGATGACGACGATGACGATGACGATGACGATGACGATGACGATGACGATGATGATGACGACGATGATGACGACGATGACGATTTTGAGGATGACTACTACGATGATTTTGATTGATACCTGAAATAGAACCTTCTGGATTAAAGGCACGAGGCATTGAGCCCCGTGCCTTTTTTATTCGCTCGGTTGCATTCGGCGGACACGTTGGCAAATTGCTTACTACAGATGCTATTCCTCCCCCGATGAGATCAAGAGGATTTTCAATATGATGCTCAAAATTGTGCTCTTCAGTTGCTTTGTAACGGGCCTGTTTTTTCAAGACCTGCAGGCTGAGGCTGACTTCCAGGGAAAAACCGCGCGCCGTTGGTTGGAGGACCTCGAATCGCCCATCCCGCTGACCAGAAGAAGAGCGGCCCTGGCCTTCGCCGTCATGGGCGCCAGCGCCAAGGAAGCCATCCCTACGCTGGTGAAATCGCTTAATGATCAGGACGAAGTCGTGCGCGGCGATATCGCCTTTGCCCTCGGCCGAATGGGCATGTATGGAAAGGGGGCGCTTTCCGGCCTTCAAGGGGCACTCGATGATGATCACGAATCCGTTCGGATGAAGGCCATCGGGGCCATCAGAGGAATTGACCCCATGGGTCTATGGACAGTAAACACTCTCCTCATTGCCCAAAAGAATTCTTCCGATGAGGTCAAAAAAATTGCCGCTGCCGGACTTGCTAGTGTGAAGGATGATTCCAAAGCCTACCGCAAACTGGTCGATGCCATGACATCTAAAGACCCTTACATCGCTTCAGCCGCTATTACGGCAATCGGCGCAAAGGGCACTAATTCCAAAAAATACGCATCAACCATCCTGCGGCTGACTGAAAGTGATAATGAGATGGTTGCCAAGGCCGCATCCATGGCCATGGGAAAGGTCGATCCCGATGGCTCTTCCCTTATGGTCATCGCACTTAGAAAAGTTCAGAGCAACAGTGCCGCCTATCAGCTCGAGGGCATCGAGTCACTCGTTGGTTACGGAGAGAAGGCCGCGGCCGCGGTGCCGGCTATTGGCAAACTCGTTTACAGCCCTGATTCCATGGTGAGTCTGGCAGCGGTCAAGGCTCTAGCGACACTCGGAGAGTTCCATGCGGAAGCGGTCAAGTATCTGAGTAACGGCTTGAACTCACAGAATCCGGAAACCCGTCTTGCAGTGATCGACGCGCTTCCGGGTCTCGATTCTTCGGTGGGTGTTCCAATCTTGCCGGTCCTGGCCAAAGCCAGCGGGGACAAAGACTACACGGTACGGGTAGGTGTAGTGAGCGTTCTCTCGAAACTGGAAGATCGCGATGCAGCGCTGTCACTTCTCAAGAATTTTCTCAAAGACCCTTCTTATTACGTTCGAGCTGCAGCAGCGACAGCTATTGGTGAGCAGGGCGAAAGCGCCAGGAGTGCGATACCCATTCTTGAGAAATTGAAGAAAGATCAAGATCAGAGCGTCAAGTCTGCCGCGACTGCTGCCATCGAAGCCATCAAGAATCCGGCAGAAAAAGAAGAATAACGGTGAGCTTTCAGGGCTCCATTTATCCGATCTATTCTCAATGAACCACGAGAGTCACAAATGTGACGGCGACCCCATCAGAAGCAGACCTGAAATCGTACGAAGAAAAGGGCTACTGGATCTCTCCGAAGATCTTCAGTGACGAGTTGATTGCCGAACTGCGGTCTGAATATGACAGAATCTACTCGGGCGATCATGATTTCGACTGCTATCCATGGCTCGGGCCCAGGGAGTTCGACATGCAGGCCCCATCCGTCAAGCAGTTCAACAACGGCTGGTGGATAAACAAGGCCGTTCGCCAAGCCGTAGCCCATCCCGAGATCGGTCGAATAGCTGCGGCACTGATGAAGACAGATGAAGTACGTATCTGGCATGATCAGGTCCTGTTAAAGCCGGGTGTCAGCGGGTACGAAGGTGAAGACGGGATTCAGAACAACGTCGGCTGGCATCAGGACTACGCCCACTGGCAAGTCTCGAACACCCAGAACATGTGCACGGTGTGGGTAGCACTGCAGGACACGGACAAATCGAACGGCGCCTTTCGGATCGTCACTGGATCAAACCATTGGGGCTTGCGTGAAGATGCCGACACCTATGGCGAAAAAGATCTTGACGAATTGAAGAAACGATACGCTCCTGACGACCGGGATTGGGTGGAAGAACCTGTGGAACTCAAGGCTGGCCAGGCGAGTTTCCACAGTGCCCTGACCTTCCACGGTTCCGGGCCAAATCAGTCATCTGAGCCAAGACTGTCGCTGATCGTACACATGATGCCGAAAGGGTGCGGTCTGAGGAAACACTCAAAGTGGCATCCGTGCGCCACCCTCCTCGGTCCGAACGCAAAAGAAGGACAGCCTTTCGAAGGAGAATTCTTCCCAAGAATCTGGCCTTAGAAGTGCATCTCCATCAAACATTAACCACCAACTTTTGAACCATGAACATGACCACCCTCGCGGGATACATCGACCACGCCATCCTGCATCCCACCGTTACCGACTCGGCAGCGCTCCGTGAGATTGAGAGCCTCAAGCATTACCCGCTAGGCTCACTCTGCGTCCGCCCTTGCTCAATGGCCGCAACAGTTGAAGCCCTAGCCGGTACACAGATACCGACCTGCACTGTCATCGGCTTTCCACATGGCACACCTTGTACGTCGGTAAAAGTTTTCGAGACTGAGAAAGCAATCGCTGACGGTGCTACAGAAGTCGATATGGTCGTCAACGTTGGCAAGACCCTCAGCGCAGATTGGGGATACGTGCGTGCAGACATCGCAGCGGTTATGGCTGCCGCCCGATGTCATGAGGCAATCCTGAAAGTGATTTTTGAAACCGACTTCGTCACTGAAGACGCGGCCAAGATAAAGCTCTGTGAAATCTGCAGTGATATCGGCGTGGACTACGTTAAGACTTCCACCGGCTTTGGATTCGTCAAAGTTGAAGGTGGGATGGCCTACACCGGCGCCACGGAACACGATGTCAGGCTTATGCGCAAACACTGCCCGGACACCGTTGGTATCAAGGCCTCCGGCGGAATCCGGACGCTGGAACAGGCGCTGCGTTTCGTTGAGTTGGGCGCCACTAGACTGGGCACTTCAAGTACTGTCGCTATCCTGGAAAAGGCACGAAAAGAGTTGGGCGAGTAGGGCGTTCTTCTCATCCACGAGTGCGGTCATTATTTGTCGGCTTCCAATCCTGCCAAGAGCGGATCGCGACGTGCCGCAGATCCTTCTTGCACTCCCACATCTCCCTCCCCACGGTTGAACCTTCGCGGCAACGGCAGACAATAGCGCCCCATTACTCCTCACAAACTTCACACTTTCGCCTGTGGCCGGCCTTATCGATACTCACGCACATCTTGATTTTGATCGGTTCGATGAGGATCGGGACGAAGTCATCCAGCGTGCGTTTGATGGCGGATTGGAAGCGATCGTGACGGTGGGAACCAACTTCAAGTCGTGGGAAGCGGTTTGGGAGATCGTTCAGGGGGATCCCCGGATCTTTCCGATCATGGGTTATCACCCATGCGAACTGAATGAAGTGGACGAAACAAACTGGCCGGAACTTGTGGCGTGGCTCAAGGAGCATCGACCGGTCGCCATTGGTGAGATCGGCCTCGATTACTATTGGGACACTGTGCCGCATGAAAAGCAGTATGAGTATTTCCGTAAGCAGATTCATCTTGCACAGGAAATGGAACTGCCGATCGCAATTCACTGCCGTGACGCTTATCCGGATTGTCTCCGGATGATCCGGGAAGAGTGTCCGAATGGTGTTCGAGGTGTGATGCACTGCTTCTCCTCAGACCGCAATCATGCTGAAGAGGCTGTCGAGCTTGGTTTGCACATTTCTTTCGGTGGCCCGCTGACTTATAAGAAGAATGATGATCTTCGCGAGGCCGCTGCGTCGGCGCCACTTGATCGTCTGCTGATCGAGACAGACAGTCCGTTCCTCGCCCCGCAGGCATTTCGAGGCAAACGCAACGAACCAGCTCACGTCCGCTACACCGCAGAGAAACTGGCCGAACTGCGCGGGATGGATTTCAATGAACTCGCGCAGGCCACTACCGAAAACGCAAAGAGACTATTCCAACTGGGAGCCAACTGAAATGTTGAATATCGAACTTATCCGGAATGAGCCGGAACGGGTCAAGGCTGGCGTCAAGGCAAAGAAAACCGAAATCGACATCGATGCTATCGCCGCCTTGGATACCAGGAATCGTGCGCTTCGCGCTGAACGCGACAAGCTTCGCAACGAACAGACCACAAAGAGCAAACTGATCCCCGAGGCCAAGAAGAACGGGGAGGACATCGCCCCGATCGTCCAGGAGATGAATCGTCTGAAAGCGCGTGTTCAGGAGCTTGAAGAAGAGACCAAAGAATTGCACCACAGGATCCAGAATGAGCTGCTCTATATCCCGAACCTGCCCTCAGATACGACGCCCATCGGTTACACCGATGAAGACAATGTCGAAGTTCGCAGCTGGGGCGAAAGCCGTGCATTTGGTTTTAAGCCCAAGCCGCACTGGGATCTGTGCACGGCCCTGAGGATCGTGGATTTTGAGCGGGCCACAAAAATCAGCGGGGCCGGGTTTGGGCTGTATATGGGCGATGGCGCAAGGCTTGAACGCGCCCTGATCAGTTACATGCTCGATTTGCACACGCGGGAACATGGCTATCTCGAAGTCTTCCCACCGTTTGTGGTCAACCGTGACTCGATGACCGGGACAGGGCAGCTCCCTAAAATGGAGAACGACATGTACCACATGCCGGCGGATGATCTCTTTCTCATCCCGACTGCCGAAGTACCGGTTACCAACATTCATCGTGATGAGATTCTTAAAGCCGAAGACTTGCCCATTTATTACCAGGCATACACCCCCTGTTTTCGCCGCGAGGCTGGGGCCGCAGGCCGCGATACCCGCGGGCTCATTCGAGTGCATCAATTCGACAAGGTCGAGATGGTGAAGTTTGTCACACCGGAGACCAGCTATGCCGAACTGGAGACGCTGCTCAGCAATGCGGAGGACGTGTTGCAGTCGCTCGGTCTGAATTACCGCATTATCGAGCTTTGCTCCGGTGACATCAGCTTCGCTGCGGCCAAGTGTTATGACATCGAACTCTGGGCCCCGGGAGTGGAGCAATGGTTGGAGGTGTCATCGTGCAGCAATTTTGAAGACTTCCAGGCCCGGAGAATGAATATCCGGTATCGTTCGACAGGCGAAAAGGGCACTCGCTTCGTTCACACTCTTAATGGCTCGGGCGTGGCGCTGGCGAGGTTGTTCGTCGCCATCGTTGAAAATTACCAGCAGGAAGATGGAAGCATCGCGCTTCCGGAACCTCTCCAACCTTACATGGGTGGGCAGACAGAGATTCGGCCACGGGTGTAGGAGAGACCTGCATCCGTGGCCCTCGAAAGGGCAGGCAACAACGAAGCCAGGATCTTAGGAGCACCCAACCGGCCAGGCGGTTTATAGACGTCAGGAACTACGTGGTGTCCTCGCGGAGCCAGGGGTCTGAAGACTCCCGGCGGAGAGTGGAGGCCACGTAGTTTCTGAGGAACTGAAAGTTTATGATCCGACCTCCTCGGGTTTTCCATGCGGTTGCCAAGGCCCTTCGAGCCCATAGAATTTTGCCCCATTTTAGACTGAAATGAGAAGTTTTTGAGCAATTTTCGAGTTGGCAATTGAATTCTGAAATCGAAAAACCAGAGGGAGTGTCGCTGAGGCCGATACCCGAGACGGCGGTCAATATATATACGCCCAAAAATACGTTTGATGCTACCGTAGTCAGCAAGCGGCGCATTAACCATCCTTCCAGCCCGAACTACGATTGGCACATTGTTTTCGATATCGACGGTTGTGATATGGAAGGCAAGTATCGTATCGGCCAGAGCATCGGCGTCATACCAGCCGGGCGGTTTAACGACCCGGCGCTGAACCAAATTCACCGTGGTCTTAATTCAAAAGTTCGGCTCTATTCTATTGCGTCCGCTTCATGGGGAGACTCCTGGGATGGTAAGACCGTTTCCATTTGTGTGAAGCGCGAAATGAGCGAAGACCCAGTGACCGGTCAACTCGTTTTCGGTGCAGCTTCCAATTACATCTGCGATGCCAAGCCAGGGGATAAAGTGCAGATAACAGGCCCGGTTGGCAAGAACTTCCTGTTGCCGGACGACCCGCTCGAGCATGATTTCGTCTTTGTCGCCACTGGCACGGGGATCGCGCCCTATCGAGGCATGTTGATAGAGCTCTTTAACGCGGGCGTCGAGCGGGATCTCTGGCTGATTTTCGGTGTGCCTTACTCGACAGACGTCATGTATGAGGCCGACTTCCGCTACTTCGAAAAAACTCATTCAAATTTCAATTTCATCACAGCCATAAGTCGCGAACAAAGAAATGCAAAAGGTGGAAAGCGATACGTCCAGGATGTGCTTGTTGAAAAAGAAAGCGAACTCATCCCGCTCCTCCAAAAACAGAGCACCATGCTCTATATGTGTGGTCTTAAAGGAATGGAAAACGGCATCTATCAGTGGTTGGCCAAAATCAATTCCGACCTCATCTCTATACCCGAAGGTCTCGATGCAAAGGCGGTCCAGGAATTGGCAAGGGATGCAGCAGAATGGCCAATCATCGAGCGGACCCGCAATAAAGAGCGTCTGCTGAAAGAAACATATTAGAGTTCACATTAGCGATCTCACGGGCAGTGGTGCTGACGCTCCGCGGCGGCTCTGTTTTCTTCCGTGGTGCTGACGCTCCGCGGCGGCTCTGCTTTCTTCCGTGGTGCTGACGCTCCGCGGCGGCTCTGTTTTCTTCAATGGTGCAGGCGCTCCGCGGAGGCTCTCAGCTACACATTGAAGAATATCCCACCCAGCAGGGTCACGATAACAAAGGTGGGTATCAGGATGCCGATGCTGTACACCATGTATCCAAAGAAACTCGGCATCTTTCGGCCGCTCGATTCGGCGATGCTCTTAACCATGAAATTGGGGCCGTTGCCGATGTAGGTGTTTGCTCCCATGAAAACGGCGCCCAAGGATATAGCGACAAGCCACGATTCCAAGATGCTGCCTCCGCCCGCCAGAGCCACCTGCGACCCCGCCATACTTGCGTCGGTCATGGATGATCCAAGAGAGAAAAAGACCGCGTAGGTTGGAGCGTTATCGAGAAGGCTCGACAGGATCCCGGTGAACCAGAAGAACTTGACCGGGCTGTTCACGATGCCGGACAGGTCCGCGCTGCTTGCCCGCAGGTATTCGATGGGCACTTGCATCGTGATAAAGATTCCTATGAACAGTGCGGCTACTTCTGCGATGGCGAAGAAAGAAAATTGATTGTCCTTTCGCAATTCTGCTCTCGTGGTAAGCCAGGCGATGGCAACCAGCAGAAGCTGCATTCCTTCGCGCATGAAGGGCTTGACTGAGATGCCGGCGAAGGCTTTTCCGGGCACCAAGAATGCCACGGCCAGAATGACTCCACCCAGCCAGAGGAAATTGAGTGCGCCTCTCAGCCGAAGCGGCTGAACCTGGACGTCATTTCTGCGCATCGCTTCTACGGTTTCCTTCTTCACCATCCGGGTATCCCAGATGAAATAGACAATCAGAAGCAGGCACACGACAAACGCCCAAGGGACAAACAGCTTTAAAGTCCAGGTAAATGGAACGCCATAGAGGTAGCCAAGGAACAGTGGCGGGTCACCAATAGGCAAAAGCGATCCGCCGATATTGCTGACCAGAAAAATGAAAAAGACGATGGTGTGGGTTACGTGTTTGCGTTGGCGATTGGTCTGGAGCAACGGGCGTATCAGCAGCATGGAAGCGCCGGTCGTACCGACGAAACTAGCGATACCTGCGCCAATGCCGAGGATGATTGTGTTAGTAGCGGGTGAGGCATGAAGGTCGCCCGTAAGTCTTATGCCGCCGCTGATAGTGAACAGACTGAAGAGGAGAACGATGAATGGAATATATTCATCGAGGACTGAGTGAATCAAGATTGCTTTGACCGTTTCAACGCCGCCGTGCGTGAGATGTTCATGAAAAGGCACACCATACCCACGACTGAAATAGTAGATGAGCGTGATGATCGCCATCGCTGCCGATACCGCGAGCTTCACTTGGTTCTTATGCCAAATATGCTCCGTTGCATGGATCAAAGGCAGAATTGCGATGCCAAGCAGGATGGTGATGAACGGCATCATCGCCAGAAAGCCCGGCTTCTGTACCTTTGCCTTTCCATGCTCGCCTTCAGGGCGTTCCTCAGATGGGTGGCCTTCGTCCCCCTCGCCTTCGTGTTCCTGAGTCGGGTCTTTTGAATTGTCTACTCCGGCAGGTTCTGCCGGGGCAGCCTGTTCTGCAGGAACCGGCTCAAGGCCATCCTCCGCATAGATGCCAGGCATACTCGTACCGAGGCATACCAAGGCCAAATATAGGAGGGCTGCAGGGCTGCAGCGCGATCTGAATTGTCGGATAGTGATAAGCCTCTTCATCTCTCTTTTCTCGGTTGCAGGGCTCGCCGTAATTAGCCTTCATACCACCCCAACCGTGGGGGAGTCTAGCGGCGCGTCCTTAGGCGCGCCAGCAAGCCTTTTGGATGCTTCTTGCTACGTCACCGGCGTGGAAAGCATAGTTCTCGGTTGGAGAAAAGAAGTCTGTGACGAGTTCACTTGGTCAGCATGGTTTCCGGCAGATGGCCGACGCCATTCAAGGTAACCACGCTGATTTCATCGCCGGTGATCTGTACGTGACTGACTGAAGTGTTGTACACCGTCCCTACCCAGTTGAACACCAACTGAGGGTGGCCGATGAATTCGCCAATCAGGAACTGCATGAAAGCAGCGTGGGTTACGCAGAGAACGGTTTCATTCGTATTGCCAAACTCGTCTTTGAAATGCTGCGCCATTTCATCTGCCCGGACCTCTGTCTCCTCTGGCGTTTCGTAAGGCTGTGATTTCCACCAACCCTGATCATCAATTTCCGGAGGTACCCGATAGCCTGGGAAGCGTTCAAGGATCTCGGCGGCGGTCATGCCTGGCTGACCTTTATATGTTGTTGCAGAGATGCCGCTGATGCATCCGCCTTGCTCGTGGAGGTCGACCCAAACTTCGGGAACAAGTCCTGTAGACTTGCTGATGAATTGGACGGTATGCAGGCAACGCAGCATCGGGCTCGTCAATAACCGAGTGATACCCGCGGACTTTGCCCAGTGCGCAAGAAACGCCCCCTGCCTCTCCCCGGATCGCGTAAGGGGCGCGTCTGGAACCCGCCCTTCGGGGATGTTGGCGTTGTTGGCCGATTGTGCGTGCCTGACTAAATAGAGATCCATTGGATTCAGATTGAGCTGTCAAATGTCGGCGGTGACTTCTCTTCGGACTCGCTGGAGTCTTCGCTCTTATACACTCCAAGCCATGATGCAAGGCTTAAGCCCAGAGCAGCAAAAACGAGTTCTCGTACACGTTTCAGAATCATCAATGTCAGGCCTGTGCTCATTTCCAGACTCAGGATATGAAAAATGTAAACTCCCCCTCCTTCCTGAACTCCAAGACTCCCTGGAAGGGGAAGCAGACTTCCGATGCCTTTCGCTAACTGTGCCAAAGATTCAATGATGAATATATCCGTCCAGGTGCATTCGAAGCCAATCAGTGTGAGGATCACTGCCACCTCGAAAACACCTGCGAGCCAACCTGAAAAGTGGAATAAGAATGACCATGCGAATCGGCCTGGATGCTCTTGATGGAATGCGCGAATCTCTTCATCCACCCTCTCGAACCTGCCTTCCATGGCTTCAAGTCGGCGAACGCCGATGCCAAGTTTCCGCACGATCTTCAGCAGCGGCTTGAACAGCCCGTGCCGTTGCCAGGAAAGAATAAAATAGATGAACAATCCGGCGAGCGGAATGGCAGCAAGCAGACAGGCAAGGACGACACCTGTATCCCTCAAACGAATGACCAGCAGAATCGCTCCGATGAACATGAACAGGATCTGCGAAAGAGCGAGCGTCGTCTTGGCAATCACCGCCGAAGCAAGCCCTTCTGCGGTGGGGATGCCGTATCGCTTGAGAATTAGAGCCTTCACCGGCTCGCCTCCCAGGTAGGCGGTGGGGGTGATGTTGTTGATGGATTCCCCAGCCAATCGAATGCAGAACAGCAGGCCTGTTCCAACTCGTTTGCGCAGCCGGCCTGGTGGAAAAGCCTGCGCCCAGCCCAAGGTGTCGAAAAGGAAGACTGCCAGGAAAGGCAACAGGATAAGCGGAAATAGCCATCCCAGATTTTGAACCTGGAACCAGACCGTCTGCACGCCTGCCCGTGATACGAGCCAGGCAATGATAGAGAGCCCGGCAATCAGAAAGAGGGCTCTCGAAATGTACTTCACCGTAAGCTCCAGGATCAGGTGGGCTGGTTACCACGGGCCATGATCACTTTGCCCGTTCGCACCATTTCGCAGATGCCGTAGGAATCCATCATCTTCTCGAAAGCATCTATCTTTGCCGAAGCCCCTGTCACTTCGAAAATCAAAGTTTCGTCTGCCACATCAACTGCTCTCGCCCTGAATACCTGGGCGAGTTGCAGGATCTCCGGCCTCTTGTCGGCGTCTGCACTGACCTTTGCCATGGCTAGCTCACGTTCAACCACGCTATCCGCGGTGTGGTCGTGAACTTCGATCACATCAATCAGCTTGATGAGCTGTTGAATGATCTGAGCCAGCATCTCCTGCGCCCCCGCAACTGCTATTGTCATTCGCGATTCACCGGGCACGTGCGAACGGCTGACGGCAAGACTGTCGATGTTGTATCCGCGGCGGGCAAACAAGCCTGAAATCCGTGCCAGAACGCCCGGCCTGTTCCGGACCCGGCACGAAATAGTGTGAAGCTGTGAGTGGTTCATTCTCTCCTCGAGTTCTCTAACCGGAATGATTTGGGAGGTCTGGATTCTATTGCAGAGCGTAGGAACGGTAGCCAATCCGGTATTCTCAGCGGGCTGTCAGCCGGAGCTCTTCCCAAATTTTTTAACAGACCCTGCGGGACAAGCTCCCGGGGGCGGGAAGTATCCAGGATCGCTGTAACGCACGCCACCGAGTGAAGAATCACTTCCGCTTTTCTCTTGCCGCAGCCTCCGACCGCTTCCGAACTCCGTCATAATCTCGGCTGGCTCACCAGTTGCATCCATCAAGAAATCTCTTCTGAATCGGCTGATGAAAGTTCCCGGGACGTCCGCCTCGGAAAGAATACGGCCAACCACCGCCTGGAAGTGCGATTGGTTTCGCGAGGTGGGTATGGACAGAATTCTTAACTCTGTACTCTCCGTGGTTCGTTTTCTTCGGTTGTGGCTGGGTGATATCTGGATATCAATTTCGCGCCTTCAGCACTACGTTGGCGAATACCCTTTCGCATTCCATTGGATCTTTAGCGATGAGTTGTACCGATTGGCGGCATATTTCTAACGGCAAAACGATTTCGTCGGGTGGCTATGCCGACCAGCCGTATGTGGTTCGGACCGATGACGGGGCCTGGCTTTGCATAGTGACGACCGGTTCCGGGCATGAAGGCCAGCCGGGCCAGCATCCAGTCTCGATGCGGAGCACGGATATGGGCGAGACCTGGTCTGAACCTGCGGAAGTCGAGCCCGCTGATGGGCCGGAGGCAAGTTATTCCGTGATGTTGAAAGTCCCTTCCGGCCGCGTCTATGCCTTCTACAATCACAACACGGACAACGTCCGCCAGGTCGCCAACGCAGATGGGCCGGGTTTCACGAAACGGGTCGACAGCCTTGGATACTTTGTCTTCAAGTATTCGGACGACCATGGGCGTTCCTGGTCGCCGTCACGATTTCCGATCCCGCAGCGGCTCTTTGAGATTGACCGGGAGTCCCCGGACGAAGGGCGACTGCTCTATTTCTGGAACGTCGGCAAACCGTTCATTCACGACGCCGCAGCATATGTCCCGCTCTGCAAGGTAGGTGGCTTCGGGCGCGGTTTTTTCGTCCGGAACGAGGGCGTTCTGCTCCGTAGTCGAAATCTTCCGACAGAGCCCGATCCGGAATTGATCGAATGGGAAACGCTGCCCGAGGGCGAAGTCGGCCTGCGAACTCCGCCCGGCGGTGGCGCCATAGCCGCCGAACATAGTTATTCGATTCTCAGCGACGGCTCGCTCTATGTTGTGTACCGGAGCGTGGACGGACACCCGGTGGAAAGCTACAGCCGCGACGGCGGTCGCTCCTGGGAGGAGCCCCGTTACAAGCGTTATGCGGACGGTACGCTGATGAAACATCCGCGGGCCGCCAACTTCGCTTGGAAATGCAGTAACGGAAAATTCCTTTACTGGTTTCACAACCATGGCGGCCGAGATTATGCCGACAGGAATCCCGTCTGGATGTGCGGCGGAATTGAAGTCGATGGCCCCAATGGCAAAGTCATCCACTGGTCTCAGCCGGAGATTGTGCTTTATGACGACAATCCTTACGTGCGGATGAGCTACCCTGACCTTGTTGAAGAAGGCGGACGTTTGTTTGTGACGGAAACCCAGAAAGAAATCGCTCGAATCCATGAATTGGACTCCCACACCCTGGATTTGCTCTGGAATCAATTCGAGCGGTGCGAGGTAGCTGAAGCCGGGCAGACAGCCGTATGCCGAAACACGGATTCACTGGACGTTCCGGAACTTCCCGCCTTCGGTCCTCGGAGCCACTATGAGTGCAATAAGGATTTTCGGGCCAGCGGAATCTCGATCGACGGATGGCTTACCGCCGGCTCAGACGTTGCAGACATCCTGGACACGAGGAACGACGTCGGGGCTGGGATTCTCCTTCGCACCACGGCCCGGTCAGGCCTCGAGATCGTGCTTTCGGACGGCCGGACTACGAACTCATGGGACACTCAGCCGGCGCTTCTGAAACCGGGCATGCGACAGCACTTTGCCGTCATCGTTGATGCCGGGCCGAAAATCATTTCGTTCGTTGTCGATGGCCGCCTCGACGATGGCGGCGACTGGCGACAATTCGGATGGGGCCGCTTCAGTCCCTGGCTCCAGCATGCGAACGGTTCCGGGCAAGGCAAAGTTGCCCCCGCAGTGAATCCACTCCGTATCTACGGGCGCGCCCTGCTGATTTCCGAGGTCATAGGGAACTGGCGCGCTGGGCTGACAGATTTAGCTGGGAAGATCTGATTCACATGCCAGCAAGCTGGCATGGGTCTAAGGTCTCTCCAGCTTAAAATTATAGGTCGATATAACCCCGTGGGGCGAAAACCCTGGATTTTCACAGGGACGAGTTCTGTACGCCGAAGGCGTTAAACAACGTAGCCCAGGGTCAGCGAAGCGACGGAGTCGTGAGCGCCACCCTGGGGTGTATTGTAAGTCACGATTCAACCCTGAAGGGGTTGCACAACAAGAG
>JAQBXN010000099.1 GCA_027625095.1 Planctomycetota bacterium | reverse complement strand
CCCCGTTGGGGTTGAAGATCTCCTCGCTTCCGTACCCAGGGTTGCTCGAAGACTCGCGAACCCTGGGCTGGAGGCAAGAACACCGTTGGTGTTCAAGAATCAGAAATGTGGGTAAAGGGCAGCTCGCTGCGGGCCGGGATGGTCGAACGCCTTTCGGATTATTGATAGCCCAGCTACCTGTGTCTGGAGTACTGAAGGAGCGCCTGCCCTGGCTTGAACGAGAAAAGGTCTTGTGCGACTTCGGGGTCCGTGGCGAGAGCATGAGGCACAAAAAGAAGTTGGAGAAATATGCTGCAATGAGGGGGACGGGCCCGTCTGATTAGTTATTGCTTGTCATGAGCATCGCCTCCGAACAGTTCTTACTGAGGCTGTTTACAACCGCTGCACGTGGCGCAGGCGTCACGGCAAGTCCGCGGCTTACCCCACATCCGCTTGCGGACCTTATCTTTTTAGGAAAGCGTCCCACATGCGGGCCAGCAATAAAAAAACTCCGGAACAGCAGAAAGCCCCAATCATTGGGAACTGCTGAACCGGAGCTGGAGAGGCTAATCAGAAGATTAGCTTTGGAGCTTTGGCCCTCGGGTAAAGGCCAAATTTCGTTCGATCGAGACTAGAACTTCACGATGCAGTCGAGCTGCCAGCGTGTGTAATCGTTCTCAGCGGAATTGAACGTGGTGTCCAGTACTTCCGAAGAGATGACGGTGAGCCCGACGCTCATGTTGTCGAGCACCTGATACTTCCCTCCGACGGTGATTCCTTCACGGTTTGTGCCGAGAAAGTCACTGTCATTGAAGGCGGCAACCACGGCATCAGCCTCGATCTGCTTGTAGCTGAGAGACAAGTCCCACGAACCCTTTTTCTTGGCCTTGCCCAACTTCGCGCCAACTCCCCAGGCGGTGTCTTCGGTAAGTTGCACCGCGCCGGCGTCACTGGCGGTATTGATTGCGTAGTTGAACCAGATGCCAAGCGGCATCTCAGCAACTTCCAGCTTCCATTTACTGACGATATCGATGATTCGATACTCAAACGTCAATGCGCCGGCAGCACCACTGTTTCCGGCATCGGTAGCCTGTTCGTTTAAACCATTGTCACCGGCTGCGGCCAGGTTCTGGTAGTTGTAGAAACCAACCGCGAGGACAGTTCCCAGCACGTCAGTCATCGAGAAATCAACTCCGGCCTGCCAGGCCCAGAGCAGGCTGTCCGTCCCGCCACTGCTTTCTCCGAGCACGTACTGCCCGAGATTTACAAATGCTCTGAGGTCTTCGGAAAAGTTGAGCTCGGCTTGTTCGGTCACACCTTCAAAGTTCAGGTCTCCGTCCCAAACCATGTTGGTTCCCTCAAGCAGGTTTTCATGTCGTCCACCAGTGACCGTGAGCCACTCGGCAAACTCTGGGTTCCATCCGACGTAGGCGCGATCCAGATTGAAGTTCTTATTCGCGGCTCCTTCGAACGTCTGGTTGGTCGAGATAGGGTCACCCGTGCTTCCCGTTGCAAGTTTGACTCCGGCCTTGACGCCGTTATCCCACTTCTTCTCAAGGCCCAGCCGCGCACGGACACGTGCGCGATTGCGTTGCTTAGCATTATCTTCGTCGAACCCTTCGTAGCGGACTCGGATATCACCCTTAATTGTGAGGCCATCGAGCCACTTGGGCATGCCGAAGTCTCCATCAGCCTCACGGATGGTGGCGACAACTTCGTCTTTCATGTCGGCTAATTCGTTCGTCGTTACAAAGGACGTTTTCGTCTTTTCGTTCTCTAGCGAAGCAGCTTCGTCTGCGGTGATAATGCCCTTCTTAACAAGCGCATTGATGAGATCGCCTCTGGTTGCAGCGTTGCCGGCCTCTGACGACGTCAATACGCCCTTGCTGACCAGTAGTTCGGCGAGGGGATCGGCGGCCCGCACAGTAGTGACCGTCATGAGTGACAGCGCTGCAAAGGTTGAAAGTAACGTGGATTTCACTTCTAAATTCCTCCAAAAACATTGAGTCTGTGTGTCAAAAAAATCGAATTCGTACAACCGTGACAATGATCAACAGCCGTAAACTACCCCCTCCCCAGGGCACGGTGGCTGCGGTTAAGTGTGAATAAAACGACCACTCCTGGCGTGAACCCGCTAAAGTTCGTTGTGGCCGACTTCACCTCCTGACGAATTGATTGGGTGTGGACACCTCTACCCGCTCCCAATCAAAGGTGCGGAGTTTCCATCCGCAGATGAAGATGCTGTGAGGAACTACTAAATTTTCAGAGAAACTTTTATGAGCGCAGCATGAAGCGCCGCTGGGCTGCGCCGGAACGTGTGCCATCCTTCAACGCCTCTGCTGCCGAAGGATATCGCGTCCATTGACTGGACTGACTAATAGTCAGGTAGTCAGGGTGTAGAACCAGCCAGCGGCGGTTTGAGATGCAGGACCCGGTATTGCTATCTTTTGCGCAACATCTCGGTTACGGGGCCAGCCATGTCAAGCCCTGACACCCGGTTTTCTCGCGTGATGACAACTCCCCAGACCTGCCAGCCTGTCAGCCCTGCCGGGTCTTTCTTCTCAAAAGGCGCGCATAGCTTGCGGCAACGGCCTCAATAGGACATATATGGTCGACTTGCCCTCATGGAACTATGCGTCGGTACTATTCAACTTTCCGCATATCCCGTGTTTTCCGTGGTTATTTTTTCCAGCCCTGGATCGCTCGCGTCATGTGTGCTCTGTTCGTCTCGCTCATTCTTGCGGCTCCCCTTCACGCGTGGAATGGCGATCCCACGCCCATTGACGATTTCCATTTCATCAGTGTTCTGCCCTCACATTTCGTGCGCGGTGATACCGAACTCAAGTTACTCAAATCCAGCGACGCTGTCTTCGGCGAGGCCGTACCACTCAGGGACTCAGTCCGCGCATCATTCAAGGTGCGTTTTGAAGGTGAGTATTTTCTTTGGACAAGGGTCAGCCAGCTCAAGCTCGCCCCTACCCCAATTAAGGTAGAGCTGCTCGACGGCAGGCAGCAACTTATCGCTAAAACAATCTGCGACGGCGCGGGTGGGCCGGGTCTCGGCGGGCCGGGAGGCTTTTCGGCTTATCAGGATGTTGCTCTGAAGACCGCGCCGGATGGAACCACCAATGACAGCGGTGACGGCATCGCGGTCTCCACAGCCAAAGATGACAGCGTCGAAGTCGCCGCCAACGAATTCCTTGTTGAGCTCGGTCAGAAGAGATCCTGGACTAACATGCTGCGCGTCGAAACACCGAAAGGGGACCGGCCGTTCTATTGGTGGAAAGTGGGTAAAGTGAAGCTCGCGGCTGGTTCTTACGAAATGCATGTCGAGCCTCTGAAAAAGCCGCACGAAGAAGCGGCGCCATATCTGGGAGCGAGCTTTCTGACGACCTCTGACGAAATCCAGTATCCGTTCGCTGGCGATATTTCTCCGCCGCGGTCGAGCTTTATTCGTTTTCGCATTGATGAGCTGCCTGAAGAGGGCACCACGGTCAGCATCGGCATGCGCGTGCATTACGACCCCTGGAGCACCGGCCGAGGGAATCTGAATCCGTCAGGATTTCACGTCAAGAAATCGGAACCTCACACCAGGACCGGCTATACGCGCTGGTATCGACTCCAGGATCTTGAACGCGCGCCCGGCCTGGGCGGAGGTGAGAGCCATCTCTTTATTTCGATCGGGGCCGGTCTGGAAAAGTGCAGGGGCGCTACGCAGTTCGCTGTTTTCCCCCATAAGGATTTCGTTCTCCGTGAAATCTCATGGAACGAGCCCGAAGGTACGAACATCTCGTTGGCGACGGACTTCGAAAATCATCTTCACAAACTTCGCACCTTCCGCGACCACGCGCGGGAAAATTATGAAAATGGCCTGCAAGCCACAGGGGAACGCCTCTTCCCGCTCACCCGCGGCCCGCTTTATTTCGGTAACGCGTGGGGATACGCCAATGGCGCGCCGTACGAATATATGGTCAAGACGTTGCGTCTGCTCGGATTCAACAGCGCCAGTGCTCCACACGATGGGCCCCGCAGCGCCCGCAATTACGGATGGACCCTTCACGCGGGCCAGTACTGGCCGCCGGCATTCATGCCCTACGACGAGGCCAGGGCAGTCCAGCAATACGAGGACTATTACAAAGATCGGTTTAAGAAAGAGGAGGAGACCTACAAGCATGTGAAGGTATTTCAGATTGCGGACGAGCCGGGCGAAATAAACATGACCGAAATGTCCGCGCCCCTCTGGCGATACGAAGAAGCAGATGGCGGCTACTGGCGTGATTATTCCGGCAGCAGCGAACTCTACTCCCGCACTGATCTCCACGACTGCGTGCTCGAAGGGGTGGCAAGCAAACACCATTTCAGCTTCACCATTCGCGCAGCGACGGACCATGCGGAGCGGCCAACCAAATATGTCTCGTGGTCGATGGGCCGTGTCTCTTCGACCCTTACGATCAACCTGGCTGTGTCTAAAGTTGGTTATGGCGGGGGAGGCAGCGGGATGCAGTCAAAGGCCGGCGCGTCCATTGGAGTGAAGACCCCATTCAAGGTGATTTTTGAAGGGGGCAAGGCCGCTCTCTACATCAACAATAGTTTGATTCATCAGCACGATGGTCTGCCTGAAAAGGGCGGCTTCGGATTCGTTGGCGATAAGAAGAGCATTCACGCTCTGAGCTTTCGCGCGATTCGAAAAGATGAACACATTGACGCAACTTCGCTGAATGAACTCTCCGGCAACGTTTCCGCCAAAACCAACGTAGAGCTCGAACTGGACGAACTGGATCTCGGAGAGGAAAAGCCGGACTGGCTCGAACCATTGCCTCTGCAAGAGTTCGTCAAAAAATACTGGGTCGAGGCGGGGGGTATCCCCGAGGCGCAGGAAGGTTTCCGCAAGTGGGCAACGGCCGGGGGATTGAGCCCGAACCTGTTCGGTAAACGCAGATGGGAGGATGTCCGAATGATGACCATTCCCTCACTGGCGAATACAAAGGAAGAACGGCGTCTATTCTATTGGAGCCGGAGATACAGTGGCTGGCTGACTCCCCGCATGTTCAAGCTCGCAGCCGACGGCATTCTGAAGGGCGTTCCTGACAAAGACATGGTTGGCTTTGTAGCGCTGAGCGGTCATGCACTCTACTTCCCGAGTACTCAGCCGCTCGACATGTTTCAGCTTGCCAGCGAAGGCTACCCGCTCATGCCCGGCGTAAGTGATTGGATGTCTATGGGGGGGTGGCGCTGGGACAGCCATCAGGCGGTAGCGTTTTCGGTCGCGCCCTATAACGCGGGCGCTCGACGTTTCGGCGGAAAGCCAGTTTCGTTCCCGATGATGCATTGCGTCTGGCCAAGCCAATTCCGGGCCAGCACCATGCTGGCTAACAATGTGAAATACATCAGCTATTACAACTATGGCCCGGTCTACATGGTAACCGAGGGACACTGGTCGGACAGTTACGGCGGATACGCCGCCACCGGTCAGATAAACAATCGTTCGGCACAAGTCGATGACATCCTTTCACCCGGATATGCCCGCCCGAGCCGCGTCGCCATGCTTTACGCACGCTCAACCGAATACTGGAATGCCCCAAGCTCCTTCGCTGACAAGCGGGCTGCCTTCCTGGGAATGTCACACGAGTACTACAATCCCGAACTTGTCACCGAAGAGCAAATCGATGAAGGCGCCCTCGAGCACTATGACGCGGTCTATGTGCTCGATAAGTGGGTCAAAGAGTCCACCCAGAAAAATATTTTGGAATGGACAAAGAAAGGCGGCCTGCTCTGGGCCTGCACGGACGCGGCTACCAGGAATGAATTCGACGAGGCCCTCGACATGCTGGCCGATCTGAAATTCAACCGGGCCTTCGAGGCTACGAAAGAGACGGGCGCTAACACTATTCGAATGTCGCCCGTGGAAGGGAAAGCGCAATTCAGTCCACACGGGGTCGGTGCGGCGGGCGTCCCTTCTTCGATTGAGCATCTGGAAGCTGCTGTCATCCGCGCCCGATACGAAGATGGGCGTCCGGCTTGGCTGGAGATGCCTGCCGGAAAAGGCAAGTTGGTCTACCTCGGCCACCGCTGCGGGCAGGCCTACACCTGGCGTGCATTCCGCATCGGCGGCAATCCCGTCGTCTGGGCAGACACGGCCCGCGAGCCACTGACACAACCTTTGCATGAAGCCGTTATCGAACGCGAACTCCACCTTTCCAAATCGTGCATCGTCGCATCGCCTATCAGCACCGAAGCCGGCACAGTCATCGTGCTCTACAACATGCGCGGCCGCACCGCAGAGAATGTCAAAGTCAGCCTGAAAGAACCAGCCAGGCCGCATAGTGTTCAGACCTTTGATGGTTTCGACACGGTACCCCTTGAATACACCTTCGAAGACGGGCGCGTGGAGATGACTTTAGATCGGCTCAACGGCGCTCAAATGATCCTCGTCCGACGCACGCCGGCCCCGGTCGACAAACGACCGGAGATGATGCAATCACGAGCCATTGAAATGTTGGCGTCTAACGACTGGCAGGATGTGTCAGCCGGGGCCTGGTTCGCAGGTTTTCACAAGGAATGGCAGATGTCGGCAACGCTCATCAAATTGCTCAAACATGAGCGATGGGAGGTAAGGCGTTCGGCCGCTGAGGCTTTGGGCCGGGTGTCTCTTCGCGGTAAGAGCCTCCCGGATCCTGATTCAGGACTGGGGCAAGACCGACGGCGTGAGATTGGCGATGCTCTATCAGATTTGATCAACGAAGAATCCGATAACCACGCGCTCGGTGATGCGTTGTGGGCCCTTGGACGCTCCGAGCACACGAAGGCTGAGCAGATTTGTTCAGAGTATGTTTCGCACAAGAACTGGTTTGTCCGCAGCCAGGCACTGCGAGGTCTCATGGCCCTCGTCGAATCCGGCAATCTTAAGAGTGCCACCAAACCAGTTGAGCTTGGTCTCGCGGATCCGGATCTCCGGGTCCGTACCCGCGCCATAGACCTCCTGGGTAAAACAGACGCAACGCGCACCCTTGAGCTGGCGCTTCAATCCTGGAATGGTGAGCGTGACACCGAAGAACAGGCGACCTGGGTCAGCGCATTCACCGGAAATGAGGAAGCGGTTCAACGGTACATTAAGTCTGGAATGCCAGGCCCGGAAAACCTCTTCCTCAACGTGGCTCTTCGAAACGACTCACCTGAAGTCCATGCCGCACTGAAGCAGCGCATCGTGAAGCGAAAATTCCTTAACGACCATCTCTTTACCTACTCCATCATGCGCCAGAACTCTCCCGAGCTGGTTCGCATGCTGTTCGATGCCCGCGGAGAGCTTACGAACGGCCTGCAACAGATGCTGCCCAAAATCCTCGAATCCACATTCGAAGCGGGTTTAGGCAATTCGCTTCAAGATTGGGGAGAGTGGCTGGATAAGCAGAAACCGAAACATCGTGGTGCCCTCGCTCCACGAGGGCTCTGAAGAGTCTCTTGAGTTACAAGAGCCGGACGCTTCACGGATTCGTTCTGGAAGGAATAGCAGAAGATCGGGAGATTCCTCTGTGACATTGCCACCGAACGTGTGCGCCACGTACCATCAGGGCGTGTCGAACGAGTTCCCAAAAGCCTTCATAGCCGAAGGAAAAGACATCATGCTTTTATAAGTAATGGGATTCAGGAGTCCGTAATTGCTCTTTCGATACGGTTACTCCGCAGACACTGGCGCTTTCTTAAACTCTGCCAGCACTTGAAGGATGGCATCGAGTAACGAGCGAATCCCTTCACCTGTGACTGCAGAAATGGGAAAGATGGGCATTTGCAACTCCTTCTGCAACCTTTCCAGTTCATCCTTGGCTTCGGTCAGGTCCATCTTGTTGGCTGCGACAAGTGCGGGCTTCTGGGCAAGGTCTTTACTGTAGCTGGCCAGCTCGTGATGCAGAATTCTGAATGCTTCCGCTGGGGACGTTTCGGCCAGACCGCCCGTATCGAGAAAAAACAGAAGAATCCGAGTCCGTTCGATGTGGCGCAAGAACCGGTCGCCCAGGCCGACACCCCGATGGGCCCCTTCGATCAGGCCAGGGAGGTCAGCAAGAACGAAACGGGATTTATCGTTTACCGCGACCAGTCCCAACTGCGGCTTGAGTGTGGTGAACGGATAGGCTGCAATTTTAGGCGTGGCCGCGGAGACCCGGCTGAGGAAGGTAGATTTGCCCGCGTTTGGAAGACCAACCAGACCGACGTCGGCGACGAGTTTTAATTCCAATTTCAGCCAGCGTTCTTCACCGTCCGTCCCCTCCTCTGCATAGCGGGGGGTCTGGTTTGTGGAGTGTTTGAATTCCAGGTTTCCGCGCCCTCCTTTGCCCCCTTTGGCTATGACGACCTCAAGCTCGGGCACGTCGAGATCGTGAAGGATCTCGTCGGTGTCACGGTCCTTGACGATAGTGCCGAGCGGTAAGTGAAGACGCAGATCTTCGCCTTTCCTGCCAAATTTGTCGTTCCCCATTCCAGGCTGCCCGCTTTTGGCTTGATTCTTCGGACGGAATTTGAAATCGAGCAGGGTCTCCACTTGCGGATCCGTATAAAAAATGATGCTGCCTCCGTCACCGCCATTGCCACCATTGGGCCCGCCTCGGGGTGCGTATTTCTCCCGCCGGAAGCTAACGCAACCATTGCCGCCGTCGCCCGCCTTCACAAAAATACTTGCCTCATCGACAAAGCGTTCCATAGTTTGATGCCTGTGTTGCTCAAGGGCGTAATTCAAGTAAACAGGTTATCAGCATTTGCGGCAGCTCGAAACGTGCACCCAATCAAATGGATGTCCAGGATCACACTATTTACAGCATCATCGGCCAGGACGGGTTCTATCGCCTGCTCGAGGCGTTTTACGGGCGTGTAAGGTCGGACCTGGTTATCGGCCCGATGTATCCCGATCAGGATTGGGCAGGTTCGGAGAAGCGCCTTCGTGATTTCCTCATTTACCGGTTTGGCGGCCCGGCCATCTATATCGAAGAGCGCGGCCATCCAAGACTGCGGATGCGTCACATGCCGTTTCCCATCGGTACCGCTGCACGGGACCGCTGGCTGAAACTCATGGGTGAGGCCATGCTAGAAACTGAATTGCCTGAAGCGGTTCGGGAACATCTGTCAGGGTTTTTTGATCAAACCGCGGACTTCATGAGAAACCAGCCGGAGCAGTAGGGTCTGACTCTCCGCCGGGTGCCCGGTATTGAATCCGATCCCGGCTCTGCTACGATTCCCCGACTTTTGCAAGCCCATCTTTTATCCAGCGATAATTATTACATCATTCGAAGTGGAGGTTGGTTCCTCACATGCCGGCCAAGGTTCTGGACAATAGCGTTCTGGTTCTCAACAGGTACTACACCGCTATCAACGTTATTTCCGCCCGTCACGCTTTCACCCTTCTTTTCAAAGGGGCTGCCGAAGTCATTTCTCACGAGGATGACCAGTCGGCCAGTTACGACATCGTCAATTGGATTGAGCTGTCACAGTTGAAGACCGAGTTCCCTGATCCGTACGATGAATGGGCCCACACACCCAGTCTGCAGATCTGCATCCCGCGAATCATTCGATTGAATATTTACAACCGGCTGCCTCAGAGATCTGTAAAATTTAATCGTAGAAATATATTCGCACGAGATGAAGGGCAGTGTCAGTACTGCCGCAAGAAATATCCAGTCGGTCAACTCACCATCGACCATGTGAAACCCAGATCACTCGGCGGTCAGACGACCTGGGAGAATGTAGCCACGGCATGCGTCAAATGTAACACGATGAAGGGTGGCCGGCGCCCGGAAGATGCTGGGATGCATTTGGCCCATAAACCTGTCAAGCCCAAGAAGAGTCCGCTGCTGAAAGTTAAGATCAAATCAGAAAAATATAAATCCTGGCGTAAGTTTGTCAGTGAAATCCCCACCAATGGTGAAACTAATGGGATACACGCCTCGCTCAATGGACATTCATAAAATGAAAAACGTTCTTTATTCAATCCCCATATTTGCGCTCACCTGTTCACTTGCATATACCGAGGGGGTGATCCTCGTACCACAATTCGGTAAGAAAGAAGTGGGAACTCGTCTAAAGGCCGGCGGTGGTGGTGGAGTGGTCAGTGTCACTGTGGATCGTGCGGAGGATGGAATTGATCAGAAAGAGGAAAAGAAAACCCCACGCTACAAAACCGTCACGTATGTGGGAACAGTCATCGATCCCAAGAACGAATACGATCACATCAAGGTCGACCAGAAAATCGGGAAGGGAACCTACCTTGCACTGGCGGCTGACAGCCGGGCAGTAAAAGATGTGATTATCCAGGAATCGTCACTTGAAAAAGAGGATCAACTCGCTGTGGTGGGTTACAAGCGAGGTTACGTCGGAGGGCTGCCCAAAGAGGCCCCCAGACGGAGAATCCTCGGCGCCACATTCATCTTCAAAATAGGAGAACAGACCCTCGCTCCAGAAGAGAACCAGCGGCCCCAGGCAGGTGTGGTAAAGGGATCAGTGTTGTCTACAAATCCATTAGTTATTGTTGATGAAATGAAGAACCTTTATGAAGTGCGCCCGGCTCTTAATTGCAGGATCATCCATATCCAGCAGGCAAGTTGGGGGGATATTGAGGAAGGCGTAAGGGTGCGTGCATCCGGGCATGAAGAGAAGATTATTTTGAGGCCCAAAGGAAAAACAATTTCCAGATATGTTTTCCAGACCGAGAGCCTGCGAGTGCTGGCGCCCGAACTAAAAGATTCCGATTATCAAAAATTTGAGAATTTCAATTTTGCAAAATAACCGATGAGTAACATGGACGAAGCAGAACCTGAAGAGGAAGAAACCGCCGGGACTGGAACTCAATACAGCGAAGAGGAAAGCAACTCTTTCAAGGACATTTTCAGTCACCTGACCCAGGCGGCCAACATAGCCGCATCCATGGGTGAAGAGCGAGTGACGAGAATCTTTGGCGATGTTCAGGAGCAATTGAAAAAGATCTCTGAGAGAAGCCACAAGGTCGCGCAGGCCGCACGAGATCGTGTGAGTACCGGCAAATCAAAAGTAGAAGACCGGGTCGAGGAAGTGGTTCATTCGACCTTGGATTCACTGAAGGTCGCCACCAAGGATGACATCGAGCGACTGGAAAACCTGATTCGAGAATTGAAGGAAGAAAAAGAATCAGGGAATTAGAACCCCATCGCCTGGTCTGACGCTTTCCCACTCACACCACTTTAGTCATGAGCCATTGGAAGAAGCTGGAAGAAGGTCTGTTCCAACTGAACGACAGTTGCTTGGTTTACGCAGTTCAGGGGCCTGAAGGAACGGTTCTGATAAATGCCGGGACAGGGCTTGCCGCCGAGTCCCTGGATGAGGTCGCTTCAGGTGATGTGACTGTCCTGCTAACACATCACTTTCGCGATCACACGGACGGGGCGATCAGACTCAGTGAGGCTGGGGCGGCTGTTTTTGGGCCCTACTGGGATCAAGATTACCTGGTCGATCCTGAACAGTGTTTTCTTGAACGGCAGGTTTGGAACTCTTACGACAATCGATGGGATCGCTTTGGGCCCGTCCGCCCGATACCGGTGAGCGACTGGATGATGGATAACGAAAAGCGCTCCATCGCCGGTCTCGAATGGGAAGTCATACCAACTCCCGGTGTGACCAATGGCGCTGTCAGCTACGTTGTGGAGCTAAACGGTCATCGTCTTGCCTTTGTCGGCGAGGTCATCTGCGGGCATGGAAAGACAGGTCGCCTGGCACCTTTGCAATACAACTACAATGACTTTACCGGCGCCACGAATCTGTGGCATTCAAGCCGGCGGCTGATGCAGGCCAATGTCGACCGTTTACTACCAAGTCTGGGCGAAGTGATCGATGAAGTTGAGGGAGCGATCGTTCAGTTCAGAACTAACCTGAAGCGGCTGTCGGAGATCAACCCCGGTTTCGATGGCACTTGTGTCGATCCCGATGCCAATGATATCGAAGAAGTTCTGCCCCATCTCTACCGTTCAAAGTATGCGAACGCTCAGACTCACTTTGTGATTAGTGAGTCGGGTAAGATCCTTTCGATCGATTACGGGTACAACACTCGCGCCTATGCCTCCCCGGGAAAACATCATCTTTCAAACCGGCGCCCATTCCTGCACGGCATGGATGGTCTCCGCGAGAGTTTCGGTGCTGAAAAAATCGATGCCGTACTTGTCTCCCACTTCCACGATGATCATGTCAACGGCATGCCGATGCTTCAGCGTCTGTTCGGGACCGAGATCATGGCGTCAGAAGTCTTCTCCGACCTGCTTGAACGCCCGATGCGATATGACCGGCCCTGTCTCTGGCACGAGCCGATGAAAATCAAGAAAGTACCGACCGGGGAGACGTTCGAATGGGAGGGCATTCCGTTCACGCTGTATCCAATGTCAGGGCACACTCGTTTTGCAACCCTGATCTGTTTTGAAGTCGATGGCACACGAGTGGCACACACCGGCGATCAGATTTTTTTCAGAGACCCCAATGGCGGCGCCTACTCCAGCGAAGCCAAGCCCTTCACAAATCACGTTTACAAGAACGGCCTCGACATCGGATGCTACAAGCAGACCCTGAAGCACCTGAGGGATTTCAAACCCGAACTCGTGCTCACTGGCCACACACATCCTTATCGACCAGATGAACACTGGGAATCAGTTATTGAGTCTGGAGCGAACTCTTTCGATGAAGTGCACCAGGCTCTGATGATCCTTGGAGACGATGATTCACATTTTGGCGCGGAGTCACAGGGCGGAAAGCTTAAGCCCTACCATGCCATGGCAGTGCCGGGCGGAACCGTTCTGTTTGAAGGCTGGATATTGAACCCCCTTCCGGAAGCGGCGACCGCTTCGATAAAACTCATCCCGCCGGATGGCTGGGAAGGGGAAAACGCGGAGGTTGAACTGGGCCCACGAGAGCAGAAGGATTTTTCTCTCAGGATGCAGATACCCGATGGCATCCAATGCAGGCGTCAGCCGGTCGCTTTGGATCTCACCGTTGGAGGGAAACCTTTCGGCCAGGTCGCTGAGGCGTTAGTGACAGTTGGGTACGAGAGATTTTGATTGCTCGAAATCCAGACTACAGACGCTCGGGTAGATGGTAAGCGGGTACGAGCCGAGAGAACCAGTCACGCAATCTGCTTTTGGACTCATTCAGCTGCTGTTGCTTGCCCAAGTCTGCTTGAAGGTGAGAGAGGCGTTCTTTGAGGTGTTCATTGGGCTTGAGCGGGGCCTCCCCGGCTTCCACTCTTTCCAGGTCCATGAGGACGTCTCTGGCGGTTTGATAACGCTTGTCCCTATCCTTCCTCATCATGTGATAGATGGCTCGGCTCAGGTGCGGACAAACGTTACCGTTGACGTCTTGTGCCCAGGGAGCTTTGTCGTAAAGATGTTTGGTCATCACGGTCAGCGGATGCTCGCCCGGAAAGGGTGGCCTGCCAGTTACCATGTGAAACAGAACACAGCCAAGAGAATACAGATCGGCCCGGACATCAACGGCTGTCTCTGACCTGGCCTGCTCCGGTGGCATGTAAAGCGGTGTTCCGATCATTGTTTCGGTGTGAGTGATGTAGCTGTCATCGACATTTTTGGCGAGACCGAAATCAGCTACCTTTACTTCTCCTTTGTCTGATAGAAGTATATTTTCTGGCTTGATATCCCGGTGGACAAAATCTCTTGTATGAAGGTGGTGCAGTCCCTGGGCTATGGAGCGCCCTATACGGATGGCCTCCTGCTGATTCATCGGCCCCTTGCGAAGAAATTTATCCAGGCTTTGCCCTTCCACGAATTCCATGACCAGATAAGGTTGGCCGCCCTGCGTTTCACCGACATCATAGGCCCTGACCAGGTTTGGATGGTTGATGGTCCGCATGATGTTGGTTTCACGATAGAAGCGTTGGAGATTTGCCTGCTTGCTGCGCAACGACCGTGAGAGCACCTTGACGGCGACCTTTTCGCCCGTCTTTTCATTCTTTGCCACATAGACCGTTCCCATACTGCCGGCGGCCAGCCGTCCTGTTATCTTGTAGCCAGGAATTTGCTTGGAGACGGGCCTGGATTGCGGTTTCTCCTTTGTGCCTTTTGAAGACTCCGCCTTCGGGGACAGCCGCTTGCTCTTGGAGTCTTTCTTAACCTCTGCCGCTGGTATTTTAGCGATTGCCTTGGCCTTATCGTTATCGATGAAGCCGCAGCCGATTGCTAACTCCATGACTGACAGTTGGTTACCGTTCGTCTCGGCAAACTCTTTCCACGAGAGCAGGTCACGGCCAAGAGAGGGACGAATGGCGCCGTCCAAGACCGCTGCTGCTACAAAACTAATGTCTTCACGAGTGGGCATTTAGGTAAGCCTGGGCAAGGGCTGATTTAGGGCGTTTTTATCCCGTCAACTCCCCAGCCGACAGGCAAAAGCTCATGTATTATCGGAAGGTTTCTGTAAGCTTTAGACAGAATCCATGCATTTCGTACCAACCGGTTTACAGGCAACGAACAGTTCAGATAGTGAACGCCCGCCTGTGTTGATAAGCTGCCTTTTACCCACATTCTTCTATTAACGTCGAAGGACGTCTTCCTCTAATGCCCTGCCACCATCTTCTGTAGGCCAGCTTGAGCAACCGTTCGTCGCCAGGCCGTCGTTCAAATTCCCAATCCTTTCAGTCCGATGCCCCCAAATACAGATTTCTCAGCCGGCCAGAAAGCGAGTGATGATCTGATTGATCAGTGGATCGAACAATTTCATCGCGACGGTTTTCTTTTCCTCAAAAATATCCTTCCACCCGATCTGTGCGAGGAACTCAGATGTGATTTGGAAACTGCGCTGGCTGACAATCCGGATTTGGGTAACCCACGCAAGGCTGAGCTTCACCATCGTATGTTTGAGGTGAGCAGGGCCAACCTCAGTCTGTTCGATATGGAGCCCGTTGTGACCTTCGCCGAACGCCTGATAAATACGACGACCCACATCATCCACAATAATTCTTTCAAAGTTCCCAGGGGAGGCGGGCTGATTGGTTGGCATCAGGATGACTCGCCCCACCTCATCGTCACACACGGAGAGCCGCCGACCAACATTCGATTGCCGGTTTTGCTGTTCACGGCCAATTACTACCTGACCGATGTCGATTCGATTGAAAACGGACCGACCCAGTTGATGCCCGGATCACATCTCTGGGGCAGACCGCCGCCCGGGAAGATGGAGGGCACTGAGTACGCGGAAAAAGTCTTCTCCGCCATCGGCCCTGCAGGCAGCGTGATCATGTTCAACAATCAGGTTTGGCACCGCGGCGCGCCCAACCAGAGTGACCGGGTTCGGTACATTACCCAGGTCAGCTATGCGCGCCGGCTCGTGGGGCACAAATATCATCCGTTCATGAATTACGTTATGCCGGAGCATGTCTACCAGGGCGCAGATGATCGCCTGAAAAGGTTACTGGGCTTTCTGCCATCGGGAGCTTACGGATGAGCGGGCGCTCGTGAAGAAGAATTGATTAGACTGACAATCCCGGCAGCGGGCCGGTGGTGTCGCTGAACTCCTTCACTGGTACGTCCATCGCCTCGAACATGTTAAGGAAGAGCTTATTTACCGAGGTATTCCGAGGGAACTTGATGTGCCGGCCGAGGCCGAATGCATTGCCTGCCCTGCCGGCAATCAGAACTGGAATATCGAGCGGCTTGTGCGCATTGCCGTCACCGAGCCCGCTGCCGTAATAAAGCAGCGAGTTGTCGAGTAGCGTGCCGTCGCCCTCCCTCACGGATTTCATGCGCTCGATGACGTAGGCGAACAGCGAGACATTGAATCGATCCACCTTGCGCAGTTGGGCGACCCAATCCTCCTGTTTCCCGTGGTGAGAGAGTTCGTGATGGCCCTGGAAGACACCGAGCATGGGGTATGTCTGGTTGCTGGCAGCGCTGCCGTACATAAATGTGGCCATACGGGTGATGTCACTCTGGAATGCCAAAACGATGAGGTCGCCCATCAACCGAACATGCTCACCAAAATCCTTTGGCCGGCCTTCGGGAATCTCGATATCTGAATGTTTGCCATCCGCGGGGAGTGCGGACGCCTGGACGCGGCGTTCCACCTCACGAACGGAGTAAAGGTATTCGTCCAGTTTTTGCTGATCATTGCGGCCGAGTCGCCGCTGCAATCGGCGGGCGTCATCACGAACGAGGTCCAGTACACTCTTGCGAAAAGTCTGTTGCCTGGAGAGTTCCTCCGGTTTCAGCGGCTTTACATCTTTCTTGCCGAAGAGCCGCTCGTAAACACTCAGCGGAATGTGATCGTTTGGCAGCGGGGACTGTTTGTCGCGCCACGAAATGCATGAACTGTATGCGCAACTGAAGCCCGTATCGCACGTGCCGTTCAACTGGGTTCCGGTTGTGCTGAGCTGTAAGGAGTGGAGGCGAGTCTTGCCGTCGAGATGATTTGCGACAATCTGATCCACAGAGATGCCAAGTTTGATCCCATCGAGATCTGGGCAGACACCGGTGAACAGAGCAGCCGTTGCCCTGGCGTGACCACCCCCAACTTGTACATCGGCCGCGTTCTGCGAAAGGCCGCTGATGACAAGAACATCCTCTTTCAATTCTCTCAGCGGCTCGAGGCTGTAGGGGAGAGCATAGTCGGAGCCTTCCGTTGCCGGCATCCAGGAATCTTTGATCACCCCGTTGGGCACAAAGAAGAGAGCCATCCGCTTCGGCGCTGCGGCCGGCGAACCGCCAAACACGCTCGAGGGCGACATGGCATCCAGCAGCGGCAACGACAACGATGCCCCGGTACCTCTAAGGAAAGTGCGGCGCGAAATATTCCAGTGGCTCATATTAATTCATCCTGATTGTTCACCTTAGGATATTCATTGCTTAACATTGTCAAGCGAGTTACCCGCCTTCAGTTACAGATCTTCCTCCAACTTCAAGAATCTTGGCTTCCATTTGGGGCCGCCCAGGTCCGGTGAGAGCACTTTTGTAAACTTGAGGAGCTTGATGGCCTTCTCCTTTTCTCCGGTTTCGGCCATGTCTGTGATGATGTAATAGCGGGCTTCGAACCAGTCATCCGTTCGGCGGTCGACCCCCTTCTCTATTGTCTGCCAGCGTTCGAGCGCTTCTTTGTAGTTCTTCCGCATCTGGTCTACGAGCGCGATGCTACGTTCGAGGAAGTGCTCTTTCCGGTCGGGGTCGTAGATGATCTGGAGGTGGCTGGCTGCTTTGTCCGGCTCCTGGAGGTACAGGTATATCTGGATGGCTCGGATATGAGCCTCACGTTTTTGCGAGTCGTCCAGGTGTCTGGCATTCATCCACTCGATGAGCGCTTCGTAGGTGGCCGCGGAGCGGTGATAGTAGCGGGAGCTGTCTTTATAATTGCGTTGTCCAAGTGCGGCGCGACCTGCGGAGTTCATGCTCTGGGCGGCAAGAAGCAGTGCGGTGCCGTTAGCTTCGGAGGCCGATGGGCGGTCCAGAAATGTCGCCAGCTCGACTTCGGCCGCGGCCCATTGTTGCTGCTGGCAGTAAAGTGTGAGCCGGCTTCGAACGGCCTGGAGCTTGAGGCGGTTGGACTCGTCAGCATGATGCTGATCGAAGTTTTCGAGTAGGTCGAGCGCTTTAGCTGCCTGGTCGAATGCGGGCGTCATGTACATCTCGGCAAGGCTCAGTTTCACCTGCGCGACCCAGGTTCCCTGTCCCCCGTTGCGGTCCATGTAACTGATCATGTCGTCAGCGAGTTTTCCGGCTTTGGCCTTGGCTTCGGCGTCGCCTTCCTGCATCGCCTTGTCCAGTTGGCGGCGGCGGGTGAGGAGGATGACTGCCTCGCCACCTTCGGCGTCCTTTGCCTTTCCGAGAATTTCGAGAGCTTCCTCGTGCCGGCCCATCAGGGAAAGGGTGTCGCCGTAGGCCATGTTCGTTCGGGAAATATCTTTTGATTGAGGGTAGCTGGTTGAGAAGCTCTTCAGCACGCTGAGAGCCTTGACGCCATCATTTTCGTCCTGGTTTTGCAGGTAGATGAAATAGTAAGACTGGGCCACAAGGAAGGCAGCCTTTTCCGAAAGCTCATGTTTGGGGTACTGGTCCAAAAAGTTTTCGAATGATTTCGCTGAGAGCTTGAAATCATTCATCAAGTACAGACAGGAAGCGTGGCGGAAATCGGCCAGCGGCAGAAGAGTCGGATCGTTCAGTTTGTCTTTATCTTTGATGACTTGGGAGTAAAGCATCTCCGCTCTAGGGTAATGCTTGTCCGCGTAACGCTTTTCGGCTTCGACCCAGATTTCCAACGGGCCCTTGTCTGTCTTGACCAATCCACCGGCTGGATAACGTGCTACAAGTGAGAGGGCCTGGTTGCGCCAGGCGCCGCCCTTCGCTGATACCCTCTCTGAGATTTGAATTCCCTTCTGCCGGTCGGCGGGTCGATTTTCTTCTTCGTAACGCATGAAGTAACACTCGGCCTCTTTGAGCAGGATGAGTGTTTCGGCATCGCCCAGCATTTTGTCTGAAGTGTAGGGCTCGAGAATTTCGTCGATCATCTCGATGGCGCCTAAGTAGCGTTTTTGTTCCTGCATCCAGTTGATACGAAGGATATTGGCCTGATCCACCAGAGCTTTCGGCGCCGTGCCGCGTTTTATGGGGGCGAGGCTCTCGATGGCTTTGCCTATTTCGCCCTTTTCATACATGACCTGGGCTTTGCCGAGGAAGCAGTTCACCACGATGATCTTGTTCACGTATTCGCCGGTGAACTCATCGAAGAACTCTTCGGCCTGGTCGAGCAAGGGCGGGCGCTCGGGGTTGTCATGCTTGAGGGTTTGCGCCAGGTAGAAAGACCCCCACGCCTTCCGGTAGTTGCCTTCGGCGACCCACGCATCGAGTAGTTTGTAGTCTGCATTGCCTTCGAGTTGAAGCTCGTCAATTGTCGCTTCCATGTCCGCAATTTTCTCGGTCAATGTATCGAGCATGGTGTCGACATGTGCGACCGCGAGAGCGCAGAGTCTTTCGGCAGTTTTTCTGTCGGGCTCGCGCTTTGAGTTCCGCCACTCGATGAGTGCCATGTTGCCGCGATTGACGAGCAAGCGGATGAACTCGATGGCGGATTTTGGCAGCTTGGTAATCCTGCCAGCCTTCGGCACTACTACGCTAATCATCCGCTCGGATTCCCGGGTGTAGCCATCTCTTTCATCAATGTCGATGGCCTGAGATGCCAGCGTAAGCGCGAGGTTGCCGAGGCGGAGTTGGAGGAGCGTTTCGATATCGTCCTCAAGCCCACCCTGTGAGAGGCGATCCTTGGTGAAATCGTAGGCGAGTTTGTGCAGCCCTTGCTCGGTCAGGAGATGGATGAAGCGTTCATCTTCCTGTGTGAGCGTTTCCGCAGAGATCGCCGAAATGAAGATTAGAAGAAGGATGCGTTTCATTACCGGTGATAATCATGTACGTGGTGCGCTCCAGCCCGCACCATTGAATCTTATGAACAGGCTGAAGCCTGTTCTACGTAGTGCTGACACTCCCTGGCAGCTTTTCTGACCCATTGCGGACGGGGAGATTACGCCCCGAACACGCTGGAAGCCTACTCCACGAAAAGGAAGTCACTCGTTCAACTTTTCTGCCTTTCCGGCTGAAAAGGCAATCTGTGTAAGATTTGCCTGCTTGCTGGTATCCATGGCCTTGACCACATAGCCAAAGGGCATGGACTTTTCGGCATCGATGACTACCGGCACTTCCGGATCAATTTCTGCAAGTTGTTTCATCATGCCGAACAGGGCGCCCCAGTCTTCGCCGAGGGGCTCTTCATTGCAGGTGATTTGGATCCCTGAGCGTCCTTCGGCGAACTTCAGATAAATCTTGATGAGCTCGATCTTTTTCTGGTTTGGTGGTGGCTGGCCCGTACGGGGAAGATCAGTGACCATCTTTTTCTCAGGCACTGAAAAATTGGAGCCGACCATGAAAAAAATTAAGAGCTGGAAGACGATGTCGATCATGGACGACATTTCAATTTCATCTTCTTCGACTCTTGGTGGGCGTCTAAGGCGCATGGGTGGGGGTAGTAACGGGTATGAGTATCGGTTCAGGATTCAGGATTCAGAGCAGAGGCAATGCTTTTGAATTCGTTCGGTGAGAATAAAAGAGTCAGTAAGTTCGCAAGTAACCTATAAAGTGCGGTCAGAGGTAGCTGAATCTTGAATATTGAATCTTTAGCATTTCGACTTGGTGATGGTGTTAATCAGGCACAGGATCACTGACGACTGCGAACGACAGTTGCCAGACGCCGGCCTTGGCGCATGTAGTCATGAGTTCCTGGATATGCTCGAATCTGGCTTGTCTGTCGGCTCTGACGATGATGATGACATTTTCAGGACCGTCATTGAGCCGGGATTCCATGACCAGTTGGCTTTCGAGTTGAAGCGGGTTGAGATGTTGGCCGCCGATGACCGTATTGCCGTCTATGTTGAGATTGATAACAAGCTTCTTTTTCGTCTTAGGCAGTTTCTCCTGACCTGACTTCGCGTCTGGCAGCTTGAGTGTTTCGTATTCCTGGGTCGAAAACCGGGAAACGGTCATGAAGAAGACAATAAGCAGAAAGACGCAGTCGATAAACGGCGTCATATCCGGTGAACTGTCCGTGACTACTCTTTTGCGGCTGCGCTTCATCCTATACCTTTTTGAATCGGCTCATCATGTGTTCGACAGTGGCCTCCGCTTCACCGACGAGACCGTCGAGCTTGTTGCGGAAGAAGGAGACAATACAAAAGGTGGGGATGGCGACGATGAGGCCCATACAGGTGGTCACCAGTGCTTCCGAAATACCGACGGCAAGGTCGGCCGGATTGGGGGCTGACTCGGCCCTTGCGATGGTCTCGAAGGCTCGAATCATTCCGGTGACCGTTCCGAGTAGTCCAAGCATGGGTGCTACCCTTGAAACGACGCTGAGCACTTCGATTTTGCGATAGAACTTGCTGGCCTGGGCTTCGCCGGCCTCCTGCATTGCTGTCTGCATATCTATGTAGCCCATGACTCCCGTGCCGCGTTCAGACAGGCCCGCGGCGATAATGCCGGCGGCAAAGGATCGATTCTCTTCACACCGCTTGGTGGCCTCGTCGTACTGTTTCCCGTCAAGGAGCTGGTTGACGTCTTCCAGGAAGCTCCTCGGAATGAGATTGGAGCGGCTGATGGTAAGTGCATGCTCGATTGCGAAGCCAACGCTGACAAAGCTCATGAGGATGAGGACGTATCCAATGGCCCGCCCTTTCTGAACGAAATCCAGAATACTGATGGTCGGAGCCTCCGGCTCGCTGGTGGCCTCGGCAATGAGAGGCTGCTTAAAAATCAGGAGCAGGGCGATGAAACCCCCGAAGAAAAGACAGAGTCTGAACGATTTTGGATTAGGCGTGGTCATCAACTTCTCCATGGTGACTACTCTTACTGCAGCTTAGCCAGACGCTTCTTTGCGTCCTCCCAGTGGCTGCAACTGAGATGGTTTCGAACGATTTGTTTATAGAAATTGGCGGCTGCCTCGGGATTGTCAGTTTCCAGGATCACCGCGCCCTCGTAAAGCGCGTCGCCCGCCAGAGCGGCAAGCCCGGGTTGCAATAAACCCACACGAAGGAAGGCGAGCATGGCCTTTTCACGCCGCTGTTCCCCGAGGTGCGCAAGGCCGACGCCGTAAAAACCGTAGGCCCGGCCGATGCTGGTGAGGCTCTCGGCCCTCTCGTAAAAGTCATCTATCAATTGTTTCGATTTTCCCTGGCCGATGAAAAGCTTTGCCTGAATGTACTCCGCTGCATCTTTGCCGAGTGCAGTGGTGTCGGCCCGAAGAGCGCTGACAGCTTTTTCAGCTTCAGCCCAGTTTTTTCCTTTGACCGAGGCCATGGCGTTCAGGGCTGTGATGGCTGCTTTCATCTCGGCCTTCGTTGCCCCTGTACTTTCGAGGGCAGCGGCGAAGGATGAATCCCAGGTTTCAGCATTCATCAGAAAATCGGCGAAAGTCCCGGTGGCGTAAGCGGGATTACTTTCCACCAGCGTGGCCCACTCTTTGAGCGCATTGCCGGCCTGTCCGCTTTTCAGGAAAGCCACAGACATTGCCTCCTTCGCATGAATCATAAGAACCGGATGTTTGGTGAATTTCATGCTCTCATCGAACAGTTCCAGCGTGCGGGCGAAGTCACCGCGATTGAATGCTTCTCTGGCGCTCTTGAATGCGGTGGGCTCATTCATGTCCATCGACTCCACCGCGGAGCGGGGATAGGTCAGTTCGCCGGGGCCGGCCTTGATGGAAACCGCGTTGTCGTCTGCTCGAGTAATCGTTCCTTTTATCCGCTGGCCGTTTTTCAGGACGATCTGGTCAGCCTGTGCACTGACCGTGAGCAGCGCGAGTGAAGGAAGGAGAAGTCTAAACATTGTTATTTCAGCTTTGCCTTGAACTCATCAGACAACTGTCTTTCCCACTTGGAGCCAAAGGCGAGGACGAGCAGCTTTTTTGTGATCTCTTTGCTACTCGTGATGGGTAACGATTCGCCGCCGCCTGCCGCAGCAATGGCCTCGAAGGGGCCGGTCGCCGGGCTACCCAGTTCGGTCACGATGGTGCTGATGATGCCCTTTTTTCGGGTGTTGAAATACTTGCACCGGTTTGCAATGTAAGTCTCGGATGATGGATGCGGCTCTGCATCGCCGAAAAGCAGAATGATCTTCTTGGCTCTCGTCTGCCAGCGCATGTTTATTGCATCGTCGAGACCCTTGTCGACTGCTTCCGGCAGGTCGCCGCCGCCGTCCGCTTTCACATTGAAAAGCCACTCCCGGATGCGTGCACGATCTCGGGTAAGTGGGACGCTTTTGGTGACGTATGCCTCTCCCCTGTCACGATAGGTCACCAGGCCAATACGGGCCTTGGGAACGAGGTCGAACAAGACGCCCATCAGGTGATCAATTTCCTGCTGTACGTTTTCGATCACCCGGTTCATGCTCCCGGTGCTGTCGAACACAAACACGACGTTGAGGCCGACCTTTTTGAGCTTTGCGATTTCTTCGCCGTAGGTGCCGCTCGGGCCGGAATACGATCCAAAACTCAGGCTGCCAAACGAGCTGGATGTAGTACCGGAAGTGACGTTGACGTTGATAAGATCCATTTCAACGTCCGTAGATTCGGGTTCGGTCTGGAGGGATTCGGTGGTGGCTTGCTTGATAGCCTCACTGAGCGATGACTTCGCACCGGAATTCTGGTCTACCTTGAGCTGTTCGCGGGTGCGGTATTCGAGCTTCCCTTTGTCATCGGGTTCGGCCATGACCACCTCGACGACGGTTTCGACCTCGGGTCGCTGTTCGATTTTATAGGTAATAGCTGCAAGAGTGCCTACCAATCCGCCATGGATCAGCAACGAGCCTATCCATGCGGGCACTGCCTGCAGGTAGGAGACAGCCACGAACACGGCCCCATACTTGCCGCCTTGCAAGAGATAATTTTCAGACGGCTCCTGGTCCGAGGAGTCCTTGTGAACTCGTTTTGCCATAGTGAATTATTCGGCGAGAAGCTAATTGTGCAGAGGCCTGGGGGATGAGTTAGTAAATTACCGAAAGGGTGGCAGGGTCGCAACTTCGGCGACGGAGGCGAGAGGCTTGGGGGCGGCGATTTTCGAACGTTTGAAACATTGGGGCTGAGCCGCCATCTTATTGGACAGAAACTTGGCGAGTCCCGTTACCCATTACTCATTACTCAACCATGGCTACCTACACTTACGCAGACAATGTTTTCTCTTTTGAAGGCGCGGCATCGGTTCAGGTGGAAAACGATTTTGTTGCGCCCTGGAGGGTGGATCACTCACACATCGATTTTTACCCCTTTCTCCGGGACCGGGTTGCTCGCGTCTGCTCGGGAGTTCGGCTCTGTTTCAGCACTGATTCCAAACAGATCTCGCTTGGCCTTGCTGAAGTGCCTGAGAAGCTGCGGCTCGATCTGTTTGTCGATGGCCAGCTTACGGAGGAGTTGTCTCTCGAGCCCGGAACGACGAACGCTGCCTTCAATGCTCTTAGTGGTGAATGGAAGCGGATAGAGATCTTCCTGGATCAGGGCCAGCCCTTCAATCTCCGGAATGTGGAGGTGGACGATGGCGCGGCGATAAAGAAGACACTGGTTACTCAGAAACGATGGATTACGTATGGCAGCTCTATCACGCACGCGGGCTCGGCACAAAGGCCATCGCAAATCTGGCCCACGCTTGTTGCGCAAAAGTTGAATCTCCACCTCACGACATTCGGCTTCGGTGGTAACTGTCAGTCAGAACCTATGATGGGCCGGATCATTCGTGATATGCCCGCCGATTTCATCACGCTCAAGCTTGGCATCAACAGTGTCGGCGGCGCCCTCTCTGCCCGTACCTTCGGCTCGAATGTTATCGGGCTCATTCAGATCATTCGAGAGAAGCATCCGGAGACGCCGATGGCGCTGATTTCACCCATCTATTCGCCTCCCCGTGAATCCGAGAAAGGTGGCAGCGGCCTCAGCCTGCAGGATATGCGTGAGATTCATGAAGGAATCGCTGCGAGCTGTCTTAAGTACGGTGACCGCAATCTCTACTATGTGGACGGACTCAAAGTCTTCGGCCCCGCCGAACTGAAATATTTGCCGGACGAGCTGCATCCGGATGCGGAAGGCCAGTTTGTGATGGCCGAGAATTTCGCACGGGAAGTCTTTGGGCGGTTTCCCTCGTGAGAAAGAGGACAGATATCCCAACCCGGGTTTGTGCCAGGTGGGGGGCTCGCGGCGGATTTCACGCCGTATGCTTATTTCTTGCGGTCAGCCTCGGCACATCCACCCTTACCGCAGAAGGGCCCCCCTCTCCACCCGAGGGAGCGCTGCCTGAGTATCACCCCGAGATGCTCAAGTATTACGAGGCAATGAACGTTTATTGGAAGGGCAGGCGCGAGCCTCCTTCCATCCGGCGTGTGGAATCAAAGCCATACTCAGCGCGCGGGGTAAACGGTGCCGTAATTGAGGATCCCAGTCGTATCAGTCGCCCTTTGATTCTGGCCGGCGGAGAGCTTGCAGCGGCACAGATGATGAACGGCAAGCGCTCCTTCGATGAGATATTTGCCGAACTCTCTAAAAAAGTTCCTCAGCAGCATGCCCTGGCCTTTGTAAATGAAGCCGGACGAAAGCTCGATGGTGGGCTTTTCCTGAACAACCTCCGTTACCGCACACATTACCTGTCTCTTGTAAAGGGGTTCTTGAAACAGGAAATCCGTGAGCCCGTAACCAGAGGAGACAGCTACCCCATGTGGGAGGAGGAAACCAGGGCTCTATTCAATGAGTGGTTTCCTAATCGAGATGCGTATCCAGAGCCTCCGTCTGCCATTGTTTCTCCCCACATTGACTACAATCGCGGCAGACAGGGATACATCGCCATCTACGAGCAGATTCGTGGACTCAAGCGATGTAAGAGATTCGTTATTTTGGGTACTTCGCACACCTCTATGGCTCGGAAATTTGCCGCAACAAAAAAAGACTTCCGCACCTCACTCGGGATCGTTGAAACGGACCGCAGCTTTATCGGAAAGCTCGCAAAGAAATACGCACATCCGCTGTTTGAAGACGAATTCCTGCACAGATCTGAACATTCAGTCGAACTGCAGCTCCCTTTCCTTCAACATTTCTTCGGCAGTCACATCAAGATTGTGCCGATTCTCTGCGGGCCGCTGGATTCGCACATGTTGCTCGGCACCGACCCAATGGAGGATCCCGAGGTGCGTGATTTTATGAAGGCCCTCAGGGAAACCATCGACAAATCGTTGGGCAAGACTTTTGTTATCGCCGGCTCTGACCTCGCACACCTCGGGGCCGAATTCGGTGACAAGGGTCTCCTGGAAGAAGCAACCCTTGCCGAGGCCGCCAAGAAGGATCGTGCTCTGATAGACACTATGCTGACCGGCGATCCGAAAAAATTTCTGAACCAACTTTACGCAGACAAAAATGCGCGTCGTGTCTGCGGCGCGGCGCCCATATATACACTGTTGCATGTTGCCGGGCCGCGGACGGGCAAGTTCATCCACTACGAGCAATGCACGAACAGAGAGGCAACCAATTCGGTGAGCATCCCGGGGGTGGCGTTTTATGGCGGGGGGCAGGACTCCAGGTGATTACTTCACCGCTCTGACCCTGTGGGTATTGGTATCGCCGATGTAGACGGTGCCGTCCGGGCCGAAGCAGATGCCGTGGGGGCGATCCATTTTTGCTTTTGCTGCCGGGCCGTTATCGCCGCCGTAGCCGCGGCCGCTGGGGCCATACCCGGCCAGGGTATCGAGAGTGCCCTTCGCGGGGTCGATAACTCGAATGGCCTGGTTTTCCGTATCGACGACGTAAACCTTGCCTCCGGGGCCGACGGCGATTCCTTTGGGGCCGTTGAATGTACCGTTTCTTGCCGGGCCGCCGTCGCCCGTAAAGCCGCTCTTGCCGGTGCCGGCAACGTGATGGAGGATGCCGTCCTTGAGATCCATACGCCAGACACTATGTCCCTCGCGGAGGGCGATCCAGAGAGTAGTGCCGGCAAGAAAGAGCGCACGCGGGCCGAGGATGGGATTGCCAAGAGCCTTCTGGCCGTCGGACGGGAGTTTGGCCTCAGCGGTACCTGCGATCGTGGTGACGATGCCGGTCTTAAGATCGACGGCGCGGATGCGGTGGTTGCCGATGTCAGCGATGAGGATCCGCTCGCAATCATCGAGCACGATGCTGTGAGGGTTTCTAAAGGATACCTTCGTTGCCTGGCCTCCGTCACCGCTGTAGCCGGGCTTACCGTTACCCGCGACGGTGCTGATAATGCCGCTCTTAGTGTCGACCTTTCTGACGATGTGGTTCTTCATTTCCACAAAAAACATGTTGCCCGCGCTATCGAACCGAATCTCGTAAGGCTCGTTCAGTTCCGCCTCAAGAGCGGGGCCGCCGTCACCGGAATAGCCTTGTCTGCCCGTGCCGACGACCACCTTTACCTTGCCGGTTGCGAGGTCCACGCGAGTGATTCGATGATTTTCAACTTCGCAGACATAGAGGGCGCCGTCGGGGCCGATTTCGACTCCGAACGGTTGGCCGATGACTGATGGATCGCCATTGCCGGCAATGGTGGTGATGGTGTTGGCGTTGGACATGGGAAGTTGGAGAGTGTGGAGAGTGCAGAATAATAAGAACATGAAGTGGTTGAGGAATGGCGCGGTGGAATGATGAAGTGACGGCGGTTCCGATTCTGTAATGTTCGTATTAAACTGCGACATCACCTTTGCAACCATCCTGAACATTTCAGCATCCTGACAGCATGTTCGCCTATCCAATCATCTGGCGCGAAATCCTGATCCCGGAAAAGCGAGAACGGCTTTGGGTGTATCAGTTCGGATATGCCATGCTGCTGAGCCTGATTTTCGCCATGATTTGGCCAAAGGGCGGAGAGGTGACCGCGACATTTCTGGAGAGCAGTTCGACCGCATTCATCACCTGGATGCTCTGGATTCAGGCCGGTGTGCTGACCCTGATGGCTCCGCCGATGGTGGCGGCCTCGATCACGATAGAACGAGAGCAGAAAAGCCTGGAACTGCTGCTACTTTCACCAATAAGCGCGACCTCGATTGTCTCTACCAAGTGTCTGGTGGTCTTTTTCAATCTGTCGCTGATCGTGCTGGGGGGACTGCCGATTTTCCTGCTTGGCCTTTCTCTGGGCGGACTTTCCCTTGACCAGTTGGCCGGTTGCCTCGTTGTGCTGATGGGGCTGGCAGCGCTGGGCTGTGCCGCGGGTGCCCTGAGTGGCGCGCTGTTTCATTCGACGCTGATCGCGATGCTGGGTGGGTACGTAATCCTCGGGCTGGTGGTCGGGCTGATACCGCTGGGGTTGAGCTCCTGGTTTCCTTCGGCCTGGCTGATGGGTAGCCCCTTCGGCATGGTGCACTCGCTTCTGGGCGCGACGGCGTCTTTTTCAATCAGGTCTATCGGCCCGCTGGTGAGCGTGGGGTGCTGGAGTTTGTTGACAGCGTTCCTGATTCGTGGGGCAGCGTCGATCCTCATAAGGGGCCCGAAGGGCGCCGCTGTTCGCAAGCGGCAGAATTCAAGGGTGGCGCCGTTGAATATGTGGAGACAATTGAAGACACCGCCGAGCAAACTCATCGTTTGGCGGGAGATTCACGGCAAGCTGCCGAGCATGACACGAATGCCGATGTTGCTGACGCTGGTGCTTTACGCCTCGGTCTTCATCATGAATCTGATCCTGAATCAACAATTAATGGCGACGCAGATGAACCTGGCCGCTTCGGTAGCCCTGAGCGTAACCACCGTTGCGTTGGCTTTATTCATGAGCACGGTTTCGATGGTCAACGAACGCCGTAACGGTGACCTGGACCTTCTCGTGATGTCCGAGATTGACGGTGGTCAAATTATCCGGGGAAAATTCAGAGGTCTGCTGTTGACCCTCCTCCCCGTAATGGCGTTGCCTGTCTTGCAGGGGCTGCTCCGGCTCGACCTTCTGGCGCTTACCATTTCAGCTCTGATCCTGTATGCGATGCTGCCGCCAGCCCTGCTGGCGGGAATCGAGGCAGGATTGCGTTCCAAAGATCTCCAGACTGCTTTCGGTTTTGTGCTGAAGAAATGCACTCTGCTGATGCTGGTCGTTTCGGCGAAATTCATTGCCTTTATTCTTCTCCCCGGTCTGTCTATTTTCGTTATGCCTCTGCTCCTTTTTCCCGCCCTGGTGATCGTTTTCCTGCTCTTCAGATATGCGAATGACTACATGCTTGGGCCGGTCGTTGACGATCACCTGAGTTTACAGATCACTAAAGGTGGAACAGACCTGGTGTGGCACGTAGAGGAATGGAAGGTCGATCGGATTCAAATCGCTCTGGCTACGGTCACCTGGGGTGTAGTAGCTGTTTTTGTGACGCTGACATCTGGCAGATTGATTGGAGTGTTTTTCCTCTTCATCCTGGGAACGGGAGCCGGCATCGCCGGCTTCGCCGGTCTGATGTGGCTGATGAAATGGATAAAGGCGAAACACAGCAGGAATGGAGGATGGAAGAATGGAGTGATGGAAGAATGATGCGGTGGGCATTCAAAAACACTACTTAACGTCTGCAGGCCCATTTTGATTTTTTTTGGGCCAATGTATTTAGTATTCGAGTCGCACCACTCCACCACTCCATCTCTCCACCACTCCATCTCTCCACTCTTCCTTCCTTCCTTCCTTCCTTCCTTCCTCCTTCCTTTTTTTATGCCGATCATCGAGACGCACAATCTGACTAAGGTCTACGGTGACCATAAAGCGGTGGATGGATTGAAGGTCACTATCGAGCAGGGCAGGCTCTGTGGATTCATCGGGCCGAACGGCGCGGGAAAGACGACCACGATAAAGATGCTTGCAACGCTTATCCCACCGACGATCGGTTCCGTTCACATTGGCGGGCATCTGCTGTGGCCATCGGGGAAGCGAAGTCTGGTGGCCAGGATGCTTGGATACGTGCCGGATCAGTTCGGCGTTTACGAAAATATGCGAGTCTGGGAATATCTGGAGTTCTTCGGGCTCGCCTACAACATCCCGAATGAGGAACGGAAGCAGACGACCGAAAGCATCCTCGAGCTCACCGATCTGTATGACCTTGGTGACCAGTTTGTGCTCTCGCTTTCACGCGGTCAGCAGCAGCGGCTGGCCATTGCCAGGGTGCTGATGCACAACCCAAAGATCCTGTTGCTGGACGAGCCGGCGTCGGGACTCGACCCGCAGGCACGAATCGAGCTGCGCGAACTCCTCATGGAATTGCAGGCCATGGGGAAGACTATTCTGATTTCATCTCACATCCTTACTGAGCTGGCCACCATGTGCGATGACCTGATTATCATTCAGTCCGGCAAGCTGGTCTTCAACGGTTCGCCCGCGGCACTTCGTGATCGCGTCGATGCCGGGCGTTCCTATCGCATCCGAGTGGCCAAAGATATGGAGAAGGCCGCCAGCCATCTTAAACAGTCGGAGCATGTCGCGTCGGTGGAACCGGAAAACGGCAACCTTAGTGTACGACTCAAAGATCCTTTCCCCGGGGAAGGCTATATCAGCGCGATTTTGCAGCGTGCAGGAATGCACATCACCCTCTATCAGCCGGAAGAACCAAATCTCGAGGATGCGTATATGCGGTTATTGGATGAAGTGGGAGAGACGAAGGGCTCTGAATGACGCTCTTACCATGCGCCTGCGCCAAATTGTTGGAACTCACCGCTGTCTGAGGGGCCGGTTATTTACTGTTCCTCTTCCGCCTTCTTCATCCGATCTTCGAGCCATTTCTTATCGACCTTGCCGACGATTGCCAGGCTGTCGATTTCCATTGCACGGCCGTTGTTGCCGATGGACATGTGACCCGCGAAGCGGGGCGAGCCGATGGGGTCGATGCCTTCATAGAGTGTGCGGCCGTTCACCTTGAATAACACCCGATTACCGGTGCGCTGATAGAGGATGTTCGTGGATTGGTTCGACCAGTTGCTGATGGTACCGCCGAAGGGGTAGCTGACTCCATCGCGAGATCCGCCAAAGGGGTAGAGATAGCCATAGGCGTCGCCGCCATCCTGCTGGTATGCGTAGAAATACTGCGACCGGCTGGTGGAATAGCCGCCGCCGGCGCTTGCTCCAGCTCTGAAGAAAATACCTTCGCAATCGGAGATACGGAGGTCTATGGCAACAGTGTGTTCAAACGGGGCGATGTGGGTCATGTAACGCGAGAACCCGCCTTGAGCTACCAGCTTGCTTCCCGTGCGAGGCAGGGGACTGTTGAAATCCTCGAGCTGTTTATCCGATGAGAATGAGTAGCTGATCTGAATCAGGCCATTCGATTTTTCTATGGCTCTGCCGCCGAAAACGTCGTCAATGGTGATCTTCTTTTCCTTTTCATCTTTGGGTTTCGGATCGTTCGTGGGCTGGGTCTGAGATGTGGGCTGGGAAATGCCCGTGCCTTCTTTTTCGATTCGCTTGAGATACTTTGAGACATCAGCGCCAAGCTCGGCCGCGGCGTTGAATCTGGTGAGGGCGCCGGAGAAATCCAGCTTTAACATGAGGAACAGGCCAAGGGCGATCTGGTCATTCGGTTCCGTATCGGACAACGCGCGGCTGGCCAGTTCGACTACCTGGGACGTGCTTAACCGGATTGCATCGAAAGCCATCTCGGCAACACCGGCAGTAATGACTACTTTGCCGTCACGGACACCTTTAATCGTGCCATTCACCCCTCCTACCTTGAATAGTTTCCCTTTGCTGCTTTCTGCCCCCTCAAACAAAGCCTTTAGGACTCTTCCCATTTCCTCGAATTCGGTAACCTGGACCTCTATCTCGTCGCCAAGGAGCTTCATTTCCTCATCCTCCAAAGCACCGGACATGGTCTTTGCGGCCTGGTCGAATTTCATCTGGCGCGCATACAGCAGTGCCGTCTTTTCCACTTTTGTGAGCTTTTCCCGGGCGGCCGCGTAGAGCTTGTCATTTGCCGAGGCCAGTGCGGCACGATGTTTTTTCAGCTCATTCTGCCGGTCACGATCTATCGTAGCGACCCCCGTATTCGTGAGTTCCTGCAGCGCTCGGAGCGCTCCCTGCGGGTCGCCTGAATTGGCCAGGCCCCTGGCTTTGGCCTTTTCTGCTTCCCACGCCTTCTCTGCCAGCCCCTGGATATTCTGGATTTGCTTCTCGATTTCCTGAACCAGCTCTTCAGTTAATGTGCCGGATTGGAGCTTCTGGTATTCAGAAATGGCATCACCAAAATTTCCCTTTTCAATTAACAGAGCGGCCGAACGACTTGCATCTGTATAGTTTTCTCTGGCCACTTCGGCCTGTCTAACTTTAAGCCTCTCGATCTTGGAGGAGGTGATTGTTTCAAGCCCAGACCCGAGAGCGAGGTCTTTAAAAGCGTTGAGGCGATCTATGGCGCTTTCGTGCTGTTTTGGATTGGCCGCCATGTATGCATCGATCTGCTTCCCCTCTTCCTGAAGCTGCACGATCCAATCCCACTGCAAACTGGACGGCTCTTCAGGTGGCCCTGCCACCTGAACGACAGGGATGCTGGCGGCTTCCGGGACTGGAGAGGGCTCGAGGGGTGTTTGGGCAGGTTGCCGCGAGAGTATCACCATGATGAGCGAAACCACGGCCGCACCAACGAGGCCGGATACGCCGATCTTCAACAGCGATTCGAAACCTCTCGGTTCTTCAAATTCCTCATCGTACGCTTCCTCGCCCACCGGCAGTGCCTCGGGAATGGACGCATCCGCGTCGATGGTAAGGTATTGATCCTCCTTGTCCTTCTCATTGGATAAAGCATCCGGGTCAGGCTCGGACTGCACCTTTCCAATGGCGTCGATCAGACTCTCGGGTGTCTGAAGCCGATGGGCCGGGTCTTTTTCCAAAAGTCGCACTATCAGCCGATTCAGGGCGTCGGAAATGGCCGGGTTGCGCTCCTTTGGCGGGACAGGTTTATCCTGCACCTGCTGAAGTAGGACTCCCTGTGCAGTGGCGCCCTGGAAAGGCGTTCGGCCGGTTGCGCAATGATACAGGGTGGCACCGAGCGAATAGAGGTCACTCCTGACATCGACCGGTTTGCCCTGGGCCTGTTCGGGCGACATGTAATCGGGCGTGCCGATGATCCTTGCAGCCTGTGTGACCGAGGTATCTTCCCGTTCTCTGGCGATGCCAAAGTCGGCAAGTTTCACCACTCCATTTTCCGAGCGCATGAGGTTGCCTGGCTTGATATCGCGGTGGACCAGATCATATTTCGAGGCAGCCTGCAGGGCTTTGGCAACGCTGGCGCCAATGTCGAGAACCTGCTTTTCCGGTAAGGCTCCGGATCGTTTAATCTGCTGGTCAATCGTCGCACCCGGGACATACTCCATCACGATGAAGTAACAGCCATTTGACTGCCCGACATCGAGAACCTGGACGACGTTTGGATGAACGAGTTTGCCGGCGGTCTGAGCCTCACGAAAAAATCGCTGGACGAAGATCTCGTTTTTCGCCAGTTCGGACGGAAGTATCTTGATGGCCACCGGACGGTTCAGAGAAAGCTGGGTGGCAAGGTAAACCACGCCGAAACCGCCTTTGCCGAGCGTGCTGGCGATCTCGTACCCCTCGATGGCCTGCGGCTGATCTATAGACTTAGTCTCTGCAGCAGGTTCAGGTGCCGGTATGGCCTGCCCTCCCTGGGAAGGGGTAAGTTGCGGAAACTCACCTGTGGCGGCCTGAAGGACCTTTATCTGTTCCCTGGTGATATAGCCCTTGTGCGCGGCAATAGAAAGCAGCGACGAGTTTCGTCCAGCCTTCTCCAGTGCCTGCTGCGCGACCACGCATTCCTGATGCTGCTCAGGAGTGATAAGCCCCTGACGACAGGCCAGGTTATAGATTTGAATCTTGGCGTCTCCGGCCATCCTGTCCCTCTTTCTTTCACATTAACGGCAAGGTCGAGGCATTATAGCCATGAGTCCCATGGCAACAAAGATTCAGGATTCGGGATCTTCGCCCCTCCGCGAGGTCACGACTACGACGGGCGCTACATCCAAACTTACTCATTACCCCCACACATCCTCATCACACGCTGACCGTACTCCACAAAAATATTTGACGCTGCCTCAGCATCATCGAT
>JAQBXN010000098.1 GCA_027625095.1 Planctomycetota bacterium | reverse complement strand
TTGCTACCGCGCCGCAAACTGGACCAAGATCGGCAAAACCCGTGGGCGAGGTAAGAGAGACCGGAAACACCGACAAGAACTCCCAACCAAAGACGTCTTCGTCTTTCCTCTCGACAAAGCATTCAGTACCAAGCTCTGCGGCTCACCTATCCGCTGACACGGGTTCACTGAATATTTACGACGAATCCAGAGGATTTTTACCGGCCTCAACGACTCGTTTCACCTCCGGCTCTTCCTCGATGTGTTCCGGTTCGACCAGTTGCCCACGCCGCGGAGCATCAAAGCATTCCTCGAAGAAAAACTTGCCCCGGCCATCGGGTTCATTGTTCTTTGGTTCAAAAAGAATTCACCAACGGCGATGCGCTCCACCAAAGGCACGAGTGCGACCTGCCTATCCTCCAGTATTGACCGTGGGCCGACATCCTCGCCGAGAATAAGGTCAGAAGATCCTCCGCGTCCACATCATTAAAGTGGCACGAGGTGACGGCCGGCCAACTTCAGCCTGTCCAACTCAAGCCCCGCAATCCAACCCTCCGGGCCTCCTGAGATTGGAACTCCTATCTTTCATTTCGCCGAGCTTCCTGGAGGGTTGCCCCAATGACTGCGACGTACCCCGCGGAGAAGTTTCCTCATAACGAACCCTAAATACTGAATTTAAGAGCAATCGGGTTGCAACAACAAGTATTCGTACTTATGTTGCGCGCCACTGGTTTGGAGATCGTATCTCAAGGAGTCGTTAATGGATAAGGGAACTCTGGTAGGCCACGTTGCGCGGGAGTTGAAGCTGCCTGCCAGGCGTGTCCGCCAAATCATCACCCTGATGGAAGAGGGGTGTAGTGTTCCATTCATTGCCCGGTTCAGGAAGGATATGACAGGCAATCTTGGCGAGGGCGCGATACGTCGCGTTCATGAAGCTTTGGTCGAGTTCGATGAGTTCCAGGCCAGAAAGGCAAAGCTGATCGCCGAGTTGGAACAGAAGGAAAAACTCACGGATGACCTGAGGAGAAGGATTGAAAAGGCGCTCAGCACTGAATCACTGGACGAATGCACCCAGGCAGGGCTGGACAGAAGCGCGGCCGAACAAGCACAGTCTCTCGGCTTGACACCGCTCGCCATGATGATCCGGATGCAGCGAAATCCATGGCGGGACATCCAATCGCTGGCCCAACGACTAGGCGATCTCGCGAATGGAATCGCCGATGCGGATGCCGCGATTCAAGGCGCGCTGGACATCATCACCATCCAGATAGCGGAAGAACCGGAGAACCGGAAGATCTTTAGTGATTACGTATTCAAGCGGGCAAGAGTGGTTTCCAAAGTCATCGAAGGCAAAGAAGAAGAAGGCCAATCATTCAAACAATATTTTGATTTTTCCGAATCGTTCGAAGATGTTGCTGCACGGGATATTTTGGGTATTCGGCGTGGCGCATCGCTTGGCTTTCTAACATTCGAAATTCAGGTGAACGTCGAACGGGCCATTAAGCAATTCAGCGAACGTTTCATCCATACAACAGATGAACGGATGGTCGAACACCTTCACCGTGCAGTGCAGCAGGTATTCGAGAAGACGCTCTTCCCTCCTCTGCTCGAAAGCATGCGAAAGACCGTGTTTCGTGAAGCGGATATGGAAGCGGTGATGACCTGCAAGAAAAATCTGCGCAATCTCCTACTTACTCCCCCCGGCCGCGGCATGCGCGTGCTTGGCATCGATCCGGCATTCAAGGGCGGCTGCCGCATCGCTGCACTGGACGAGAACGGCAACGTGCTGGAGACGTCAACAATTTATCTGGGCCAATCGAAGAAACGCAAAGAGACCGGCCGCGACCGCATTCAGCAGCTCGTCGAGACCCATAAAATCGAAGCCATCAGTATTGGTAAAGGTACCGGTCATCGCCAGGTTGAAGAAATAGTGCAGGCCGTGACCTCAACCTCTGATGGAAAGATTTTGAAAGCTATTACCAATCGTTCCGGCGCGGCCGAATATGCTTCATCGGAGGTGGGCGCGTCTGAGCTGCCCGGGCTGGAAGAGGCCTGTCGGATTGCTACAAGCATTGGACGCCGGTTTCAAGATCCGTTGTTTGAATTGGCAAAGGTCGAGCCCTGCAAGCTGCAAGTCGGGCCTTATCAGGCACAGGTCTGCCAGGACCTGCTTCGTGCAAAGATGAATGAAGTGATGGAATCCTGCGTGAGCCTGGTCGGTTTGGATTTGAATACGGCTTCGCCGGTGCTGCTCTCAAAACTGCCGGGAGCGACTGCGGAACTGGCACAGGCTATCGCTGCCCGCCGTGCGCAATCCCCTTTCAAGAATCTGGAAGAGCTGAAGACCGTCGAAGGAGTCAACGAGAAGACGTTCGAGCAGATCGCCGGTTTTGTTCGTATTGCCGATGGTGATGAGCCCCTCGACCGTACGGGTATCCACCCTGAAAGCTATGATGTTGTCCGCCGTCTCGCATCCGATATCGGCGCCGAGCCCGGGGCGTTGATTGGTAACACCGAACTTCTCGAGAAAATAGACTGGGAAAAATACGTCACCGAAGAAGTCGGCAGGCGGACACTCAAAAGTATCCAGCACGAGCTCCTCACACCCGGGCAGGACCCGCGCGAGAGTCTGCAGAGAGAGCTTTTTGAAGGTGGCCTTCAGAGCGCGGCCCAACTTAGCGAAGGAATGATTCTGCCGGGTACCGTGACAAACGTGACCAAGTTCGGAGCTTTCATTGACCTCGGCGCCCGCCTCGAAGGGCTTGTCCATGTCTCACAGTTGTCCAAACGGTTTGTGCAAGACCCAACAAGAGTTGTTCATATCGGCGAGCGTGTGATGGTAAAGGTCTTGCGCATTGACAGGCAAAAAAACCGGGTCAGCCTCAGTATCAAGCAGGCGAAGGGCAAGCATCCAAGCCCAATTCCATCCCTGGAGTCAGTACAACCACCCCCTCCGGTGATTGCTCCAAAACCTGCGTCGGACGCGAGTCTGGAAGCACAGTCGGCCGAAACCCCGAGCGGGGAGGCGGTCGTTGAAGCAGCAGCGGTTGAGGTGGTAACTCAAGAGGCTCCTACTGAGCCTGAAGCAGCGGGACCTGACTCAGAAAAAACGGCCGCATCAGAAGCCTCTCAAGGTGCAAACACACCTGAGGCAGCCACAGAGCAACCAGAAGCAACGAAACCCGGTCCATCCGAAGAGGGATCCGCTCCAATCGAAGATTCGAAACCTGTCGCGCCAGACTCAAGTAAAGAATCTGCTCCGGCTGCAGCGTCTGTTTCGGCTGAAGAATCTGGTGAGCAGGCAGATACTGGTGCCAAGTCGGAAGCGGTCTCGGCCGTACCAGAATCAGGCTAATGCCGTCAATTTTGATTTTGGGCGAATATCTTAAGTTTTGGAGTACGGTGGCTTGCCACCGCTTTCGCTTTCCGGGACGCTCCAGAACCAGAAAAGCTCCGGCAAGTCGGGACACTCCAAAGGACGCCAAGCCTCCTTCGGAGTTGATGGCGGATTCCTCCGTAAAAGTCCGTTGAGCGAATATTTCATAATCTTGGTTTTCAAACACGAGGATTACTTGAAAGGCCTGTTAAAAAACGAATCTGAAGCACACGCTCTTTATGCCGATTAGCCCATCCAAATACCACCTTGCTGATTTCGCCGAAATAGAGGGTGTTCCCTGCCCATGTGGTACTGCACGCCGGGCGTTTGCGGATATCGATGATTTTCCTGGGACGGTACACATTACGGAGATTTCCACCGACGCCCGACTCCATTACCACAAGCGACTGACGGAGACCTATTACATTCTGGAATGTGGTGATGACGCCCGCATGCAACTGGATGACGAGCTCATTGAGGTGGGGCCAGGAGTCTGCATCGTGATTCCTGCAGGCGTCCGCCACCGAGCGGTCGGAAAGATGAAGGTGCTGATATTCGTGCTGCCAAAGTTTGATCCAGCCGACGAATGGTTTGACTAGAGTGGATCGGCCGAAAGCAGGTTGCTGAAAGGATCTTCCCCGTATCATTGAACCTCCTACTACGCTTCTTATAATCCTTCCATCGCAATCCCAAGCGATCCCGCCCCGCCGCCTCGGCAAACCCTCTTTTTTTTACAATCACAGATAATTTCATGCAGTACCCAGCTATCCTCTCTGGTATGGTGCTTGCCACGGCCCTGCTTTCGCCAGCAGCAGCCGAAGATGCAAGGAAATCAACAGTTTTCATTGAAGCTGAAGAATTCGAACCCCTCGGCGGTTGGAAAGTAAGACCGTGGGGTACGAACTACTACGCGGCCACCTTCGCCAACTCTTTCCTCTCCCGTCTGCGATACCTTGGCGCTCCTGAACAGTGCGAGCGTTCACGTGCAGTTCGGACGGTCGAGATTCCTGCCGATGGCGAGTATCTCGCGCTGATTCGCTATGAAGCAGCCTATAACTTTCAGACCGAGTTCTCGATGACGATCGAGCAGGAAGGCAAGGAGGTGTTCCAGCGAAGCTACGGCCGAATGGAGAATCCCAAGCTGTGGGCGTTCAAGAACAAGGTGCAGCCGCAGGTCAGGTGGTATTGGGGGCCCGTTGAAAATATCGTCTGGGAAGGGACCGACGCCAAGGTCAATCTGAAGGCCGGCAAAGCGAATCTGATACTCGTCGCAGACAAACAGGCTGAGCCGGCGGCCCGGCGAAATATCGACGTCATCATGCTGACGACCGACACCGCCGAAGTGGCGAAGCGCATCGAAGAAGAAAACTACCTGCCCCTCGATGGTCTACTGACCCAGGCCGGTGACCTATTTGTAAAGATTAAGAATCCAGCCGATGCGAAGACTCCAGTGATGGTAAGCTCGCCCCAGGCGAGGGAGCACTCACCGTACTGGGTCCATATTCGCAACTGGGGTGGGGCCATCTGGATCGATAAGAACGGCAAGGCCGGTAACACCACAGGAGATTGGATCAAGCCAGGCGAAGAATCCGCATGGGTCGAAATTGGTTCAATGATGGACGCACTCAATGTGTCCGGATACTTCCCCAAGGTCGTCTACCCCCAAGGCGTACAGGGCGGAAGCATCGACCTGGAGTTTGAGTTCGGGGTGCCTGGGGAAAACGGCCCCAATGCGGTCAAGAAGATTCGATACAAAGATGCGACCACGCCGATTGCCCAGTTCTCGATTCCTGCGGATCTCCGCTATGGCGGCAAGATTCAGTCATTCGAAGAGATCCTCGAACAGATGCTCGCCAGCTTCAAAGAATTTCCAATCAGGGGGCGCATTCCGAAGGAAATCCTGTTTTTCAACACCTTCCACACCGGCAACACCAACAACCGAATCTCAGAACTCCAGCTCGATATTGCCAAAGCGCTCGGTAACAACGTGATCAACAGTATGCCGGAAGACATTCACCCAGCCCTGGTGCAGAAGGCGATGCTGAGCTTCAAGCAGACGAGCAAGTTTGACGTCCGGGGTATTAACACACCGGATCTGGCCGCCTGGGTGAAGAAGCTCAAAGACAAGGGCCAACTGCCATACCTGAAGGTGATTTCGATGGGCGACGAGATTCACCTTTCCGGGCCAACTGCCGGGGAAGGCACAAACAACGCATTTCGTGAATACCTCAAGACTAAGGGCGTGAACACCTGGGATGTGCTCCTCCCTGATCCTGAGCACAAAAAAATGGGGCCGGATGCACTCTGGAATTTGGTGACCTACAAGACCGATACCCATGAGACCAACCCGTCCCTCTACTACTGGGCCATGCGATACCGATATCAGTATGGCGTCGACAGATTGAAGGAACGGGTGGACATTCTTGAAAAAGAACTGCCAGAAGGTGTCCTCATCGGCGCGAACTACTCACCGCACACGAATTATAAGCCAAATTACTTTCAGTGGATTGACGTCTTCCGGCAGAGGGCGATGACCATGCCATGGAGCGAAGATTATCTGTGGCAGATCCCCGTCACCAGCCAGCAGGTGATCGGCTACATAGTCAGCGCATTGAGGGCCGGTGCGCGCAAACACGGCCTCCCCATCTATATGTATGTGATGCCTCATACGCCGGGGAATACGCCAGCGAGTTTTCGGCGCGCCTTTTACGCGGACGTGGCGAACGGTGCAACGCTCTTCGATTTTTTCGAGCCCATGCCGACGGCCATGTGCTACACGGAAAACAGCATGCTACCGGAGAGCACCGACATGTATCGGGCCATTTACGACGTTGTGCGTGATGCCGGTCTGTTTGAAGATATGGTCATCAAGGGGAAGCTCCGCCAGCCTGAAGTCGCCCTGCTCATGAGTGGGACAACCGACATCTGGCACAACACCAGCGTCTTCAATGCGGAACGCCAGCACCTCTATATGGCGCTCAAACATGCACACATTCCCCTGGACATTATTTCAGAGGACGGCATCCTCGAAGGCGACTTGAAAGATTACAAAGCCGTTTACATCGCCGACACCCATCTGCGATCGGATGCTGGAAAGAAGCTCTATGAATGGGCCAAAGATGGAGGAGTCGTCTTTGCCACTGCCGCCGCCGGCCTGCTTAACGAATACAACGACGCCAACCTCTGGATGCAGCGATTGCTGGGCATCGTCGACCAGAAAGTTGACATGCAGATTTCTTACATCCACGGTAAGGACAACCTGCCACGCCTGCAGCCCATCGATGTCATCAACTACAAGACCACCCGTCACGCACTACCGGGAGTTGTTGAAGTTTATGGGGTTAAGGGAGTCTTCCAGCCACGCCGCTCGGGTCTGCAGAAGCTGACCGGTTTTGGAAATAAAGTCGAAGTCATCGGAAGTTACAAAGACGGCACTCCAGCGCTCTTTCGCAATGAAGTCGGGCGGGGCCTGGCGGTCACCTGTGCCACCCTGCCTGGCACTGCGTATGTGAAGCCAGCCCTACCGGATCGACCGGCCGACCGCGGCTCGAGCGATGATGCTTACGCCCATTTCCTGCCCACCAAATTCAGCGCGCAGTCACGGAATTTCATCACTCGCTGGGCTTTTGATGCGGGCATTACCCGACCTGTCATTCTGAGCGAACCCCTCGTTGAAACGTCCCTCTTTGACAGCCAGGCCGGCCTGGCCATTCCGCTGGTAAATTACACTGGAAGCAAGATCCCGAACCTCCAGGTTCGTGTTCTAGATCCCGGGACGATTCGCCATGTTGAGAGCGCTTCGCTTGGTGAACTGAAATTCCAGGTGAAGAGAGGTGAATTGATTGTTGAGATGCCGCTGGATGTGGCGGATATGTTGATGCTGAGACGTTATCCGCCGAAGTAACCTGGTGAATATTCTCAATAAAGGTAAACGCGGCTGCCGCGCATTCCGGTGATCGCATCGACCACCAGCCAGAGCCCACCGACAACCAGAAGGCCAGTGATGATCCCGATGAAAAAGACTCTGGCTTTTTTATAGGCGCTGCCCCCGCCGTATTGGAGGACGAGAATCTTGACAAGCCAGGCCAGAAAAAAAGAAAACCAGAGGCTTCTCATGGCCCAGCCCCCCTGGGCCAGGTAACCCAGTGGATGCAGGGGCCACCAGTAAAACGAGTGCTGCAACCAGGTCAGCAACAGCATGACTCCAGCGCCGGCAGCAGTCCAGACGAAGCCGGTAACCTTTGGCCCGCTACGATGGCTCATTTCAGATACAAACTTCCAAGGGTATTGGGAGAAGGTATTGAAATACTGAGGGTGCAGATTCAGCGCGCCCACTGAGTGAGTGAGATAGAGCGTCATGCCCATGCAGGCCACGAGACTCACCATCACCGCGACCACCAGCACAAGCGCTCCGCGACCCGGTGAAGAGGCGTTCTTGTGCTGAAGATAAATTGCATTGCCCGTCGGCCCCATCAGGTAGGTCAACAAGTCTCCCGCCCAGATGAAAGTCAGCCCGACACCAATCAGGCCGACGACTCCAAGGTTCGGAGCCCCAACTGTCGCCACGACAAAACCCACCGGGACTATGGCGGTCACCATCGTTGCAGTCCCGGCTTGTGCCATCAGCCGGGTCAGCGAGAGCCAGATGATAAGCGAGCCACCCACGACAACCGGCGAGATGCCCAGCGGCACGCCCGTCTGGTGGATCATCAGGCAGAGCATGGTCGCACTCACGCCAAACAGGAGAAGCGTCCCCATCTGATCGAGAATGCGAACTCTTGCGGACCAGGTCATCCCGAGCACAAGCACGATGATTGCTCCCACCTGTTGCCGGGCTTGAATCGTTCCGTGAGGGCCGGCGGAAGTCCAGTAGCTCAACGATTCGCCATGGTCCGGAAAGAACGTTCCGTAGATCCACTGAAGAGGCTGCGACAGCAGGTAAAAGAACCACAGGCTGAATGCGACTCTCGATTCGATGAAGAATGCGAAACCAAGCATGAGGAGATTGATCCGCATCGAAGCGCCGTCCACGAACGGGATATTGTGACGAACACCCCAGGAGAGCCATTGCGATCCGACCGCCTCTGGAAAGTAATTATGGAGCGGGCTTGAGCTACTCAGGAATGCCGAAACCAGAAAGCCAGACCAGAACGCCGACTGATGAAAAAGGGCAATAGTGCACGAACCAGGGGGGCCATCCTCAACCAGGGCGATAGCCACCTGGGCAACGGGAAACGATATCCGCTCATCCTCAATCCAGGCCCTCCGGAAGAGAAGCATCACTGAGACCACCATTACCATCATCACCACCATAAAAAACCACCACCACGCCAATGACGGCAGCCATACCTTCCAATTGAGGCTCGCATCCTCAGGAAGGCCTTCATACATTTGTCGCACCACCTCTTTATCCGTCACGACAATGGAATCAGGGAGATGCGGTCGGATCGTCTTGTTCCATTGATTTGAGTCATCCGCATAATAAGTAGCCCCGACGGACATCCCAAAAAACGGCCCGCCGAATCCCCTTGTCGGGACGACTGTCGCTACCATGGCCATCGAAAAAACCACCAGCAGTTCAGGCGCCCGCAAGGCCCATGCAGGCCGAAAAAACTTCAGCAGAGGTTGCGCAGTACTCAGTAGGACAAACAGAAGAAAAAAGGCCGCTGGCGTCGCCGAACTCAGCCCAAGCCGCGTCCCCTGGATCAAAAATTCCGTGACCGGCAGCATAAGCCCGAGCGCAAGGGAAAGCAGAATCCCGGTGAATACAGATCGGAATGTCATGATCAGAAAAAGAGTTAGGGGCTCGGTGTGGGATAATGTGTTGTTGTGTAGTTTTTATGAGCGCATGCTGGCTTCGGCCATGGGTCCAGAACAGAGGGCCTTCCCGACCGGATAGCAGAGGTCAGTATGGAGTCTAATATCCCCCCTTTCCTAATACGGCCTTTGGCCGCGACCAAACCTGAGAGCGGAGGCGTCTCACCTCCGCACGGAAGCGAGACGCTTCTGCTCCCAGGAAAGTTCTCCGCGTCACGCGGAGAGGTTACAAAGTGAGACTCCAAAACTCTGCGCACTCCGAGGTTCTTTAGAAATCTCCGTGCTGCAAGAGAGCCGCAGACGTTAACAGACATTTCTTCATGAAGAAGCAGGGCAAGAAAATTGTAGGCACTATTCTAAAGCTGCTGATGGCGGTAGGTGTGCTGCTGTTCCTCTATTACAAGAACGATATTGACATCGGCCAGCTCCGCGAGGTTCTTTACACGGGATGGCGCTGGATCGTGCTTGCTTGGGCCCTGTTCGTGATCACTATCGTATTGACCGGAGTTCGCTGGCAACTGCTGCTGCAGGCTCAGGGAATCGAGATGCCGTTCATGATGGCGATGCGTCTGACACTCATTGGCCAGGCATTCAGTATGGTCTTCCCGGGCGCTACAGGCGGGGACCTGGTAAAGGCATATTACGTATACAAGATGGGGAAAAAGCGGGCCGCCGCAGTAACGACCATTCTCGTGGATCGGGTGATCGGGCTTTACTGCATGATTGGGATGGCCTCGGGGATGGTGCTCATGGAATCCGCCCGGCTTTGGGCGATTCCCATGGCGAGGCCGCTGGTCTATTCGATTCCGCTGGTATTTGTTGCCATCACTTTTGTGCTCGGCTCATTCTTTACAACCACGGTAAGAAAGATATTCACCTCGGCGGGAGAGAGCGGGCCGCCCGTGCTGATGGGAGAACAGCTTTACAAAGTCTATATCGCAGTCGATCAGTATCGGGAAGCTCGCAAGACAATCGTTTATGCCATCCTGATTTCCATCGTTTCCATCAGTTCTATCTGCATACTTTTTGTCTGCCTGGGCCAGGCGCTTCTTGAAAAGAAGATGACCATGCCGGATTATTTCCTGGTGACTCCAACGAGCATGGTGATCACCGGGCTGCCGATTTTCCCCGGCGGCCTTGGCCTTGGCGAGTTTGCCATGGGTAAGCTCTTTGAGATGGTAGCCGACAGTTCATCGGGGCAGGAGGCGATGATCTTGTGGCGAATCGTCACCATGGCCTGGAGCGTAATTGGGTTGGTCATCTACCTGACTCTTCGAGCCGATGTGCGTGATGTCGCGATGGAAAAGGAAGTCGAAGAGCGGATGGATGCTACGTTTGATTACAACGGCGAGGAACTCCACGATTATTCGGGAGCGATCCATTTCCACACCACCTATTCGGATGGCTCCGAGGCCATCGAGAAGGTCATTAGTCAGGGAGGCGAAAGCGGCCTCGACTTTATGGTTGTTACTGACCACGACACCATGGAGTCGAGAGCTGACGGACACCAGGGCTGGAAAAATGGGGTGCTCTCAATTGTGGGTGTCGAGATTTCGCCGCCCTCCGGGCATTGCCTCGCTGTCCGGCTGAAAGACTGTAACGGGATGCGCGAGATGACCCCGCCCGAATACCTCGTGAAGGTACGCGAACAGAACGGGCTCTCGTTTATCGCCCACCCGACCGCGCCGAAGCGCCCCGAATTCTTTTACAAAATCGATGGTTGGAATTACTGGGACAACGAAGATTTTGACGGGCTTGAAATCTGGTCTTACATGCACGATTGGTTAAGGAACGCGAGCCGCATGTCGCTGATACATCATCTGTTTAATCCCAGTCGCGGCATCGAAGGCCCCGACCCGGCTCTCCTGGAACACTGGGATCGCCTGGGCCAACAGCGGCGTGTCATCGGAATTGGAGGCATTGACAATCACGCCCGGAATCTGCCCTTCAGGCATCTGCCCCTGTATGTTTTCAAAGTACTGCCCTTCAGATACGCGTTCAAGACCGTTCGAACGCACGTGCTTGCCGATCACTTTACAGGTGAAGATGAGCCAGACGTAAACCGCGTGCATGACGCGCTGCAGCACGGTCATTGCTATATAGCGTACGATTACCTTACTTCTGCCACCGGCTTCAGCTTTTCGGGCAAGCAAAGGGACACGACGTTTCTGATGGGAGATGAGGTGACCTTGAATGGCGGGATGACACTCAAAGTCAGCAGTCCCAGGCAAGCCGAAATCGTGCTGTTGAGAAACGGCGAACCCATTCAGAAAGAATCGTCAATGGGATTCAGCTTTGATATAGATGAGCCTGGCGTCTACAGGATAGAAGCCAGACTGAATGGTAATCCCTGGGTTTTCACGAACCCGATCTATGTTCGTGCTTGACGATTCAGAGGCGGATCGTGTCTAACAAAGGAACCGGAATATATCAGCGAGTCATAGAAGTTCTGGAAGCCCAGGCTGCAAAAACCGGCCGGGATCTCTCTGCCGTTCTGGCGGAGCAGGACGAGGATTCGAATTATCGGACAGGGCTCAGATTTCTGCATCGCCTGGGCGCGATTCAAGGTAAGCGAAAAGAACTCTACGAACGGCGCGTGAATCAGATTTCAAGACACGCACACGAAGATCTCGGAGTCAGCGAGCCTGACGTGCGTGCTCTACTCGGACTTTTTGGCAGCGATACAGCGGATGTCGGCATCTGCACTCAGGAGCCGGCGTGTGAGAAGTGTCCCTTTAAAGCCGAGTGCAACTGGGCCAAAAAGAATCCGAGGATGCTGGATTTGCCGTTGAGTGAACGTCCTCGAGAACGGCTCATCAATGATGGCCCGGAATCACTCAGCGATGCGGATCTGATTGGGATTATCATTCGAGACGGCCAGCCAAATCGCACTGCGGTAGACCTGGCAAGGATGCTGATCAGCCGGCACGGGAGCTTGAGAAATCTGGCGAACAGGACGATTAAGGAACTGTGTGAGATTCCCGGCATCGGCGAGGCCAAAGCAGCACAGATAAAGGCGGCGCTTACCATTGGTATACGGATGTCTAAAGAGGCCGGGCTACAGCGTGGCGATCCGCTCAGCAGCAGCGAGTCGGTTTTCAAGAGTTACCACGCGAAGCTCCGAGACAAGCGCCATGAAGAGTTCCACGTGATCCTTTTGGACCGTAAGAACAGAGTCATTCAGGAGGTGCGTGTTTCCGTTGGCTCGCTCTCGGCCTCGATTGTTCATCCGCGGGAGGTTTTCAATCATGCGGTGAGCCACTCTGCTGCCGCGATTGTCTGCATTCACAATCATCCCTCTGGCGACCCGACGCCGAGCAAAGAGGATCTGGAAATAACGAAACGTTTGCAGGAAGCCGGCAAGACGTTGGGTATACCTCTTCTAGACCATCTGATCATTGGCGAGCAGCGATACTTCAGCTTTGCTGACGAGGGGCTGCTTAAGTAACGAACCACTTTCCCCTGAACGTCATAGCCCTATAATCCTGGACTCATTCATCAAAGGAGTAACTCATGATTGAACATATTGTCCTTTTCAAAGTTCGAGAAGGGACACCACAGGCGAAGGTGGACGGGATGCTTGCGGGGATCAAATCTCTTAAAGATTCTATCGACACTGTGGTCAGCGTTTCGATGGGGAAGAATTTCTCGGAAAGAAGCCAGGGCTTTACCCACGGCATCGTAGTACGCTTCAATAACAAGGAGGGACTGGCGGCCTACCAGCCACACCCCGCGCACCTGAAAGTCGTGAAGGAGGATATCAAACCGATCGTGGATGATATCCTGGCTGTGGATTACGAATTCTGATCCGTCAATTCATATGAAACGCTTCCCTGGAAATATTCTCAGCTCACTTACTGCGCTCACGCTCTGCGCCTGCTTCAGCACTGTTGCTGAGGTGCCCACCATCCGCGGTAAGGTGCTGACGGTTCGAGAAGAGACCCGGGATGCAGTTCTGGATGTAGGAGAGGTTGATGGTGTAAAGCGTGGTATGACGTTCCGAGCTTTCAGGGAGAAAACATTCGTAGCCCTCATGCAGGTCTATTTTGTAAGTCCGGATATGTGCGTTGCCAAGGTCTCAAACCAGGCGATACCTCTTTTGATGGGAGACCAGGTGACCACGCGATTGCTTGTGGCGGACAGTTCGAAGGACGTGCCCGTTGAACCTGATAAAGCCCCGCTGCCGCCCCAATTGCATCTGCCCGAAGTCAAGGGTTCGATTTGGGGAGTGCAGAACGAGGTAAACCTCGCGCTTTTCGGACTCGGCTCAAGCCAGGGGGTGCAAAAGGGCCAGCGGTTTACGGTATCCCGGGGTAATGAATGGGTGGCGACCATTGTCGCGGACCGGGTCTACGGCACCTGGTCTATTGGGATTGTGGAGGCCAAGAGCGAGGAATTGCGCAAAGGTGATCTGGTCTTCAATCAGAAAGATTGATTACAGATCGAAGATTCTCTTGAAGACCGCCAGGCCATCCTTTTCTTCAGCTACGAGACTTTCATAGACCGCCAGCAATTCTGCGGGCTGGAAATTTTTCCAGGCAACGGTCTTCACCAATTCTCCTGTTTTCAGGGCGACGCTTCCTTCAAAAGCAGTGACAACTATTGCAGTCTGTTCAGTTCCCGGAATCTTCAGTGTCAGCGGCCGGGACAACTTCTGGATCTGCTGAAGAAGTTTCCTGTGAAGGGCCTGCAGACGAACGCTGTCTCTTAACATCTGATCTGCCACACCTTTGTCCACCTCAGGGTACCGGAGAAGTTCTTCGGCCATGGCGACCGCAGCTTTGAACCTGAAGGACTTGAGTTCCTTGAGAATGTCACCCGGCGTATTCTTTAGCGGCGCTGGTTGCTGTGGAGCAACAGTCTGATCTGGCGAGGAAGTGTTGCGGTTGGTGGAAGCGACGGCCATTCCGACGGCTGCGGCATCCGAAGCAATCCGCTCTCTATATCTGCTGGACCTGTTGCCTTTCAAGTAGCTCTGATAGATTCGGATTGCCCTGCCTGTCTCGCCGTCTTTCTTATACTTCTCTGCCCAGCCGACCGTTCGTCTGACCTCATCGCCCTCAAGCTTCACCCTTTCGAACTCCGGGCTCTGGACCACGCCGACCGCGGCCAGAAAAAAATTCATTTCCTCAACGCTGCCGTGAAGGAAAACGTCGTTACTTTTCTGCAGCAGACCGCTCTGATTCTCCATGCCCAGCTTCTGGATATTCGAAATAGCGCTGGCGAGCCAGGGGCTATTCTTATGGAGGCTTTGTCTTGTATAGAATTCGGTAAAGACGCTGAATTTCATGAACAGCGTGACCGGATCAAGATTTCCTTGACGATACGATGAACTCTGGCATGCGTGGTAGTCTCCCGCGATTCTTCCCGCGACAGCGGATAGGAACACTGATGCAGCCGGGTTTGGCTGGATGGATGAGTGAAGCGGTTCGAAGCCTTTGGAAAGGATATTGACGACAACTGGGAGGATCGCGCCCTGTGCGGCCCCGGCGTCCTCTCGATCTGCAAACTGAGGGGCCAGAGGCGCGGCGAGAACAGGAAGTTGAATGGCAAAAAGGAAGGCGGCATGAAAACCGGAGAATCCGGCAAGCAGGCCAAACAGAGCACCGCCCAGGTGGTTCACAACGGCAGGGAGGGGCTTCCCCTCGCCGTGGGCCAACTTGTTGAGCATTAGTCGGATTCCCAAAATCAGACCGAGCAAGAGGAATCCAAAGAACGAACAGGTGCGGACATAGTAATCCGCGCTGCCAAAGAAATTGAGTATCAGCCATCCAAGTAGCGCGCTGCTGGCAAGCGCGCCAATCTGCACGCCAAGGATTACTGCGGCAAGTCCGGCGGCTTGTTTGAGCCCGAGCTTCAACCCCAGAATCAAGCCGACGAGCAGGAACCCACCGATAAGTGCATCCGAAATCATGACAGCCTCAATCCCATCAGTGTTGATATTGCGGCCATTGTGACTGTTCAGGGCCGAATCATTCTTACTTTTAATCTTGGAATAACAAAAATCGGACGCCCCATTCACTTAAGACGTGGCTATCAGTTTTTCGCTCTTGCTGCATCAGAAAGGAGTCATCCGATGGAGAGTATCTATATGGGTTTTGATTTGGGTTCAACGCAATGCGCAGGAGCTGCTCGCGTCAATCTGGACGGATTGTTGGGAACTGAGGAGTTCTTAGCGAGTGAAGGCATGAGCCTGCCGCTCTGAACAATCACGGATTAGCGAGGATGGCCCGAGGCCGGGTACGTCTGAAATCATGAATCTGATTGGGAGCATCGCGAAGACATGGGATACTGTCCGCCTTTCCATTCATGCGGTAATCCCGTTCTGGCCAGCTTGTCCCCATGCCCATCACAATTATTTGCACGAAGGGAAGCTGCAACACCGAGCTGAAATGCCCGGACGATGCTGCCGGAAGTAGCGTCAACTGCCCATCATGTCGGACGGAAAACAGTGTGCCGAAAGACGCGGCCGTCACCATGGGCGTACTTGGTGGGTACGAACTGCAAGGCAGGATCGGCGAAGGCGGCATGGGCGTGGTCTATGAGGCCATCCAGACGAACCTCGGACGAAAGGTTGCTCTTAAAGTTCTGTCCCACAAGTTTTCAGGGGACGAGGTATTCCTCGGTCGATTTCAGCGTGAGGCCAGGTCCGCAGCCGCGCTGAATCATCCAAACGTTGTTCAGGTCTTCGACATTGGCCAGGAGGGTGTTTGCCATTTCTTTTCCATGGAGTTTGTCGAAGGAGAGACCGTCCTCGACCGGATGAAGCGGGAGGAAAAGATTCCGCTGAACGAGGCCCTGCAGATAGTTGAGTGTGTCGCAGAAGCTCTGAGCGACGCAAGCAAAGATTCGATTCTCCATCGGGACATCAAGCCTGAGAACATCATGCTGAGCACCAAGGGCAGGATAAAGCTCGCTGACCTCGGCCTGGCAAAAAACGTTGAAGAGGAAGACCAGAGCATGACGCAGACAGGTACGTCTCTGGGCACGCCATATTACATGTCCCCGGAACAGGCCAGGGACGCGGCTTCCGTCGATCACCGCTCAGACATCTACTCTCTCGGAATCACTTTTCTGCACATGCTGACGGGCAAGCGGCCCTTCTTCGGAAAGACGGCCTACGCGATCATCCTTGCTCATAACGAAGAGAGACTTCCGACAGGCAGTGACCTCGGCACTTACCTCCCTCCTGAGGTGGATACCCTCATTCAGAAGATGGCAGCAAAGAGGGCCGACGACCGGTTTCAGACTTATGGAGAGCTCCTGAGTGAAATCAAGAGGCTGAATCCCGGTTCGGGACAAACGTCTGTCAGGCCAGCTCCGTCATTCACGGGGAAATTTCAGGAAGACATGAAAACGGGACAGCAGGAACTTCAGCAAGCTGCCACAGTCGCAGGGATCGAGTCAGTTTCTGCACCGCCTGGAGGCAGAACTGAAAGCAATCTTCGGGATGCCATGACCATGGCCGCTCCCCCACCGCCCAAACAGCCCCCCAAGGCCCTGATCGGAGGTATTGCCGTCGCGGCAAGCATGGCCATCGCCTTTATCCTTTTGACTTCCAGGCCGAGGAACGAACTTGGTAACGGCGATTTACAAATCACCAGGCCTCCTGACAAGGAACAAAACGACGATCCCCAAGCCCTGTCTCAACCATCCAATACTCCAGCACTCCAACCATCCAATACTCCAGGCACGCCTGTTGCCCAGCCCGTCAATCCTGCCGAAGACGACAACCCACTCCCCAGAGCGCTCACGAAAACTTTTGAAGTGCCTGACGAGGATTTTGACAATCACAATCATCCCGTTCGAAAGGGAGTTGACGAAACTACGGGCTATCCGCTCGAAGTGCGTCATATCAAGACCAGGGGACATTATGTGTTCATACCCGCCGGTAAATTCGCGATGGGCACTCCGCCGGAAGAGACTCATCGGCTTGATGATGAAACGCTCCATCCGGTTACACTGACTCGCCCCCTTTACATGGCCAAGTACGAGACGACGGTCGGCGAATTCAAAATGCATGCATTGGAGGCCGGGCCGGTCACTCAGGCCGAAAAGAAGCAAGGTGCTATTGTCTGGGACGATGGATGGAAGAACCGTCCCGACGCCAGTTGGCGCAACCCTTACTTTGAACAAACACTCAATCATCCTGCCCTGGCATTAGGTCAAAAGGACACGATTCAATTCATCATGCATTTAAATCAGAAAGCTCCAGCCGGCTGGATGCCTCCGGGAAAGGGAGTTTTTCGATTCTCCACACCCACCGAAGCGCAGTGGGAGTATGCATGCAGGGCCGGAACGACCACCGCGTTTTACTGGGGTGACGCCGCCGCCAGGGCGGGCGAATACGCAAACGTCGCGGACAAGAGTTTTGTCCAACAGATGACAGCGGCAAAAGAGAAGTTGAATTACCCGACTTTCGAAGCGGAAGACGGTCATGCATTCACCACAGCCGTGGGCAGCTTCAAGCCGAACATGTGGGGCTTCCACGACATGCTTGGTAACGTCAGGGAATGGTGCGCGGATGGCATGCATCCCATCGATGGCCCGGTAACCGACCCGCTTGGCGATGGAAGCAAGGCGGCGATCTGTTTGCGCGGCGGCAGTTTTTTGGATGGCCCGGAATTGACGCGATCTGGAGCGCGCCACCAGGAAGCAAGGTATCTGCCGAATGTTTCAGCAGGTTTCCGCCTTGCCTTCCGGCTTACCCCCGATGCGAACGCTGACCTCGCGGAGAAGTTCAAACATCTCTTTGAGGTTCCTGCGGAAGTAAAAGACCAGCACGGCAATCCTATTCGGAAAGGCAAGGACACAACTACGGGTCTTCCACTTGAGGTTCGGTGCAGGCAGACTGGGATGCACCTCATCCTGGTGCCCGCAGGTAAATTTACGATGGGGTCACCCGAAGATGAGTGGCATCGCGGTCAGTTGGACGTTCAGCATGAAGTTACCCTCACGCTGCCGTTTTATCTGGGGAAATATGAGGTCACTGTCGGTGAATTTGCCAGTGTTTTCGAAGGACGTTATCTCGCACATTCCGAACAGCAGGAGCGGATCCCAACCATCTGGAAACACGGCAAGTGGCAGGCTCAGCCCGCCAACTGGCAGGATCCGTGTTACGAGCAGAGCGACGCCCACCCGGTCTGCCTAGTCTCCTGGTCCGATTCGCAGAATTACGTTTCCTGGTTGAACATCACCGCGCCCTATTCGCCAAAAAACGAAGAGTTGCAATTCGCCCTGCCGACCGAAGCCGAATGGGAATACGCATGCCGAGCAGGCACGACCTCGAGATTTTATTGGGGCAATGACGAAACCGCGGCCGGAGAATACGGCAATGTCTACGATGAGACGTTTCTGGAACTCTTCAAACATGAGGCCCTGCAACCACTGAAAACGAATGACAGGCAGATCACCGCCGCCCCGGTTGGCAGCTATAAGCCCAACACGTGGGGACTGCATGACATGATTGGCAACGTCTCGGAACTGTGCCAGGACAAGTATGGGGCCTACCCGATTGCAGCCACGGATCCTGTTGGGGGGGCTGATGCCAGTGGTTACAACCATCGGGGCGGATCATGGGGCACCGGGCTTCAAAAAGTGCGTTGTGGTTCACGTTCGTACCTTTACCAGTACGGCCCGCCATTCAGTGTCCTGAACGGTTTCCGGACAGTATTCCGTTTACCACGCGACAGGGCGGTGGCGGACCGGGCCAAACCGGCCCGGGAAATAGTGCCCAATTGGAGCGAAGGATGTGTGCTGGCTTACTCTTTCAATTCGGGCACTGTCACCTCGGAGAATGGCCGTGCGACAAACGTCACCGACCTCTCAGCCAGTAAACATCATGGAAAAGTTCTTGGAGGAATGATGATTCAAGGACATCAGGGCCACGCCCTGCTGTTCGATGGCAGTAAACATGGAGTCGAATGTCCAGAGTCCGAGGCATTGAAATGCGACAAAGAATTCTCGGTCGCTCTCTGGTTGAAAGCGGAGAAGCAGACTGTGAGCTGGAATCGCCTCGTGCATCAATTCCACTTTAACGGAAAGGCCGGCTGGGCCGTCAATATCAACGGAGCGGATTTTGAGGGAGGCATGAAAGACGGCGTCGATCTCGAATTCTTTGACATGGAAGCCAAGCTCCACGGTGCATTCGGAAAGCCCGTGGTTACTGATGGCGCTTGGCATTTCGTGGTCAGCACCTTTGACGGCAGCGCGGCCCGCATCTACCTGAACGGTCAGATGGTCGGTGAGAAGAATCTACCTGAGCCCACGTCAATCAAGCCCGCCCCTGGAACAATCATGATCGGCATTGGTGACAACGACGAGACTGTCCGTGGCCTCAGAGGCGTCATCGATGAAGTAGCTATCTGGCAGCGCTCCCTCAATCCAAACGAGGTACGTGACATGTTCGATTATTCGAAGTCCGGAAGGAGCTATTGCGAGACTCTGGGTGACCAGCCGGCAGCCAATTGAGGCCTGTCTCAAGCTCAGGCCGGTCGGAATGGCCGAGGTCAATCCGATGACAGAAATTCTCTCGCTGACGCATTTGAATTTAGCCGATATCACTCACCTTGCCGGAGGCTATTCTCCGGACAGCAAGTATGTTGTTGCGAACACGGATGACGAAGAATGCGCATCGTTCGACCTGCAGCTTGCTCCCCTCAAAACACCATATATCAAGAAGTGGGTCTACGACGACGATTCGATTCAGAGATATCAAAGGCTTCTCGACGAAGGTTTTCGTTTGGAGCATACGACGAAAACTTGTTTGTGGGTCTTGCAATAGCCGAGCCCCACGAATGGAATCGCAGTTTATGGGTAGGTGAGTTTCATATGGTAGAAAGTTGTCAACTCAAGGGCACCGGTAAACGATCTATGGATCGTGTCAAAGAAAGAGCCCGGGAAGCCGATTTCAGAACCATCGTTTGCGAAACGCAGAATACGAATACGGTCGCTATCAACGTCTATCGAAAATTGGGCTAACAAGTTGAAGGGATTGATGTTTCCTACTACTCGAACCATGACTATCCTGATGGCGAGATTGCTCTATTCATGAAGAAGAAGATGTAGAAATAGCTCACGTCTGACGTTCGGCCTTAGAAGAGAAAACGAATTGTTTAAATCAGAAAGAAAAGTAATGCCTGACTTCGCGCCCCTTGTCCTGCTTGTGTTCTGGGCGTTGACCTCACATTCCTTCGCGCAAGACGATGTAGCATCCACTTACACGGGGCCTCAGGAAAGTCTTCATGTCTATCTGCTGATCGGTCAATCGAACATGGCGGGGAGAGCGCCCTTCAAAGCCGATGAGTCAGGTTCTGTCGAAAGATGCTTCCTGCTCAACCGCGAAGACAAGTGGGAGCCGGCCAAGAATCCGCTTAATCGTTACTCGACGATCAGGAAGGGGCTCGGCATGCAGAAGATGAACCCGGGCTACACGTTTGCAAAGAAAATGCTCGCAGAGGACAAATCCATTTCGATTGGCCTCGTTGTCAATGCCAAGGGTGGTTCGAGCATAAAAGAATGGACGAAAGGCACGACGTTTTACAAAGAGGCGATCAGGCGAGCCGGGGTAGCCCTGAAATCAGGATCCCTGAAAGGTATCCTCTGGCACCAGGGAGAATCGGATGCGAAAGACGCTCATTACTTTCCAAAACTTAAAGCTCTGATTTCCGATCTCAGAAGCGATCTTGGCGAACCAGGAATTCCTTTCGTTGCCGGCGAAATCCAGAATGTGAAATTGATCAATGATCAAATCAGAGAGTTGGCCGGTGAGGTGCCTTTTACGGGATACGCCAGTTCAGACGGGCTCAAGACAATGGATCGCTGGCATTTCGATGCTCCGAGTATGAAATTGCTCGGCCAGAGATATGCCGAAGCGATGCTGAAAATCCAGGCGGTCAAAAGTACGCATGTCTCAATTCCTAAAGGTGCTCCCCAGGAATCTCCAGACGCATTGAAGGAAAAGGATCGAAAGGCGCGACAGATCCATCTCTTGAGCGAGCGATCGGATCGGATCGGGGCTCACATTGCCAAGATACGTGGTCTGCCATTCAGAGGGCCGGTCAAGAAGGGCATTCAGAACAAGGAAGAGCTACGCAATTACTTGCAGGAACTCATGCTGCGGAAGCAGCCCAAAGAAAAGATGGACGCACTGGCCAGGGCCTACGCCATGCTTGGGCTCATGCCGAGAGGCATCGACCTTTCCAAGGTAGTGCTCGATCTTCTCCAACAGCAGGTCGCAGGCTTCTATGACCCTGAAACCAAGGCGCTCTACCTTATTAACGAGTGGAACATGTCGCAGAGCAGCATCATTTCCCACGAACTCATGCACGCGCTGCAGGATCAGCATTTCGATCTTCTTTCGCTGCCGATGGAGGATGAAAAACGAGAGGATGTCATGAACGCCGTTCGCTGTGTAGTCGAGGGCGAAGGGATGCTCATGATGTTCCTGTATGTGTCGGACAAGGATGCGGATGTCGGCGCCTTCGAAACCTTGCTCGGCGAGGGTTACAAGAGCTATATCACCGCGCTGGATCGGGGTATTGAGATGAAGCTCGACGACGATTCCTTCATGTCCAGCCTGGGGATGGGAGGTCTTGCCAATGTGCCGAGGGTGCTGAAAGAGAGCCTCATTCTTCCCTACATGGCCGGACTGGTCTTCGTGCACAGGGCGTGGCAGAAAGGCGGCTGGCAGGGCGTCAACGATCTGTATCAGGACATGCCTCAATCAACCGAACAGATCCTCCACATAGAGAAATACTTTGACGAAATCGATCGGCCGACTGTTATCGAGATCATGGAGCCAGAGAAGCTTGCTCCAGAAGGTTTCAATCTGATTTATGAATCTGTTCTGGGCGAACTCTACATCTCTGTCCTTATGAGAGACCTTCGCGGCAACAAAGCATCAAAGTCTGCATGGGAAGGTTGGGACGGAGACTTGTATCTAGCGTTTCTGAACCCCGAAACGGACACAGAACTTTGCATCTGGTCAACAGTTTGGGACAGCGAGAATGATGCTGGAGAATTCGCCGAACAATACAGACTGGCCGAGTCGGCACGAACGTCAGAAAAACCGGAGCCTGGCGTGGAGTTGGCGGTGGTTTTGGAAGGCAGTGAGGTGTTCATCGCCCGTGGACATCTGCCCAGGAAGAGTCTCAATGAGTTGATCGGTCGGGTTCAGAAAACACGAGTATTGAAGGAAGCCCTTCCCATCAAATCGAAGGGCAAGGTGATGCAAGAGAAGACGAAGGATTCTGCTCTGCCCGAGGGAGAATGATCCGGACTCCAATTGCCCCCTTGCCCTAAAGCGGCCTTCGGCCGTAAGCACAGGGGGCCTCTTCATCCGTTCCCTCCTTTAGCCGTAGCGGGGACAACTTCAGACTCTAATCTTCGGAGATATGGACAATTCGGCCTTTTACGCGCACTCTTCCCTCGGCTATCAGTTGGATGGCTTCCGGCAGGGCTTCCATTTCCGCGTCAAATACTCTGGCCGCCAGTTCATCTGGTGTGTCCTCGGCGTAAACCGGAACGGTCTTTTGAAGGATAACCGGCCCATGGTCGTAGGCGGTCGCATCTGCGTAATGAACAGTGCATCCTGAAACTTTTACGCCGTAGTTGATCACAGCCTCATGGACGTGATGCCCGTAGAAACCTTTCCCGCAGAATGAGGGGATGAGTCCGGGATGGATGTTGACGACCTTGTTTTCAAATTCGCCGGGCACCTCATAGAAAAACAGGAATCCGGCGAGGATGACAAGCTCGACGCCGTGCTCTTTCAGAGCTTCTGTGACGGCTCCACTGAAGGCACTGTTGTCCTCGAAATCCTTGGGATTCAAAACACCGGTAGGCGTTCCACGTTTCTGAGCACGCACGAGCCCATACGCGCTTTCTTTGCTGCCAATGACCAGGGCGACCTCCGCGTCGAGGCTACCGGCCTCGATCCGCTCGTAGAGGTTTTCAAGGGTACGGCCCGAGCCGGAGAGCAGGATTCCGAGTTTAAGAGGCATAGACAATTGGGAGAAGGTGGCTGTGGCTCGGGATAACAACCACGGAATACACGGAATCGTTGCCACAAGCTGCCAGCTCGTGTGCTCGGCGAAAGCCTGCAAGCTGGCAGCTTGCGGCTACGCTACGGCCGCGGCTGGAAGCCTGCCAGTAAATTGAATTGAGTTTTCTCTTTTCCGTGTGTTCCGTGGTTGTTACTCTTCAATCTGACAAGCCGAGCACGGCAGCAACTGCAGCATCTCTTGCGCTCAACTCCGGATAGTTGGAATCGGAACCTACATCCGGGCGGCGTTTCCAACTGCGTTCGCACCGCTGATACTTTTCGCGGGTGTCGACGATTTCGATTTCGACGGGCAGTCCGTCCTCTCCTGTCTCGGCATCCACCTTTTCGATGCGATGGAAACCGACGGCAAGCAGATCTTCAATGTCCTCACCAAGTCGTTCGAGCCTGTCTTCCCAGTCAGCGGAATTAGTGCCGAGTTTGAACACGACCTCCGCGTCCAGGGGATTCTTAAGATCGCGTTTAGCTTTTGCTTCTTCCAATTGAGTCTGTGCGTAGGGTTCGAGAATATGGAGCACCGGCTTCCAGTCGGCGAGCACTGCGAGGTCTTCAGCGCTGGCTCGATCGGAGACTTCCGGCATCAGAGCGAGGTGGATGCTCTCAGCCTGGTCGCGCCGGTTGGGGATACTTTCCCAGATCTCTTCACTCGTGTGTACAAGGATCGGGCCGAGAAGCTTGGCGAGAGCTTCGACAACTTCATACATGACAGTCTGACATCGGCGTCGTCGAACGGAATCCGCAGCATCACAGTACATGCGATCCTTGTTTGCATTGAGATACCAGCCGCTGAGCTGGATGGTGCAGAAGTCCAGAATGCGCCGATAAACGGTGTGGTATTCATAGCGCCCGTAGGCGGCCCGGACACCCCGAATCATTTGATCGAGAGCAGCAAGAGCCCAGCGGTCGAGACTGTTGCGATGTTCTTCAGCTCTGACGTTTACGGCATCCGTAGCGGGATTGAATCCGCTCAGATTTCCGAGCAGGAAACGGAAGGTGTTGCGAATCTTGCGATACGGCTCAGACGTGCCCTGCATGAGCTCGAGCGAGGTCGGGATGTCGTTGTGATAGTTGATACTTGCGACCCAGAGCCGGAAGAGATCGGCGCCTACAGTCTTGATGGCATCCGATGTGGAAACAAAGTTGCCCCGGCTCTTTGACATCTTCTTGCCGGCCTGGTCTACCACGAAGCCGTGAGTGGTGACCGTGCCGAATGGCGGCTTTCCATCGGCCCCCATCGCTGTAAGAAGACTTACCTGAAACCAGCCGCGATGCTGGTCGGAGCCTTCGAGATACATGGCCGACGGGAAACTCATCCGCTCGTCATTACGAAGAACGGAACGATGCGAAGTACCGGATTCAAACCATACATCAAAGATGGCGGTCTCTTTGACAAGATCTTCCGGGCCGCTTTCGCCCACTCTCGTGCCTTCGGGCACAAGATCTTTTGCTTCCCATCTGAACCAGATGTCGGCACCGTGTTCAGCGATAAGGTCGCGAACATGGCGAACGATCTCTGCGGTCATCAAGACTTCACCAGTTTTGCCGCAGTAAAAGGCCGGGATAGGCACTCCCCAGCAGCGCTGGCGCGAGATGCACCAGTCAGGTCTCTGCTCAACCATGGCCTCGATTCGAGCCTGGCCGGCTGAGGGCACCCATTTGATGTCTTCCCGAATTGCCTTGAGGCAGCGTTGGCGCAAGTCTTTGTGATCCACACTTATCCACCACTGATCGGTAGCTCGAAAGATGACTGGCTTATGGGATCGCCACGAGTGTGGGTAACTGTGAGAGACGTTTTGTCTAAGGAACAGAACGCCTGTCTCTTTCAGGTGTTTGCAGATTTCAGGATCGGCGTCAAAGACGTGCATATCCGCGAATGGCCCGGCCTCTTCCGTCAGGATGCCCTTGTCATTGACCGGTGAAAGGACTTCCAATCCGTACTGCTGGCCAGTCATAAAGTCCTCACGACCGTGCCCGGGTGCTGTATGAACACAGCCGCTGCCATCGGTAAGTGTGACGTAACGGGCAAGTACGATTGGACTTTCACGATCCATAAAAACGTGGCGATATTTTTTACCTTCGAGAGCAACCCCCTTGACCTGACCGTGCTTTGTATAGTTTTCGATCCCGCCTTTCTCCATGACAGTTTCGACCAGTCCCTCCGCAAAGAACATACGCCTCGTTTCGCCAGCTTCGTCTTGGTACTCGACGAGGGTATAGTTGAAGCTTTCGTTCAGAGCGATGGCCAGGTTGGCCGGCAGCGTCCAGGGCGTCGTAGTCCAGATAAGGCAATCGATCGGGATTGAGTTATCCACGCCGAATAATTCACTGATGTCCTCCACCATAGGAAAACGAACGTAGATAGACGGGCTGATGATGTTTTCGTACTCAAGTTCCGCTTCAGCGAGGGCACTTTCCGAGGCCCAGTCCCAATGAATCGGCCGAAGGGCTCGGTAGACATAGCCCTTCTCGACGAGGTCGGCGAAGGTGTCGAGGATGCCTGCTTCGTAATCGGGGTTGACCGTCAGATACGGATTTTCCCATTCACCGAAGATGCCCAGACGTTTGAATTCCTCACGATTGCGTTTGAAGAATTTCATTGCGTAATCGAGACATTTGCGCCGCATTACATGCACCGGCGTCTCCTCAGCTTTCTGGCCCAGTTCCTCTCGGACGCGCCATTCGATGGGCAGCCCGTGGCAATCCCAGCCGGGCCGATAAGGCGAATCATATCCAGACATCGTGGCGTAGCGGGCGACGAAATCCTTCAGAATCTTGTTCATGCCCGTGCCAACGTGCAGGTCGCCCGTGGCGTACGGAGGGCCATCGTGAAGGATGAATTTTTCAGAGCCTGCTCGTGCCTCACGGATCTTTTTGTAGAGACCTTCCTTTTCCCATTTTTTCTGAAATTCAGGCTCGCGCTGGACGAGGTTAGCTTTCATTCCGAAGGAACTCTTCGGCAGGTTGAGCGTTTCTTTGTATTTATTCTTATCAGCCATTGTTCTGCATCTTTTGATAATTCAGATTGCCACAAAACGAGCAGTCCATTCTTTGGAGTGCTGTGACTTGTCACCGCTTTCCTTTTCGTAAGCCTTTCGAATCGTCAAATGCCTCGAAAAATGAAAGCACCGACAAATCGGCGGGCTCCAAAGATCGCCTGCAGAGGGATCGTCACCACTCGCCGGATCAGAGTTTCGCCTCCGCAATCACCTTTTCGATTAGTTTTTCGAGGTTGGGCGCGGCTGCATTCGCAGCGGCGACAACGTCTTCAATGCTGCAAGGCTCAAGCGCATCCGGAAGGCATTCATCGGTGATAACGGTCAGCCCGATGGAGCGCAAACCCGAATGCACGGCGACGATGACTTCGGGGACGGTGCTCATGCCGACGACGTCCGCCCCGGCAGCCCGCAGGAAGCGGTATTCGGCGCGCGTTTCCAGGCATGGGCCAACGACCGCTACATACACGCCCTTCAGCAACTTGATACGTTCACGCCTGGCGATTTCTTCGACCGTCGAAATCAGATCCTGATCATAAGGTTCGCTCATGTCAGGGAAGCGGGGACCAAGCCTTTCATCATTGGGGCCGACAAGCGGATTGAGTCCCATCAGGTTGATGTGGTCATCCAGAATCATTATGTCGCCCCGCTTGTAGAGGGGATTCATTCCTCCTGAGGCAGCGGTCACAATCATAACCTTCGCGCCAAGCGCTTTCATGACCCGAACCGGAAAAGTAACTTCCGCAAGTGAGTGACCTTCGTAAGCGTGGACGCGGCCTTCCATCACGAGCACGACTCGATCTTTGAGCTTGCCAATGACCAAGACCCCTGCGTGGCTCTCAACCGCGGACGATTGAAAACCAGGGATGTCACCATAAGGAATCTCTATCTTGCTTTTGAGTTTGCGTGTGAAACCGCCGAGCCCTGTGCCCAAAATGACACCGAAGTCAGGTTTGAGTTTGGTGAGTGAGCGGATGTATTTCTCGGCGCTTTGAGTTCTGTCGTAAAGGTCTGACATCGTAGTGTTCAGGAATTCAGATGTTGCCCAAGTTGCTTATGGATTTCCTCGGTCTCAGCTTCGGAAACAAGAATATCTTTGAGGCGGTCATTCTGGCCACGAACAATGTTTAGTTGTTGCTTTCTGACCTTCAGAGTCCTGGCAAGGAAAGAAATGACCGCCTTATTCGCTTTGCCTTTTTCCGGCGGGGCCTGGACGGCGAGTTTCAGCCGGCCGTCATGAATCCCTACGACTTTCTCCCTGCTGGATCCCGGTACGACAAGGATCGGCAAGATGTAACCGTCAACTGTTTCACGCCCTGGAAACGTGCTTTCCATCTTGTTTTAACGGCTTTTCCCGAAAGGCGCGGGATTATGGCACTGGGTCGCGTTTTGGCAAATAGAGCGTAATGAGTAAGGTGCCGAAAGGGGAGGCGGATGGTTTTGGGGCGACCGCTGGATGCTGAATGCTCGATGCTCGGCGCTTGCCCATCGATACCCCAGCACCCAGCATCAACTCCCTTACTCGCCGGCCGTCCCAACACCATCCGCCACCTTGCTCCTTACTCATTACTCGTCTCTTACAAGTCGGCCCTCCAAAGACCACTCGCCTCCACTTTTGGCACCTTACCTGTCACTCGTTTAGGTGGATAGCAGGCTCAGACCGCGCTGCTATAATCCCGCTCCGATTTAGAGAAGTGAAAAACTTTAGTTCAGTTCAAAGAGGCTTAGATCAGTGATTCTAAAAGAGAAGAAGAAGGGCATCATTAAGGACTTCAGAATTCATGAAGGGGACACTGGTTCCCCCGATGTTCAGATTGCGGTGTTAACTGCTCGGATAAATGAACTTTCCGATCATTTCAAGAGCCACAAAAAAGATCATGCATCACGCCGCGGCCTGCTCAAGATGGTTGGCACGCGTAATTCGCTCCTGCGTTATCTTGCAAACACCCATTTCGAGCGCTATCAGGAAGTCATTAAGCGCCTCGGCTTGAGAAAATAAATCCGGCAAACTGTCCTGTCCTTGCGAAAGGGCATCAGGCCGGATGATGTCATCATCCCTCCAAACCAGCCTGACGTTGCACTGCTCGGAGTTAGCGACCGAGTTCAGTTCATCCCCCACCAAACAGGTCAGATCACTGCCGAGGCTTTCGTATGCGGCGAAAGTAATGTCCGAAATTGTTTATAGAAATTTCATCAGAAGAGGAATCCCCTCAAGGAGAAAATTGTGAAAATTACAAGAGTTGAAAAAGAAATTGGCGGCCGAGTGCTTTTTATGGAGACCGGTAAGCTGGCAAAGCAGGCCCACGGCGCAGTAGTCGTCGGTTTTGCGGATACCCAGGTACTCTCGACCGTCGTGTCTGCCGAAGGACGTCCCGGGCTGGATTTCTTTCCCCTGACCGTTGATTACCGTGAACGTGGTCAGGCGGCGGGCAAGATTCCAGGTGGACGTTTCATGAAACGTGAAGGCCGGCCCAGCACCAAAGAAATCCTCACCATGCGCATGACCGATCGGCCCCTGCGACCGCTCTTTCCGAAGGGCTATAAGAAGGAAGTTCAGATCATGGCACAGGTCCTTTCCGCAGACGGCCAGAATGATCCGGATGTCCTCTCCATCAATGGCGCTTCCGCTTGTCTCATGCTTTCACCGCTACCGTTCCTCGGCCCAGTCGGTGCAGTCCGGGTAGGACGTATCGGGGAACAGTTCGTCCTGTTCCCAACCCAGGAACAGATTGATAACGGTGACTTGGATCTCATCGTCGCCGGCAACGCGGACGGCGTCTGTATGCTTGAAGGCGACGCTAACCAACTCCCCGAAGAGGTCTGCCTGGACGCGATATACTTCGGGTATGAGGGATGCAAGGAACTCCTCGCTATGCAGGTAGAGCTTATCGAGAAGCACGAAGTTCCGGCAAAGGTCTTCCCTGAAGTTGAGGCAGAGGCGACCTCTCTCATCGACGAGATTTATGAAAAGTACGCCGAGGGCATCAAAGAGAGTTGCCAGAAAGTCGCCAAGCAGGAACGCGCCGAAGCGGTCTCAGAATTCCGTGATGAAATCGTTGCTCAGTATATTGTGGGACTTGATGACGAAGCTGCGGCCGCCCGCAAAGCCGAAGTGAAAGAAGCACACTATCAAGCAAAGAAGCGGGTTATCCGGAGGATGATCCTTGATGAAGGTAAACGTTGCGACGGGCGGGGATTTGACGTCGTCCGCGAACTCCTTTGCGAGGTGGGCTTGTTCCCGATGACGCACGGCTCGGCCCTGTTCCAGCGTGGACAGACCCAGGCTGTAGTTGGCTGCACTTTTGGCACATCACGGGACGAGGAGATCGTCGAAGGACTCGGAGAAGAAATCCACAGAAAGTTCATGCTGCACTACAACTTCCCGCCGTTCAGTGTTGGCGAGGTTTCCATGCCACGTGGCCCCGGACGCCGTGATATCGGACATGGCGCGCTGGCCGAGCGGTCAATCAAGGCCGTTCTTCCTGAATGGGAAAAGTTTCCTTACACAATTCGTCTCGTGTCCGACATTTATGAATCGAACGGCTCATCCTCGATGGCCTCTGTCTGTGGTGCCACTCTGGCGCTCATGGATGCCGGTGTTCCCATAACTCGTCCGGTCGCAGGAATCTCAGTCGGGCTCGTCTCGGAAGGCGACAAGTGGGTAACCCTCACCGACATCATGGGTGAAGAAGACTTCAATGGTGACATGGATCTCAAGATCGCCGGCTCACAGCAGGGCGTCACAGGCATCCAGCTCGACCTGAAGGTCTCCAACATCAGTCGCGAAATTATGACCAAAGGCTTCGAGGACGCGAAAGTGGCACGAATTAACATCCTTCGCACCATGCTCGAAACGCTTCCAAAGCCTCGCAAGGAACTCGCTGCGAACGCGCCACGTATGTGCCAAATCCAGATCGACCCGGAGAAGATCGGCATGATCATCGGCCCGGGGGGCAAAATGATTCGATCCATCGAACAACAGACAGGTGCCTCCCTCGATATCGATGACGACGGCACGATCACTATCTCCGGCCCGAACGGCGATAGCGTGAAAGACGCCCAGACCTTCATCGAAAGCATGACAAAGGAGGTCGAAATTGGTGAAGAGTACGATGGAAAGGTCGTTGCAATTAAGGACTTTGGCTGCTTTGTCGAGATTCTCCCCGGTCAAGAGGGCCTGGTTCATATCAGCGAGTTGTCCGATAAATTCGTCGACAACATCCATGACCACGTCGATATCGGCGACGCCATGCGCGTGAGAGTCATCGATATCGATGGCCAGAACCGTGTCCGCCTCAGCCGCAAGGCCGTGCTGTTGGATTCGTAAGCTCCTATACTGAAGACTAAAGGCCGTGCATTGCTGCACGGCCTTTTTTTGATCATGACGAAAGGGGTTTGAATCCCTCACTGCAATTTTGAGTTCCGTCCGCCAAGGTCAAACTGAATCCATGCAGCGCCAGCCCGAACATGAACTGATGCACGGCACTGCGGCCCTCGCGTATGCGGCCGCGGATTTTGAGAGCGTCAATGAGGCGTACGTCAAGTCCCTCCTTACCATGACCGGAGGAAAGCCAGGAGCGAGGATTGTCGACCTGGGCACCGGTCCTGGCGATATTCCCATCCGCATCGTACTGGCCAGACCTGATTGGAAGATGACCGGCGTGGACGGCTCCAAGGACATGCTTCATTTAGCAAGGGATGCTGAGCGGCGGGCAAGCCTCAGCACAACCATCTCGTGGGTCTGTGCGGATGCGAAAGCGAGTGGATTACCCGCTTCATCATTCGAAATCCTCATCTCCAACAGCATCCTTCATCACGTCGGCAATCCAATCGACTTCTGGCGAGAGGTGAAGCGTCTTGCAGCTCCGGAAGCGTTGATCTTCATGCGAGATCTTCACCGGCCTGACAGTACCGAAGCAGCGAGAGCGTTGGTGAAGGAATATGCCGCCGACGAATCCGAGGTGCTGCGAATTGAGTTCTATAATTCGCTGCTTGCTTCCTACACCTGTGAAGAGGTGAAAGAGCAGATCGCACAAGTCGGCCTGAGTCTCAAAATCGGGAGGTCTTCAGACCGGCACCTGGATGTGGTTGGATGGGTTGGGAACGGGTGAATGGGAGCGATCCAGGGTTCAGGATTCACGACTCACCATATACATCTGCCTGCCGTAGCCTCTGGCCGCGACCAAATCAGGAGAATTCCAAAGGATGGATCTGGAACCTGTTCTTTATCCGTTGTATCAGTTTGCCATCCGTCGGAATAACCCGGATTACACGTGTTTGCGCCGATGTTTCGAAGGAAATCTCTACCGCTTCTTCTTCTGCTGCTGCATCCTTTGCATCTGCTGCTGGTGAAAGCGGTGGACTTCCTGGACCACAATTGAGCGCAGGACGGGGTGATTTCCGCGGTCGTATGCTTCCAGAGTTTCCAGGGTTACACCGAGATGTTTCATCCATTTTCGGACATCTTCCCTTGCTGACATCTTCGAGTTGCTGTGGGCTACGGCGATGGAAGTGCGAATCGTCTCCCAGCGGTCTGACTCCCTCAGTTCCGCTAGAAACTCGCGGGAGAAGCGACCAAACCGATGCTGAATTGAATGCGAAAAATCGGCAAACATCTCCCCCTGCTGCTGGAGCATCGGCAAGATGAACATTTCCGATTTCTGGTAAAGGGCCTGGACCTGATCCTTACTTAACAGCTGGATGGGCACCTGGCCCAGTTCGATGGCCTCTGAAAGCTCAGTCAGGAGCTGGAGCTTTTCTTCTTCCACTTCAAAGGGGATCGGAGAATCAGCAGTCTCCCTGTCCTCGCTGGTGACCCATCTGAGGAATGGATCTTCGTCTGGTGACATCGATTCGTATTCACAATAGACCTTATATGCCTGTTTGAGGTCCTCGCCTGCATCCTCTGGCAGTTCAAACCCATCCTTCAGTTTCGAGAGAATTGCGCGGCAGAGACTCCAGATTTCGACGGGTGCGCCGGAGGTGTAAAGAAACGCCATGGTAGTTGTGCTCATCAGTGCGGTATCCCCGTCATCTTTTTCGCAGGCGTCTATTACCACTTGTTCCAGCTCCATCATGAGCTTTGCCTTGAATCTCGGGCCGAACAGCGCGCTGAGCATGTTCTGTCGAATCTGATGGCAGTACCACCATTTCCTCTTTTCGTCCTCCCCGTTCAGGTAACGCTGATACCAATCGAGTTCTCTAAAGAAATCCTCCGCCAACTTGTTGTTTTCTTGCTCTTCAAGATCGATCTCAAACACGTCCAGGAACTTGTAAGATTCCAGGCGGCTCTTGACCCACAAGACATCACGTTCCTCTTCGGTCACTCCCTCCTGCTGGGTTTTCAGCCACGCCTGTAGTTTGTTCTCTGTTTTGGGCGTAGACCGTTTTTTGCGTTTTGACATGATTTCCTCAGTTGCCGTGACCGAATTAGGACGGCGGATTCTAGGTAGCCAAACTGGGGGCGCAATCAGCACTGTCCTCACTAGAATGTCGACGGAGAAATATCATGTTCGACTTATATGCCATAACAGACCGAAAACTGTCCCATCGTCCGCTCAAGGACGTTGTCAGGGAGGTTATCGCCGCAGGCGGCTCGCGAGTGGCGGTTCAGCTCCGTGAAAAGGATATGACCGCAAGAGAAATACACGAAGCTGGAGAGCAACTTCTGGCTATTTGCCACGACCACGGATCTCAACTTTTCATCAACGATCGTATCGACGTGGCAGTGGCCCTCGGCGCCGATGGAGTCCAATTGACGGCAAACTCCCTCTCACCCGCTACCGCTAGAGTTTGCTCCGACAAACTTCGACTGGGTGTCTCTATCCATGGTCTTGAAGAGGTAGCGAAGGTGGTAAATCAGACGGCTGATTTTTATGTTTTGGGACCAGTCTATTTCACAGAATCCAAAGCCGGGCTGGGTGAGCCAATCGGTACCGACGTGCTGGCACAAACGTGTGCCGTGAGCACCAAGCCTGTTGTGGCTATCGGTGGACTGAATCCTGAGAACCTCGGTTCCGCCATCCGTGCCGGCGCCGCAGCAGTTGCTGTCATTTCCGCAATTTTTGCCGCGCCCTCGCCAGGCCGCGCGGTTGAAGATTTGTTGAATGCGCTAGACCGGGCCAGGTGTGATTTACCACCTTGTCTGGCCTCAGGAGCACAGCAGATACGGTTACCTGATTGAACCGCCTGGATGCCTGCGTCACCCAGGCAACATCAGGTACGTGACAAATTATATCCAGTGCCGTGCTACGAGGTTTTGCCATCCGATATGGCAGCAACCGCCTGGTCTACCGTTTCAAAAATCTTGACGACATCCCCAAAACCGAGAAGCCGGACGATACGT
>JAQBXN010000097.1 GCA_027625095.1 Planctomycetota bacterium | reverse complement strand
AGCGCGATCCAGAATAGGTCAGACCACGAGTTACCGGCAGCTCGTGGCTTATTTTTTGGATTCAGGATTGGTGGACATTCTTTGGAGTGCGCCGAGTTGTCGGAGCTTTCATTCATTTTGTGCTGTTGAACTATCGAGAGATGGGAGGCATAAGAAAATGAAAGCGGCGATAAGACGACTCACTCCAAAGAAACTTCATGGTGAGGACAGGTTTGTGACCTTGTCATTACCCAGATTGCTCACAGGTGAATGAGATCTGAAGCTTAAAAGCGTGTAAGAGAATGGGATACGACCCTTGCCGCACGAGGCGGCAGGGTCGAATTCAATCTTTTCTGGCTTTCTAGCCTGAAGATCTTTGCTCACCGGCCAGACGAACTGGCAAGGGGGCACTGCACGCGATCTGGTAAACGAAAAGGTTTGTTAACTGCCCAACAGCAAGGCCCCGACAGGCATTGGACAGATAAAAAATCTGTCACCACCATTCCAAGCCGGAGTTTCTGATGTCTATAAATCGCCCACGTTTGCCGGTGAGTTAGTGCTGATCAGCGTCTTAGATCCTGAATCCTGCTGAATCCTGAATCCAAAATCCTGAATCCAAAACCCTAAACCATGAAACTCAAACGTACACACACCTGCGGGCAACTGCGAAAGGAAGACGTCGGCTCGACTATTCAACTCAACGGGTGGGTAAACACATGCCGTGATCACGGGGACCTCACTTTTGTCGACCTGAGAGATCGTTACGGCATCACACAGATAATCTTTAATCCGGATCACAATCAAGAAGTCCATACCAGTGCGAAGGAATTGCGTTCAGAATTCGTGATCGCCATACGGGGCACTGTTGGCCCACGGCTCCAAGGCAAAGAGAATCCGGATCTGGCGACTGGCGAGATTGAAGTCCTCGTTGATGAGCTTGCGATCCTCAGCAAGGCTGATGTCCTCCCTATGGAGGTCGCTGACCATGCAGAAATCAGCACCGAAGTTCGTTTGAAGAATCGCCATCTCGACCTGCGCCGGCCAAAGATGCAACAAAATCTCATGTTTCGGCACAAGATCGTTCAGACCACTCGCGAATACTTCAATCGGCACAATTTCCTTGACATTGAAACCCCGATGCTCACTAAGAGTACCCCGGAAGGCGCGCGCGACTTCCTCGTGCCCAGCCGTCTCTCCCCAGGTGAGTTTTTTGCCCTGCCGCAATCGCCGCAGCTCTTCAAACAAGTGCTCATGTGCTCTGGATACGACCGCTATTACCAGATCGTAAAGTGCTTTCGAGACGAAGATCTTCGGGCAGACCGCCAGCCGGAATTTACTCAGGTTGATGTTGAGATGGCCTTCGTTGACCAGGACGACATCATTGAGTGTATGGAAGGCCTGATCATCGAAATTATGGCTCTCGCCGGAATCGAAGTGAAGCCACCCTTTCCGCGATTCTCTTTCCAGGACTGTATGGATAAATATGGCAAAGACGCGCCCGACCTGCGATTCGGACTGGAGATAAAGGACGTCTCAGACCTTGCGGCCCAGACCGATTTCAAAGTCTTCAGTGGAGCGATTGAGTCCGGTGGCCAGGTTCGCGCCATCAACGCCAAGGGCGCCTCGGAAAACATCGCTCGCCGCCAACTAGACCGCTATAGCGAATACGTCAAGGAATTTGGCGCCAAAGGCCTGGCCTGGATGCGCGTCGAGGACGGTAAAGTAAATTCTCCCATCGCAAAGTTTCTTGAGGAAGACCTGCTCAACCGAATGCTCGAACGCGTAAACGGTGAGGCCGGCGATGTGATCTTCCTGGTAGCCGACCAGCGCAAAGTCGTCGATCAAACCCTCGGTAACCTGCGGTTGACCCTGGCCAAAGATCTCGATCTGATCCCGGAAAACGAATGGAACCTGTCATGGGTCGTTGATTTCCCTATGGTCGAATGGGATGAAGACGAACAACGCTACGTAGCCCTTCATCATCCTTTCACTGCACCCAAGCCGGAATATGCAGACTCTCTCGAAGAAAATCCCAAGGCCGCCATCGCCATCGCCCACGACCTCATTCTTAACGGTAACGAGATTGGAGGAGGAAGCATTCGTATCCATGATCAGGGAATGCAGAAACAGATATTCAGGCTGCTGGGTATCACAGAGGAAGAGGCAGAACTGAAATTCGGTTTTCTTCTTGCAGCCTTGCGCCACGGCGCTCCGCCACACGGCGGTATTGCCCTCGGGCTCGACCGCATCGTTATGCTGCTTCGCGGTCTCGAAAGCATTCGCGATAGTATCGCCTTCCCGAAAACGCAAAAGGGGACGTGCCTTTTTACTCTGGCCCCGTCCCCAGTCTCAGACCGCCAGCTCCGCGAAGTGAGCATCCAGGTAGTGGGCAGTGCCGCCAAGAAAGATTCATAATTACAGCATATTAGGTATTAAAATTAACTTGAAGGGCTCTGCTTATCTGTGCTGTAAGTGGCCTCCGGAATCCGTGGACCGATTTGTCAATAGATGTCATAGGCCCTTTTTCCTTCCCTCCATAACCTGTCTCCATGCCATCCAAACAGAAACTCATCAAATGCGATTTCTGCGGGCAGGAGACCGAGTGGGTCGGCCGAGTAGCCGTGGCTCCCGGATACGACCGTCTCTACTCCGCGCCGAAATACGCGTGCAATGCCTGCCACGAACAGAAAGAGCGTGACAGAAAATCAGGCAAGGGTACGGGGCAGCATCCAGCCGCAAAAAAGTAAAATTGGGGACGGCGAATGAGAGGACAAGACCAGTCCCTGGACGAGGCCTTGGGGTTCGGTGTGGACGCTTTCGATTTTGGAGCCCAGCTTTCGCGACTGCTCATCTAAAATGAATGCTCCGGCATTGGAGCGCTCCACGGGAAGCTCCTTGGGAGTGCGGTCAGCCAGCCGGGTGCCTGAGGCTATTCCGGCTCGGCGTCCGCGATGTTTTCTTCTGTCAATCTGCCCCTTGCGAATTTCGCCCACTTGGTTGCGGGGTAATCCCACGTCAGGCGTTTGAAGACTCGGTAGGCTTCGGGAAATTCGCTCAATTCCACGTAGGCATGTCCACACCAGTACATGGCCGCGGCTGCTGAATCTTTATCCGCTTCCGGATTCGAAAATGTTGCTGTGAGAATTTTGACTGCCTGCGTAAATTCCTCGGCAAGGATGAACGCCTGGCCGGAGAGCACGTTCGTCTTTGCTGAAAGCCTGTGATCCGGGAATCGGGCCGCCAGACGTGAGAAGACCTGGCCGGAAGTCTTGTAGGTGGTAAGCGCCATCCGGCTGATCTTCTCAGCTCTGATTCTTATTGCGTCGGCTGCTTCGCCCTTTTCCATCAGTTCGGCTTCGCGAATCAGACTCTGTGAATCTTTTTTCGCGGTTCGGGCTTTGGCCATGAAGTAGTGACCGAGACGTGCGATGGTTTCGGCCACGAGTTCGTGTTCGGGATAACGATACGAGAGTTTCACGTACTCTTCGCATGCGGTGTCAATCTCGCCCTTCTTCTCATAAACCAGCGCTTTCTTGTATTGCGCTTTGGGCGCGTATTCATTCTCCGGCCAGGTAGCGGTGATCGTGGTAAAACGGGAGAGCGCGTCCTGGTAGTACTGTTCTTGTTCTGCGGCCAGTTCTGACATATTGGCAAATTCAAGGCTGAGATTGGCAAGGAGGTATTCGCCCTGCACACGCAGGCCGGCATCGCGGTTGTCGCGCATGGCTTCCTGCAGGTGTTTTCGTCCTTTGGCGATTTCATTACCGGCGCGATCATTGAGCTGTTTGAAGCTTGAGTCATCACCCGCCTGGCGGCTCGTAATGGCCATCTGCCTGTGCTTCTTGGCAAGCTCAAAAAATGCTTCTGACAGCATGAGTTGGGTGTCTACGCCAATCTTGGGATCGGTGAATCGCTTGGTGAATGGGGTGAGCTTCGCATTTGCCCCCTTGTGGACCGCGATGGTGCGGGTTCTCGACTCTGCACCGGGACTGCTCTTATAACTGAAGGTCAACAGGTCGCCGTGAACTACAGGCACGTTACCGGGATCGCTCGAGGTCTCCTCTTTTTTGTGAACGAGTTTCAAATGCCCCTTGAAGACGCCCGTGTGCTCAAATACTTCTTTCAACGGCATTTCATTCCAAAAGCCGGACGCGGTTCCGAGTGACAACGTCACTTCATCCTGTCGGTCGGTCCGGTCAGCACTTAAATCGAAGATTCTGAAGTAAAGGCTCTCCCCGACGTAGGCGCTTGTCACTTCTTCTTTGTAACGGCGATCCATCACGTCAAGAAGAGGATCCCCTTTGAGCACGATCTTTCTTGTCAGCCAATGCTCATTGCCCTCATCATCCTGAAAATTGAATCCAACGAAGATGTCATCGCTGCCATTGATGCTGAGAATCTGATCCCTCTGCTCACCGGGAATCTCCGCGGTTAACAGAGTCTTTGATGGCAGCGGGCCGAGCGCCGTCGGAATATTGAAAGTGAATCGTCCATCATCAATAGGCGTGGTGGCATCCGGTGCGGGCTCGACGGTGAGGGTCTGGTAACCGGGAGGGAGTGACTCATTCGCGCCGGCAGCGCTCACCCGAGCATTGAGAGCAATCGTACCCGGTGCGGTAACGTCGAACGTTCCGTTCGGGTTAATACCGCCTTTGGCCCGGCCCGAGGAGGTCTGGGCAAATATCTTCACCTGACTGTCGGGGGAGAGCGCGACGGTTGGCCAGAGAATCTCTACGAAAATGGGGCCGCCGATGACCGAGTTGGCAGGTTTGAAATCTGATTCCTTGTCAGACACCATAATGGCAGCCTTCGGCCAGGTAGCGGTGAGATTGAAGCGCGGCCTGAAGAGCTCGTGTTCGGCCAGGCTGCCCTCTTCCTTCTCAGGCTTGATGGCATCTTCCGGAGCGAGAGGCATTGAAACCACTTCGTAAACCCGAAGCTGCGGTTCGACGTATGAAGCCTGCTCGATCGAGTAATCACGCAACCACGGAATTCCGGGTTCGGTATTCTCGCGATCCATATAGGTGATGATGATCTGGTCTCCCTGCTTCACGCTCAGTTCATTCTTCTTGTTGGTCACTTCTTCGACCGGGATGAAACCACCGATAAACACGCCCGAATGTTCCTCGCTCTCGAGTGCAATGAATTCCACCTCATCGCCGCCGGTTGCCCGGGCTGAAAAATGCAGCGTATCGAGCTTATGTGAGACATCACCGTCCGAATCATTAATGAGGATGTTCACGCGCTCGCCCGGAACGAAACGTCGCATGGGGATGTACCGCGCCTGACGCTGGTTGCCGGAGAATGAGTATTCAACAAACGCCGCGCTGAGCTCCGCGTTTGAATAGGTCGCGGTGAGGAACACTTCATGGCTCTGGTTTTCCTGAACGACGGCCTTGGGGTCGAGATAATTGATTGAGATTTTATCCCCCGGCACAATCTCCAGGATTTGGTTGCTAATCTGTTCAAGCAGATTGGATTTCGTTGGCAGAACTTGCTCACCCTTTGTATCGGTCAAGTGAAGCTTGGAAATCGCCGGCGCATCGGTTTCAAAATCTTCGATCAGCAGCCGCAGAATACGCGTTCTCGTCTCTTCGCCGAAATTGATACTCAAAGTCCTGCCGTCCTCTGAAGCCGCAATTTTTGCGGGAGCGATGTAGGCGGCTTTTCTGATTTCAGGATTCTTGATCGCATCAAAAAGGTCAGCTGGCATCGGGCTGAAGTTGGGGGGATTCTGAATGTCGGACATCACCTGGAAGACGGGCGAAGAGCCCTCGGAGGCCACGACGAATACGTCCATCCGATGTACGCCCTGGTTCAGCGGCCCTCTGAGAATACCGTCCTCATCTTCTTGGAGGTCCGAAACACGGAACATGAATTCTGCCTGCCCTCGAGGCTGTGCGTTTGATCCATCCAGTCTGAACCCCACCACCCGCCGCCGCGGGTTATACAACAAGCCATACATGTGAATGACGAACCATTCGCCGCCTGCGATGTTCCAGCCCCTCAGGGCTTCGTAAATTTCGCCTTCAATTTTGAAAGCCGTGCTGCCGGCTGAAAATGTTTTCGGAAGGATATTCTTTCCGATGAAACCTTCGGACATGTAATGGCTCGCGGCCTCGAGCGTCACCGGTGGCGCCTCACCAACGAATTTTGCGACGGCCACACGAAGCGAGCCATCCCACGGCTTGTGCTCGCCCGGCCAGCGGCCCACGGTGCGAAAGTCACGGCCATTGAACGAGGTCTGCACGGCGACCGTTTTTATGCGGCGTCCGGCCGCATCACTTACCACCTTCAACGTGCCAAGGGGCACATTATCATTCAGGTCCACGCTGAACGCTTTAGGCTTGGAGTGATCCGGTAGCGCGCTCCAGGCCGGGTGCTCACCCGCGCTGATGGCAAAGTTCGGCTTCTTCCCTTCCGCAGAATCCGATGCATACGCGGTGGCTTCGGAGGTCTGCGTCGGAATTCCGCCTTCGAAAATGCCGGAGTGTGTATCTGTCTCGGTTAAAGAAAACGCTCCGATAAAATCACCGCTGCTTGTGCTCACCTTTACCGAAAGCTTATCAGCCCTGTCAGTCACGCTGCGGTCGAGATCGACGACGCGTACATTGATGGCGTTGCCCGGCTTGATCTGATTCTCGAATCGCTCCGTGCTGAGTAAAGTTTGCCCTTGCTTTTCACCCTCGATAGCAAGCTTTGTTCGAATCTGGTCTTCAAGGGTCCGGTTTCTAATTTCTTCTTCAGAGAGAATCCTGCCGGAAGAGGCGAAGAGGGCTGCATCAGAAGCCACTCTCAAGGTCGTCGCGGTGTGCCCCAGCGCCTGGGCCTTCTTGAATTCGTCGGTGAAGTCAAAGCGGACAGTGTCATTGCCGAGAAGTTGAAGAGTGCCGTCTTCCTTGTTGATGGGGGCAAGCGCAGTCGCCACGTCTCCCCGGAAACGGGTTTGCGAATCGGCAAACGGGGTGAGGACAAATGTCTCTTCATCACCGGAGTCTGCCCACGCCCGAATTCGGATGCTGGTGGTTTTGCCGACAATCGCGAGATTGCGATCTTCCATGCGCACCTTGAGCGGTTTGCCTGGCACAAGAATACGCTGCGCTGCGGTGAGGCCGATATCCAGTTCAGTCGCGTTTTCGATCCGATTGCGCTTGAGGTGCACACGACCTTCGAGAATTCGTGCGTTGGAGTGTTCGGGATTTTTTGCAAAAACTTTCTGCAGGAAGTCCGCGGATTCGTTGTAATCCTCTTGATCAAACTTGACCAGGGCTAGCCCGAAGTTGGCCTCTGTCTGCAAGAGCACATCTTTGGTTAGCGCCAATTTCTCAAGTCGCTCGATCGCCAATTCATATTGCTTGGTGATGCGGTCGGCATCGGCCACTCGCAGGTTCGCAAACATTTGTGCGCTTGTCCCTTTGAATTCTGCATTCGCCGCGATGCGTTCGTACAGGGCGCGGGCCCGTGGCATTTCTCGCCGTGCAAATGCTATGTCCGCATAGGCCAGGTTGAGCCCGGCACCGATTTCCGGTTCGAAATTCAGCTTTGACTTTTCCATCCATTGCATCATCTCTCTTGCCAGGGTATCGGCCTTATCGAGAGAAAAACCTTCGGTAAGACGCCGAATCACCCAGATGGAAAAATCCGGATCGATCTCTTCGAACATGGATGGCAGCTTCCCAAGCTCTGACTGAACGGTCTCCCAGGCCGCCTGAACATTTCCTGCCAGGAAGGACGTTTGCGCCTCGTAGAGCGAATACCGGGGATCGAGTTTGCTGACCGGAATGCCACCGCCGATATTCCGCAGTGCTTCCGAACGGGCGGACAGGAGCTGCGCACGCACCTCGTCGCTGAGCGAGCCTCCCTGAATCTCAAGACCCTGAATACTGATGGACGCGGCGAGGTCGTATTGTTTCTTTTCAAGAAAATGCTGCGCAGTTTTTCCAAGGGAGAATTGCATGCTCCGGCTCCCACGGGAAATTCTCCAGAGGTCAGGCAGCAGTGCCGGGATCTCGTTTTCTCTTTCTCCCTTGATGAGTCCCTGCAGGAGAAGCATTCCCATTTGGTCATGATTCCACCACGAAGGCCAGTGCGCGGGGTTGGCGTTGGTGAAGATACTCTTCAGTACAGCAAGCTCATTCTGAGAAAGCTCACTCTTGGGATCGAGCGTGCCAAGCCGCCCCAGGTCCGGCGGGCTGGTTCGCTCCGGTAATTGGCCGCAGCGTTCGACGTATTTCGCAAGCATGTCGAAATACTCTTTCCGCTCCGCAGGAGTTGCCAATGTTGCGCCGCTGAACCAATACATGCCGCGGGCATACGGGTCGAACAGGGTCTTTCCATATAGCTTCTCGAGCTCGGCAGCCAGACCTCGAGTCTCTTCGGTGGTAAGCGCGCGCTGTATCCAGCGCCAGTAGTTGTCCGGATCCCACCGATCGCTGCCATCCTCAAAACCGAACGGGTATCGTCCCAGATTTTTCAAGATTTCGGCCGATGCGGTGATCACCGTTTTCTTTTCATCGCGGCCGAAGTTCCAGTATCCAGAATCGAGAAACTTTCGTTGCTGGGCCTCTTCGACAAACAGGTCGTCGAAGTAAGAGCCGTAAGGATATTTTGTGTTCAGTCCGAGAAACTCATTTCGCAAAATCGCCATGTAAGTGACCGCCGCACTCTGGCCGCCGGAGTCATGCCGATAATCGTGTTTGAACAAAGTCTTTCCGGCGATCAGCTTCTCCATCACCTCCACTCCGGCTGTGGGGGCCGACCAGCCGTTGCCCCTGCAGGTGTTTCTGAACATGTGGAAGAGACGCTGGTCGAACATCCCTTTTTCAGCCAGGTCGAGGATCGCCTGGCCGAAAATTTTGTTAAAGCCCAAGGCGATAGGCTGTTCTGCTTTCTGGATGTTCTGCCAGTCGTCGTACCAGCCGCGGTTCCCGCGCACGATGTTGAAGAGTTGATAAAGGTGAGGCCTGGAGGCTGCCGAATATCGCTTGAGCTGGTCTTCAAGAATTTCCACCTGGAGTTCAGAGACATCAAACGTCTGAAGCCTGTTCCAGAGGATGTATTCAAGAAGACCCTTGCCGTACGGCACCGGCTGCTGGGGGTAGGCATTGATCAGCTTGTAAATCTCCCGTGCCGATGCGAGGAACTGTTGGAGATCCCGTGTTTGCTCCGCACGTATGGCAAGAGCCGTGGCCTTGGTCAGCGGTGTGGGCGCCAGCGCAGGATTCCCCTCCTTTTCCATGCCCTGCTTGAGTGCCTCGCCTACCGGCCCGACCTGGGCGATCTCTTCGGGGCTGACTGTCTGATCTTCGCGCCGATTCCGCCGGTCCAGGTCTGTTGCCCAGTTCCGGTACTGTTCGTGGATACGACGGTAAACATGCTTTCGGTTGCTCTCATCCCAGGGCACCCAGGCAAAAGCTTCAATAAGAGGAATCAAGTTTTTCTTTTCACTGCCTGGTGTTACCTCCCATGCCACCATCAGGAACTGCTCGGCGAAATCGCGATCAAAAGCAACAAACGGCAATTTCGGCAAGACCTCTTTCGTCGCATCGAAATAAGCCTGATTGGTGAAGTTTCGGTCCTTGAGCTTCTCGTTGGTCTCGTAAATACGGTGGTACGTTTCCCATACTTGACCGAGGATTTCTCGAGGATTTCTGAAAGTGTGGTGATTGGTAAAGCTGAGATGAGCAGTTTCCTTCTCTAATAGAAACCGATAAGCCTTCGCGAGATCTTCCTGGCCATGAGCGATGGCACGGATGATGGAAGCGTGTGAATTTGGAGTTGAACCAATGGCAGAAGCCAGCTTGATGTGGTTCTGCAGATTGGGATTCCTAACATCCAGGGAGAGCCGCTCCAGGGCCGTATGCATGCTCTTCACAAGTTCAGGACTCTTAATCAGGATGGACGACCACTGCGCGGGCGTGGCAAAGTGGTTCAGCCGCCCAGTACCGTCACCCCAGTCAAGAAACCTCAACTGTTCCGGAGTGCCGAATTTCAGGAATGCGTCCACGAAAAAAACTTGCTTGAACGCCTGCTGTTCCTGCAGGAGGTCATCCCTCAAGTGGTGGCCACGGTCGCTGTTGATAACGAAAAGAATGTCTTTGAGCGTTTCCGCTTCAGGGAAGGCGTTGCAGTACGCCTCTGCCGCACGAAGAACTTTCTGATAAAGCTCACCCTTTTGTTTTTCGTCCTTTCCCGCCAGATTGGCGCGATATTCGACTTCTGTTACGTAGAACAAATACTGAACCGAACGGCGTTGACTGTTTCGAATGAGCGGAATCACTTTGCGGGCGAACGGAAGCGCCTCGATATGTTCCGGGCCGATTCGCCGCATCGATTGAAAACCCCAGTTCAGGTATTCCCAGCAGAGATACTGCTCGAGCGGCAGTGGATATTTTTCGGACATGATCAGACCGAGCCGGTGGAACAGCCCGGCAATGTCGCCGCGATTTTTGGCCTCCAGCAAGAACCAGATATCAAATTTTCTGGCCGCAATATGTTCTCGAAAAGCGCTGCCACTTCCTTTGAGAAACTGATAGGCATCTTCCTTCGCTCCGAGCAAATCAATTAGGATGCGCAGGAGCTCCGCCACCGCCTGGGCACTCTCAGGGCTCGGATCGACGAGTTGAAAGTAGCCCTTGTAACGAGCGACTGCAGTTCTGAAATCCCCTGCTTGATATGCTACCTGCGCTGCTTTCAGGAGCAGCTTTGATGACGGACGCTGATGCGATGAAAGAAAAGCCTTCAAGGTGATGTACGCCGCGTAAGGCCGCGCAAGCTCTTCTGAAAGCTGGATCATTCGGAGGGCGTCGACTTCAGTAGAGTTACTGGTTGCCTGCTGTACTTGCTCACGTAACTTCTCGAATTCATTTAGTTTGTCTGCCTCTTCCGCACAGACGGACTGCGCGGCGAAGAGCAATGGTAGGATGAATTTCATATGGACCGGATGAGGCTCTTTAATTGCGGATTTGAATCTATGGAGCGGAGTATCTTATGGGCTTATACATGGTAAGCGAGTTGCAAAGCTCCGCTGTTTAATGTGGCCAGAAGCCTTGGGCATTTAGAAATACGAACCTGCGACATTCAAGCCGAAAAACAACATGAACTACATTGATGCACACGTTCACGTCTGGACAGACGATTTTGAAAACTATCCGCTGGCCGATGGCTTTACGCCTGAGGATATGGCACCGAAAACGTTTTATCCAGAGGACATTCTTGGACATTCGCGGTTGTGTGGCGTGGATCGGGTGGTTCTTATTCAGATGAGTTATTACCAGTTTGATAACTCATACATGTTGGATGTCATTGCCGCCCAGCCGGATGTCTTTCGCGGGATCGCTATCGTAGACTGGAAGACCCCGGGCGCATCGAATCGTATGCGCGAATTAATAGGCCAGGGCGTGCGAGGCTTTCGAATTTATCCGGGTGAAGATTCGCCGGAAACCTGGCTGGAGACCGGCCTGTTTTCAGAAATGTTCCAATGCGGCGCGGAGGAAAATGTCGCCCTCTGCCCGCTAGTCAATTCGGATGCGCTGCCAGCCATCAATCGCATGTGCGAAAGATTTCCAGATACGCCGGTCATCATCGACCACCTTGCACGTATCGGCGCCGGCGTCCCGATTCAGGATCAAGAGATTGACAGCCTTTGCTCGCTCGCCGCGCAGCGCAACATCAAGGTGAAGGTTTCAGCCTTTTACGCGCTCGGTGAAAAGAAGCCACCTCACCTGGATCTGGCACCAATGATTCAGCGAGTCTTCGAGGCATTCGGTCCGCAGAGATTGATGTGGGCCACGGACTGCCCTTTCCAGGTAGTGGACGAAACTTACGAAGAGAGCATCGCGCTGATCAGGGATCGTCTGGGTTTTCTGAGCGAAAGCGATAAAGAGTGGCTGCTGCGCAAGACAGCGGAACAGTTCTTCTTTGAAGGGTGAGCGAACTGTTTGTGGGGTTCGAGACGACCCATCCAAACCGAAAAGCAAAGCGTGAAGAATTTGTAAGGATTCATTCATGACGGCCACTTAAGGAAATTCAGAAGAAATGTTCAAAGCAGACCCCAGCAATCTACTCGATTCGCTGAAAGAACAACTCGTGCCCCTCAGTGAAGAAGTCTGGGAACGGCACCGAACGGGAGGAAGCGGACTGGAAGTAGTGCAGGCCTATACAAAGATCGTCGACGCGCTCCTTTGCGAAATCTATTCGCAACTCGCCAGACGCCATGGCAACAAACCTATCCTCCGCACCGTGGCCATCGTCTGTCTGGGCGGATACGGCCGCGGAGAACTCAATCCGCATTCTGATATCGATATCATGTTCCTGGTGCACGGAGAAGTGCACAAGACGCAGGAGGACTTTATAAGCGAGTTCATTGCCCTTCTGTGGGACATGAAATTCAATGTCGGCCACTCCTGCCGGCAGCTCAAAGATTGTCTGGAACTCGTGCGACGGGATGTCATTACTGCCAACGCAATGCTGGAAGGGCGATACCTGATCGGTTTTCGTCCGGTCTTCGACAAATTCAAAGAGAAGGTTCAACGAGATTATGTGCAAAAGTATCGAAAAGAATTCGTACGTAAGAAAATTGACAGCATCCTCGAACGCCATAAGGCCCACGACAACAGCCAGTTTCATCTCGAACCAAAAATCAAAGAGGGCGTCGGCGGTCTGCGTGACGTTCACAGCGCTCTCTGGATAGAGCGAGTCGCGCACGGCATCCAAACCCTGGACGATCTGAAACCGACCCGACTGGTGGACGAATTCGATATCGCCGCAATCAAGGTGGCTTACGAATTTCTTCTCCGGGTTCGCACTGAGCTGCACCTGCTGGCCGGACGCAAACAAGATGTGCTAAATATGGATTACCAGCAGCAGGTGGCGCAGGGCTTCGGTTTCAGCAACACCCAGCGCAAGAGTGCCACTGAGAGCTTCATGAGTTACTACTACATGAACGTCGGATTCATCCGCCAGTTCCTCAACATCATTCTGGAGCGAGAACGCCAGAACCCGAGCTTCTTTAGTCTTACCAAGCGAAAAACCCGGCCCGAGCTACTGCCTCTGCCGTTCGTCTTCCGAAAAAATACAATTTATCTGGTGGACGATGTGGATGTCTTCTTCGCCGGCGAACCGGGCGTTCGGATCCTCATGAGACTCATGCAGGTTGCCCATGATGAAGGCATGACCTTGAGCGATCACCTTTGCCGCTGCATTCGCCGGAGCATCCCGCTGGTTCGCCTGCAGCTTCTGCATCTGGAGGAAGTTCACCATATGTTCTGGAACTTCCTGAGCTCGCCGGGCCGCATCTCGCGAATCCTGCGCATCATGCACGAGACCGATTTCCTGTCCGCAATCCTGCCTGAATTCGAGGGGACGACTTGCCTCTACCAATACGACTATTACCACCAGTTCACCGTCGACGAGCACACGCTCCGTGTTATGGAGGAGGCGGAGTTGTTCGCAGAAACGGACGCCCCTGAATTTCGCTCGATCAGGCAAGCCGCCGGCAAGATCAAGCAACTCGAAATCCTGCGCCTCGCAATTCTCCTGCACGATGCCGGAAAGGCGGAGGGACGCGCCGAACACACTCGTAACGGCGTGCGACTGGCCATGCGGGCTACAGAAAGACTCCAGGCCGACCCGGAAGTCACCCGCTCCGTGCGCTCCATTATTGAGAATCATCTTCTCATGTCGCGGATGGCCCATCGGCGCGACCTTTCCGATCCAAATGTCACTAAACACTTCAACGAAGTGATGGGCAGCCCTGATATGGTGAACATGCTTTACGTGCTCACCTGCGCTGATATTCGGGGGGTGGGCCACGGGTCATGGACTGGCTGGAAAGCCGCATTGCTCGAAGAACTCTACTTCAAGTCCTCGATTGGTTTCGTACAGGGTGACGCCCAATCCGGTGATAGCACTAAGCAGATTCGTCAGGAGCTTAAAGACAATCTGCCGGACTCTCTCTCTTACGAGGAAGTAGATCGCCATCTTGAAAAAATGCCAGAGCGTTATCTGTTCGAGTGTAATCCTGAAGAGATCATCACTCACATGCTCCTCGTCCGCGACCTGCAGGAGAAGTTGTTCGCCATTTCCATGGAACGTGCCACCAGTGGCACTGAGTTCGTCATCTGCACTTCAGACCGCCTTGGACTTTTCGCCGAAATCACCGGCACGCTTGCCGGGGCCGGGTGCGATATCCGCAGCGCGCAGCTCTTCACTCGATCGGACGGAGTCGCACTCGACATCTTCTTGCTGAACGATAAGCAAGGGCGCGCCATAAATCCCAATCGGATCGGCGAACTCGAGAAAACCTTCGCGGCTGTTTTTGCCGGAGAGAAGACTGTATCCGAACTGATTCGCCGGCAGGAAAAACGCCTTATTCCAGGCCGCCGGATGATTTCATTGAACCCGCCACGCGTGGTCATTGATAATGAGTCGGCCACTTCCTACACAATCCTCGAAGTCTTTACGCATGACCGCGTCGGACTGCTCTACCGGATCGCTCTCGCTATCTCTGAACTCAAGCTCGATATTCACCTGGCAAAAATAGCAACAGACGTCGACCAGGTGTTGGACGTCTTTTACGTCAGCGACCGTCAGGGCAACCAGATCAAAGACCCCCAGGAACTGGACAAGATCGAACTGACGTTATTGAGCGTTCTGGAAAAAAGCCGACCACCGAGCAGGAGCGCTGGTTAGGTCGTCGTGCTCACGATTGTGCGTTGGCAAAGGTCCGCAGGTGGCTCAATTGTCACCAACTTTGCTGGCGATTTGCTTTGTTAGTTCTGCATTCCGGCCGACCACCATGCCGCGTGCGCTGCCAGTCCAAGAAATAGATGGGCCGTAAGAACAGATGGTTACTAATCTGTAAGGCGAAGGATGCGCCACAGCATCGAGGTTTACGGAGACCTTGGGCCTTTTAGAACCGTAGAGCAGCGAAGTGGCGATGATGGCTGCTCCATTCGCGTCGTAGAGCTGCACACTGGTGGCATTGACCTTGTCGTACAGCTTGAGTGCGCTGAATTCCAATTTGAGTTCCTGCGTGTCGCCAATCGGCTGTAGCCATCCATCGAAGCGACCGTGAAGCATGGCCGGCATGCCTTTGGCCAGCACCGATGCTTCTGTCGGCAGATCTGTTAAGGGCGCTTGGAAAATGATGCCGCCCCAGTTACGGAAGTCGATTCGGTATAAACCTGTCTCACCGTCTTTGGGAATGTCAAGAGTTTGAATGTTGTCGCCCAGGTAGCGGGTCTGGCCTGTCTGGGCCTTCTGCTGGAACACCACCTTACTTTTCGGCGAAATCACGCGAATGGCGGGGTGATAATGATCGCGGCCACCGAGGCTCTCCATGCGAATCTTGAAAGGCATGTCCTCAGGCTTGTACGCGAGCAGTAATAACGCAGGGCTTTCTGAGCTGATGAACTGAGGATGTGTGGGAATACTTGGGTAGACGGAAGGTGGATTCACGATTTCAGACGGTTGGATGCCTGCCTGGCTCGCGGCCGCCAGCCAGTAAGGGGCCGACCGGTAAAGTCGCTGCGGGTATGCTGCGAACTGGCTGCAAAAGCCGTTCATGGGGTCGTCAGGATTTCTGTAGACATTGTGAAAGCTGTCGAGCATCTCTCTAGCCCCATGCATCAGATATTCACGTTCACCAGTCCGATGATATAGCCACGCGGTAACATTGGGATGGATCCGGCCAAATCGATTTCCTTCGTTGGTGTATTGGAGAATGTTTTTGGTAATTCGCGGATCACGAGTGAGATCATAAAGCTGGCTGAACCAGGATTGATGCCACACCGGCTGGCTCGGCGGATGAGGCATCTCCTCCATTGGGATAGTGACCATCGCGTTGGCGATAGCTGCAATGTGGACCAGGATGTCCGTGTCCCATGTGAGGCGGTAGAGCGGCAGCATTTCGCCGAGGGTGGTGTTGGTTTCGCGGCTGGCGCCATGCCAGGGCGAGGTGGCCTTCAAAGAGGCTACCCAGTTCTGGTAAACGTCCAGTGCCCGCCGATTGCCTTCAATGAGGTATCTGAAAAGGAACGCGTCCGGATTGATGTAATGTCCCTGAAGCCCGGCATGCCCCATGTTTTTAGTCTTGCTGGGGGCAAGCTCCGCACCGGACGCGGCCGAACCCCATGGTACGAACCCCTTGGCATGATACATCGCGCCTGTGGTGTGAAACCTTATTCCCCTTTCCGGGTCCGCGTAGTTGACGGTGCTGATATCCATGTAGTGGTCGCTGTGTGCGCGCGCCCAACGGAGCAACTCAAAGGGCCCACCTCGGAAGTAAAGCATCCAGGGCGTCCAAACGTGCTGGTAATGCCCCGCCTGCCAGACTCGGTGGAGCAGCGCTCGGTTTTCGTCCGGCGACCAGTGGTTGTGGGTGTTGGCATAAATGAACATGCCGTACTCGGTACCAGTCTCGATGACTGATTTCATGTAATTGGTGTGCAGTGAATTCAACCCGGATTCGGCCTCTGGAAATTGCACCGGATTGGATGCGGTGAGTTTGCCAGCGACGCCAGTGTTGACACTCCAGCTTGGATCCGGTCGGGCGTGAGGGTCTTGCTGAAACAGGCTTGCGGTGACAGCTTGTGGCTGGGTGGTCAGCGCTTCCTCCTCGGCAGCATGCAGCATGACCATAAATTCATTGCCGATCGCCACGCCTTGCGCATTTCCAGAAATAGCGGCTTCGATCATTCCCTCCGGGTCCCACATCGCCTTTTGATTCATCTCCGCGAGCGCAGAATATGCCTCAGTGGGGAAACGAAGATCGAACAGCCTGCCGTGATGGAAGTAACGCAGCTTGTAGATTTCAGATTCGCCGTAGAGCTCACTCTCATTAAAGGTACGAATCCCGTGCCGCGGCCAGAAGTGAATCTGAAGGCCTTCTTTACTGACCTCGAGTTCCTTTGGAAATTTCTGCCAGATGTCTCGCAAGAACACAGAAATCGCAGGAGTGAGTGTTTCTTGAGCATCATCCAGGTCAAGGGCGTCCTTGGCTTTCAAATTCGGCCCTCCCCCATCGGGTTTCAGGATGGCCGTCATCCAGCCGTCGCTCTTCTCGCCTGTTGTTTCGACGGGCTTTTCGTTCTCGTCCACCATTCCTCCCACCCGAAACCGATTCCAACGATATTGAAGTAAATACAGGCCATCCTGCGGCATCTCACCCTTCAAGGTCTTGCCATCGCACCCAATCTGCCAGGTTTTCACCACAGGTGCCAGCAACCGAAATCCAAGGTCCTGCAGACGATGGCGATCCGAATCGAACGTAATAATCGTGTGATGTTGAACACGCACCCAGGGCAGTCCGGCGTAAGTGGTAAGCCGGGTCTTAAACTTGCAAAGCCGCTTCTCGCCCTGCATCCGGGCATTCGCGTACCAACCTTCCGCAGCGATGATCACCCGCATCGGACCGCTTTCCTCGATCACCACTTCGGGCTCGGTATCCTCAGCCGCGGTAAAAGTCACTCCACGGTGATCGATCAGGTAGGCCCCCCCGCTCTTTGAAACATCACTGATAATCTGCTCGTTCGCGGCAAACTCATCGTTGTCATCGATATCGTACCAAGCGGAATCCAGACCATTGAATTGCCGCCGATTGACCGTGAATCGGATGATGCCGTTGGAAACAGTAATGACGTCCCCTTTTTCACGGACCGTGACCGGTTGCTCAGGCCGCACATTTACTCCCCGGCGCAGGGCATACTTTCTTGGCACTCCCTCGTCGTAACGCGCGTTGAACTTCAGATGTGCCCATCTAACGGATGGGTTGAATCCTTCTGCGGGTGGATGCCAGGTACTGACAACTGATATCTGCGCCGGCACCGGCTTGCCGGCTTCGAACAATGCGAGGTCGCTCTCACTTGAAAGAGTACCCGAAGGGAAGGGAACGCCAACACAGACAGGCCAATCCGAATTAGTCTTGCTGTGCGAAGGTTCGATTTCAACGGGTATGCCGGCAGCGGGAAGTTCAATCCTGGGGTTTGAGCCATCCTCTCTGATAAAGCTTGTTTCAAGAACGCTCGGAGCTTCGCCCAGCAACGTGCAACGGAGTCGATACTGGCCCAGCGGAAGTGACGCCGTTTTCAATAGAACAGCCAGCTTGGGTGTTTTCATCCGCCCCAGATTTTTTGACCAGATCGGTTGTTCGGCATTTCCCAACAGATCGAGCCTGACCTCGCGGCCCTCGAAATCTTTGCTGTCAAAATGCGCAACAAACTGCCCAACGATGTCGTCATTCCAGTACGCCGCACGGTCAGCGATAAGAACCGAGCCCTGAATACCTGCCCTCTTTTGATAATCTGAAAGCGGCACAAAACGGGACGACATCAACAACTCCTCGGCAAGACTATCCTGTCGACTGAATAGAAAGACGAGAAGAGGGAGACATAGGAACCCCAATCTACCGGGACGTTGATTCCAGCCTAAGTTCACCTGCCAACGTTTTTGCGCTCTCATGATCTTCCGGAATTTGTGATTCAAGTCAGACCGAATTACAGTTCACAATACTCAAAGTCGGCTTTGGATCCCAGTGAATACTAGCCACACAAGCTGAAATGACGGACTCAAGATTCATGACAATTACGCCTCTACTTATCCTTTGCTCAATCTCGTTCCAACTTCATGGAGTGGAACTGTATGTAAACAACGTCAGCGGAAACGATAGTTATGACGGGCTGTCCCAATTGGCCCTGCCAGACAATCGGGGCCCTCTGAAGACCATCAATGCTGCTATTAAAAATGCGGGGCCTGGGGATACGATCCAAATTACTCCAACCGGTACATTATATCGGCAGACCGCAAGTTTTTATGGACATAAAGGCGGAGAGCCCGGTAAGCCGATTACGCTTGACGGCAATGGCGTGACCCTTTCTGGCGCTGAACCATGTGCCTCCGATGGCTGGAAGGATTGGAAAGATGGGGTTTATATGCGACAGGATATGGCCTCCAGAGTTTTCCTTTTGGTCGATAGAAAAATGGTCTTTCAACAGCGTACATTCAATGTCCTCAAACCAGGGGAAGTCTGCTACATGCCTGATTCCCAAAACAGATTGTATTTCTATCCGCCTGAGGGCAAGAAGGCTGAGGAATTCACAATCAGGGTCGGACAACCGGACGAGACTACAGTCGAATTAGACTCGAAAGTCTGGCATCCAACTCACAGCATATTTCCAGGTGTACGCCGCTACCCGGGTTTGGAAGCACCGTCATGGCTGGAACTGAATGGAACACGTATCGACCTCGTGACAACTAAAGAGAGATTGGCGCCGGGCGAATGGTGTCTGGAAGGAAAAATAATGTACTTCCGTCCCCCTGCCGGATAGACGCTGGGTGAACTAGAACTTGAAGCGATAGTGCGAACTAACGCAGTAGAGCTCGCCGACAGTACCTCACACATTATCATCAAGAACCTCAACGCACAGCACGTCTATAATGATGGATTCAATATCCACGGCAAAGTTAAGGGTGCCGAGTTCTATAACTGCAATGCAAGACAATGCGGAGACGAGGGCTTCAGTTCGCACGACGATTGCGAAACTATTCTTGATGGCGCTGAATATGAAGAATGCGACAACGGAATTGCCAACGTAAATGTCAGTGGCTGGTCGAAGACAGCCAACGTGTTCATTCGGAATTCGAGGAGCGTAGGTTTCTTGATTGCTAATTCGGTCAAAACGAAACACATGCTGACGAACGCAATCCTGGTGGATAATCCGTCCCAGTTCAGCGGTGGATATACGGTGGCGGAAAATATCTTAATAGTTCGGACCAATGACGGGCCCAAAACCCAGGCGTTGAACTGCCAGGCGGAAACCAGTTTCAGCCGTCTAACTGCTTGGGGTAACAGCAGCCTGCTCAGAGCGGACGGCGGGGCAAGCGTTGTCATTAAAGACAGCCTGTTTGGTCCGGAACAGAGTATTGCTCACTTTCGTGCGGAAGACCCGGCAGAGATAGTGCGTTTTGAGAATTGTATTTTCAGCAGTGACCTGCAGATCGAATGATCGAATGGGGAACTCACTATCCTTGGAAGAGGGTCTCCGTTTTTGATTGGCTGGTTAATTCAAGGGGGAAAGCTGCTGCCGATTGCACCTCAAAGACCTTCAACGCCAGTAAATCAAACCCGGACTATGTAGGTGGCTGCTCAAAACAATTAGTTGAAAAATACGCTCGACTAATTCAATGACTGAGGTCACTCAAACAAGGTCTTCAGGTTTGCCATTCTCGCCTTTGCTGCTCTTACATAGTCAGGGCCGATGTCGTAACCAATCCAGTTTCTACCAAGATTCCGGGCAGCGACGCAGGTGGTGCCTACCCCGCAGAATGGGTCCAGGACCAGGTCTTCCTTGAAGGTGTAGAGCTCAATGAGGCGCTTCGGTAATTCCTCTGGAAACGGCGCCGGATGCCCGACTTTTTTCGCTGACTCAGGCTGAAATTCCCAGATGGATAGCGTGTTCTGCATGAACTCGTCGCGCTCAATAGTGTTTGTGCCCTTCCTGACGCGATCGAACCTGCCCTTCGAAAAAATGAGGATGTATTCATGGAGGTCACGAAGCACAGGATTCTTTGCTGACTTCCAGGCCCCCCAGGCGCATGAGCCGCTCGCTCCTTTTCCTTTGACCCAGATGACCTCGCCACGCATGAGGTAGCCGATTTCCTTCATCATGACGTTCAAATAAGAGGCGAGCGGGATGTAAGGCTTTCGGCCAACGTTGGCAATGTTGATGCAGGCTCTGCCGCCTGGTTCGAGCACTCGGTAGGTCTCGCGAAAGACACGTTCAAGCAGGCCCAGATATTCATCCAAGCTCAAATCGTCGTCGTAATCTTTGCCAACATTATAGGGGGGCGAAGTCACCATGAGCGCGACGCTGTTGTCGGGAAGCTCATCCATCTCTTCGGAGCTGTGCTCAATGAACCGGTTTATCTTTTCAGCTTTATTAACGGTCTTGTCATCGGAAATGGTAAATTCAGTTAACTGCCGTGCATAGTAAGCAGATGCGTCATGACTTTCGCGCTTTGAGCTGCCGAAGCTGCGGGTTTTGGATGGCATGCGGGACCTCTGTAGGGGTTGGATTTATGATTCTATATGGCCAAACACACGAAATGAAACGGAGAGCATTCCATCGATTAGACCACGCACATAGGCAGTTATATACTGCTTTCGATTAGGGCGGAGTTGAATGGGTCGTAGAACGCTGAAGGAAAATTAGATGTCTGAACATGCCAAAACCAACCGGCTGAGCAAGGAAACAAGCCCTTACCTCGTCCAACACGCACAAAACCCTGTCGACTGGTTTCCTTGGGGCGATGAGGCATTCAAAAAGTCGCGGGCAGAGAACAAACCCATCCTCCTGAGTATCGGGTACTCAGCATGTCACTGGTGTCATGTGATGGAGCACGAGTCGTTCTCGAACGAAGAAATCGCCGGCCTGATGAACAAGTATTTTGTAAATGTCAAGGTCGATCGCGAAGAACGTCCGGATGTGGACAATATCTACCAGACCGCCTTACAGGTGATGGGGCAGGGCGGAGGATGGCCGCTGACGATGTTTCTGACGCCTGACTTGGAGCCATTTTATGGTGGAACGTATTTTCCACCGGAGAATCGATATAGCCGTCCGGGCTTTCCAAGCGTCCTGCTCAGTATTGCGAAACATTTTCACGAAGAGACAGAGACCGTTGCTGAAAATGCGCAACAAGTCAAGGATGCCCTGGCACAGATCAATTCGACCGGAAAGGTGCGCGAAGAAGAACTCACTCTAGAAATACTTGAAAGATCTCTCGAAAAAATAACAAGCACCTACGATCCAGCACATGGAGGATTTGGAAGCGAGCCGAAGTTTCCGAACACCATGCTGCTAAGCTTCCTGATGAGGATGTCAAGGCTTACAGAGAATTCCGAGCTTGCTGACATGGCAGTGCACACTTTGAAGAAGATGGCCGAGGGCGGAATCTTCGACCATCTTGCCGGCGGGTATGCGCGCTATTCAGTCGATTCGAGGTGGCTCGTTCCTCATTTCGAAAAAATGCTCTATGACAACGCCCTCATTACTCTGGCCAATGTGGAGGCATTTCAACTGAGCAAAGAACCACTCCTGAAAAAGGCGATCCGCGAAACTCTGGATTTTGTGCTCGCAGAAATGACACACGATGAAGGTGGTTTCTACTCGAGCTTCGACGCGGATACCGAGGGGGAAGAAGGAAAATGCTATGTGTGGACTTCCAAGGAGATCCATGAACTCCTTGGTGAGAAGGACGGTAAAATCGTCTGTGCCTATTTTGGGGTTACTGCGGGCGGAAATTTCGAAAACAACACCAGCGTCCTCCATCAGGCGAACACTCCCAGAAACATCGCTTTCGACCTGGATATTGATGAATCAGAAATCATGCCGGCAGTAGAAACCGGAAGGCAAAAATTGCTGGCAGCCAGGAGATTGCGTCCGCAGCCGGCTCTGGATGACAAGGTTATTACCAGCTGGAATGGCCTGATGATCAGCGCGTTTGCCATGGCCGGCCTTGCCCTTGATGAGCCGCGATACAAAGAAGCTGCAGTCAAAGGTGCCGAATTTATTCTCAAATGGCTGTCTCGCGGCTCCGAGCTTCGTCACACCTATCGCAGTGGAAGGGGGAAGCTCAAGGGGTTCCTCGATGATTACGCTTTCTTTACTGCGGCGCTGCTGGATGTGCATCAGATAACGCAGGATCACAATTATCTCGAGCAAGCCGTGGCTTTCACCGATGAGATGGTGAAGCTCTTCACGGATGATCGGTATGGTGGATACTTCTATACACCGCGGGATGGCGAACTGCTGATCCAGCGGCCGAAGACCGCGTTGGATCAATCGCTACCCTCTGGTGTGGCGGTCGGGGTCTCGAATCTCTTCCGGCTTTTCTCTTTGACCGAGCGCGCTGATTTTCGTTTACCAGCGATTCACATTCTCCGTATTTACAGGAAGGATATGGAGGAGAACCCAGCCGCATTCGGCAGCATGTTGAATGCGCTTGAAACATACATTTCCGGAATGCGTGAAGTGGTGGTGGTCGGCGATCCTGAGCAGGCTGAGACCCGGGAACTGGTCAACAAAATCTATTCTGCGTTTCAGCCGAATAAGGTAGTGTTTCTTATCGGTCCGGGACAGGTGCTGCCCCCCAAGACGCCGGATCTGTTGCAGGAGAAAACACAATTGGATGGCAAGCCGACCGTCTACGTATGCCGCAATTTCGTATGCTCAAGCCCGGTGACAGAGTGGGAGGACCTGGAGCCACTGCTCATCCAAATGATCGCCTGAGGCGCTGTCTCAGCCCCTTTCCCTCAAGATCGCCTGAAGATATTTTCCCGTGATGCTTGAGCTTACTCTGGCCACGTCCTCAGGAGTGCCGGTCGCCAGAAGCTTGCCACCGGCCTCTCCACCTTCGGGGCCGAGGTCGATGACCCAGTCCGCACATTTAATGACATCGAGATTGTGCTCGATCACGATCAGAGTGTTGCCCATGTCCGCCAGGCGATTGAGGACTTCGAGCAGTTTGCGGCTGTCTTCGAAATGAAGGCCCGTAGTTGGCTCGTCCAGGATGTAAAGGGTGTGGCCTGTGGATTTCTTCGCGAGCTCGGATGCCAGCTTTACTCGTTGCGCTTCGCCACCGCTGAGAGTAGTGCTGGATTGACCCAGGGCAACATACGACAGGCCTACATCGAGCAGGGTCTGAAGGATGCGCTGCGGAATGGGAATATTCTTGAAGAGTGGCAGGGCTTCCTCCACGGTCATTTCGAGCACATCGGCAATACTGTAGCCGCGGAATTTCACTTCAAGTGTCTCCCGATTGAAACGCTTTCCGCGGCAGATCTCGCAGGGAACAAAAATGTCGGGCAAAAAGTGCATGGGAATCTTTCGTGCGCCCTGGCCTTCACAAGCCTCGCAACGTCCGCCCTTGACGTTGAAACTAAATCGGCCCGCAGAATAGCCCCGAACTTTGGCATCCTTCAGCCTGGAAAACAGAGTCCTGATGTGGTTGTAGACCCCGGTATAGGTTGCCGGATTAGATCGTGGGGTTCGGCCGATGGGGGTTTGATCGATTTCGATGACCTTGTCCGTCAGTTCTAATCCAACAACTTTATCGTGCGCTCCGGGTTTGCCGCGGCTGTTGTAAAGGTGTTTTTTCAATGCCGGCAGAAGTGTCTGGCGTACCAGAGTGCTCTTCCCTGAGCCGGAAACTCCCGTGACACAGATTAGCCCGCCAAGCGGAAAGTCAACGGTCACATCCTTCAGGTTGTTTTCTCTTGCACCGGATATCGTGATCTTGCGGCCGGATAATGCGCGCCTGCTGGCGGGTATTTCAATCCTCCGATTGTTCGAAAGGTATTGGCCTGTAAGCGAGTTCTCGTTGTAGAGGATGTCTTCGAGTGTGCCGCTGGCGATAATCTCGCCTCCATGGGTCCCGGCACCAGGCCCAAGGTCAAGAATGTAATCCGCGGCTCGGATGGTCTGTTCATCATGTTCGACCACAATGACTGTGTTGCCGAGATCGCGAAGCCTCAGAAGGGTGGCGATGAGTTTTTCGTTGTCTCGGGCATGAAGACCGATGGTCGGCTCATCCAGAACGTAGCATACCCCCACAAGCCCCGAGCCGACCTGCGTTGCCAGCCGAATCCGCTGCCACTCGCCTCCGGATAGAGTGCTGCTTTGCCTGTCAAGCGTGAGATAGGAAAGGCCGACATCAGTAAGGAAGTTCAGGCGCGACCGAATCTCCTTCAAAACCGGTTCGCTGATCAGGGCCTCGGTTTCGGTGAGTTCGGCCTTCTTAAAGAACCGGGTCGCCTGGCCGATGGACATCTTCACCACCTGGAAAATCGGTTGGCCACCAAAAGTCACCGCACGCGCCTCGGGACGCAGCCTGGTGCCCTCACAGGCTCGACAAGGGAGCTGGCTCATATAGGCCATCATGCGTTCTTTGAGCACATCGCTGTCCGTGGTTTCAAATCGGCGTTTGAGGGTAGCAAGGATTCCTTCGAAACCTTTTTTTCTACCGCGACGATTTGATGGTGGCGGGCCTCGCAGGACGAGGTTGATGGTCGCATCGTCAAGGGATTCATAGGGCGCCTTGACATCGATGTTTTTCTGCTTCGCCCAACGAATGAGCTGACGGTGGTATTTCTGGCCGGCACCGATGCCGGGATTCATTAATACTTGAAAGGCGCCTTCGGAGAGTGAAAGAGATCGGTCGGGCGCCATCAGATCGAGATCGAACTCGAGATGATCCCCGAGGCCGGAACACTCCGGGCAGGCGCCGTATGGACTGTTGAATGAAAATGTTCGTGGGGCCAACTCTTCTATTCTTACTCCGCAATCAGCGCACGCGTACAGTTCGCTGTAAATCTTGTCCGACCATTGACCGCGTTCTAATTCGGAACTGATTGTCACGATACCTCCGCCGAGCCGCAGAGCGGTTTCAAGAGAATCCTGAAGCCTGCCCCTCAAATCAGACTTGATGACAAGCCTGTCTACGACCACGTCTACCTGATGCTCTTCACCGGGATTCAGTTCAGGCAGCGAATCGGCCTGGCAAACATCACCATCGATTCTGAAGCGGACAAACCCCTCTCGCTGTGCCATTTCGATTATCCCCTGGTGATCGGCTGCCCGATCAGCTACGAGGTTCGAGAGTACCAGCAGTCGGGTCCCTTCCGGCAGGGCCAGCACGTCTTCAACGATTTCTTCAGACGATTGTGCGGAAATTCGTTTTCCACATTCAGGACAGTGAGGTCTGCCGGCCCTTGCGAACAGCAGTCTAAGGTAGTCATACAGTTCAGTCGTTGTCGCCACGGTTGAACGTGGGCTTGAAACGGCCTGCCGCTGTTCAATGGCCAGCGTCGGCGGAAGGCCGTCAATGCGTTCAACATCCGGCTTACTGAGCTGCTCAAGAAACTGACGTGCGTAAGCGGATAGACTTTCCACATACCGGCGCTGGCCTTCTGCGTAAATAGTGTCAAACGCTAGGGAAGACTTACCAGATCCGCTCAACCCGGTAACCACGATGAGCATGTCCCTGGGGAGATCCAGATCCAGACTCTTGAGATTATGCTCGGAAGCGCCACGGACGATGATGAATCGATTTGGGTTCAAGGCTCGCGATTCAGGATTCGGGACATGGGACTCGGAACTCAAGATACAAGATTCAATAGCTAACGAAATTCTGAATCCTGAACGGTAGCAGCCTTCGGCCGTTAGCGGCTCAGAATCCCTGTCTTGCCTGAAAGCGAAATTAGAATAATACTGGCAGAGTGTAGTTCATTTCCTAAACGCTGTTTGCCGAGAGGGCGCCGAGATTTTGATCTTCCTGCCCGGGTCGGCAACAGCTTGTGGTATCTCTCCCCATAATGGCCAACGAGTTTAAAGCAAGGTGAGAAGTTCATTCGCTCACCAAATACTGGCACACGGCCGTAGCTATTTGTGTTACAAAGGCTTGCAGCATAGTTCGTTCCGCCTCTAAAATAGACAGAGCGAACGCGAACCTTCATTGCCAGTGTTGGGAACCCTGTTTGCGTCTTGGGGCTCCTTTGGTTTATGCACGTAGGCATGATGCCGTTCGGCAGGGAGAATTCAGGACAACTAAATGATAGCCGGAGAAGTCAGGAACATGGCAATTGAAATCCACGCCAGGTTTATTGAGGATGCGCAGAAGGCCGGTCACATGGATACATCGGCGGCCCGCGATCTCTTAAAGCTTTACAAATCATATCAAGGCCAGGGGCTGCTGAGGGGCATCGAGCAGGTTGCCGTTGAGCACGGTTTCCTCACCAGTAATCAAGTTCGGGAGATTCAGAGCCATCGTGACGATATGAACGTCACACAGGTTGGGCCCTTCACCATTATCAAGAAGCTTGGCTCCGGCGGAATGGCCGAGGTCTATAAAGCACAGGACAATCGCACCGGTAAGGTTATTGCCCTCAAGGTGTTGCACTCAAGGCTCGCCTCCGATGAGGGGTATCTTTCACGCTTTTATCGTGAGGCGCAGGCCGCGGCCAAACTGAATCATCCTAACATCATTCAGGCCTATGAGGCGGCTCGAACGCTTGATGGCAAGCATTACCTTTCTATGGAATTTGTCGAAGGAACAACTCTCAAAGCATGGCTCAATAAGACTAAAGTCATTCCCGAAAGAGAATCGGTAAAGATGGGCATTCAGGTCGCAAAGGCCCTCGAACATGCCCAAAGCCAGAATATCGTCCATCGGGACATAAAGCCCGATAACATCATGGTGACCAAGGACGGGCGGGTGAAACTGACGGACCTCGGACTGGCCAAACAGGGCGATGATAATCGCATTGCCGAAATTGGAGTGGCTGTTGGCACTCCCCAATACATCGCGCCCGAACAGGCCAGAGGCGACGGCGTTATCGACATTCGCTGTGATATCTATTCGCTCGGAGCGACCCTTTACCATGCATCCACCGGCCGCCCTCCTTTTGAGGGCAATTCAGCCGCAATCATCATGGTCAAGCACCTGAACGAAACCCCTCGCTGGCCCCTCGATTACAACCCCGCGCTCTCCGAAGCCACGGCACACGTCATCATGAAAATGCTGGCCAAGGCCCCGAGTGATCGCTATCAAACTCCCAAAGACCTGCTGCGCGATATGAGCGCCATCTACCACGGCCTCAAGGGCGCGGGCAGCGCAACCATATCTGCAGTGCAGCCCAAAGGAGCGAGATCGGCTGTTCTCGCTGCTGCCCAAGCATCCCAGTCCGGGATCATGACAGGCCATGCAAAGTCTTCGATAAACATTGCAAAAGAGAATTTGCCTTCCGAGTCGGGCATGGCGAGTTTTAAGACCATGGTGCGCACTGCTCGTATCACCGCGAGGCACGGCCAAAGTAAATTCATTTTTTTAGGTGTCTGTATCACCCTGGTCTCCTGCCTGACTATTTTCACGATCATGATGCCTAGCTGGCCCCATGTAATGGCCAGTGCCATCGGACTGGCGAAACCTCCTTCTGAATCAGAAGACGACTCTTATCAGCCCATTCGACGGGCTGAGAATGGCAATTCTTCTAAAAAGACCATTGCCTCCAACAAAACACCATTAAAAACACAGACCGAATCCCCCAAAGAAGAACCCGTAGAAATCACACCTGTTCCCGCAGAAAAGCCATGGGAGAATGGGCCACAGAATCCTGAAATACAGACAATCCTTCAGCAGGTAAACGAGTTCGTCGAGAAACAACAGTTTATCGCAGCCCATACCCTGCTTGCAGAGCTTAAGGCTAAACAGAAGTCGGATTCCAAAGGCGGTTTTTCCGAGACTCACATCTTGCTGGACAAGGAGATGAAGCGGGTTCGAGATGCTTCGCGCCCCTATTTCATGGCCGACATGGATGAGGCACGGAAAGCATACAGCGCCGGAAATTCAGACAGTGCACAGGTTGCTCTGGCGAGCGCCCGAAAACTTCTGTCAATGCACGAAGGCGGCGCCTATGCTCTTGAATTTTCTATGCTGGAAAAACAGATTAAAGAGGGCAAGCCCGCGGCCCCGTCAAATGCTGAAGAAAATCAAGAGAGCTTTGACGGTATTTATGAGCATTACTCAAAGATAACTAACATGGTGCTCCGAAAAGATTATGACCAGGCATTACACTTCCTGGATACATTAAAAGGAGTTAACCGTGCCGAGGTCGAACTCTGGAAACACGGCATCAGGAGTATTGATGAGATTTTCAAGAATGCAGATGCAAATGCTCGTAGCCTTATCGGTTTCACGCATCGTGTAGGCCCAGTATCGGGCAAGGTATCCGATGTAAAAGATGGCAAAATTTATATCAACACCAAGGGCGTGGAGATAGCGCGGCCTCTGACGGAATTGACAGAAAATCAGCAACTGGAACTGGCGGGAATTGCAATCGGTTCTCGGGATCCTGAAACACAGGCCCAACTCGCCATCCTGGCCTTTTTCCGCGGTCAAAAATCCATCGCCCAAGCGCGATTTGAAGAAGGAAAGAAGTCCAGCAAACTAATTGCAAAGCTGCATGAATCTCTGGAACGAATGAATTCTATTGTTCGAGAAAAGGACGCAGAAAAACTCGTTCAAGATGTCGTTAAGCTGGTAGGCGAACAACGCTGGAGAGACATCAGAAGCACACTGGATGAAATTAATGAAAAATATGCAGACACTAAAGCGGTCGCTGCGGCCCAAAAAACACTTAACGAATTCGAGCAAAAGATGCAGGAAGGAACCCTCCAAGGCGCGCTCGTAGGCGATGCCAGGCTGGATGGTGACAATCTGGATGTGGAGTATTCGTTCAAGAAATCCCAGGAACTCACCGACTGGTGGTATACGGGCGATTTGAAGGCGGAGCCTAGTGGTTTGGATATCCGAGGTGATTTCTGGCTGGGGTATCGGGTTTCCTACGATCAGATCAACAAACTGGAAATCCACTTTCGGGTGGATCGATTTCTTAATCCGGAACGAGCTTTTCTAGCTTGGGGCGTTCATGCCGCTGCCCAGGTTCATCTTCCCTCATCATTAGAAAACGACCTGCCGCGTGGTTATTTCGGATTCTTTAAATCGCTGCAGAGTGGCCTTGACAGCACCATGTGGTCGGGCGGTGAAAAACAACAGATGATTGTTTCTTCAAATAAGAGTTCTTTAAAGCCTGCCACTGATTATGTGCTGGCAATTACAAGAACCGGCAGCAATATCGCCTGGTCCATTAATGGCGAGGTCTTTTTGAAGGCCAGCGATCTGAAGAGCCGCCCGGGCCCGCGCCTGGTCCTTATAGGGTCACAGGCAGTTCTCAAAATCAAGAAGATTCGTGTTCAAGGCGAAATCAGATCGTCTTGGTTGAAGGAAGCCAAAGCCGCAGGCAGTTATCTTGCCGAAGAATTACCGAAGGTGAAAAGTCAGTTTGCATCGGGAGAGCGAATTAATCTACTCAACGAGGGAATGCCCAAAATATGGTCCGAAGCGCCAGATGAGTGGTCTACAAAGAATGGGTTGTCACGCTGGTCTAATTATTTCCGTGCCCCCTCGATGCGCCTGATGTTCCCGGTAAAAAATGGGCTTCTCGAAGGGAGTTTTCAATACACCCAAAAGGAAACTCAACGAGGCTTTGAATTCTCGTTCAGAGATACCGGGGACACGCGATATGCGCTTCGTTTCGAGCCCTCCAAACCACAGATCGCTCTAATTCGTTATCTCTGGAACGACGGTCTGGAGAAAGCCGAAATACTGGGTGAAAGTACCGGAGCTCTTTTCAAACCAGATATGCCCCTGTCCTTCCGACTGGCATTCAAAGACAGCAGAATTCAGGTCATTTTCAATAAGAATCCTGTTATCACCTATAACGATGCCAAGGCGGATACAGGAGATATCTCTCTCGACTCTGTTTATCCTGGCCGAAATAGCGTTTACTATTTCTCATCTCTGCAGTTGCAGAATCTGAGATAGTCATACCCAGCCGATCTCCTGGGACGGGCCACGGGCTATTTGCCCATTAGTACATCAAATGATTTGGCTATAGGCATACGGCGGCCAAAACCGAATGCCTTGGTCGTCACTCGCAGCCCGGGCGCGGCCTGCGAGCGTTTGTACTCGTTGAAATTGATTAAGTGCAGGATTTTGTCTACCGCATCTACTTCGAATCCTATTTGCAGAATCTCTTCACGGGAACGGTGCTCCTCGACGAAGGCCTTCAGGATCGCATCCAGGATTTCATATGGAGGGAGTGAATCCTGGTCCTTCTGATCGGGACGCAGTTCTGCACTCGGCGGCCGGTCAATGACCCTGCGAGGAATCACCTCTTCCTCGCGATTAAACCAATCCGCCATTGCATATACCATGCATTTCGGCACATCTGAAATCACTGCCAACCCACCGCACATATCCCCGTAAAGGGTGCAATAACCGACTGCAAGTTCAGACTTGTTTCCGGTGGTCAGAACGATGTTGCCAAACTTATTTGAACAGGCCATCAGCAGCCCACCGCGGATGCGGGCCTGTGTGTTCTCCTCGGCCAGCCCGAATGGCCGGCCCTCGAAAACCGGGGCAAGGGCTTTCAAGTAGGTGTCAAAAATATCCTGAATGGGCAGTGTATCGAATCGAATGCCAAGTTTCTCCGCCAGAATTTTGCTGTCTTCATAGCTGGCGCTGAGATTGAAGTTCGACGGCATCGAAATCCCCCACACATTCTCCGGGCCGAGCGCGCGGGCTGCGAGACAGGCCACCACGGAAGAATCAATCCCGCCGCTGAGTCCGATAAGGCCCTGTCGGAAGCCGCACTTGCGAAGGTAGTCTCGAACGCCAAGAGACAACGCGTCCACGATCTCCTCCATCTCGTCTCCGGTGCTGACACTCACCTCGATCATCGCATTTGTATCAATGATGCCCATCCCTTCCTCGAAGCCGGGAAGCACGCAAACCACCTGGCCAGACGCGTTCAAGGCCGTACTGCGTCCATCAAAAATGAGTTCATCGTTCGCCCCCACCTGGTTTACATAAATGACCAGTACCTCGAATTTTCGGGCTACCCGGCACAACAATTCCTGCCTCAATTCCGCCTTGCCCTTGTTGTATGGAGAAGCAGAGATATTGATCAGAATATCAATACCCTTGCCCGCGAGCTCCGCCGCCGGGTCTCGCCCGTAATCGTGCGGCACGTCCTCTTCAGCATGTTTCCAGATATCTTCACAGATTGTAATTCCCAGCCGTTGGCCCTTGAATGCAATGGGCTCACTGGAAATGGCCGGCTCAAAGTAACGCTCCTCATCAAACACGTCATATGTTGGCAGCAGCGATTTGGTGACTGTCTGCAACGTCTGCCCTTCAGCAAGCAAAACCGCAGCGTTGATGAGGGGGCGACCATGCCCGGTATTGCGCACCACTGTCCCAAAGATCAGGCCCACATCATTAACCATCGCCTCCAGATCCTTCATCGCAGATTCCAGCCGCTTATGAATCTCCGAACGCTCCAGCAGATCCTTTGGCGGATAACCCAGCAGCACCATTTCCGGACAGACCAAGAGGTCGGCCCCATCCTTCACCGCATGGCAGTAGGCCTCCTGAACCTTATGAAGATTTCCAGAGATATCGCCCACTGTGGGGTTAATCTGTGCCATTGCGATCTTCATGAGGGAATGGTTGATGGTTGATGGTTGATGGCGGAATGTGAAGAACTCTGCCCGGTTGCATTCCTGAGGCGCAGAGATTCTACTCGTGCGACCATCATTGAAAAGCAGGCTCAAAGTCACCATTAACCATCAACCATCAACCATCAACCATTCCTAACCATGTCAAAGAACAAAATCAGATTCGGCGTTATCGGCCCCGGCGGCGCAGGCCGTAGCCGCGTCATGCGGCTTGTGCAATCCACACCCTCCGTTGAAGTAGTCGCAGCAGCCGATACCAACGATGCCTGCATCACACAGCTCGAAGCAAGCCTCGGCTATGGTGTGGAGCATCTGACAGCTAGATCCGGCTACAAGAAGCTGATCGACCAATTGGATGTAGATGCAGTCGGGGTGTTCTCGCCGCACACGCTCCACTATGAGCACGCTAAATACGCTTTGGAGGCTGGCAAACATGTGCTCATTGAAAAACCAATGGTTTGCGGTGTTGGCAATGCTCTCGAGACCGCACGTATCGCTGCAGAAAAAGACCTCGTTTACCTGATCCACTATCAACGCCACTTCGCGGCCAAATATTATACGGTCCGCCAACTCATCAAGCGCGGCACCATTGGCGAAGTGAAATCTTTCTTTGTCTACATGGCGCAAGACTGGTCAGGCCGGGCGTGGCGAGGCGACCCACGTTACTCCGGGGGAGGGCAGCTCAACGATTCCGGTAGTCACTACCAGGATATTTTGCTCTGGATGACCGACCTGTTGCCCAAGAGCGCGGAAGGCAGCGCGGATTACTATTACCAGGGCGAAAAAAAGAGAGTGCCTATCAATGGTTCGTTCAATGTCGAGCTCTCCAATGGAGCGGCCGGCCGCCTCATCATCCTTGGCGACTATATCCACGGATTCCATGAAGACATTCGTATCATGGGCGATAAGGGCACGCTCTTTTATCAGGGTGAAAAGCTCATGCTTGTCAAGCCTGGGAAGCCAGCCGTGGAAATTCCACTTTCTGTCCCGAAAAACTATCCCGAATGCCCCGCCGATAATTTCGGCAGGCTCCTCACCGGCCGCACAAAAAACAACTACGTACCGCCCATCTTCGGGGCTCGAGTAGCGCTGCTGACCGATACCATACTCGAGGCCGCGGCCACCGGAAAGAAGATTGACTGCGCCAAACTCCTCAAGAAGTCGGGCTATGATATGAGCGTGCTGAGTACGTAGCCTGCAGGAGAGTACAGAATTACTTCGGATATTCTGCGCGAAGTGCTTGTAATCTTGGTTAGAATCCTTAGCTATCACTTCTCGCGCGGCGCGAGGAAGTTTGTGTAGACGAGCGGCGGTCGTAACGTAGCCGCGAGCTGCCTGCAAGCTTGCAGGCTTTCGCTGAGCCCACAAGCTGACAGACTCCTTCGCAATAAGTCGATTTCATCATCATTCTGCCCCGAAGGGGCCTGAACATAGTAGCCCAGTGCGCTGCCCTGGGTCCGGAGAAACGGTCGCCTCCAAGCTCTGTGAGGGCGAAACAAATTGTTGTAGCGAAATCGCTTGTGACGCCCTCTCAGGTCTAGATTTGGTCTTCCCTTGGCGGCTGGCAATGTCGAAGATGTGACATGGAAGTAGTCTCCAATCGAAAGCAAACTCTGGTGGCCGCTCCGCCAGTAAATATTCAGTGAACCCGTGTCAGCGGATAGGTGAGCCGCAGAGCTTGGTACTGAATGCTTTGTCG
>JAQBXN010000226.1 GCA_027625095.1 Planctomycetota bacterium | reverse complement strand
GAGAAGAAGAGGTTTCCCAAGGATTCGGACAGACGAGGAAAAAGAAGAAGAAGTTTCCCAAGGATTCGGGCAGACGAGGAAAAAGAAGAGGATTCACAAGGATTCGGACAGACGAAGAAAAAGACGATATGAATTATGGCTGGATGAGTACCTTTGAAATTGCTGCCGCGAGGGTTTCCAACTCCGTCTCCTTAACGGTCCGCACGTCCACTGTAAATCTATCTTCGTTCACGTATCCAAATACCGGAGGGTCGCCCATTCTCAGGTTGCGGCTGAGTGTGTTTGCTGATGTCCTGTCGGTTTGGATGGCAACGCCGGCGCTGGGGATCTCTTCGCCAGGCACTGAGCCTCCTCCGATGGTGGCCGTGGTTTCTACGATTGAAAAACTCGCGTCAGGGGATTGTGCTGAAAGGAGCGCGTGCAGCGTCTCTGCGCGCCTTCGAACAGATTCCTGTGTTTCCTTGATCATGCGAAGGACTGGCAAAGACTCTTCGACTGCGATTTTGCCATCGAGGTAAAGTTCGAGGGTCGCGGCCAGTGCAGCCAGTGTAATCTTGTCGATCCGCAGGGCGCGTGAAAGTGGATTCCCCTTCAACTGATCGATGATGTCCTTATTGCCAAGCAGCATGCCGGACTGCGGGCCGCCGAAAAGCTTGTCACCGCTCATGGCTACGAGGTCTGTACCTGCATCAATGGCCTGCTGTACGAGCGGTTCGTCGGCTGCAATGCAACCCTCATACACATCGCCCGCGCCGCTGCCAATATCGAACAAGACAGGGACGTGATGTTTGCGTCCGAGAGCTACCATCTGCTCGATACTCGGATACTCGGTGAAGCCGACGACGCGGTAATTGCTGGTATGAACTTTGAGCAGGAGAGCCGTTTCGTCATCCATTACTTGCTCAAAATCGCTGATGCGGACCTTGTTGGTAGTGCCGACTTCAACCATCTTTACGCCGCTGGCATTCAGGATGTCGGGTAGACGGAAGCTGCCACCTATTTCAACCATCTCTGCTCGCGGAATAATGACCTTCCGTCCTTTGGCGAGTCCTTGCAGGGCCAGGAACATTGCTGCGGCATTGTTGTTGACGATGTGGGCAGCGGGTGCGCCTGTCCAGACCTTGAGGAGTTCCTCGGTATAGAGGAGGCGGCTGCGCCGTTCGCCAGTTTCCTGATTTATTTCGAGGGTGCTGTAGGTACCCGACATGGCCTGGATGGCCTGGACGGCTCTTTCTGAAAGCGGTGCTCTGCCGAGCCCTGTATGCAGGACAACCCCTGTGGCGTTGATGACGGGGATGGGAGAGCGGAGGCCTTGAAGGCGTGCAAGTGAGCGAGATTCAAGTTCGTTTGCAATATCGGTGGTGCCGTTCCAATCGTCTGCAAGGATGGCGGCCCGGGCCTGGTCGATGGCCTCGCGTGCTGTCCGGATGAGCAGTGGCAGAGGGAGAGAGATGCGTTCCGAGAGCGCGCGGGCGAGTTCGTCAACGGACGGAAGGTTTCTGAGCAGGTCTTTAGACATGGTTTTTATTGGGGCTGCTTGCACATGCTCCGCTTCGTTCCGCGGAGCCAATCCGATGGTTACTATAACCGGATATTATTGGGTGCAGAAACGGGGCGGATAATACATGTACGGCGACTCAGATTGAATTCCGGATCGAGCCTTGAAGAATTGAAGGCAAACCAGTTGAGGGCAGACCAATTACAGGCAATGCAACTACTGAGGAAACAACATGGCTGACCGACCCAACATTATTCTTATCCTCAACGATGACATGGGGTTTTCGGATCTTGGCTGCTATGGCGGGGAGATCGAAACTCCGAGTCTCAATGAACTCGCGGACAACGGCATCCGCTTCACGCAATTTTACAATACGGCAAGGTGCTGCCCGACTCGTGCGTCATTGCTGACCGGACTCTACCAGCACCAGGCGGCGGTGGGGCACATGATGAACGACTATGATCATGACGGTTACCGCGGCGACTTGAGCCCGAAGAGCGTCACCATTGCGCAAGTCTTGAAGGCATCGGGTTACTCAACCTACATGAGCGGCAAGTGGCACGTGACGCGCCACATCACTGGGCCGCAGCACAATTGGCCCATTCAGCGGGGGTTCGATCGTTTCCACGGGACGATTCAGGGAGCATGCAGTTACTTCCAGCCAACGACGCTGACCATCGATAACAAGTCCGTCGAGCCGCCAGACGAAGACGATTACTACTACACAGACGCAATCAGCGATTGGGCTTGCAAATTTATCAAGGAACACAAGGAAGAAAGGTCCGAGATTCCATTCTTTACTTACGTGGCCTATACGGCGCCTCACTGGCCGCTCCATGCCCCGAAGGAGGATGTCGCCAGATACAAAGGCCGATTCGATTGTGGCTGGGACAAGCTGAGAGACGAGCGTCTCGAACGGCTTATTGAAATGGGCATCATTCATCCTGATTGGAAGCTTACGCCTCGTGACGAATCGCAAGTGCCGTGGGAGCAAGCTGAAAATAAGGAATGGCAGGCCCGGCGGATGGAAGTCTACGCCGCTCAGGTTGACCGAATGGATCAGGGCATCGGGCGTATCATTCAGACGTTGAAGGACACCGGCCAGTTGGGGAACACGCTGATCATGTTTCTTGCGGACAATGGTGGATGTGCGGAAGAAATCGGCGGGCAGTGGGGCAAAAGCATGCCGAAGTCGAATATTGCCACGGCCCGAACCCGGGACGGAGGGGAGGTCGCCTTCGGGAACGATCCCAGTCGTATGCCCGGCGGTGAGGATACCTATCAGAGCTATGGCGTCCCCTGGGCAAACGTTTCAAACACACCGTTTCGTCTTTACAAGCACTGGGTGCATGAGGGTGGGATTGCGACGCCGCTGATCGTGCACTGGCCGGACAAAATCCCCGGCCTTGGTGAACTCCGAGATCAGCCAGGCCAGCTTCCGGACATCATGGCCACCTTCCTCGAAGTTGCAGGGGCCGAATATCCAGCCGAGTACGAAGGCAATGAGCTCTTTCCCCTCGAGGGTAAGAGTCTGACGCCCATCTTTGATGACGAGCCGAATGAACGTGAAGTCCTTTATTGGGAGCACGAGGGCAACCGGGCAGTTCGTAAAGGAAATTGGAAGCTCGTGAACAAACACCCGGGTGACTGGGAACTCTACGACATTGCTGCCGACCGTACCGAACTGAACGATTTAGCCGCCGATCATCCGGACGTGGTGAAAGCTCTGGTGCCGCTTTACGAAGAGTGGGCCGAAAGATGCGGCGTGATTCCCTGGACAGAATTGATGGAGGAACAAAGAATGAAACGGGAAGGAGAAAAGTAGGTTAAGAGGATCACAGGTCTAAGGTCCAAGGTTCATCGGAATGGCGGAGTGGTAGAGTGGTGGAATGATTGCATGTCTGCTTTCCTATTTTCTTCAACCTGATTCCTTCAAATTAACATGCCTGTCACTGTAAACGGCGAGTTCATTACCGACGACGAAATTTATGCCGAATACAACCGCCTGCGCGGGCTTGCTGAACAGGGGCCGGAAGGCCTTTCCTGCTGCGAGGGGCAGGAAGAGTACCACGAAATGGCGAAGGAAAATATGATCACGCGGGTGCTGCTTGCACAGGAGGCAGGACGCCAAAGGATCAGTGTCGCTCAGGAAAAAATCGATGCGGCCATTGAGAAATTAAGAGCGGAGAACGAAGGGAATTTTCAGTTTGAGGCATCGCTGACCTGTCCACAGGATCGGGCGAATCTGGAATCAAACATTCAGACGCATCTTGTCATCGAGCAGCTGCTGGATAGCGAGGTGGGTGGGATGCCTGTGCTGTCTGAAGAGCAAGTCGAGCAGTACTACAATGACAACCTCGATAGCTTCGTATCGCCTCCCAAGATTCATGTGAAGCATATACTCAAGAGTCTCGATCACGGCGCGGGGAGACGGTCGTCCTATAACGAATTGGTTGGTGCGCGAGAGAAGCTGGGGGCAGGTGAAGACTTTCAGGAGTTGTGTGACCAGCATTCGGATCGGCCCGGCGAAGAAAGCGATTTGGGTTGGTTTTCGCCCGGTGAGATTGCCGAGGAGTTCGAGGCCGTGGTTTTTTCAATGAAGAAGGACGAAATCAGCCCAGTCTTCATGACCCCTTTCGGATATCACATTGCTACGGTATTGGGCCGGGAAGAACCAGCGCCGTATCCTTTGGAACAAATCAAAGAACAGGTGCATCAGATCGCGGCTGAACGCATGCGGCTGGAGAAGATTGCCGGCTACGTCGAGACCTTGAAGGCCAAGGCCGAGATTGAAGAAACAGAAGTGGAAGTCTGATTCGCCCCTGTCCGCTTCTAACCTTTCGCCTGAATTTGGAGGCGCGGCGAACTCCGTGGCTTTGCTCTCTTGAGCGCCGACTTGGCTTCGGGAGAAGGCAGCCCCGGTGGTTGTGGCCGCAAGGCAGTCTTAGACGGAAGTGCAAGGTGTTTCGATCCCAAGAGCGGTTAATTCATCATGCACGAGATGAAGATGGGGATTGGTGAACTAAGACGGTCTGTCCTGGCGTTCTTTTTCGCGCTCCTCCCTTTTGTCCTGCAGGGGGCGGCCCAGTTCCGGAGTGGGGTCCTTTACTTCGCCGTAGATGGAATGGCCTTCATGCCCTTCGGGAAGGTATTGGGTGATCGGTAATCCGTCTTCGGTGACGAATAACATGCAGTGACAATACTTATAAATCTGCATGTCATCGCACGGGCAGATCCAGGTGCGATGTTCGACTTCAGCTTTCTTATCCGGGTAAAAGCGGCATGGGCAGAGCGGCTTGCCCAGCTCATCGAGATTCTGGGCAAGTCCCAGTTGGACGGCGTCGGTCACCTGTTTGTCTGGATGGGTGAATGTGCCGGATTTTTTTGTGTAGCTCGCAATCAATTTTTCGACGCGAAACATACTTTTTTCGGTGGGTTCGGACTTCATTTCGTTTCTCGCTGTTTGGATAGCAGGCATGCCTCTTATATGTCTGCATTTACCGATTACAAGTCATACGGTTCGCCGCATACACTTTCCGCGACAACCAAGTCTTCAACCCAATTATCTGTGCAGATATCCCTCCGGAAACAATTCAGTGAAAACAGGGACGTGCATGCCTGCCTCACCCTGGCTGGGCTGGCATTGCTCTTCTTCGCTGAGGCGTTGTGTTCACCGTCATCGGTCTTGTACTCCAGCTTTTCGGACATCATTAACCAGCGGATGGCGTGGCAGGAACACCTGCGGCGAGGCCTGCTGTTGCACGGCGAAATACCGCTCTGGTATCCGAATATCTTCTCCGGCATCGCGTTCATCGGTAATCCGGAGTGCTGGGCCTTCTATCCGCTCAACTGGCTCCTGCTGACGCTGCCTGCCAACATCTCGATCCTCTGGATGATCGTTTTGCATCTCATTCTTGGTGGGGTCGGATGCTTTGGGTATCTGCGGTGGTCTCGAAAACTGGATACCTGGCCTTCCATGATGGGTGGGCTCGTTTTCATGTTTGGTGGCAAGTATCTCCTGCATGTGCTTGTGCCGGGTCACACCGGTTTTCTCGGCCTGGCCTGGGTGCCATTCTGCCTCTGGATGATTGATAGCATCTGTCATAGTGGTGCTGACGCCCCGCGGCAGCTTGTCTGGCCTGCAGGTCTCCTCGCCATCTGCTTGGGGATGATGGGTCTTTCGATGCAGCCTCAGGTTTCGTTTTATACTGTGTTCTTTATGGTCGGATATTTTCTGCTGCGGCTCCTGGAGAATGAGCATAAGCTCAAGCGATGTATTCTCTTTGCGG
>JAQBXN010000010.1 GCA_027625095.1 Planctomycetota bacterium | reverse complement strand
ATTGCCTCGCCGGAGCTCGATGGAGGCGAGGAACATCATGGCATCGCCGATGCGGGCCGGCGTCACCTGACTGCCTTGAACGTCCTTCTGTTCCATGACGGCTCGGAATAGTTCCTCAGCCTTCTCGTTCTCCCCGTCTGTCCAGTACATCCTGCCGAGACTGTTGTAGGCCTCGGCCATTTCCGGGCTCTTGCTGAAATCGGTCGCCGCGATCTTCTTGTTTGTGTGGACCTCATACGCCTTCTTGCGGCCCTCGATCACCTTCTCCGGCAGGCATTCGACGTAGTACGACCGCATGACCTGCCACGGACTTCCGAGATCGGCTTGCCGTGCTTCGACCTCGTTTCGGATGTCTTGAGGGCAATCGGGTATTTCAAGGAGCCGGCCGACGTACTTCTCGTATTTGATCGTGTCCGGTTGGATCTTTGAGTATTGCAGCATCCTCAACTGGTAGAGCTCGATGCGCACATTGCCCGGCAGCGCCTTCAGCTTTTCGATTGCGTCCAACTCTCGAATGCCATCAGCGTGGAGTTTGGCTTCCGCTTCGGGGTCGCGCACCTTTCCACCGACGCGCGCCTTTTCTGTAGAAGGCTTCCAGACTTCGGCGGTCATCAGCGCCTTTGCCGCCTTCAACTGCTCCATGAACTCCGTCGGGTTTACGTCGTTCCCGCCGAGGAGCGCGTCCGCCTCGTCCTGAGCGGACAACGCGAGGGTCACCGACATTGCGGCGACGACCAACCTGAAGGACACGATTTGTTGGAGGGTTTTCATGGGAGTCTTTCAGATCGCGCGATTATGCTAACAATCTTCACATCTGTCGCCCCGCGGCCGCGACCATTCGCGGCTTGCAGGGTACGCCAACCGCGACAGCAGCATCTCGGTTTTGAGGGAAGGCAAGTCGCCACTATGCTACTCTGAGAATCCGCGAGCGCGTGGACATCAATCTCGTTGCCAACAAGGGTAAAAGTATGCGCCGAATGCACGCCACCATGGTACTGTTGACCGCCTTGGCATTGGGCTTGTCTGACCTCGACACTTGTCGGGCCGAAGAGTCGACCAAGCCGCTTCGTATTGTGGAGAACGGCCAAGCCAAGGCGGTGATTGTCGTGCAGAACGTGATCGAGGAGCGACAGGTGGCCGTGGATGAGTTCACCTTTCCGGGCAAGTACAACATCCCGCCCCGCCAATGGGCTCAGACGCTTCAGACGTACCTCGAGCGCATCACGGGCGCGAAGCTGCCCATCGTCGAGGACGGGACGGACACGAAAGGCCCCGCCATCCATGTGGGCTTCACCGAGTTCGTGGCCGGTCTCAATCTGCCGTTCGACAAGCACGACCGCGACGCGATCTTTCTGAAGCGTGTGGGCGACCAGGTTACGCTCGTCGGCGTTGACGACTGGGGCAGCGAGATGGCGGTGTACGACTTTCTGGAGCGGGTATGCGGGGTACGCTGGCTCCAGCCGGGTGCGCTGTGGGAAATTGTGCCCGAGAACAAGACTCTGGCCGTCGACGCTCTGAATGTTGTCGAGGAACCCTCGTTCAAGTCGCGCATGTTCAGCGGCGTCACTTCGGCCGGCTTGCCGGGCCCCGTGTCGAAAGAGGGCGTGGCCTGGATGAAGCGAAATCGGATCCGAGCCCGGTACAACTTCCATCACTCGCTGGGGTTCATCATTACGCCCAGCAAATACGGCAAAGAGCATCCGGAGTACTTCCCGTACTTCGGCGGCGAACGCCACGTGCCGAAAAATGATCACGCCGGGCACCGGGGTATCCAGCCCTGCCTGACCAATTCGGATGTGGTCGGGCTATGCGCGCAGGCGGCACGCGAGTTCTTCGACGCATTTCCGAAGGCGCAGGTCTTCAGCATGGGCGTCAACGATATGGGGGGATTCTGCGAGTGCGAGGCCTGCAGGAAGGCCAATGAGGGGGCCGGCTACGATGACGCCGGGAAGAAAAATTACTCATTTGTCTACTTTTCCTTCCTGAACAAAGTCTGCCGCGATCTGGCCAAGACGCATCCGGCCAAGAAGCTCGGCTGCATGGCCTACGCCAGCGGCACCTCCGTCCCACCCCCCTTCAAGCTCGAACCGAATCTGGTCGTGTACGTCCAGCCGAATGACTATTCCCGCTATCACTTCGACAAGAAACTGCAGGCCTGGAGCCAGAAACAATTCAGCGAATGGTCTGCGCGTGTTGATACGTTGGGAGTCTACCTGTGGAGCCATGGGCGCAACGTCTATATCCCCAAGATGCCGCTCAAGTCGATCGCTGAGTACCTGCGCATGGCCTATGCGCACGGCGCACGCGGATACTACAGCGAGGAGTATCCCAACTGGGGGCTGGATGCGCCGGAACTCTACATCAAGGCCCGCCTGTTGTGGAATATCGAAAGCTCTCCGGACGAATGGCTTGACGAATTCTGCGCCAAAGCATTCGGCAAGGCCGCCGCGCCGATGGCCGCGTTCTACCGTCTGAACGAGCAGATATGGAATACGCATGACGCGCCCGTGTTTTCCATGGTCTGCGAGTACCCCAACAAGCCGCGTGATCAGTTCGCTATCTACACGCCGGCGAGGGTCGACGAATGCAACCGGCACCTCGCCGAGGCATTGCGCCTCGTGGCCGACGAGAACGCGCGGCAGAGAGTGCTTCAGGTCAGGAAGTGTTTCCGCCTGACCGAATACTATGCGCTCCGTGAATTCGTTGCCCGCAACATGGCGAACTGCGGAACATTGACGCCAGCCAAGCTGGTCGAATTTGTGAGCGCTCTCAACAGCATGCAGCATCTGACCCATGGGGTCGAGGCGCTGATCTTCGATCAGTTCCAGAATGATTTCTACAGTTTCTTTCAGGGCCTGATGGTTGGCCGGAACTGGAAATCCGGCCCCCGCGTAACCGTTGTCCCCATGGACCCCTACTACTACGAGGCAAGCGGGATCATCATCGAGAATCTGGTGAAGGCGCAGGTCAAGGCCGGTGACGAGGAGGCGGGGGGCGACCTGGCCACGGCGCTTCGTGCCCGGATGGATGGGATAGAAAGCTGTGTGAACGAACAGGCACTCAACCCGAATACTCCCATCGCGATCCAACCGGCGTGGGACGTCCTGAAGCAGCAACTAGACAACTACCTGAAGGGGGTGACCGTTGCCGGCAGGATGAAGAACCGGCCCACCATCGATGGCCGTGCCGACGAAGCGGACTGGCAGCGTATCTCTCCCCTCGGCCTGGTACACAACATCTCGAAGAAGGGCTACGGTACAAAACTGGTCGACATGACCAGCGTCAGGGTCGGCTACGACGACGACGCACTCTACATCGCTTACGTCTGTGATGAAGACACGAAGAAGCTGATCACCAAGTACGATGGACGTGACACCTCGGTCTGGAGAGACGACAGCATCGATTTCGTGCTGCTCCCGCGCGGCACGGCCAAGAGCGACTACTTCCACTTCATTTTAAACAGCGCAGGCGCGTGCTTTGACGCGACCGGGAACGGCGGAAGAGAGTGGAACGGAGAATTCCAGGCTGCCACCGGCAAGGATCAGCCTAAAGGGACCTGGACGGTTGAAATGGCCATTCCCTGGGAGACGCTGGGGAGGAAGGCAGTGTCTGGGGAAGTATGGCGGGCCCAGTTCGGCAGGACCAATACTGATGGCTCCGGTGCCCCGGAGCACATGGTCTTTTCCGCGTGGGTGCCGAGCACCTCTTTCAACAACGCTGACTATCTTGGGGTGATAACGTTTGAGTAGGGATAAGATCCTGCTGAAAGAGTCGTCCTGGCTTCGGCCGGCTGCAGAGAGCGGTCCGGCCTGCCGTCTGCTCAATCGTGGCAGCGAGCAGCCTGCCTGTCCCGAACGCCGCCCTGGCCGACTGGAGAATCAACATGCTGGCAGCAGCATGTTGCTACGATGGTGGTGACAGGCTTTCAAAGAAAGGATTTCAGATGACCAGAGCATCGCTGTTCCTCGCCGCCGTAACCCTCGCCATCATCGGTCCCCTTTCCGGCGAGCCACCGCGCAGACTGTTCTCGGAGGTGCATGCTCCGTCCGTTCCGGGCGGTCCCGTGCCGATGCGCGCCGTATCCGAACGTCGTCCGGATGCCGGCAAAATGGAATCGGCGACCGCCGTACTCTCGTCCGAACAGCTTGTCGTGCTTAAGGCAGGTGCGGACCCGTTCACCGTGGATGGGTTTACGGCCACGACTGGCGGGCAGGCAGATCAAGAAACTCTGGCCCGGATCACCTACGGGAAGGAAGGGCTGACCGTGTCCTTCGAGTGTTTCGAGAACAACATGGCGAAGCTCAAGGCGGACCGCCATGAACACGACCAGAATCTTTCCGGAGATGATGCCGTCGAAATCCGGATCGATATTGGCGGCACAGGAAGGAACTGGTTTCAGATCCGCTGCAACAGCCTGGGCGTGGTACGGGACGAAAGAGTGCTGACACCGGGCACGGGGGACACAAGGTGGGATCTGTCACGCAAGGCCGCGGTCAAACGTCTGGAGGACCGGTGGACCGCGGAGATCGTCGTTCCGTTCAGCGACCTCGGCCTCACTGGCGCTCCCGTCAACAACGTTGTTCCAGTCAGCCTCGCAAGACGCCGCTATGCAGGCGGCGAGCTTGAGCAGATGACGTGGGCACAACCTGACCCACGAAGCCGGACAGCCGAAGGCTTCCGCCCCGTTCTCTTTACGGACGGTCAGGACCCGGAAGCGCTCGCGTGCATCGGCCTGAGCCGAGGCGAGCTGACGCGCGAGGGGACACTATGGAAGAACAACAGGTTCAAAGCCCTGGTGAAGAATCTCACCAGGGTAAAGCAAGTGGTGCGCGGCGAGGCGACTGCCCGCAATGACAGCGACGTTCTCAGTATCGACTCCGCCACGTTGGAACTCGCGCCGGGCGCCAAAGGGGTAGTCGACCTCAGTTACCAGGTCGCTGGACGGCCCGGTGAGCACGTTAATTTCATGATCGCTGCGGAAGGCCCTCCCAATACGCTTTATGAGGCACGTTGGCCGGTGATGTACGAACCCCGTGGCCACACCGAGGGAGCCGCCGACCCGCTGTTCGAGGAACTCCTGTCCGGGCAACCGATGTCGGCGCTTGGCGCCAGCGCGGTCCTTTGGCAGCACCCGCTCCATTACTTCTTTATGCGTCCCATCGCCAAGCGCATGGGACTGGCCTATTCAACGTTGCAGGTCATGACGGAGATGGATCAGAACGGGGTGTCCCTGCTTACAGGCCCGATCGCCTTCACTGATTACCGGGAGATGAAGTCCTCATGCAGTCAGACGGGGTTGAAGATCTGCTATTACCCTATCGAATTCCCCGACCACGACCGGTTCATCCTGACCGACGAGGCGGTCGAGGGGTACCTCCAGCAGGTGGCCGATGTTATTGACCAGCATCGGGAAGTTCTCTGGGGGATCTTTGCCGGGGACGAACAGGACAAGCTTGCGATGCGTCAGCCGTTCACGGCCGGCGGCCAACTGGAACTGCCCCGTCACGAGGTCAATCATCCCATCTACGCCAAAGTAGACGCCGAGGTTAAGGAACAGTACGGCTTCGGTAAATTTGGCGCTCCGCTCTCGCTGGAGGACAACAATCCCTTCCGCCGCATCGCCTACTATCGCTACATCAACTCCAGGATGCGCGAACGTCATCGGAAATTGAGAGAACTGATCAAGCAGAAGGCACCCGAACTGGTCTTGATGTCTACGGACCCGGTGGCGGGTCTGCACCCCTACGAATTCAGCCTGCAGAGGGAGAATTTCGACGTATTCACACACCAGACCTCTCCACGGTCGGGCGATGGCCCGGTCATCACGAAAATGGTGTCCGACCTGACCGGCAAGGACACGTGGCCATGTGCTCATACCGAAGGGAACCGAAACTCCGTCGAAGACATCCGACTGCTCTACAGTCGTCTGATCGCGCACGGCGCGACGGGCTTCCATGCCTACTACGCCAACATGTACACCATACCTGAGCGGTCTGAACTGCACTCGCCTTACTTCAGCTCGCCTCCCCGGTTTAATGCTTTCCTTCGTGTTTGCCGCATCATGCAAACCATGCGGAAGCTCGCCTTTCCCGAGAAGACTGCCCTGGCGCTCTTCTACTCCAACTACTCCAACATGGCGGATCCGGGCAGCCTGCTGTATCCGGGCCAGCGTGCCAATTTCCATGGATGGGAGAACCACCGCGCACGCGGGATGCTCGTCAGGGCCAACCACTGGTTCCGATTCACCGACGAACATCTGCTGGAGAAGACAATCGGTTCGGGAATGAAGGTCTTGGTCCTGCCCAAAGTCGCCTACCAGGACCAAGACACCTTTGAAAAGATGAGGGGCTTCGTCGAGAACGGAGGTGCCATTGTCTGCGCCGATCCCAAGGCGTTCAGTTATGACATTGACGGGACGGAGACATCGGATCGCCGGCAGGCGCTGTTTGGATTGAGGTTAAAAGGAGCGAAGCAGGTATCGGTGGCGCACGTCCGAATTGAGACCCCAGGATATTTCGGGGCCTTTGGGAAGGGAGACACACTCGAGATCTCCACGGGGGCGAACCCAAAGCTATTCACAATCCACATCATGGAACCGGAGAACGGAGCCACTGTCCTTGCCAGGTTTGAAGACAATAGCCCGGCCATCATCACCAAGTCTGTCGGGAAGGGCCGCACATTTTACTTTGCCTTTAATCCTTTTGGGCCGGTTTACCAAGGCGCTGACCGGGGCAAGTGGCTCGAGCTTTTCAGAACTCTGAATGCAGGTTTGGGCGTCAGCTCAGACTGCGATTTGTGGCGCTTCGAACTCCCCGCCGAGAAGTTCAACGATCTGGCACCAAAACTGCCGATGGGAATGTGCCTTACCAATAATTTCATGTACTGGGATATGGAACAGCCGGTCGAGGTCAAGAATGTCGATACCGGCGGCGGCTACACCTATTCCCTCAGCCCGGACCACATGAAAGATAATGGCGACGACGGGGAGGGTGAAGACGAACTGTTCTTCGAGGCGGAACCGATTCCGTTCTCCCGGGGTGACCTGACCGACCGTCGTGATTCCTACCGGGATGTATTCCCTGCGCGCATTAAGCCCGGTTACTGCAAGTACGAAGACATCGAGGTGGAAAAGTGGGCGGTCGCATGGAAGAACCGTTCCGAGTTCGACATCACCTTTGACTTGAAGAATGCCTTCCCTGTCCGCGAACTGCGCCTCTTCTTTTCCGGTCAGTTGCCTGACACAATTCTTTCTTACAAGAACGGCAAAGGGGATTGGGTCCGGTGTGCGGGCACGGGCGCCATCGAGGCCAATGAGAACGTGCAAGTGGCAGTTCTCAAACCCGATACTGCCTCGACATGCCGCCGTCTCAAACTCCACTTCGGTGCACGGGCGGCGGGAAAAATCCTGACCTTGACCGAACTGGAGATCTGGGGGAAGTGAAAGAGAGATGACGGCAGTTGGCGGCTCTGCCGTAGATTCGTTCTGTGCGGATAGTGTGAGGGCCACCGACATTGCGGCGAGGACCAACCTGAACGACACGATTCGTTGGAGAGTTCTCATAGGCGTTTTCGCGTTTCCCCCATTGACGGAGGCGGGGCCGTTTCTGCAAAGTTTGATCTTTACAGAGGCCCCATCCTCACGGCAAATTCCTATTGTGCTAAAAAACATCTGAGAATTGCTTCGCCGTTGGAGATGTGATTAGCATTGTCATTCCGATTCATGAACTATTCAGGTTCGAAACTTTCCCGCCGCGATGGAAGCTATCGTCACCAGTCAGTTCCGTGGTCCGGGATCACCTCCCTGATTCGTCCACTCACGAACAAAACGGTTCCACGCCTCCCTGCATTTCTTGGTATCGCCCACGGCCTGTTCGATCCAGGCCTGATGAAACGCGGCCCCTGCCACCGGTAGCCGGCGATTCTCAACCGTGCGCTTTGCGAGCATCGGGTCGAGCTCAGGGGGACAACGCGTCAGGAGCTTGTCGACGAGCGTGGCAAGCCGCGGGCCGACAAAGGTAGGGGGCAGATCGCCGCTCTTCTGGCGGAGCGTTCGAGGGGTCGTGTATTCGATGATCGGACGGTCATCGGTGTTGATGGGATACCTGGCAAAGAGGTCTGCCGCGGCCGTCAAGTTGCCGCAATAGAAGAGCAGGATGGTCTGTTCATTAAGCGGCAACATCAGATGGTGCAGGTCGAGGTAACTCCGTCCCGTAACTGAAGCTCTCTTTTCTGCGCTCGAATCAATAATGGACGCGGGAAGAGGCGAAGCATCACGGTGACCGAAAAGCGCAATGATCTCGGCGCCGGGCTGGAAATTGTGGCGCCAAAGCGTCACCTGCTCGAAGACGGCCAGCATCGTTCTGGCAACAATCCCGAACTCATTCTCTGTCATCTGGTACAACGGCAGCCACTGGACAAACACCCCGCCGGGATTGAGCCTCGCCCTGGCACTCTTGAAGTGTTCACGGCTGTAGAGACTGCCAGCGCCGCTGCGGTAGGGGAGAAACAGGTCAGCATTGATCATGTTGAAGGTTTCGTTGGTGGCCATCAGGTAGTGCCGGCCATCCTCAATAAGGACCTCGGCACGCGGATCCTTGAAGAGACCGTTGGTGAGGTCCGGCATCCAGGCCATGTCGTATTCTGACCTCGCCACCGCCTTCGCAGGTAGCTCGCCGGCCATGTATCTTCTTGCTGCGGTGACCACCTCCGGAACCATCTCGCACGCCACCACGCGTTCCACGGATCTGAATGGTTCGTCCAGGGATGCGCCCGCGGTTATGCCGGTGCCCATCCCCAGGAAAAAGACACTCTTTGTTCCGGGATAGATCAGCAGCGGCATCCGCCCCTGGAACTCCTGCTGTGGGGCGGCATCGGTGGAGCCCAGGCGATAGTTGGAGTTGATCCTGATCGCACGGTGGCCAACCATGTTTTCAACGACCGAGACCGTGCAGTCACTCGTCTCCCAGGCCTCCAGCACCTCTTCCGCGAGACGGGCGGGGTCACGACCGGTAACCGGCAGTCCGGTCGGGCTGAGCCCTGTAACGGCCAGAAGGATAAAACCGCCCCCGACCGCCTTGATGAAAAGCCCTCGCTTGTCCCAGGCAGTTGGCAGCAGAATCCCGGCAACGAGATACATCGCAGAGATAAGCTGCATGGTACGCCACATGCCCAATTGCCCCAGCAGCACAAAGCCGCACACCACCGAGCCCAAAATGGCACCGACCGTATTCACCGCCGAAAGGCGACCGAGAACACGGCCGGGCTGAATCGCGAATCGTTCTTCGATTTTCATCAGGAACGGAAAGACCGTTCCGAGCAGCAGCGTGGGCAGTCCGATGGACGCGAAGCCCTTCAGGAATAGTTGCACCGTGTAGTGCTGGAACGAGCCACTCGCATCCAACATCTGAAAGTCATCGGTCAGATACATGAAGATGAAAGGCGAAACAGACACCGCAAGGCCGCTGAGGATCATCAGACAGGCCAGCAGCGGCAGCGGCGGAAAGGCAAGCCGGGCAAGCATCGATGCCATGAGTGCACCCAGGGCCAGACAGACCAGCACGATCACCAGGACGGACGAAAAGCTGTAAATCGAATTCTCATGAACCTGCGCGAACATACGCGTCCAGAGCACTTCAAGCGCCAGCACCCCGAACCCCGAAAGGAAACAGATGAAATGAAGTGCGATTCTGTCTACCGAATTGCCGGGCTGTCTGGTCACTTCCTTCGCACGTTTCTTCTTGCGCTTCTCTTTCGCCCTGGTGGGCATGGTCGGCGTTTCCTGATTTTTCTCATCCTCGGCGACCGGATATCCGCTGCGACCTGACAGACGGTACGCGGTTGCCGCGACCAGACCTGTTATGACCATGGCGCCGACACAGGTCATCTTGAGGCCCAGCAGGAGCACAAAGCAGAAGCCGGTCAGGAAAGCGCCAAGCGCGGCCCCCAGGGTGTTGACGCCGTAGAGCAGCGCTGCGGTTATCCCGAACTGCCCCTCTGTCCGTATTAGAAACTGGCCGATGACGGGTATCGTGCCGCCCATGCAGAAGGCGGGGGGGAAGACCAGCACCAGCGCCAGGAGGAGCTTGATGCCCAGCAGCGCGACACCGTTGCCCACGCTCTGGTAGACGGCTGGGTAGATCAGATAGAAAAGGGAAAGCACCACAAAATAAAGGAGCGCCGTCAGGGCAATGCCGGCCTCCAGCCAGGCGTAGACCCGCAGCGGATTGTCGGTTGTTGTCGACCGCATGCCCCAGAACCAGCTTCCGCCCGCCACCCCGGCAAAAAACGCCGCGAGCGTAGCCGCCGCCGCGTGCGAGGTGTTGCCGAACAGGACCCCCAACTGCTTCATCCATAGGATTTGATAGACGAGCCCTGCAAAGCCGGAGAAGAACACCATCGCATAGACCAGCCTGGGGGAGATGTCACCGCTTCGCTCCGAGTCCAAGCTCTGTTTCTTACTCATATTTGATTTTGCAAACGGACTGTCTTGTTTGAGACGTCATCCTGGCAACTGCCCGGAATAGTGATTTTCATTCCTTCTTAGCGGGGGCGACAGGTGGAGCAGTGTCGCCCAACGGTTTGAAAACCAACTTAACAAGGGTTCCGACTGCGGGTACTGCATTGGGGTTTGCTTCCATGCCCTTGTCTTCACCTTGATAGGGGTTGCTGGTCTCCTCGCCAAATTGAACCACCGCGTTTCCGTTGGGCACGATGCTCACAACGGCCCCGGAATCATCGGCCGCATAAATGGTCTTCCCATTTTTCTCCAGGACTTGAGAGCCTGAGAAAATCCACTCGTTAGGTAATTCAGTCTCTTTGTCCGCACGATTCACCAGGAGTTTGGAAAGCCTGCAGCGAACCTCCTTGCCGTCCACTTTGTACTCCACATCGATTCCGATCCGTGAATGTTGAAGCTTTCGCGATTTCGCCAGCAAGAAGAAAAGCGGCGGACTGACGGTGGACTCCCGCAGCCCCACCAGCGAAAGGGCCAGGTGCAGATACTGAGCCTTTGTACTGGTGACGAAAATGGACTCATGTTCATAGCTGTTCGGGCGGCACACCAGGTACTCAAGAATCCCTTTTTTCAGGCAGACTGAAGCCTCCAACCTTACCTCGCGTTTCTTGAGGTCGACCTGCATCCCTCGGCTTGCGAAGAATTTCTGGATGGTGTCTTGCTCTACGTCAGTCTCCCCGCCTCGAACCGGCAGACTTGCGGTGAGGGCCATCATGAATACGAAGTAGAGCATTAAAGATCTTTTAACCACAGTGATGTTTACTGAGAAGCAAGTAGTTGGCTCTTGAAGCAAACTCATCTTAGGCACTAATCTTCAATGCTTCGCCTTTGCCAAGGCTGAGGGTGATCTTTACGTCCACGACTTTAGCTTCGCCAATCGCCTCGTGTCCATGCAAAGTGATTCTTGACAGCTTGACCTGTTCGAAAGCCTTCCAGTCCGGCGATAGTTCCCAAGTTTTGCTGTCGCAGCCGTCTTTGCTGTAGGCGATCAGGGCTTTGTCTTCGCACCAGCAGGCTGGGATGCAGAGGTCGGAGCCGTCCACCATCTGCTGGTCGTCGATGCGCTTCTGCGCCAGTCCGTGCTTCCACTCCTGGGTGTAGCTGACGTGGTAACAGTCCATGCCCCACCATTCGTTCCCGATGATGGGCTGGCCGTCCTTGTCCTTGGCGATGATGTCCTTCTCGAGATACTCCTGAAAGAGGGGACTGTCCGCATAGGCATCGAACATATTGATATGCAGCGTTGCGATGCAGTTGTATTGTCGCGCTTCGCGGATGAGCCAGCGCAGGCTGTCGAGAGCCGTTTCGTCGCAGGCGCGCTTGAGATGACGGTTGACCTCGGCCCAGGAGGGATACTTGGAATCGTGCCCTTCGAACTGCCATCCGGTCAGGAAGACGATCTGCTGCACGCCGCAGGTGAGGTGATACACGCGCTTGATCACTTCCAGAGCCTGCTCAAATGCCACGAAGAGCTCGTCGATTTTGCCATCCCGGCCTCGCAAGGCATGCATGATCCGGTAGACCAGACTTTGGTCCCATTGGACGAGCCACGGCCGCTCGGGCTTCATGGTCTTGGTGTAGTCGTAATATTCGCCGGAAGGTTCGTGGTTCATTTTTTTCTATAGCAGTGCGTGAGGTGCGGTTGTCGATTCCATCACGGTTTGTGTTCAGCTTGTCTTTATGGCCGAAGGCCATGGTTACCGCAGCCTGGGGCAACGCCCCAAGTATAAGGAAGCAACGCGTGATATTGGCCAAAGGCCATATTCACCCTCAGATGAAGTTGGCATTCAGCCAACGTGTCTGGGCCCTTCTGATCCTGGGGTGATACCACAGGATCGCGTCTTGTTGGCCTTCGGCCAACTTGACGCGATCCGGCCCCGTGTTTGAAAATCTGCTTCCGAGTATCTGGCCTACCTACTTTCAATCCCATAGATACTCCTCATTGAATTCGATTCCGTATCGCCTCAAAAGCTCTCGAAACTCTTCCTGAAATGATTTCTTTTTGTGATGTTCATCCTGATTGCGAACGTACTCTTCGACATTCGCCAGATGTGTAGGGCTGACGGAAAACATCCCGTATCCCCGTTACCAATAGAAGTCCTGGTATTTTGCTCCCAGCTTCTTCACGAATTTGGACGACTCCCTCTTCACTTGCTCCACGAATTTGACGGGCGCGTGCATCTTGCCCATGTCGAAGAGAATGTGCACATGGTCAGCGACACCTCCAACTACAACATAAGGAGATTCCATGCCTCGAATAATCGTTGCGAGGTAGGCATGAACGCGAGGTCGTATTTCGTCATCAAGGGATGGGTGTCGGTTTTTAGTGCTGAAGATTAGGTGGGCGTAGAGCCGTGTAAGAGATAGGGACATGAAATTCCTTTCGTGACGCAATGCGTCAGGATGATGGTGATTATGGCCTTCGGCCAATGGTACTTGTTCGTTCTCTTTTCCTGGGGCGTTGCCCCAGGCTACGGTGAAGTTGGCCTTCGGCCAAAGGACTTTCCCTCAGACTTGGCCTTGCCAGGTCATCCAAGTACTCGCCTTGAGCTTGATGGTTATCCGAATTGCCGCCGGCCTCGATAAAACAGCATAAGAGAATTCGCCATGGCCGGTGAACAGGTAATTGCCGCCGTCGATGGTTGTTGGAGTGACCTTGAGCGCCTGGTAGAGATCGAGATCCATGAGCGTTTCGCCGGACCAGATCAGGGTCTTGGAATTGGTACGGCCACCGTCTTTGAAAATAATCCCTTTGAGGTTGGCGCTGCGCGTTTCCATCTTTTTGTCCAGCCTGAATTCGTCGATCGTCTGGCGGGAATTTATTTTCCATGCCAGCGTCCTCTTTGTCACCGTCTCCCTAGTCCGCGGCGAACCCGTCATGCCCGTTCTCAGCCCGGACGACAAAATCATTGATGGGGAGCTCGACGCTCTTTCCCTCTTTGTTTTCGAAGACGAGGTAGACCTCTACAGAGTCGCCCCGCGGCGGGACATAAATCCACTGCTTGTCTTGCTCGCCGACTTGCCTGTGCATCGCGGGATTGCCGTTGCGGGCACCCAGGACCAACAAAGCCGTGTGGATGTGCAGCGGCCTGGCCATGACAGTGATAATCGACTCGTGCTCTTTGCTGCCCTTCGTGCAGGCGATCAATTCAAGCAATCCTTTGTCGAGGCTGACAACACCCTCGATATCGACGCACCGTTCCTGGATGTCGATGATGAGCCCGGGCAGCTTCTCGTTCTTGCCGGCAGGACGGGAACACGCTATTGCGCGTTCCAGCATCCTTCGGTGTATGGGTCGCGCATGAATAGTTTCTTCCTCTCCGGGGAAGCACCTGCGAGCCATTCTTCAGGAATCTCCTGGGTGAAACGGTGGGGCGGGCCTGCCTCTTTAAATATGTCAATGGTAAAGATGCGGTACCTTTGCGGCGAGTCTAAGGGCTTTGCCTCGGCTGCATGGAACATTCGGGCGTTGATGTAAACCATACTCCCCGGGGGTAATGAGAGCCGTTTCTCTTTCAGTTTGCATTCCGCCTCCCCGTCGAACTCCCCCGCCAGCATCCGCTCAGGCGTTGCCTCCCCGGTCGGTGCCACTCGATGGCTGCCGGGGATAACTTTGAGGCTGCGATCCCCAAGCTGGAAACCATTCGGATAATAGAGAATCTGAACATAATACTTGTCCCGTTCGGCGAGGTTGACCGGGTTCTCGTGCTTCCAATGATGATGATCCTGGTGATAGGGGAGTTCGCCGATGCCGGGCGGAGCGATGTTGTACGCAGAATGGCAGAAGTGATAGTCGTCCCCGATGGTGGAGCATAACAGAGCCGTAATGAACGGGTCATCAATCAGTCTGTCGCTGTATGGCCCCCGATCGTTCCAAGGGCGAACAAAATAACTTCTCGGTTCGCTCTGGTGCTCCAACCCTTCGATGAACTGGCGCGCTCCTTCGAGTTGGGTTACTTCATCGATCAGGTTTTCTCTCGCATCTTCCGTGAGAACGTCCTGAAAAACGATGTGGCCATAGTCCTGAAAAGAATCGATATCTGCCTGAGATGGCCCGGACAGACGGAAGAGCGAATCAGACTCGGTTGTCACAAACATCGCACCTTTAATTCTTGTTCTTCAGCAACTCCGCCATGGCCCAGCCAAGCTCATTGCCGACTTCCATATACGTTTCGGCGTTGTGGTTGTAATGGTAGCCAGCACCACTCGGGGAGACGGCTTTGTCTCGCCAATACGGACGTGCATCGATGGCCTTTACGTTGTCTTTAAATTCCGGATACTTGCCCTTCTCTCCGCTCACGGCGAGCTGGGCGTTGGCGACCGTCAAGCCATGTCCTGCCAGCTTGTCGCCCTCGAAGGCAATCGTCGCCAGCACAAACTTGGCGTCAGGCGCGTCGAATTCCTCGCGTAGCGTTTTGATGAAGTGCACCAGGTTCTGTTCGTAACGGCTGGCATGTGCGGCGTTCTGGTCCTTGTGGCCCTGCCAGAAGACGAATCCGGCCACCTCGTAGCTCTTGGCACCCGGATAATACTTGTCGAGATTCGTTAACACGTTCTTGGCGTCGGTTGTATCCGTGTCGTACTGCTTGCCGGCATACCAGTTGATCGGTTTCGGATCCGTGCCTTTGTCCCATGACAAGGGAGATTCCTTATACCCAGCATAGATCTTGCCCTCGAACTCGAACTGTTTGCTTCCAGGTGGAAGAAGATCCCAACCCAGACTTCTATTACCAATACAGGCCTTGAGGATGAGTACCGGTTCATCAAGGACGTGGCCCATGATATGCCCAAACTGCAAATCAGGGCCAATATGATTTCCCCTTACAGTGAGCCACTCATTTTTCATATCTCTGCCATTCATAACATGTACGTTTCTAACATCCTTTCTTTCCGTCCAGTTTCCGTCGGCGCCTACAAGATGGGAATACTTGTCTTCCTTCTTAGTGAGATAAGTAAGCGTTCCGTTCTTGTCCTCCGGGCCGATCCGGCCGAAGCCCAGCATGTTGGATTGGCCCATCAGGATGAAGACCTTCACCGATTTGCCGGTATCAGCGGCTTTACCATCCGGATCCGGTAATTGCTGTTTAGGATCGAAATTGGTGTTCTCTGCGGTCGCAAAATTGGTGATGCCAATTAGCGTCACCGCCAGCAGACATACCACACTCGATAATATTTTTCTGTTCATAACTTTGCCTCCTTTCAATAAATTCATTCTGTTCTGTGAATATTCATCCTACTTCTGCCTCGTGGCCGCAACCAGAAATTTTGACAAGAGATCTGATCATTTGACCTCAACATGGCCCAGCGGCGGGATCTTCATCTCCTCCAGCCAAAGGTCGAAATGCCCTTGTGCTGGAATACTTTTCTGGCTTGGGTGGTAGTACTTCAAGAAGCTTGTAGCCGCGAGGGTCACCTTCCCGCCCTGGAATTCTTTGACAAAGTCTTTGTCGATAAAGGCACCGCGTGGTTGTCCGCCCTCTCTTTTACCGACGCCATTGGGATACTCGATTAACTGCTTGCCGTTGACATAGATGGCGTAGCCTTCACCGGCATTCACGTGCGCACTGCCTCCAACTACGAGCCGGTAGCGGTGTCCCTCCTTGAGCGTGGGGATTTCAAAGGTGCCGCGAAGCAGCAGGACCTCTTTCTCCCACAAGGATCTGAACGGGGAGCTGCAGCCGCAAAAAGGTGCCGAGCAGGCACTCTCCGGCTTCTCCAGCTTGCCGCCAAACTGACCGAAGGGCGGCAGACCGCTCTTCCAGCCAGCCTTGGCCGCATCAAAGTCGACCGCAAACCAATTCGTCATCCCCTCAGGGTAGGTCACCTTGCGAAAACGGGGGCCGCCTTGATCCCTGGGCTTCTTCTCTTGTGGGTCGAAGCTGTAGTAACCCCACTTCAGATTCTTGAGGTCCGGGCCGAATGCGTGCCAGTCATACTTATGGTCCCCAGCCTGCCGGTAGAACTCGGTCAACCCGTACGTCGTGTCGTTTAGAAACGGTGACACCCGCTTGCCCTTTTCCGCGTTTGATTCACTCAGCAGTGCCGCGTGGTTCTTGCCAACGAACTCGGGAATCATCCCGTCCATAATGATCGGCGCCAGCGCCGCCAGCGCCTTCGCTCTCTGATCTGGTTGTTCAAGATCCGCCTGCTGAGCAACTGCTTGCTGCCTGGCCGGTGGTGCCGGTGGGACAGACTCGGATTTCTTCCCCTGTATCAACTCGACCATGGCCCTGCCAAGGGCATCGCCGACCAGCAGATAGGTCTCGGCGTTGCGATTGTAGTGATAGTCCTGATTTGCTGGTGAATCATCGACCTCTCTCCAGAAATCGCGGATGTCCACCGAGCGCACTGTTCCGTCGAATTCCGGATGCTTCTTCGGGTCCCCGACGGCCATCTGCGCGTTCAGAATCCTCAGGAACTTGTCAGGCATGTTGTGTCCACCGAAACCAACCGTGGCTACGACGGCAGGCATCTTCGGCGCCTTGAATTCCTTGCGCACATCGTTAATCAGGTTGACCAGGTTCTTCTCGTACTCCGCAATCGTTTCCTCGGAACCGCTGTCCTTGTGGCCCTGCCACCAGGCAAAGCCAGCGATCTCGTAGCCTTGCCCATTGTAGCCCGGCACGATCTCGGCAATCTTGTCCAAGGTCTTACGGACGCCTTCGACCATCAAGCTATACTCAAGCGACTCATACTTGTTGTCCGGAGCGTTGCGGCCACTCGACGGCGGGCGGAAATCGAAACCCAGGGAACGGTTGCCCATGGAAGTTTTGATGAGCAGCACCTGCTCGTCGTGGAAGGTGCCCATTACATAGCCAAAGCCAAGCTCGGGGCCAATAGCCTTGCCATTCGAAGTTGCGCTCAGAGGGCAGCCCCTTCCGTCCGCAGCAATCCGGGCTTCCTGGAAATAGACATCATTGCGAACCGTCCATTTTCCCTCGACATCGACGAGATACGGAAACTTCTTGTCCTGCTTCGTCACGGTTTCCAGGTCGCCCTTACCAAGAAGATTCTGCTGGCTCATCCAAAACGCGGCCGAGCCTCCTTTGAAATAGGTAATGCGGATCGGATAGGGCCTGCCCGCAATGAGCTCAACATTCTGTCGCACCGCCTGCCCGCCCGGACTCTTCTGATAAACCACCTGCCCACCCAGAGCCGTGATGTTGCAGGCGCTGTCGCCGAAGCCAGCGTTCAGGCTGTAAGTTCCGGATTCCGGCACATCGATCCAGCCTCTGACCACTTGGGTGTGTGGGCCGTCAATAGTTGGAAGTGAGTCCTGTACAGTGCCAAGAGCAACCGTGACGGTCTCGACCGGCTTGAGCTTCTCGTAATCGGCATTGACATCGTATGCTCCCTTATAGATCGAGACGATAGCACCACCGGTGGTTTTCGTGTCCGCCGAAGCGTAAACCGCATGAGCGCCGATCTTGTATAAGCCCCCTCGGTAAACATACATCTGGCCTTTGGGGGCATTAGCATCGGTCGTCAGGTAGATACCTGTATACCGATTCCTGGCGCCGCTGATATCGCCCATCCCCACCATGTTGGATTGCCCCGCCAGAATGTAGACCTTGACCGGCTTGGTGGTGTCGGGTGCTTTCCCGTCCGGAGCGGGCAATTGTGCCGGGATATCCCTCGCAGCGGCAGGAAGGACGAGACCAGTTATTGTCAAAGCCGCGAGGGCCAAAATAGCTTTTGTAGTCTTTCTTGAAGTCATGATGGTATCTTCAATTGGTTTGGTTATTTCTGCCGAATAAGAGGGCCGGTTAAAAGCTCAAGTATTCCGAGGCGGGACAGGAGAAAACGGAGGGAGCAGAGACAGATACAACGGGTGGATTTTGGATCCAATTCTTCATCCGTTGTATCGGTTTGCCATCCGTTGGTCTAACCAGGAGTACACGCCCGACGCGCAGAATTTCCAAAGTAACTATATTGAAGGGTCGGTAACGTTATCATGGGTAATTCACGACAAAAGTCCCTCGAATGGTCAAGGCGCCGCTCCACTTTTCGCTTCCGATTTCGTATTATCCGCTGGTCTCTTTTGTTCACTTGAAATGCCTCCACGGGGGTGATTCTGGGAGATCACAAGACCCTGTTAGAACAGCTCAGAACCAAATTACAAGCCGTTTGGAGATTTTTCAGGTGTTTATTTCGGGGCTATCCACGCTTGTATTGAGATCAGTCTGCCCTTTAATCGGTTTCTCTTTATCAGTCTGCCCTTGATTGGTTCGCCCTTGATTGGTTTGCCTTATTTTGTCTCCCGCGTTTCACCGAGATAAGCACTATGAAATTCACCAAAATGCATGGCATCGGCAACGATTATGTTTACGTAAACCTTTTTGAAGAAACCGTTGAAAACCCAGCCGAGGTCGCCATCCGGGTATCAGATCGTCATTTCGGCATCGGTGGCGATGGACTCATCTTGATTGGCCCGTCGGATAAAGCGGCGGTTCGGATGAGAATGTTCAACGCCGACGGTTCTGAAGCAGAGATGTGTGGAAATGGGCTGCGCTGTGTCAGCAAGTACGTATTTGACAGAAAGATCGTCGAGCAGACCTCATTCCCAGTCGAAACTGGCGCCGGCATCCTGACGGTTGAAATCACACCTGGCGCCAACGGGCTGGCCGCGACCGCCAGGATCAATATGGGCGAGCCCAGACTTACCCGCGGCGAGATTCCGATGACAGGCCCGGCCGAAGAAAGGGCCGTGAATCAGAAGCTCAAGATCAAGGATCGAGAATTCGAATTCACCGCCGTCTCGATGGGCAACCCCCACTGCGTGATCTTCCTTGACGAGAATCTCGATGCCTTTGAGATCGAGAAATACGGTCCGGAAATCGAACACCACTCCCTTTTCCCCAAGCGCATCAACGTGGAATTCGTGGTTCAGCAGGGCGAAAACGAGCTCAACCAGCGCACCTGGGAACGCGGCTCAGCCGAAACCCTCGCATGCGGCACCGGCGCCTCTGCCGTCTGCGTGGCCGCCAATCTTCTCGGCCTCTCAGGCCGCAGCACGCTCATCCATCTCAAAGGCGGCGACCTCAACATCGAGTGGTCTGAAGAAGACAACTGCATCTACAAAACCGGCCCCGCCACCGAGGTCTTCACCGGCGAAATCAACCTCTGAGCGAACACCGCCCAGGCTGTCAATGACGGGCTGGTGAATCACACGCACATGTTCCGCTACAGCATCCACAATGGAGGCATTCGAGAGTTGTCCGTCCAAGTTCCAACCAATGCGCTCGGGCTCGTTATTACCGGGTCTGTTGCAAGTGGAGAAGCCCGCCCTCATGGGTTTCCGTGGCCAGGCCCATGAACGGCTCGACCCCACGCGTATGCAACGGCTCCGAAGCTCTCTAAGCAAAGATGAAAGCCACAACCTCGAAGAAATCACCAGCCGCATCATTGAATCCCAGGACGCCGCAGCAAGCTCCAAGGGGAAGGTTCAATTCAACCTTCCCCTTCACGGTCGTCTGCTCCGTTTCCATCGCTCTCTGCAGGTACAGCCCGAAGCAGAAATGCTCGTGAGCCTCAAGACGAAAAAAAAGGATGAACGGCTCCCGGACACGAAAAATGCCGGCTTGGGAATCGGTTTCTGTCTGTTGTTGTGGTTCGGCTGGTCGACGGTGGGTTGGAAGAAAACGTAGCCACGAGCATGTAAGCTACGACGCTGCGACCCCGTAAATCCTCTCGGCATTCTGGTAATACAACTTCCGCAGATCTTCCTCAGCCACCCCCGAAGTTGCTCGCGCAAGAATTTCCACCCATTCGCTCAAGGAAGAAGTGAGGGTGCATACGGGCCAGTCGCTCCCGAAGACAAGACGATCCCAACCAAAACATTCGATCACGTGATCGATATATGGCCGCACCTGATCCTCGATTGAATTCTCAGCATCCGCGTAAGCGACGATGCCTGAGACCTTGCAGTTTACGTTTTCATAACCGGACAGGGTGCGAATGTCTTGACGCCATTTCCCAGGGCTGCCCTTCGAAATAGCAGGGACTCCGCAATGGTCGAGGACGAAGGTCACCCCGGGACACTGCCCAACCAATCTGGCAGCTATCGGTAATTGGCGTTCCAGGTAGCACAAGTCGTAAGTGAGCCCGTGCGACGCGAGCAGCCGAATATTTTCGACAAAGAGATCGGACTGGGAGAGTTCGTCCGGTGAGGTGTGCAGAATTCGACGGACGCCCTTCACGAATTTCTGGTTGCCCCATTTCTCCAGATAGCTGCCGAAATCCTCGCTTTCCGGCCGGCCTGAAATGATGGCTCCGCAAAGAGGGTTGTCCACGTCCTTCACCAACGAAGCAATCCATTCATTTTCATCCGGCAGATACTCAATATCGACATCGGCCTCCATGTGAAGGGATCTTGAGATGTCCGTCCCTTCCTTTGCCTTGGCGTAATCTTCCGGCAGGAATGGCTTATTCAGTGTGGGAATGTCAGCCGTCCAGGAATGAGGACGGGCATTTAAGTCCCAGAGGTGCTGATGGGTGTCAAGGACGGGGATACTCATGGTAAATTCAGGAACGCGAGGGCGGATGGTTTCGGTGGATTACTCTTGTAAACACTTCGTTCAGCCTATCTCAGGCACCGAGAGACACTTGCAAATCTTTCTTGCGAGCTTATTGGAAATTTCAACATGCCTTGGAACAGCCTCCACATCACCGGTACTCGGATTGGTCCAAAGTGAGTGCGAGCGACCTTCTCTCTTGAGAATGCATCCATGTTTGCGTAGATGCCTCAGTAATGTGTTCCGCTTCATCCGACTGTGACGATTTCTTTGATGGCATCTTCAGGTGCGCCGCGCAGACCATCTTCAAGACGATCTTCAAGGATAAGCTCGATGGCTTCAGAAAGGCTCTGCTTCGCTTCATCCGGAGTTCGGCCCTGGCCGTTTGCGCCGGGTATTTCAGGGCAGTAGGCAATAAACCAGTCCTCATCCTTTTCGATCAGAGCAGTGAATTCGTTGTGCATTTGAGCCTCTTTGGAAACGGTTTGTAGATTTGAGAGGGATAACTTGTGAAACGGTAACGTATCTGGAACTTTGAAACCCCTTATGAGGGAGGGGGACAACAACAGGCTCGATCTCAATATACTTTGCTTCCCGACAGCCTCTATTTGTTGGTAGCCCCGGGTAGCTGGCTTTCCGTCCTGTGGCTCCTGGTGGATTGATCGTAGCCACTGACTAGCCCCCGACAACCCCATTGATCGATCGCGCTTTGAAGCGGAAAAGTCAAGGGATAAGTGGCGCTGCACCACACATTAGTCTGAATAATTTCTCGATGTTAGCAGGCTAAGAAACTGAACTGCCGGCCTCTTAATCCCAAAGCCCCATGCTGAAGTAGCGTTCGCCAAAGTCGGGGAAGACGGTGACGATTTTTGCTTCCGGGAACATCTTGGCGACCTCGCAAGCACCGTGCAGGAAAGCGCCGGACGATTGCCCCATAAAGAGTCCGTTGGCCGCAAGAAGGTGCGCTCTGTCCGCCGTGTGGTCGATGGGAACGCCAATGTATCCATCGATGACAGTCTCATCCAGAATTTCAGGAACGATGTCTCCTGGCTCTCCCAGTGGTTTCAGTCCTTCAACACCGGGGAATCGTTCGGGGCGGATGCAGTAGATCTGGATATTCGGGTCGGCTTCCTTGAGTCGCTTGCCGACGCCGGTAATGGTGCCGCCTGTGCCGACGCCGGCGACGAAATGCGTAAGTTTGCCGTTCGTCTGTTCGAGGATTTCCTGGCCGGTGGTCTCGTAATGGGCGCGCCAGTTGTTCTCGTTCGCGTACTGGTCAGCAAAGAAATACTTTTCCGGGTCTTCTTCATCTTTTTGATGCACTACCCGAAGCGCTTCGTCATACCCGAGCATGGGGTCCGTATAGAGTACTTCCGCCCCGTGGGCTTTAAGCCGCATCTTACGCTCGTTGCTGGCGTTACCGGGCACGACCATCTGGACCTTGAAACCCAGAATGGCGCCAAGCATGGCGTAAGCGATACCGGCATTGCCTGAGCTTGAATCGAGGATGGTCTTTTCGGGGGTCAGTTCGCCAGTCCGAACGGCCTCGATCAACATCCGCCGCACCGGGCGGTCTTTAATAGAGCCGCCCGGATTGAAGCATTCAATTTTTGCACTGATAGACGCGTTCGGAAAATCCTCCTTCAGGAAATCCAGCTCCAGCAGCGGCGTATTGCCGATCAACTGAAGGGTAGGATGCCGGGCGAGTTTTTCAGCAAGTTCTTCGTTTGATGACATGGGAAGGTTTTCTTGGCGTTATTCCCCGGTAGCGATGGGCGCGTCCACCAGGTTGCCCCATTCAGTCCAGGATCCGTCATAGTTTTTCGAGTCCTCCTGGCCGAGGAGGTACTTGAGGACGAACCAAGTGTGCGAAGAACGTTCGCCAATCCGGCAGTACGCAATGGACGGCTTGGAGGGATCGACTGAACGGTAGATCTTTTTCAACTCATCGACAGATCTGAACGAGCCGTCTTCTTTAACTGCTGAGCTCCAGGGGATGTTGGCAGCCGTCGGAATGTGCCCCCCCCGCTGAGCGGTTTCCGGCAGGCCCGGAGGAGCGATAATTTTGCCGGTGAATTCATCCTTCGAACGGACATCCACAAGGTTGACTTTACCTTCAGGAATAGCGTTCAAGATTTCTTTCCGGAATGCGCGGATAGAGTTATCCGGCTCACTCGCGATGTAAGAGGTGGCCTTGATATCGGGTGTATCGGTGCTGATGGCGCGGCCTTCGAGTTCCCATTTCTTACGTCCGCCGTCCATGAGGCGGACATCTGCGTGCCCGTAAATCTTCAACTGCCAGAAAGCCCACGCAGCGAACCAGTTGTTGTTGTCGCCGTAGATGATGACCGTGGTGTCGTTCGAGACGCCGGACTCACCCATGAGCTTTTCGAACTCGTCTTTCACAATAATGGTGCGGCGTACCTGATCGCAGAGCTGTGTGTTCCAGTTCCAGGCGATAGCGCCCGGGATATGGCCATCTTCGTACGCATCGGTCTCGACATCGACCTCAACGATACGGAGGTTGTCGTCGCTAAGATGTTCAGCAACCCAGTCGGTGCTTACCAATACTTCGGAAATAGCGTAATCGGGCATGGTGGTCTCCTGATAATTTTATGAAGGTTTGCAGGACGAATTTCTGAACTACCATTCGGGTCGGAAAACCGTTTCCATGCGGCCCCTGGTCCGTTCGGCAAATTACATACTTGCGCTGTGGTTTCTGGCCATCCCTTCCGAGGTCGGTGCTCCAAACTCAGTCGTCATTCTTGCTTCGCGGACGCCTGATCGGAGCCCCTGTTTACGTCCTGTAGCGCCTCGTCTAGGATAGGCGACATCTTAGTTCGACCCTCTGATACCGCAATCAGTCCAAACGACAGGCGGAATGCCTGCCCCCCATCAATACCAACGGAGACGACACCATGCCTCGGTATATGACCGTTCATACGATTGCCTGCGTGACCAGGCAGAATCTCAAACGCCTGGCTGACAAACTTGACCAGGACGACCGCGTGAGCCTGATTCGGATGGTGGCCGATACCATCGAAGGTGCGATGGTTTGCGAATTTGAAGCGGCAAGCAAAGACGTGCTGACGGCATTCCTGTCGATGAATCACATGAACACTGAAAAGATCCTGGCAGTGGAATTGGAATTTCCCAAAAAGAATTCATGAAACCCCGCTCGGCAGTGTTCGTCTTCGGCTGTGTGAGTCTTTTATCCGTGGCCCTCTTCCTCTGTAGTTAAAAAGATCCCCGGACCACGCGAGGTTTGATGAGAGAATATGAGAACTGCCATCACGATCTTTGTGTGTCTGCCGATGCACCTCCTGCTGGGAGGTGACAGCCTGGGATTGGATGAAAGGGGGCAAAAGGGATTGGCTGAAAACTCAAGCGTTTCACTTGAAGGGAAAAAGCCGTTGCAAAGCGCCAGCACTACAAAGCCGGCCTGCAGTAGCGGGTGCGCAGTAGTGACAGCGAAGAATGAGAAGCTGCTCCCGGTAGAGATTCGGCAACTGCTCGAAAAGTTCTCTACCGAAGAAATCGGCAAGGCGACCACCGCACTTGAAACCCTCCTCTTCCATGCTGACCAGTTGGAAGACTGGCTGGCAGCGAACGGATGCTCCCCGCTCAATTCGGAACATGCGGCGTTTTTTGAGAAAGAACTGAAACATGGCCGTGAATCACACGTCTCCGCACGCATCGTCGACGCGGAAGGCAGACTTCGCATGGATTTCGATCAGTCTGTCCCTGTCGGTAAGAAGCAGCACCTGCACGTTTACAGGACGGAAGGAATAGCGGCTCCTATCCTGAGCTTCACCGTCAAGCGAGTCGGACTCCACCACCTATGGGCCCGCTTGTGAATAGAGGGCCGCCACTTCGGCATGGGACCGTGGTTCACGGTCCAAGAATCAGGCGAATGGAAAACATCGGAAAAGTTTCTGATCAGCGACGGCCAGAAAAGTCTCTGGGCCAATCTGGAGTTGAGATTGGCCTTAGACCTTGGACTTTAGACCTCTGAACCTCTTGACCAACCTTTCATTCCCTGGAGTGATTCATGAAAAACTACATAACGCTTTCGCTTCTCTTGCCGTCGTTCATTTTAGCTGATCCCTGTGGCATGGTGCCACCTGTGATTCTGACGCCCGGCAGCCCGCAACTGACCCGCGTGGGCGATCAGTTGACGTTCGTTTTTTTCAAAGACGGCATCCAGGACATCGTGCTGCGCCCAGGATTCAGCGGCCAGGTCAATGACTTCGGGATGCTGATTCCCTTTCCTGGCGTCCCGGCCTTGAGGAAGGTCTCGGATGATATCTTCAATCACATCGAGAAGGCAGTGCATCCGCCTGAGGTGGTGGTTTACATCCCACAGCCTGAGAAGGCTATGAAACGAGCCCGGCAGCTAATGAAGGAGGAGTCTAAGGCCGACCAGCTTGTGCTTGCAGGTGAAATCAAAGTCCTCAAGGAAGAAGCCGTCGGTATGTATCAGATTGCGGTGCTGGAAGCGAAGAATCCGAGGGCGCTTTCTATCTGGATGGAAGCACACGGGTACATCTATCCAAAGGGAATGGATGAGCCGTGCAAGGACTACATTAATGAGGGCTGGTGTTTTGTTGCGGTGAAGGCCAACATCGGCAGCAAGTCCGCGGCTGAGCCGCGGCCTGGAATGCGCAGTGCCGAGAATAGTAGTGACGCTGGATTTACCGGTGCTGTCCAGGCCATGGGATTCCGATTCAGTACAGAATCGCCCGTGGTGCCGATGCGGCTCTCGGCCTACAATGAGGGAAAACTCTTTAATCGCGTTTATGTGCTGAGCGACCAGCACCTCCGTTTCAAACAGCTCCCAGGCAAATTCATCAAGGAAAAAATCTCCGGCGACAAGCTCTACAAAAATTTGACCCAGCCTCTCCCTGTTCGTGTCGTTGGCGGTACGCTTGAACTGGCAGAGAAACTGCGCTTGCTCAAGCAACCCCAGTACAACCGTGACCCTTCGCCGCACAACGGTCATGCGCTCGATGCCTTTACCTCGGATTTACTCTCCATTAAGACCGGCAAGCTGTCCCACCCATTTGAAGAGCATGAGAAGGAACTTCTGAAAATCGGTGAACGTCTCGGCATGCGCGGCAAGGAAGTCGATGAACTCATCAACCAGGTCATCAGTAAGGAGCGCAACGCGGCACTCGGCGAGGTGGAAAATGAGTTCAAGAATCTGGTACTCACCGTGATTGAAGGCGATTTTCCAAGGGACGTCATCGCCAAGGAAAACCTGACCCTGATATCGTTTAATCCCAAGGTGTTCCCGAACGTTTTGGACGCGTCGATCCACCGAACACCCACGCCAGTCGGTGATGTCTTGGCAATCGAAAAAACCCCTCCCCAGATCAGAGGGGCAGCAGTCGCTTCCCAGATCTCAACTCCAAACGGTTACCTGTTGAGTTTCGGCGCAGCCTGTCTCCTGGGAGCGGTCGTCCTTTCCGGTTCACGCAAGCTGCTCATCGTTGCTCTAACCGCATCCGCGCTCCTGCTGAGCCAGTCAACCGCCTTCGCCAAAGACATTGATCAAAACGCGCTCATCAAGAACCTCAGTGATCCTGAACAGGCTGAGGGATCTGCGGCAACGCTTATTGCCATGGGCAGCGCTGCCGTTCCGCTGTTACAGGGTGAGGCGGTTGAAGGGAGCGACCTCAGCAGGCGGGGGTGGGCCATCGTCTGCCTGGCCGATATCGGGGATAACAGGGCCGTGGATACGCTTAAGTTGATCAATGGAGACCAGCAGACTCCCGACCTTGTGAAGATGTGGGCCAATGCGGCGTTGTTGCGAATCCGGGGAATGGAAACCATTCGTGATCTACTCCGCGAGCATGCAAAGGATCCGTCCAGGCAGGCCATGGTTTCGTCTGTCATCCTCGGACTGCGAAACGGAGCGGTGCGGCCACTGGTCAAATTGGCCGTCACTGGTGAGACACAGCAGGATCGCATGAGCGCCACCTCGTGGCTGGGTGCGCTCGACGGCCGGCTGCGCGGCGGGATCGTCCGGAAGGTCTTACTGGCCGAACTGAGCTACTCAAAAGAACAGGCAGAGAAAGGTGTGCCCTGGCAGGGAGGTCCGCTTTACCTGCCCCGATACCAGTGGACACAAGCAGAGGCCCTTGCGATGACACGACAGTTTGCCTGCTGGCTGATATGGGCGGAGCAGAAGGGCAAGGAAGATGTCGTCAATCAACTCAACAACAATCTGCGAGATCTGTCATGGCGTAACGATATCGGATTCAGGAATGGCGGAAATGGGTTTAGCTGGACTCAAGCCCTGTTAACGCAGGCAGGCAGGAATGCGGCGGCGGTGAACCCAAAAACAGATCCGAACACTCTGATTCTCATACTTCAGTTGCTGGATGAGGCGTCAAAGTAAAGGGGCGGCGATTTCGAAGCGATGGCTTGCTGGACAAAATCGATTCCGGCCTGGAGGCCAGAGCTACGACGGCGTACCGTGGCGCTGCCCTCCAGGGCGGGCTTTTTTCGAGGCGATGGCCTGTTGGAGGTTTGCGAAGAACGGCAATAAGCTACCCGAAAATTCAGGGCTCCATTTTCTGAGCATCTGCAAACACCACATTTGAGGGCAGTATCGTGAGCACTTACGGATTCGGCATCGTCGGCGTTGGCATGATTTCAAACTTTCAGGCGAATGCGGTCAAAGAGATACCTGACGCCAGGCTTGTGGGCTTCTGTTCCCGATCAGAAGCAAATGTGAGGAAAGCGGCGGACAAATTTGGAGTGGAAGGTGTGACCGATTACGACGCCTTTATCGCACGCGATGACATTCATGTAATTTCCATCTGTACTCCCAGTGGAGCGCACCACGATTATGCGGTCAAGGCCGCGCAGGCTGGTAAACATGTCATCGTGGAAAAGCCACTCGAAATCACGCTCGAACGCTGCGACGCCATGATCAAAGCCTGTCGCGACAACAACGTAAAGCTCGGGGTGATTTTTCCTTCACGATTCAGCGACAGCAGTCAGGCAATCAAAAAGGCCATTGAGGCCGGACGCTTCGGCCGACTCACGCTGGGCGACGCCTACGTAAAGTGGTGGCGCGATCAGGCCTACTACGACAATGGTGGCTGGAAGGGAACAAAAAAACTGGACGGCGGCGGTGCGCTTATGAATCAGTCCATTCATGCGATCGACCTTTTACAGTGGTTTATGGGCCCGATCGATTCCATCACCGGTGCTACGGCTATGCTTGCGCATGAACGTATTGAGGTGGAAGACACGGCGGTTGCAACGGTGCGTTTTAAGAATGGCGCTCTTGGCGTTATTGAAGGCACCACTTCCGTTCACCCCGGATTTTTCAAGAAGGTTGAAATCTCCGGCAACCGGGGCTCGATTGTGCAACAAGAGTCGAACATCACCGCCTGGATATTCGCCGAAGAGAAGGAGGGAGACGAACAAATTCGTCGCGAGTTTGCTGGAAAGACAAATACGGGTGGCGGTGCGTCCGATCCCTCGGCGATCTCACACGAGGGGCATCGAAGACAGTTCGTCGATTTTCTGAATGCCATTGAAAACGACACCGAGCCACTCGTGAATGGCGAAGAGGGGAGGAAGGCCGTGGAAATCATCCTGGCCATTTACAAAGCCAGCGAGACCGAACGGACCGTGAAGCTGCCTCTCTAAAGAATTCCTTTGAAAATTTTGCACACAGTGCATGTAGTTTTCTGATTTAGCAGGAGTAAACAAAGGCAGGGAGAGGTTGTACTGCCTCGGTCGTTGCCGGGTAGTATCGCTCGGTCACTTCTTGATTATCATTCCAAACAGATGCCCGCCGTGGTCGTTGGCGCTCCAGGTCCCGGCGTACTTCTGATTATAGAAGATGACTCTCGAGGTGTACGTGCCGAGCCCGGGAATCAACAGATCCGTCAATGTGACGACCGGTGTATTTCCTGCCCACTCCACTCTTAACAGCATTGGGACGGTAACGTCCTTGTTGCCGTATTGAACCCGGGTCTTGAAAAGCCAGAGATTGCCTACGGTCTTTGTGACGCTCTCGATGGTGTATTTCTCCTCTCCGGAAACGACCACTTTCTCTTTGCGAACGATCGTGAACGAGCCCTGCAGAATCGCGCCGGTCAAGAGATCCTGAAAGGCTTTTTCATCTTCTGTTAATTCGTCCGGTGCGGTCGATGGGGCCGTCTCGGAATAGATCACCTGAAAATGAATGACAGCCAGGACGAGGAGAAGTGGAGTAGTTTTCATGTGAATTGGACTGGCAGGAAAAAGTAATGGCTTGCTATTTCTGAACTCTCAGATGAGCGCGAGGCTCAGCCATGGCACATAGGTAATCACGAGGAGAGCTACAATTAGAAGAATCAGAAATGGAAAAGTCGCCCTGAAAATTTCCAGCACCGGCTTCTCAAAACGTGAGCTCGCCAGGAACAGTTCCAGGCCTATCGGGGGGGTAAGGAAACCGATCTGCAGGTTTGTAAGAAAGAGGATCCCAAGATGCACGGGATGAACTCCGAATTTAATCGCCAGCGGCAGTATGAGAGGCACAACGACAACGGTTGCGCTGAAAATATCCATCAGACAACCGACAACCAGCAGGCACAAATTCAGCATCAGCAAGAAGCCGATTCGGCTGTCCACATATTTCTGGATCCAGCCAATGACCTTGGAAGGCACTTCCTGGTCGATGAGGTATCCGGTAAAGCCCATAGCACACATCAGGATGAGAAGAATGCTGCCGATGAGAACAAGACTGTCTACTGTTACTCGTGCCAGATCGCGTCGCAGGTGGACATCTTTGTAAATGAAAACTTCAACGATCAGCACGTAGAACGCGGTAACTGCTGCCGCGTCCAGCACGGTGAAGAGTCCGCCATAAATGCCGCCGAGGATCAGCACTGGAAGAGGCGCTTCCCAGATGGCGCCCCGGAACGCTGCCCAACACTCAGCTTTTGAGAATCCTTGACGTTCCGTAGATTTCGTTCGTCCCCGAATGACGCTGAAGCCCGAAAGCAGAGCAAGCATGAACAGGGAGGGCAGAAGCCCGGCTTTGAAGAGATTGTCGATGCTCAACTCTTTGAGTTCGCCCTCGCTGAGACCACCGCTATCTTTCTTCGCCTTTAGTTTTTTCAAGACTGCATACGCTGCTTCTACCTCGGCCAGATCTTCTTTTGCATCCTCGTCGCCGTCATCAACTTGCTCCTGATAATCCTTCTTCAATTTCCAATAAGATTTTTCGACCTCTTCGAGCGGGTCGCCGGGAGCCAGGTAGAGGATGGTGTAGTAATCGTCGTTCGGAGTCTCTTCCGCTGTGGCCGCGCCCTTTATGTTATTGCTGGCAACAATCCCGAACAAGATTAGCGCCAGGCTCGGAGGCAGCAGCAAACCCATAACGCCAGAGGTCGTAAGCAGGCCCAGCGAAAACCGCTCTTTGTAGCCCTCTTCAAGCAGGGCAGGCAAAAGTAGCCCTCCCAGCGCTATCACCGTCACGCCCGAAGCCCCTGAAAATGCGGTGAATATGGAACAAGTGACCAGTGAAACGAGCGCCAGCCCTCCCGGCATCCACCCGATCAATGCCTTCGAAAGTTTGACCATCCGCATGGGGGCCTTGCTCTCGGCGAGCAGGTACCCGGCAAAGGTGAACAGGGGCAGAGCAACGATGACCGATTCCTGAGACAGCCGGTACATGTTCGTCATCAAACTTGCGAGGATGTCGACATTCGGTTGGGCAACCGTCGAAGAACCGATCAACGCCCCGGCCGCCAGCACCAGGAACAGCGGTGCTCCGACTACGGCCAGTGCCAACACGAGGAGAATGAGGAGTGCGGTCATGTTTTCGCCTCCTTTCCATGATCATTCTCCTTTTCCAGTTTCCCGGCCCCAGGTTCTTCTTTAGCTGTCTCTTCCAACGGCTTGGTTACTTCCTCGGCCTTCTGTTCCTGGCTTTCGGACTCGGCCGACTGCTGATCAGGCTTCGCGGTCTCTTCGTTGGGTTTAGCCACTTCCTCGTCAGAATCTGTTTCAATTGAATCATCTGCCGGTCTCTCAGGAAAAAATGCTCCGAGTAAATTAACGAGGAACTGCAGCCCGATGATTCCAAAACCGATCACCAGAGCAGACCGCCAGACGAATGCTTCACCTTCAGCAATCTTGAAGAACGACAAGCCGCCTTTGGTAAGAAGGATGCAGATAATCAGACCGCTGAAATCAGTCACCGCGTAAAGCCACATCTGGCGTCCTTTCGGAAGCACCTGCGCGAGAATGTCGATCTTGATGTGCTTGCGCCGGCTGGTGGCGATCGCCGCTCCGAGCACGGCCACCCAGAGCACGAAATGCTGGAGAATGGACGGGATTTCCGTCAGCAACTTTGAAAGTGAATGAACGCCCAGCTTCCTCAGAACCACCTGGCCGAAGCCGAGGAAAACCATCGACAGGATCAGAAAGATCAGAAGGGTCTCACAGCCTTTCAGCACCCACCGATTTGTTGACCTAAGGAATGTCATGCCCCTTTCCTGAACTCGGCCAGGGCGGAAAGAACTTGATCCAGGATTTCCTTTGAAAACACTTTGCCCTGCAGTTCCTCACGTATCGCCTCTCCGATTCTTTCGTAGTCCTTCATCTCGGCATCGGAAGGTCGTGGAATAAATTCGAGTCCTGCTTTCTTCAGTTCTTCGAGCGCTTCGGCATTCTCGCTACGTGTCATGGATACAAGCCGTTTCATATGTTTCAGAGCCGTTTTCTTCACTATGGCCTGATGTTCCTCGCTGAGCCGGCCGAACGAACTCTTGGTCATGACCAGGCCGCCGGTAGAGTGAGTCATCGGAAAAGTCTGAAAATATTTGACCTTGGTGAACCACTGCATGGCGATCGCCCCGAGTGGTGGTGAATAAAAAGTATCGATTACACCGGTCTGAAGAGAGGTAAATACATCTGCGAGGGTCAACGGTATTGGGTTCGCACCGATTTTTTGCAGGGCAGTCGCTGCCACGGGATCCTCGGCCCAGGTCCAGCACTTTGATGCACGCAGCGCTTCAAGAGAATCAACTTTTTGCTTGGAAAAAATGTGGACGAACCCGACCTCAGAAAAACCGAGCAGGACGAACCCCTGCTTATCGAACTCTGCTGCAATTTGATCGAACATCTTTTCGAAAAGAAGATCCACCTCCTCGTCTGTCTTCAGCAGGAACGGCAGGTCCAGCACTCGGACTTCACCGCTGATCTCACCCATCCCCAGACCGGCAAAACCGGCCCCATCCACCGAGCCGGTCCTCATCTGTTTGATGACCGTCTTTTCGTCCCCCTTGATTCCGCCTGCAAAGAATTTGAATTCAACCTTATTGTCGGTTCGCTTTTGAACTTCACGATCGAAGTTCTTCAAGACCTTCATCCAGGTCGAACCATCGGGCGCAATGGTTGCAAAGCGGATGGTCTGACTTTGGGCGGAGGCGGCGAGAATGAGAACAAGAGATGCGAGTCGAAGCATAATTTGGAATGTGTAGTAGTAAGGCTGTGAGGCCAACAGCTTTGGAACTTTTCGGGACACTTCAAAAGTATTCAGAGCGAAGTTATCTTTATTGAAGGGCTCATCTACCTCTTCATCCGTGTCCTTCTTAATCCGTAGTTAAAGAGACCTCCATACCACGCGGAGAAGTGACAGAGAAGGACTCTAAAAGTAATCATCTATATCAATCAAAAACTCTTCGGCCCGCTTTCGGGTGACTTGATTCAAGAGTCGTTGTTCGGGCAGCACGTTGGACGGGGAGTCAACGACTTTATTTAGCAACTCCTCACAAAGGGTTTTGTTCTGTGTGACGACCGCGTAATGCCGGGCATAGAAGTAGTAAACCAACAGAAATTTCCCATCGGCGAGTTTGATAGCTTTCTCGAAATGCTCCTTCGCCCTCTCAGGCTGGCCTCCCAGCGTTTTCGCACGGCTGCTGTAAAGCGCTGCAAAGAAGAGGTGTGGCCCGCCGTAAAAAAAACTTTCATCAAGTTCCAGCAGGCGGCCCATCAGGGCCTCAACGCGAGGCAACTGGGCCAGGGCGGCCGGTTTGTCACGGCTGTGGTTTATCCAATAACCCCAGGCAAATGTCGGCCAGAACAGCGCGGCTACATCCTTCTTTTCGAGACGGCGCACCTTAAGTTTCAAAGTTTCAAGCTCTGCATCGACCAGATCCCGGAATCGTGAATCCTTCAACGCTCGAAATCCATAGTCTCGTGCCCTCTCAAGAAATTCTCGAGCTCGTTCCGGCTGATCCTCAGCAACAAATGAAAGTGCGTAACCGGCGAAGCCGCGGCAGGCCAGCAGGAGGAGTTTTCGGTTGTTGGGGTCAGTCTTGAGGGCCGCTTCAAGCAGCTTGAGATTCGCCGCCGAGGCACTTTCAGCGAGCGACGGATCCCACTCTTCCGCAATGGAGTCAAAAGCGTCATACATCACCGGCACTGAGAGGCGGATAGCAACACGCTGAAGGCAGCCCGCCTGCATGAATGCTATCAGGATGAGTATGAATCTCTGCACATTCAGAATCTCATGGTCTGGGAAATTTCTGATGCTGCCCCTTCGTTCTCCATCGGATTATAGGCGGCACCCCCCTTGTGTAAAACGAACGTTGGGTTACGCCCCGCGTGCCTTATACATTTGAATCGGGGCACGCCACCGGTAGACTCAGACCGATGGCGGAATCAATGTCAATGGATATTTCACGTATGAATCTTGCCCGCTCAGGAGGGGTCATCTTATTTACCATTCTGGCGAATTTGTATGACGGAACTGCAGAAGAAGACACATCCAAACCCCAGCAGAGATTTACAACCAGCGAAGAGCTCCACCGGAAATACAAGGAGGGTATTCGGCTCTGTTTTGACTGGGAGTACGAGAAATCCCGCGAAGTTTTCAACGAAATCCTGAAAGCCGATCCTGCGAATCCTGCGGCCGATTTCCTGCTCGGAGCCCTGACCCTTAATACCATCCAATACTACGATCAGGACAAGACCGATGAGCTGGACAAATTTGTGTACGACTCATTTGAGCGGTCGATCAAGAAAGCAGACGCGGTCCTTCTGAAGAATCCGAATGACATGAACGCGTTTTTTTTCAAGGGGGCGTCGCACGGGTTCCGCGGCATATTCCGATTGCAGAAGCTCCAGATTTTTTCGGCGGCTTCAGATGCTCGTATTGCCAAGAGTTACATGGACAAAGTCATTGAGCTGAATCCTGAATTTTATGACGCCTACCTGGGGCTGGGGATTTACAACTACTTTGTCGACGCGCTTCCGAGCTTGATGCGATTCATGCGGGCGTTGCTGTTTATTCCAAGTGGCGACAAGACGAAGGGACTTGAACAACTCACAGCAGCATCCGAAAAAGCCACCTATTCAAGGCTGTATGCGAAGGTGGTGCTGGCGGGCCTTTACAACAATTTTGAGGGCGATTACGCCCAGGGGCGCAAACTGGAACGGGGGATTGCGAAAGAATGCCCCCGCCATCCCTGGTTTGCCCTGGAGCGGGGCACGATTCAAGCCTATCGGTATTTCGAAAGTGAGGCGGCCGAACAGGCTTACTTGAAAATTATAGAGCTGGCGAAATCGGACGAACACTTTGATGGCGAAATCAAAGCCGTCGCCAGTTATCGACTGGCAAGGACCATGTATGAGAGGTTCAAGCCCCGCGCGGCTCTCGACGGATTGAAAAGGTTTATCGAGGAGCTTGAAGAGAACCCCGATACACACACAAAAATACTCTCTGGAGCGCATCTACTCGCGGGAAAGATTTTGAAAAGAATGGGCAGGAACGAGGAGGCCCAGGTCCATTTGAAGAGGGTGTTATCGCTCCCTGACTCCGATAATTATCGCCATGAACGAATGGACAACCGGATCGTCATCTCCAAGCAGCAGGCATTGCATCTGCAGGCTACTGAGTTGATGAAGCAATTGATGGATGCCAAACGAGCCGAAGCATACGTCCTGTCCACCGACGCAATCAATGCCCTTCGCGAAGGTAAAGAAAACGAAGCTCTTGAGCTTCTTGACAAGACATTCGCCATCAAAGGAGGTCACCTTCTCGCTCGATGGGGTATGGGGCTGTATCAAGCCGGAAAGGGGGAAAAGGAACAGGCTCTCAAATTCCTGGAAGGTGTGGCCTCAGCGCCAGGCCCCGACCATTGGCTGAAAACAGACGCGCGTTTTCGAGCAGCATTGATTCTCGAAAGTCTTGGCGAGCGCGATAAAGCCCTCGACCATTATCGTAAGATTTCCGTTTCGGATTCAGTCCGATTTTCTTTCAAGCAGGCAGCTCTGGCCGCATTGAACGAAGGGAAAGAATTAAAGGATATGCCGTGGCCGAGTTTTTGAGTTTTCCATCAACCATCAACCATTCTTCAACCATGTCTGAGAAACGCTTAAATTTCCTGAAAAGAGCAGTCGAAAGCGACCCGAATGCCGAAATGTCGAGATACGGCCTGGCCATGGAGCTCATGAGCATTGAAGAATTCAAAGAGTCCGAAATGCACTTTAAGAAGCTGATCGAGATACATCCGAAATATGTCCCCGGACATTTCATGCTGGGCAAACTCTATTCGAAAATGGGCGAACCGGAACAGGCTCGCGCGACTCTGGAGCATGGCATCGAGGTGGCTGAGGAGGTCGGAAACATGCACGCCGCCGGGGAGATGCAAGAAGAACTGGATATGCTGGAATAACGTTTCCAGACTTGATTTCTCCGTGCTCAGTGTGTTTTTGGTAGCTCATTCTCTCTTTTGTTTCGGCCGTCAGGTAGCGCCTCCATGTCATCGGGAAAGGTTATAGGCATTGACTTGGGCACGACCAATTCGTGCGTGGCGATTATCGAGAATGGCCAACCCCTGGTCATTCCCAACAGTGAGGGCGGACGCACGACGCCTTCAGTGGTCGCCTTCGCCGCGGATGGAGAACTCTACGTCGGGGAAGTGGCCAAACGGCAGGCCCTTACCAATCCTCGGAACACGATCTATGCGAGTAAGCGATTCATTGGGCGCCGCTATGACGAGGTATGTCACGAGGCTGAGCTTGTTCCGTTTTCGGTAAAAGAGGATCGGCTCGGGCGAGCGGTTTTAGAGGCAGAAGGGCGCGATTTCGCGCCCCAGGAAATCGCCTCGATGATTCTGCAGAAGATGCGGCAGACCGCTGAGGATTATTACGGCTGCGAAATCACCAAAGCGGTGCTCACCGTGCCGGCATATTTCAACGACACCCAGCGTCAGGCGACGAAGGACGCGGGCCGCATCGCCGGCATCGAGGTGCTGCGAATCATCAACGAACCTACTGCGGCCGCGCTGGCATACGGCCTTGGCAAGAAACAGGATGCACGTATAGCGGTCTTCGATCTTGGTGGAGGCACGTTCGATATTTCCATTCTTCATGTGGGCGAAGGCGTCTTCGAAGTTCTCGCGACAAACGGGGACTCTCATCTCGGCGGCGAGGATTTCGACGCACGTATTATTCACTGGATCATCCAGGAGTTTCAACGACAGACGGGCGTTGACTTGCGGGAGGATCGTATGGCGTTCCAACGTATCAAGGAGGCCGCGGAAAAAGCAAAATGCGATCTTTCTACCTCGCAGCAAACACCTGTTACCATCCCATTCATCACTGTCACCGCGGATGGGCCGCAACACCTGCAAATGAGCCTCAACCAGGCTCGGCTCGAACAACTGGTGGACGACCTCATTGAACGAACACGCAGGCCGTGTGAGCAGGCACTCGAAGACGCCGGGCTTCGGCCGCAGGATATCGACGAAGTACTCCTGGTCGGTGGCCAGACACGTATGCTCGCGGTGCAGGAGATGGTTCGAAAGGTTTTCGGCGCCGAACCCAAGCGGGGCGTTAATCCGGACGAAGTGGTCGCCATCGGTGCCGCTATTCAGGGCGGGGTGATGGCCGGCGAAGTTGACCGTATGGTCTTACTCGATGTGATTCCGCACACTCTTGGCGTAGAGACCGATGGTGGACTTTGCACCCCGCTTATCAAGCGCAACACCACTATTCCCACCTCCCGCAGCGAGATTTTTTCGACCGCAGCGGATGGCCTGTCTGCGGTCGACGTTAAGGTGCTGCAGGGCGAAAGCAAGCTTGCCTCAGACAACAAGCTCATCGGACACTTCCAACTCACCGGCATCCGCAAGGCCCCACGCGGCGTTCCACAGATAGAGGTGGCATTCGATATGGACACCAATGGCATTCTGAACGTCTCGGCCAAGGATTTGAATACAGGAAAGGAGCAGGCCATCCGTATCGAAACCACGAGCGGTCTGTCCGAAGACGAACTCCTTCGAATGGAGGATGACGCACAGCAGGCATCCTCCGATGGGCTGGCTCGAAAGCGGTTGATGGAATCACGCAATCGTGCGGAGCGAGCGATCTTTGACGCTCGCAAGCTCCTTGATTTCTCTGGAAATTCTTTGAGTGACGAATATCGCGAAAAGATCGTGCGCGCGGTTGGAAGCACGGAGACAGCGCTGCGGAGCGATGATGCATTCGCCATCCGGGAAGCCGCGGATGAACTGGCTGAAGTCAGAAAGAATATTGGCCAGTGATCCCTTACGCCGAAATTCAGCGATTCTTAAAGGCTCCTCCCCAGCTTGCTGGCAGGTGAATCAGATTTCAAAGCTACAGGGCGTCCAGCGACCGTTACAGGAACCATAAGCGACTTATCTATTACGAATGAAGGGATGGAAGACTCCAGCTATTCCTTTGCAATCGACAGAAGGAAAATACATGTGCCGAATCATTCTGTCCGCTCTGGCCATCCTGCCGTTATCCCTCCATACAGAAGAGCCGGAGTGGGCAGCATTCCTGCCCGACACCGCTGAAGGCTTCGGGCCAACCATCAGCCAACGGGAAGCGTGGGACGAGCTTGCTGGCAACCCAGATTGGAGCAAGCTCATCGGACAGGCGGAGTCACTGAAGGCCACACCGGTACCGGATCAGCCTGACGAACTCTACCTTGAGTTTTCCAAGACCGGCAACCGTTCACGATGGCAACGAGTGGCAGGCCAGCGAAGGTCTCGCGTCCGAGTTCTGACGCTGGCAGAATGCCTGGAAAACAAGGGCCGCTTCATTCAGCCACTGGAGGAAATCATCCAGGTGCTTTGCTCCGAACGCACCTGGGTGATGCCCGCACATGACCGCGGTCTCAGGAATTTCAATGGTAAAGAAATCGACATCGATCTCGCCTCATCTGCCCTCGGTTGGGAGCTCGCTACAGTGAAGCATCTGCTCGGCGACAAGCTGAATGCGGAGATTCAGAAACTCATCCTGGAAAATGTACGGCGGCGTGTGCTCGATCCCTTTATCGAAATGGCCGACGGCAAACGCAAAGAGAACTGGTGGACACGTGGCACGAACAACTGGAACGCGGTCTGCCTCGCCGGCGTCACGGGCGCAGCCATCACCCTTGCGGATTCAAGGGAAGAGAGAGTCAGAGTCATTCAGTCAGCGATGGCTTATTCCCAAAATTTTCTGAAGGGATTTACCAGCGATGGCTATTGCAGCGAAGGCATGGGCTACTGGAACTACGGTTTCGGTCATTACATTCTTCTGTCCGAGGCCATCTACCGGGCCACGAAAGGCAGGATCGATCTTCAGGCGCGGGAGAATGCCATCCAGCCTGCCCTCTTTGCCAGCCGCATTGAGATTATGAATGGTATCTACCCTTCCTTTGCCGATTGCTCCGTGAGTTCGAAGCCCAACATCAGGTACATGCAGTTCCTGAGCCAGCGTTTCGGCCTCGGCCTGGAGAAATACGAAAGCCTCGATACGAACTCACCAACCGGAAGTCTTTTCGAAATCATGCTCCTCACCTTTCCCGAAGATGGCTCGCGAAACCCCAAAAAGGGCCTGCACACGCGAGCGCAGCCGGCTCAGGGCACCATAGATCTGGGTGAGAATGCCAGGGCCTATTTCAAGGAAGCGGGCGTCCTCGTCTGTCGTCCCAACGACTCCGGAGGACTCGCCGTTGCACTCAAGGGTGGTCACAACGATGAACACCACAATCACAATGATGTTGGAACGTTCATTGTCGTTTCCGGACAACGCGCCTTGCTCGTCGACCCCGGTTCAGAAGTCTACACCGCCCGCACATTCAGTGGCCGCCGATACGACAGCAAAGTCCTCAATTCTTACGGCCATCCTGTCCCTCTGATTGCCGGCAAGCTGCAGCGAAAGGGCCGGGCAGCCGCGGCCAGGGTGCTCAAGGCCGAGTTCACGCCTGAGCAGGACACCTTCATCCTTGACCTCAAAGCGGCGTACGACGTTAAGACGATCGAGCGGCTCGAACGAACCTTCACCTACTCTCGCCTGGAAAGCACCTCGTTGAGAGTGACGGACACAGTCGAGCTTTCGGAGCCGGCAACATTCGAAACCGCATTGATCATTTTCGGAGGATGGAGGCAGACCTCCGATACTTCACTCCTCATTTATGAGGCAGATGTCGCGGTGAAGGTGGAGATCGAGACTTCGGGGCCATTCGAAGTTCTCCCCGAAGTTATTCGAGAGGACATCACGGCTCCGTCACTTCCACTTCGCCTGGGCTTGCGATTCAAGCAGTCGGTCCAGAAGGCAGAGATTTCACTCACCATAACCCCCGCTTCGCCGATGCAGTCGCCGGACGGTGAACTTCTGCAAAACGGCGGCTTCGAATCGGGGAATTGGGCCTGGTCTGTCCGAAAGGATTCCATGTCAAGCATTTCAGATGTGCAGGCCGCAGATGGGAAATACTCCCTCAAGATATCGGACAACGAAGACCAGAATGGGTCGAACGTCAGCTCATCTTTTGTCCCCATTGCCCACGGCCAACGCTATAAGTTTGAGGGCGAAATATTCCACGAATCCGGCAGCGGCGTCGGCCTGTATGTGAAGTATTACAGCAAAGACCAGAAGCTCCTGAACGAGCAGACCAACCCTCAAGGTCACATCGCAGCCATCGGCACCCCTGACGCAAAACTCAACGAGTGGCTACCATTTTCCTATCCATTCTCACCACCCGAAGGCACGGCATACATCCAGGTCTGGATTCACTCATACAACGCTGCCAAAGTGACCGCGTTTCTTGATAAATTGAGTATCAGGAAGGTGGAATAAGTGAAGTGCTGATTCACTGCAAGGGCAGATATCTGACTTGGCCCTCCCAGTCTTGACCCTCGCTACAATCAGCGATCAGGCAGAGGTCATCAATGACTATCTCAATACTGGCGGATTGCGGCACCACAATAATTCCGGGCATGTGTAGGCCTGACTCCAGCCTGTTGTAGGCCTCCGCGGTCATTGTATTTACGTCATGCGTGAGTAAGACTCGCCCGTTGCTCGCCGACCATTCCAGAACTGCAGAATCATCTTCTCCAGACAGTCCTTCATCCTGCACACGCGTAATATCGGTTTTGTCCCTTCGGTGAAGGAGGCCACGAATGATGTCGTTGTCGAAATCTTCGTCAGCCAGAAACCTGATCACTGGTCTTCTACCAGCTTTCTTGCGAGGAGCTTCTCACGAATTCCATCGGGAGGAAATCGCCTTTCGTTGCTTTCCCTGACTGATTTTGAAACCTTGCCCTGCTCTTCCAAATAGGCATCAATCTCATCTCGATGCCAAAGGTAATAGGTCACAACCGAATAGACGTCCGCCAGCTCGAGGGATGGATATTTCGAGAGAATCTCATCAGGCGAACTGCCCGTATTAAACGCGGCAATCACCGTATCAAGACGCACCCGGGTGCCCCCGACTCGAAAAACTCCTCCTTCGTCTTTCTTGATGGGGGGAGGTAATGCGACGAGGTTTTCTACTAGTGCCATAACGGACTCCTTGAATAATGATCGTGACAGATTCTACTGAAAGTCATCATTACTTCACTTTCAGTGCCCCGCTCCCTCCACCGGTTCCGTTACCCATTTTGCGGCGAGAAAACATGCGCCCATGATGGCGTAGGCCATGGCCCATTCCCATGCTGGGGTGAGGTGAATGGCAGTGTCCCCGGGAGTCCACTGGTAGGCATGCATCAACCCGGCGATGGATAGCGCGGCGCCGATCCATGCCCACACTGCCGCGGCAAAAAATTTCCTTTCGATGATGGATACGGTTGCCGCGGAGAGCAGCATGGCGGTGAAGATGAAGCCTTGTTCGAGTGCAAATGCGCCGTGCACCCAGACGTCCATCTTTTGAAATTCATCGAGGAAAATTTCCTTGGCATCAAGAAATGATTTCTGTTTGACCTCATCATTGATGAACTCGCCTGCATCCTTATACATCTTGTGTGAAGCCGTCATTCCGACGCGCAGGGAATTCTTGATCAGGATGGTCGCTCCCCACGCGCCTACGGCTGGAAGAAGACCTATGACAACTGCAGGTGCGTGCTCTCTTGGTGTCGCCTGAAACGCCTGTGCAGTTATTACGATTCCGATCCAGATCACGATGGCCATACCCGCATCGATCGGCACAGCCCAAACGATGTGAGCGAGAGTGCCCGTGAGGCAGATGATGGTGATGAATGCGCCATTCAACACAGAATATCCAATGCGGGCGCCGAGACCTTTCCAGCCCGGATGACCGATGTAAATGGTGGTTGGAAAGCAAGAACCGAATACGGCGGCGCATAGAGTGCCAATACCGTTCACCGCCAGGGAAGTTCGTGTATCAAACTTGTCTCCGGCAGCTTCAGCAGATTCGATGTTCTGGAGCGAGCCGATCACATTAAAGAGTCCCATCGGAATGATGACCGACATGTAAGTAGTGAAGTGTCCACCGAATCCTTTGAGCAGATCGCCGAAGACCGGAATGGGAAGGTGCAGGCTGATGCCACCGGGCTGATTCTCGCCAGGCGCGATTCCCAGCATCCAGGCCAGCCCTGTGCCAATGGCAACGGCCACAAGCCCGCCGGGGATGCGACCCTTGAATCTCACCTTCCCAAAATAAATGAGCATGACGATACCAAGAGTCGTCAGGCCTACGATTGGCCTGGCAAAGGTGCGGTAGATGAACCCGAGCGATATGAATGTCAGCGCGATGCCGGCAAGTGTCGAAAGCAGTGCGGCTCTTGGAGTTGCCTTCCGGATTTTTTCAGCGACGAAGGCGCCCGCGAATTCGATGAGCCCTGATCCCACACAGGCCACCAGTCCGGCCTGCCAGGCGATACGTGCTGCGGCCTCTTCATCTGCGCCCGCCTGCATTGCTAGGATCTTCGCTGGCAGCATCACCAGAAATACGTGAGCAAATAAAGAGACGGTATTGATTCCGTAAGGGAGCGCGCAGATGTCGTCACGCCCGGTTTCCCTGGCTATCTTCATCGCCTGCCACGAATAAAAGAGGTTGCCCACCAACAGTGAGACTGCGGCCCCTGGCAGAATCCGCCCGTACAGGATGTCCTCCGGCAGACCGATCACGTACCGGCAGAGCGAATCGATCAGGAGGAGCTGAACGAGGTTGTCCAGGGCCAGGCCAAAAAAACCATCAATGTCACCACGAACGAACCAACGCGCTTTCATAAGTGCCTGTCAAAAAATTGAATAAGAAAAACCAGGAAACGATCCGCCCAGCAGGATAACTGTGGTCCGTACTACTTTCCCAACGGGATTTGAATTTACTGTTGTGCTCAGACGTAATATTCATGATTTTTTGTTGTGGGATCCATGCCGGCGGCTCCCGGAAGGCCTATCCCTGTTACCAGAATTCGATCCAGCCCGCTCCTTTGACTTGCCGGAGCCCTTTTGCTAGCATCCTCGCCCTTCTGAAATGGGCAAAATGACATTTTGAAAAGGCAGGAAAAGCCATGGAAATGAAATCGTTCCGAGAGCAATTGATGGCCATTCGGCCAAAGGTTGAGGCTGCATCTGAAGAGCGGAAGCTCATCGAACAAGAACAAAAGGAAAGAACTAAGGACAAGCTCGCTGAAGAACTCAAGCGCGTGCGTACTGAGTCCCTGTTCGCCAGTCTCAGGGAAATCGAAGAAAGATATAAGGCCGCCAACAAACACTTTTACCCGGCAAGTGTCATTCAGACGACAATGAGTGAGCTGACGGAGTTTAAGCAGAAGATTGATCGCTACGTTTATTATAGTGGACGATTCCAGGACATTTTTCCGCCGGCAATGCTGCGTACCTACGATTCTCTGCAGCGCGCTATCGGGGATCTTGCCGATAAGATCCAGCCGCAGTGGGATGAATGGGAGAGCATGATCGAGTACATCGATTCGCTGGTATTCCGCCCGCTTAGGAAAGGGGATGAGACCAAGCTCGTTGAAGCTTCAAAGGTCTTTCATCAGCGTGCACATGGCATCCTGCTAGATATTCCCCCGAAACTTTTTGCTTCAAAGAAAGAAAACTTTTTTGTTGTTGCCAAAGATCAGACTGTCATTGGCCATTTTGAGGGCTTCCCAGATGAACAAAGGATTGTTTTTGGGATGGCGCCTCCGAAGGGTATAAATTTCATCAAGCTGGTGCGTGGTACCGTGCATCGCTTCTGCACACGTGGGCCCATTGAACTCCCAAAGGATGAGGTCAATGTGCGTGTGTACAGCCGGGAGGAGGTCAAATTTTTTAACGACCTCGGTTTTATTCGGACAAAAACTTTGGATATGTCCGACTGGCTCTACACCAGGAAGCTGTAGAGCCTATCAGCACCGTTTCCATATACGGGAGCTGCTGCGACAGGGTCATTCCTCCAATCGGGAGCATCTTGTGATTCGTGTTCTAGTAGCCGATGATTCAGCGTTGGTGCGCGAAGTCCTGACCCGTCGGCTGGAATTAGATGAGCAGATCAAAGTGGTTGGCACCGCTATCAATGGCCGGGAAGCGGTGGAAAAGGCCAGCGAGCTGAAACCTGACATCATCACCATGGACATCATGATGCCCGAGATGAACGGGTTCGAGGCCACCAAAGAGATCATGGCCTATTCGCCTACACCGATCCTTGTTGTTACTGGTATCGAGCTCACAGTCGCTGAATTGTCTTTCAAAGCACTCGATGTCGGGGCTCTTGACATCCTGCCCAAACCGAGTGGTGATGAAATGAAGGAGGATTCCAAATTCTTTGTGGACCTGAGGAAAAAGGTCCGCCTCCTCTCAAAAGTGCCCGTCATTGCACATATCAGGGGCAGGCGAAAGCCAGCAGACACTCCGAAGCTGGGCTCTCGAGCCAAAGTGCCTTCCAAAGTTGTGGCACTCGCTGCATCCACCGGCGGGCCGCAACATCTGGCGGATCTTTTCTCACATCTGCCTGTAACTCTGCCTGCCGCATATCTGGTGGTTCAACATATCGGTGATGGCTTCTCTGATGGGCTCATCACCCATTTCCTTTCCGGCACCGCACTTGATGTCAAGCTCGCTCAAAACGGAGATATCATTGAGCCGGGGAGCGTCTACGTGGCCCCAAACGGATTTCATCTTGTGGCTCGCAGGGGTGACATTATCGGGCTCGATAAATCCGCTCCGGTCGGTGGTTTTATTCCGTCGGCTACACCTCTCTTTGAGTCCATTGCCAGAGTCTACGGTAATCGGGCGATTGGGGTGATGCTTACTGGCATGGGCCGGGACGGCGTCGAAGGCATGCAGGCCATTAAGAATCAAGGTGGGGTCACCATCGCTCAGAGCGCAGCATCATGTATCGTCTTTGGCATGCCGCGAGCAGCGATTGAGGCAGGCTGTGTGGATCATATTATCGACCTCGATGACATACCGCAGAAGCTGATAAGCCTGATCGAGGATCCCTTCGCCTGGCACCAGGCAGGGGATAAGCGGTGAGAAATAGGGAATCCTGAATCCTGAATCGGATGCCATGGACGATTCTTAATTCGCCTGCCCCTCAATTCGATCCCCCCTTGATTCCAGCATCATCCGAACGGCCTTCACCATCACCACATCCGAACCGAACCCACCGGGTTTGATTACCAGGCAATAATCAGCGATGCCGCCCACACTCCTGCACAGAGCTACACCGGGTTCAATCTCCTGTTCAACAGAAATGGCCTCGATTTCCAGGCCCTTAATCACTGCCAATGCGGTCCAACCCCCTGTCAGGAAAAGATTCCGTATGCCTGCCTCCCGAATCGCTTCACACACAGGCTCGAAGACCTTCACCAAGTCCGATTCAGCACAATCCAGCCTCTCCCTCGATGTTTCAGCCAATAGAGCCGGTTGGACGCGCGCCTGCGTGATGAGTTCCTCCCTGATCATCTCAACCTCGAAATTCAGGGTGATGGACTTCAATCCGTACTCTCGAGCCAGGCATCCGGCCTGGCGCGAAGACCGATCGTGCAAGCTGCCCGAAACAACCAGTACCGGCGAATCAAAGCCATGTGAAGGCCCTGTTGGATGGCGGGCCTCATTGTGATTCGCCAGGAAAGCACGAAGCATCGCGGCAGACCCGGCAAGCGACTGAAGAGAAAGCTCATGTAACGCCTGGGCAATCAAAGCGAGATCGCTGTCTGTCTCAGCATCCAGAATCAGGTAACCACAATCCGAGTTTTCGAATGCAGTAACCAGTGCCTTCGATCCCTGGCGAACAGTTGTGATATCGATCTCGCCTACCATCCTTTTTGTCTGGCTTGCCAACACTTCTTTAAGTCTGGGGTTTGTCATCGGGTAGTGAGGGTCATGCGCAAACGAAGTCTCCGAGATTCTTTTCCCATCAACAAAGAGTTCGCCGTGGACAGTCGTCCTGCCGTTGGCTGGATAGCTGCATACGACCGGGCACACCTGGAGTTTCTGGCGATCTGACAACGCATCCAATTCTGCACCGATGTTGCCGCGGAAGGTTGAGTCAATCTTCTTGAATATGGTTTCTTTTCCGAGCGGAATCGATTCGAGCATCTCCAGGGTGTTCCTATAGGCCGTCTGAGAGGTCCCCGCTCTGGCTTCGTTATCGAGTATCAGGCAATCGTGTTTTCCAAGGAAAGGCGTGAGGTCTTTCCCCGGCAGAACAGAAACTGCGCTCAGCCCAAAGGGCAGCAACTGGACCTGAGCATCGGTGCAACCGCTGAAATCATCGGCGATGATGAACATGCTTGATAGCGTAAGAGAAGGCTGAAATTTGGCCGTTGCGATCTGGCCGTATAATGGCGTTCCTTGACAGTGATAGTCTGAAATCGTCTTGTGCGTGTGGGGCAGAGATCTTCTACAACGGAGAAGAGGGCCACGGTTACTTCGTAATACGTAATACGTAAGCTGCCAGCTTGCAGGTTTCTGCAATCCAGCAAGCTCGCAGCAGCTTGTGGCTACGATGAGACGCCGAAGGCTCACGTGTAAGTTCGAGGAAATCAAACAGCCGAAGACAATTACAGATCTTTACCCTTTGATCATCAGAAGGCTCACCCTAACATATCAATCTCATCGCCCTTTACTTTGGTCTGTCCTGCAATCGAGAATTGAGTATCCCTTACTCATTAAGCATTACGTATTACGCATTACGCAAAACACATGCTGCAAGGCCACCTGTACTCCATCCTGACAAAACTCCGGGCCAACATCCGGCTTTACGTGTTCGCCGAGGCCGCATCCAGAATACTGGGCGGGATCGCCCTGTTCTGCTGGCTTAGTCTGGGCATTGATTTTCGCACGGAGATGGGACCGACTTTCCGTGGCGTCATTCTGACCGGAGCGATGCTGGGCCTGTTCATCTTTCTAGCCGGTTCGTTCATCCCACGATTCTTTGCCAGCTTGAAGCTGACACAGCTCGCCCTGGCGATCGAGACCATGACCCCGGCGATCGGCGGACGCCTGATATCCGCGCTGGAGTTGGAAAAAAGTATTTCCGAGGGCGACCGGACGTTTTCACATGCTCTCGCAAGGCAGGCCATGCAGTCGGCCGAACAGGCGGTAAGCGGAGTGCGGCCCTCGCATCTGCTGGATTACAGACGGCTGTACAAGATTTTTTCGCTGTGCCTCGGGTTGGCCATCACCTGGACGGTTTTTGTGTTTGCAGCGCCGGACTCTGCGAGCATATGGTTCAAGAGAAATATCATGCTGTCTGCAGAAACGGAGTGGCCGCACGAGACAGATTTACAAATCCCCGGCTTTGAAGACGGACGTATCCTGATCGCTCGCGGGGACGATTTTTCTGTCAGGGTGCTCGCAGGCGGGAAGCGAATCCCCTCCAAGGTTCAGATTCGATATTGGATGATGAATTCCCGCAGCAGTGGGCGCGCTTATCTGGTCAAGGTAGGCATGAAGGAAGAAGCTGGCGGCCGTGCTGCGGAATTTGTCCATCGCTTTGCCGGCCTGCTTGAGCCGGTCGAATTCGAAATCCGTGGCGGCGATGATTTCGAAGGGCCCTTCGTCATCGAGACGGTGCCGCCACCGACCCTCACCGAACTGAACATCCATTGCCGATATCCGTCATACACCGGGCTGACGGACGAAACCCTCGAAGCCAATTCCCTCGTCTACAATCTACCCCACGGTACGGTGTTGGAATTCAAGGGGCGCACCAACAAGAGTCTGACCCAGATTCGCTACACGCTGGGCAAAGCAAGCCATGAATTCACGCCACAAACGGAAAAAGAATTCAGCTTCGGCTTTCCTCTGGTGGAGGACACTAATCTGGGGCTGATACTTCGCGACCGGCATGGTATTGAGAACCGTGAAGCAGCCCAGATGACCCTAATCGCCCGGCCGGATCGAGCGCCTGAGATTGACGCCAACCTTCGCGGGATTCGGCAGTCCATCACGCCTAAGGCAATCATCCCATTCAGCGGAACGATCAAAGACGAGTATGGAATCGCGAGTGCCGATTTCCAATACAAGATCGATGAAGGCGAAAATCTGACCAGGGCCATCCGGCTTTCTTCCAACCAGCTTAAAGAAGTGCCGCTCCGAGAACCATTCGATGTCCTGGACCTGAAGCTCCAGCCCGGCCAGAAGCTGCAACTTCAGGTAGTCGCCAGCGACGGAAACACACTGACCGGACCGAAGGATGGGAGTTCAAAACTCTTTACATTTGAAATTGTGACCCTGGACGAACTGCTCTCACAAATCGGGGCTCGTGAACTCAACCTTCGCCGGCGATTTGAGAGGGCTCTGGAAGAACTCAGAGAATCAGAAACAGATCTTGAATTCATCAAGACAGAGCTCAAAACCGAAACACCTGATCTGTCCAACCTCAAACTCTACTCGGATCGGGTCTTAATTGGTGGCCGCAAGAATCAAAACGAGGTCGCCGGAATTTCTCAGTCTTTCAATGACATCCTTCTCGAGATCCAAAACAACCGGATCGAAAACGATGAACTGCTGAAACGCCTCGATCAGGGCATTTGCATTCCTTTGAACGACATCAGCACAAACAGTTTTCCAGTGATGCTTGAGTCCGTTCAAGCCCTTTCAACCTCCCTGGAAAATCAGGGGGCACAGATGCCGATTGCAGAAGAAGCGTCAGAATCCGCTAGGATGCTCATCGCCAAGATGGAAAAGGTACTCGCTGCCATGCTGGAAATGGAAGACTTTAACGAAGCGGTAGAATTACTCCGGGGCATTCTTCAGCTTCAAAAGAAAATTGAAGAAGAGACAAAAGAACTCCGGAAAAAACGCATCAGAGAGCTCCTGAAATGAACCGAAACATATGTATCGCAGTGTTCGTCATGGCCGGAATCTATTTCGCCGGATTGCAGGCAGAGGAAACCGGGCCGACGGAAGAAGAGGGGATTGCTAACAGGCAGGAGATGGTCAGTGAGAAATTCAAGCGTCTCGAAAAGGTGATGCTTCGAATGGCCGAATCCTTACGAAGTGCTGACGCCAATCGGGCCGCCGTGCTGCTCAAAGCTATTTCTCAATCGAAGGAGGACATGATCGATCTGCAGTTCACCCGGCTCGTAGAACTTCTCCAGCAGAGCAAGCTGGGTACTGCAACCAAGAATCAAAAGGAGCTTCGGCAAGACTTGTCCTCGCTCCTCAATCTATTGCTTGCAAGTGAGCGTGACGAGCGGCTGAGAGATGAGATCGAGAAAATCAAGGCACAGATTCGTGAGCTGGACGGCATCATCACAGAACAGAAACGATTGAAGACTGAGACCGAAGACAGGATTTCCGAGACCCCGGATCTCGCACGACGCCAGAAAAAACTCTCGAACCGTTCAAAAAAACTCGCCAAGAACGTCAACGGAGAGGACAGCGACAGTCAACCGTCCGGCAAAGAGAGCAAAGGAGAAGATTCGAAGGATTCAGAAGGTAAGGACTCAAAAGGATCCGAGAGCAAGGGCTCTGAGGGATCCGAGAGCAAGGGCTCTGAGGGATCCGAGAGCAAGGGCTCTGAGGGATCCGAGAGCAAGGGCTCAAAGGGCTCCGAGAGCAAGGGCTCGAAAGGATCGAAGAGCCAGGGTTCCCAAGGCCAGTCAGAAAACCAGAGTGGAGAAAAGGAATCGGGCGAACAGGGGGCCGACCAGATTGAGCAGGCTTCCAGGGACATGGAAGATGCTAAGGAGGACCTCGACGAAGAGAAAAATGACGATGCGGCGAAGGACCAGAAAGAGGCGTTGTCCAAGCTTGAACAGGCAAGACGCGAGCTGGAAGAAATCCTCCGTCAACTGCGCGAAGAAGAGCGCGACGCCATCCTGGCCGCGCTGGAGGCACGTCTTCACCGAATGCTGCAGCATCAGAAAGTAATCAATACCGCTACGGTCCGGCTTTCCGGGATACCAGAAGAAAAACGCACTCGAACTGAAGAGTTGGAAGCGGTGAAGTTATCAAAGATCGAAGCCGGTCTGGCCAGCCAGGCAGACGCGGCACTCTCCATTCTGAAAGAAGAGGGCACGGCGGTGGCATTCCCTGAAGCGATTATGGAAGTCCGCGAAGACATGAAGACTGTGGCCTCCCTGCTCGCCAAAGCGGATACCGGTGGGTTCACCCAATCGGTGGAGATCGACATTGTGAAGGCGCTCGAGGAAATGATCGAAGCGCTTCAACAGGAGCGCCAGAACTCCGCCCAGCAGTCCGGTTCTCAGAGTCAGGATGGCGCCCCGCAGGATCCGGCACTTATCGAACTGCTTGCCGAGCTGAAGATGATTCGCTCGATGCAGATTCGCGTGAACAGCAGAACCGACCGCGTTTCAAAGCTTCTGGATTCAAAGAAGGATCTGACTCCCGAAATTCGCGAGGCCATTAAGGAACTGTCCAACCGCGAAAAGAGAATCGTGAGAGTTACCTCTGACCTGGCGACCGGCAAGAACAAGTAAAGGAAAAGCATGAAGTCTCTGTTTGCCCTTTCCCTCATCCCCGTGCTGGTTGCCGCTCAAGATCCATACAAGATTGAGTTGCCTGGTCAGCAGGAACAGGATCTCCGCCAACCTGAGCCTATCAAGTCGTCAACGCTCGAACAGGTCAAGGAACGATTCTCTCAATGGCTGAAGGAGCACCATCCCGACGCAGCGGATCAGAACGTGGATGTCGGCTGGCAGAGCGGCAAATCGGTCTCACAAATTCTACTGGTGGCGTTCAGCTTGTTTGATAAAGATGTCCAAGCCCTCGCGGCGAGCATGCAGAGAAGGGAAACCGGCAATGTTCTCAACGGTATTCAAGCTCTGCTCCAGAGAGATAGAGCACCATTCCTTGCCACCAATGTGGGATGCGAAGTTGCGCGCTACTTGACTCGTGTCCAGCACTACGACGAAGCGTTGGACGTTTACGCAGGCATCCAGTTCCAGGAAGCGGTCGATCCAGCTGCATTTCTCTTCTTTCGGGCCATTTCCGAGTGTGGACTCCTGCATAAGGACAATGCCATCGACACCTTGACGCGGTTAACCCAGGACGTCGAAGACGGCCCTGAGCGCTATAAGGCGGTGGCTGAAATCCTTCTACTTGATCTCCAGTATCTCGACGAAGACAGCCTTGACCATCTGGCTCGAACCATGGATGACATCAAACGCCGGCTGTCCCTGGACCGAGTGGGCGAGAAGGTAAAAGAAGATCAGAAGGAGGTCATCGCCCGGCTCGATAAAATGATCGAAAAGATCGAGAACCAGGGCGGCGGAGGCGGAGGTGGCGGAGGTGGTGGTGGTAACCCGTCCCAAGGCGGACAGAGCGATCAGGGAGCTGATGAGTCTAAAGTGCTCCGCGGCAAAGGGGCCGGTCGTGTCACCGATAAGAACCTCAAAGGCAGCAGCGCATGGGGCAACCTGCCCGAGAAAGAAAGAGCGCGAATGCTCCAGGCTCTCGGCCGGGATTTCCCAGATCATTACAAGAACGCGATTCAGGAGTATTTCAGAAAACTCGCCGCGGAGGAGAATGCCCCGTGAGCTGCTGCTACTCGTTCGGATATCTTCCAATTCTTGAAAGTACCAATCTCAACTGAACCAGATCGCTGCGATTGAAGTTCAAAATCCGCTCGCTAACCCGGCCGATTGGCGTCAGTGGAATGAGACTCCCCGCCTCATAGCGAAAATGTTCATTCCAATCATCAAGACGCGGACTAAAGAGTGGGGTTAAATTTTCGGTAACGGGGTCGATGGAGGAGATGTCGCTGCCCTTGAAACTGTTGCACAGCGCACACGACCAGGCGAGATTAGTCTGGTCAGTTTGTCCACCATGTTTGAGGGCTATGATGTGATCCGGCTGATGTCCAAGGATGGCATCGTCCTTGTGGAGCCTGCAGTATTCACATAGATGATTGGCACGTTCACGCACCAGTTCGCGCAGGCTCCTGTGAATATACTCCGGCATTATGGTCGTGGTGCGCTGCGGAGCTTGGCTTTAATCAGTCGCAGCAGAATCTCAGTCTGCTGGAATTCAGACAGTTCTTCTTCCTCATTGGCCGTTAGCTCACCGTTGCGTTTTTTTTCTAACAGTTCGGTAAACCGGCCTTGAACAGCATTCGAAGGGCGATACGCGAGTATCTGTTCGGGGGAAGGACGGTCGGCAAGAAAATCGGCAACCTCCTCCACGAAGATGATTTTTTCTGGAGCTTCGAGCATGGTCTGATTATGGTTTGAAGTGGTTCTGGGCTGGATATGAAGCAGAATCGTATCAGGATATCAGTCTCGCCCAAATCTTTTGATCCCTCGAAACGCACATTCGAAAATGAAATTACAAGCCCTTCTATGCCAACTGCTGATGCTTGCGGCCTGCACTTGGATTCATGCGGATGAAGCCGAAATTAGACTGCTCGATGAAGAGCCAATACGCGGCACACTGATCACTCTCGACCCCGAAAACCTGCGCATCCGGCTCAAAGACAAGGAGGTTGACCGCCCCATCGATAAAGTTCTCCAAATAGATTTTGGCTCTGTGGAGATGCCGCCGGAATCCCTCTACACGCTGGAACTGACGGATGGCTCAGTCTTGCAGGCGAAGCAGGTGTCATTCGATTCAAAAGTAGCTTGGGTCAGGTTGGCCGATGACCGGTCGCTGGAGATGCTGCCCTCTTCACTGAAATTGCTGTTCAAGAACAGGCTGCCGGCCGAGCAGATAATGACCATCCGAACCTCAGCAGCTCAGATCGATACCGCCTTCCTCGCGAACAAAGACGTCCTGCACAATCTTGAGGGCGCGGCCCATTCTTTTGACGGCTCTAATCTGCAATTTGAATGGGATGACGAGACCCTGCCCGTGTCGATCGACAAGCTGGCCGGCATCAGTTTTTATCGACCCGGTGTATCGCGTGATGTTCCCATATGCCTGATAAACGATGTCCTCGGCAACAGAATCTGGGCGAAGAGCCTGCGAACGGATGGCAGCAAACTGATCGCAGAATCTACTCTCGGCTTTACCACAACCATCGAACTGAAGTCCGTGAAAGTATTGGATTACAGCCTTGGGAAGGTTGTCTATCTATCAGATCTTCAGCCCGCGTCGGTTCGTGAAACCCCATTCTTCGACATCGTCTGGCACTACACCGTTGATAAGAACCTTCGGGGCGATCCTCTCAGTCTGGATGGCAAACAATATAAACACGGCCTCTCACTTCACTCCCGCTGCCGTCTCACCTACTCCATCGCCGGCAAGTACAAACGATTCGTCGCCGATGTCGGCATCGACGATTCCGTTGGCCAGTTGGGGCATGTCACCTGCCAGGTGATCGGCGATGGAAAGATTCTTTTTGAGTCCGAAATTGAAGGAGGCCAACCACCAAAGAAGCTGGACCTCAACGTCAAAGACGTTCGCACCCTGGTGCTGTTTGTGGATTTCGGCGAGCGGCTCGATATTGGGGACAGGTTGAATTTCGCAGATGCGAAGCTGGTTCGGTAGGCTTTTGTAAGATAGGTTTTTATCTACCATCGGTTGGCTCCAGCCCGATTGATGCCTTGCTCGCAAATTGCAAATCTGCGCTGCAGTTCTCATCTTCCCACCACCCGCCTCAGCAATTTCAGCGTCGCCTTCCTGCTTTCACGCCATTCAAAATCCTCTTCGCTGGTCTCCATGAGAGACCCGATGGCGGAAGGCTGACCTACGCACGATGGACAGCCGTCGCGGCAGGTACACTCTTCCACCAGCTTCCGGCTCTCGACCAGAAGTTTCTCCATAATGTGGTATCCCTTCTCAGCAAACCCCAGCCCGCCCGGATACCGATCGTAAATGAAAAGCGCAGGAACACCGAGGGTCTGCGAGGTCACCACTCCACCGATATCGTGGCGGTCGCACATGGCGAACATCGGCAGCACCGACATCAAAACATTGCGCAAGCCGGCGATGGCGCCCATATCCGCGGGATCAAGAACCTCTGCCCCAAACGTAAGCCACAGCGCCTTGGTCTCCAGCGTGCGCGCAGGCAGGTCAAGACTGACGTCGTCAAGTTTTTCCTGCGTCACCTGTTTCACGCGAGAGTAGCCCAGCACCTGCCGGGTCACATCCACTTCGCCAAAACTTAAATAGACGGGGCCGGCCTTCCGCTCCATTTCGGTTTGCTTCATCTGGGTCTGGGAGACGACCGTTGGGCGGGTGTAATAGTCTGTCTCCATTCGCTCAATGAGCGCGTTCCTGGCTTCCATGTCCAGAGAATGCACAACAAAATTCTCCCCAGCGTGCAGATAGACCGCATTCTCGTGGATCACCTCGAATGCCCGGTGGCCGTCTACTTGTCCGATCACTTCCAGTTTGCCCCCGGAGCTATCGGTAACCGTAAATGTGTCGTCAGAAATATTTCGTAATCCGAACTGCCGCGCCGGGTCTCTTGCTGTTGACCAGTACCACTTTTCGCCGATGCGTTTTACCAGCCCCTCCTCTGCAATGATCTCGCAGATCCGGTGAATGACCGGGCCGAAGAATTGCTCATCCGCCAGCGTCAAAGGCATCTCCATTGCGGCGCACATGATGTGGTTCGTAAGGATGTAGACGTTGTCCGGATCTATCACCGCGTTTTCCGGATTCTGATCGAACAGAAATTCCGGATGCCGCATGAAGTACTGATCGATGGGCTCATTCTGAGCGACCATGAAAACCAGGCTCTCATCGTTACGACGTCCGGCCCGCCCTGCCTGCTGCCACATGCTTGCAATCGTGCCGGGGAATCCAACCAGGATGCAGGCGTCGAGGGCGCCGACATCAATGCCAAGCTCGAGTGCAGTGGTGGTGGTGACTCCGAGCAACTCGCCTGAAAAAAGCTTTTCCTCAATCTCCCGCCGATCCGAGGCCAGGTAACCACCGCGATAGGGTGAAAGCCGTTTGGCAAGCCGAGGCGATTCCTTCTCCAGCGCTTCGACCGAGTAACGATACAACAACTCGGCGACTACTCTCGCACGGGTGAACGCGATGGTCTGCACACCCTCCATGACAAGACGCGTCAGTAGAGCCTGCGCTTCAGAATTCGAGCTGCGCCGGCCTCCGAGGGCACGATTCGTTTCTGGTGGATTCCAGAGCACGAAGTATTTATTGCCATGCGGTGAGCCATCGTCATCGATGAGCGTGACCTTTTCACCGAGAACCTGTTCGGCGAGTTCTTTCGGATTATTAATCGTTGCGGTGCAGGCAATGAATTGCGGTTTCGCTCCGTAAAACGCGCAGATACGCCGCATCCGACGAATCACGTTCGCGACATTCGAACCGAAGATGCCGCGGTAGGTGTGGAGTTCATCGATTACCACGAACCTCAGATTCATGAAGAACTTTGCCCACCTGGCATGGCCGGGCAGCAGGTTCACATGCAGCATATCCGGATTGGAGAGAACGATGGCCGCGTTGTCCCGAACTGCTCGCCGTTGATTCTGGGGAGTGTCCCCATCAAACGTTCCGGCCTTGATGACACCTTGCAAATCGGGATGGCAATCTGCCAGCAATTCAATGATCCGCAGTTGGTCTTGTGTAAGCGCCTTCGTGGGGAACAGATACAGGGCGCGAGCTTTCGGCTCATTCAAAATCCTCTCGATGACCGCCGCGTTATAGCAGAGGGATTTGCCGCTCGCGGTACCGGTCTGCACAACAATGTTTTCTCCCTGCCGGATAGCTTCTATGGACTGCGCCTGGTGGGAGTACAGCGATTCCACCCCCTGGCGATGCAAAGCCTCCCGCAACGCGGCAGGAAGAGGCTGACTCAGTTCCGCCGTCTGTGCCGACCGTGCTTCGATGGGTTGTACATGTTCGATCTGATCTTCATAATCAGGGTCGGATCGGATATGGGAGAGGAAGCGGAGGGCGTCCATACGAAGATACGGATTTTAAGGGGGCTAGCCTGGAGTGCTGCGACTTGTCGCAGCTTTTGTCTTTCTGTGTCGCCACCAAGAGGGAAAGCGGTCACAAGCCATTCAGAATTCAGGATTCATCTTCCATCTTTCCACGAAAGCTTTACCTGGTCTGCAATCACCTCAAAGCCGAGCTTTTTGTAGAGAGTAACCGCCGGCACTCGATAAGGTTGAGTCACTAGAGTGCAGTAAGAAGCGCCCTTGTTTTTCACGTGATTCATACAGTGCAGGCAGATGTAGATGCCCAGTCCTTTGCCGCGGTGTTCGTCAAGTGCTCCCACCCAATCCAAGAAGATCCGATGACAGGGCAAGTTGCCGACTCTGGTCTGGTGGAACACTCCAGCGCTGAATGCGACAAGCGAATCACCGTGCTCGACGAATACGACTTCGCTGGGATCGAAATCAGCGCGACCGGAATAGTAACTTTCAAACTCACCCGCCGAAGCACTGCCGAACACGACCTCTTTCACCATGGTCCAGCGTTTATCATCCCCAGGCCGAAACGTATGCCCTTCGTAGCCCACTGCAGGAGGCGGAACCGGCGGCAGATTGTCCAGAGCAGTCCCCATCAGGATATTCCTTCGTTCAGGCAATTCGATCGTCACGCCGGCAGCGGAAAATGCCGAGGTAACTGTTCCGGTATCCTTGCAGGTAAGCCAGTGAGCACCTTCAATCTCCTGGCAGTTCTGTTCCTTCAGCGCATCGATGCAGCGGGTTAACAGACTGGAAGTGATGCGTTCACCATCCGCCCGATCTGCCGCGAAACATACGATCTGGCCCTTCCCTTCTCCCGTCACCTTTGCAGAGATGATGCCCTGAATTCTGCCTTCACCTTCCGCAATGAAGGTCAACTCCGGCACAATCTCGTTTGAGAGAACTTCCCGCGCCTTTTCTTGCCTCGCTTCGATCTCCTGAATATGAGGATCGAGGTGGACAAAACTGATCCCTCGACTGAAGAGGCCGGCCGAGGCGTTTATGCCGTTAGGTGTAAATCTCCGTAACTGCATCTGTTTTGAGATCCTTCTGGAACACCTGGAATCATAAGGGTCAATTCCAGGACATTATCAGTATCGAACCAAGGATGTCACATGACCGAAACCGCAACTGAACCGCATCATATGGTTGGCGGAAGAAAAGGACCGCGGATTTCTTGATTCTGATACCCGCGGTTCTATTCATCCGTAGACCTCTCTGTGCTTGCGGGCGAAGGGTGCTTTGCAGTGTCCCACTACTATTCCGGCATCCCTTCGAACAATGCTGAGCCTACGCGCACCATGGTTGCCCCTTCCTCGATTGCGACCTCGAAATCCTGCGTCATCCCCATCGAAAGATGCCTGAGATTTGGATACGTCCCCGTCAGCCCGTCACGCAGTTTTCTGAGCCCCGCAAAGACTGGCCGCGCCTCCTCTGCTCTCATGACAAAAGGCGCCATCGTCATCAGGCCTTCTATCAGAAGGTTTTCGCATTCTCGTAACACCTCCAACGCCGCGGCTATGGCATCCGGTTCAAAACCATGCTTCTGCTCCTCGCCGGATACGTTTACCTGTAACAGGATGGGTAGCTGTTTGCCGGACCGTGCTGCCTCTTTTTGCAACTCTTGTGCGAGCCGAAGGCTGTCCACCGAATGAAAGACATCGAATGCCGCGGCTGCATCTCGAGCCTTGTTCCGCTGGAGATGGCCAATGAAATGCTTTCGGCAGTTCATCTGCTCCATCTGTTCAAACTTACTCGCCGCCTCGAGAACACGGTTTTCACCAATGTCAGTCACTCCAAGTTCGATGAGCATATCCGTCTCTTTAGCACTGACAGTCTTAGTCACAGCGACAAGTGTCACCCCATCCACGCCAATTCCTGAAGCTGTATTCCCCATTCCTTCCACGCTTCGGCCTGATCGATCGCACGCCTGGCGTATGCGTTCATGAATGTTCTCCAGATTCTTACTAAGTATGCTTTCGAGGCTCATCTCGTTCCCAGTCAATTCATTGAATGCCCTGAACCCGTTTCTATACTACCGCCTCGATTTGTAAGAGAGAAATCAAGACGGCGTCGGCAGCCCATTCGAGCCGTCCTCACCGGGCGCTTCTCGGAGCAGGCATCCTGCCTGCAAACTTTCCGGCAACAGCAAGCATGAATCAGCCTTCAGAAAAAATTACGGGCGCTATCCTCGCGGGTGGCAAGAGCCGGAGGATGGGCCGAAACAAGGCGCTGCTCGACCTCGGAGGCCAGCCGGTGATCCAGCGGCTGGTGGAGCAATTTCAGAGGACATTCGATGAGGTCCTCGTGATTGCAAACGATGCGGCCGTATACCAGCGATTTTGTAATTCGGTGTATCCGGACATCCATCTGGAAAAAGGGCCCCTGGCTGGATTGCACTCCGCACTCAGGCACGCCGCCAATGACTGGGTGTTCATTTCTGCCTGCGATTCGCCCTTCTTCAATGTGAATCTCTTCGGCGCTATGTTGTCTCTGCGAAAAAATGCGGATGCAGTGATCTGTGAAACTGAAGATGGGCTGCAACCACTGACCGCGCTGTATTCCAGGCGATGTCTGCAGCCGATTGAAAACTGTCTGGAACAGGAACGACTCAAGGTAGTCAGCTTCCACGATCAGATTCGATTGCAAATCGTACCGAATGAAGACGTCGAGAGATTGGATTCTGGATCGCGCATGTTCTGGAATATGAACTACCCTGAAGATTATGAGCAGGCCGTTCAGTGGACCGAAGTGGGCAGCGAGATTTAGAAATGGCAGACACCCATCAGCATAAGGATGAGCCGCTCCCGCTCGGCCAGCACCTGGAGGAACTGCGAAAGGCGATCATTGTCCCGCTGTTTCTTGTCGCGTTCTTCATGATCGGCGGCATCATCTGGAAGGATCAGGTTCTCAACATTATCTTTTACCCCGTGAGAAAGGGAGTCGGCGAGGTCATCAGGCATTACCCGGAGGCCATTCCGATAAAGCCGACTCAACAAAAGCTTTATCCTGCGATGGATGGCAGTCTCTACGCGGTCCGCAATTACAAAATCCTGCGAATCCATCCCGATTCCACGAAGAACTGGGAATTTGCAGTCGACGGAAATGTGCTGCGAATGGCCGTTTCTCCGGACGCGCTGCGAGTGGCGTTCAGCGTCAAAGCGAGTGAGTCCCGGGTCATCCTGCTGGATGCAAGAACTGGAGAGCTGCTCGAATTCGACCTTGAGAAAAAGGAAAGCTCGAGCCTGATGGAGCTACGAAAGGCTCTCACCGGTGACAAAGATTCGAAGAAGAAAGTCCAAAGCATCTATCCCATCAGTGCGGTCGAGGAACTCCGGTTTTCGGAAAATTCGCAGGTGCTGTTCGTTATGAGAATCACTGGTGAAGTAATGACCATCGGCCGAGACGGGCGGCCCGGCGAAGAAGTCCTTAAGCAGGACGAGGTCTCCTTTGATTGGGTGAAGTTTTATAACCAGGATCCGATGGCTGTATTCCTGGTCATTATGAAGGCGGCGATCATCTTCGCGCTGATTCCAGGCATCCCGTTCCTGGTGTATTCGCTCTGGAATTTCGCCAGGCCCGGGCTGATGCCACACGAGATTAAAGTGCTGCGGCCGCTCCTGTGGTTCGTAAATGTCCTCTTCTTTGCTGGTGTGACTTTCGCGTATTTCATGGTCGTGCCGGTCATTGCCATGTTCCTCTTCACACTGAACGCTGCGTACGCGGAAGTAATCTGGGACATCTCAGCAGTGTTCAACTTGACACTGCTGATGTCCTTCGCGTTCGGACTGATCTTTCAGCTTCCCCTGGTCATCATCCTGGTTTCACTGCTGAATATCATCCATCCGAACACTCTGGCCAAACACCGTCGAGTCATCTGGCTCGCATGTTTCATTCTGGCGGCATTCCTTACACCCCCCGATCCAGTCTCGCAGTCCTTGATGGCCATTCCGACTGTTTTGCTCTTCGAACTCGGTGTCTGGCTGGCACGTGTTTTCTTACGCAAACGTCTCAAGGCCATGGAAGAGGAAGATCGATGGGATGACGATGATGACGACCATGGACACGAGCCGGAGGACTCAGAGGGTCCGGGTAGCGACGATGATGGCTCGACTAGTGTTCCGCCAGAATCGGATAAAGAAGTAATCGCCCAGAAATCGGCCACTGGCGATTCGCCAGATAAAACCCGAACGAACGAAGATGAGGACGAAGACCCGAAAGGCGGATTAAACTGAAAATGAAGCATCAGACTTGGTTCAACCATCCTATTTCTCCCATTCCATGAGCACCGAATTCAAACTTACTGACGAGCAGAAATACATCTTTGATCTGCGCGGCTGGCTGATGATTCCAGCCGTGTTGAATGAGACTCAGATTGAGGAAATGCGTGAGTTCTGTTTTCGGCTTGTGAAGGATAGAGATTCTCTGCCGGAAAAAGATCGTTCCTCGGTAGGTGGTCCACTGCAGGAACTCACCGATCACCCGGTAGTCGTAGATTTCATGGATGAGTTCGTCTCTTGCCCAGGGTATGCGAGCGAGTACGGATACGGATTTCGAGTGGACGGGAGCTTCCTCAGCATTCGTTCGAAAGGAAACGACAATTTTCGGCCGCATGGGGGTGGCGGAATGCTGAACATGCCCGGAAATCATCACATTTATCGGCTTTATCCCGGTAAAGTGAACTGCGGCCTCACCCGAGTTGTCTGGGAATTAAATCCCGTAGAAAAGGATTCCGGCGGCACTATGTTCATCAGCGGCAGTCACAAGACCGCGTTCAAATCACCCCCATCCATTCACGAACGCGATTCCGAACTCTGGGACGGTTACGAATGCCCCGCCGGCTCAGTGTTGTTTTTCACGGAGGCCATCACCCACACCGGGGCGCTCTGGACAAACGAAAAGTGGGAGCGAGTTGCTGTCTTCAATTGCTATAACACCCTCGGCAGCAAGTGGCACAAATGGCAGCCACCGGAAGGCTACGTGGAGTCTTTGCCGGCCAAACGGCAAACACTGTTTCGTGGTGTGTATTGCCAGGATAATAAAATCGAACCGCCCTCTTCCGACTAAAGTCGGTACCGCACCAACCTCGTGGAGCCCTCGCGGAGCGTGGAGACCACGGCGTTCTCAATTCCAAGAGCAAACGGCAGGTTACAAACCTTCACCACACCCAGCTGCCACCATCAAGTAATCACCCAAAGACCACCACCAGGGATATCTTCATCCCTTGGAAAGTAAGGTCTCTGCAATCGGCGGAACTCGACATGCCTCAGCGTTGCCGGCGTCGGGCCGGGAGTATTCAGTATGTAGATCGCCTTTGCGAAATTGCCGTATGCATATCGATAGTTCATTGGATTCTTGGCGATGATGAATTTCGCATTCAACGGATCAAGGCCGACGCTCCGAAACTGTTCATCCTTCCAATCGTAGCTGGCCAGCGAAGCTATCAGAATGTAAATCGAATCGACCTGAAGAACAGCCGTCTGCCCCATCTCGCCCTGTGAGCCTTCAAAGATGCCACCACTGTAGGTAAATGTGCCGTCACTGACCCGGATAACCTCGCCGGTGACCTCGACTGGCTCACCCCACGCAGAGTCGAGCTTATGGCCAAGAGACAACGTGACCGCCTTCCCGACACCCGCAGTGGTGCACAAGGCCGCAGCTTCGGGATCTACGACAGGCACATAAGCAGGCCCGTTCGGCCTGGTCTTCAGTAATGCTTTCAGTGTTGCCACGCTGTCACCCGCAGCACCACCTCCACAGCAATCGGAAGTTTCAACCAGTACGACCGGGCCGCCGTCTACTTTCAGTCCGGCGGCCACTGCATCATCGGCTGTCAGCGTCTGCGGTTCGAGATCAAATCGCCGTTCCCAGTAAGCTGCTGCAACCTCGCTGGCAATGGCGATGGCACGTTCCTCATCGTTATCGGTGACCACCAGGCAGCCGCTGCCCATATCGGGCAGGTCGTTGTATGGATGTACCATAAACAGGCTCGTCGTGAGGACACCTTTCTGATTTTCGAATTCTTTAGTCTGCCGCATCAGATCTGCAAAAGGATCGTCGCCCTCGGTCGAGCCGTGAATACCACTTGTAATGACCGGCACTTTGGCCATGGCCATCGTCGGACGCAGGCCCTTGCTGAGGATGTCATGCATCAGGCGCGCCCCGCGCTCGCCGGTGGTGTAGGCATCCGCGTGCGGATAGGTCTCCCACGCAACGAGTGCATCCGAATAGCGAACCATAGCCTCCGTCACGTGAGCATGGAGGTCGAGGGTGGCGATGACAGGAATATCGGGACCGGCCATTTTGCGAATTGTTCGAATGAGGTCGCCTTCAGGATCATGAACATCCTCAACCGTCGCCGAGCCGTGGAGTGGCAGCAGGATGCCATCCACCGGGAGGACCGCTGAAAGACGCTCAATCAATTCATCCTTGATGGCCGCGTAGCACTCTGAGGTCATGGGCCCTCCCGGACATGAACTCGTGAACAGCAACGGAACAATCTGATCGTCATTCATATCAAGGAGGTCGAGCATGCCGCCAACAACACCGCTTCGCAGGCCGAGAATCTCGGTTCCTAGCAGGTATTCCTGCTGTCTAAACCGATCCAGATCGATGGGCACGCCGCCGAAGCAATTGCATTCCGTGAAAAATCCGCCCACCGCAATGCGATAGCTCATCTCTTCGCCTCTTCGAACGGCAACGACTTTGGAAAATGTTCCTTGCCGAACATCATATCCGAGTAGCTGCCGTCCGGCATTTTGAGCGGGTCGGCCATGCGCAGCTTCTCAACGGCATCCATGTTGAGCTCGATTCCCAGTCCGGGTTCGTGACTGAGGGCCAGTTGTCCGTCTGCGATCCGCAGTGGTTCGGTGAGCAGTTCCTTAATGAATGGATTCTCCGTCCGATCCACTTCTACCGTGACGCCGTTTGGCATGGCGGCAATAACGTGCGCGTTGGCGATGACAGCGACCGCATCGCTCCAGGTGTGAGTTGCTGCTCGCAGGCCGTACTTGTGGGCCAGTTCACAGACCTTGATGACTTCGCTGATCCCGCCGCAGCGGGAGGCGTCCGGCTGCACGATATCGACAGCGCCGGCACGGATGAGCTCACGAAAGCCCTGAATGCCAAACTCGTTTTCCCCCGCGGCAAGGGGGACGTTGACCTCGCTTCGAAGTGCGACGTATGAATCGATTTCTTCCGGCGCGAAAGGTTCTTCGTACCAAAAAACGTTCTCCTCGGCGAAATGCCGCCCCATGCGCCTGGCCACTTCCAGAGAGTAGCGCATCGAGGTATCGACCATCAGATCGTTGTCATCCCCAATGGCCTTCTGGACCGCTCGGACGGCCTCCACGTCAAACTCCTCGCTGCGGGCCAACCGCATTTTCATCCGGCGATATCCAGCTTCCAGATGCGACTCTGCTTCGGCGACGAGGTCGTCGATACTGCTCCACAGGAGGCCGCTTGCATAAGCCGGGCAACGGGGCTGTTCGCCGCCCAGGAGCTGCCAGACGGGTTTCCCTTCACTTTTGCCCCTGAGGTCCCAGAGGGCGGTATCGATGCCGCCGAGCGCGGTCATGGCCGCCCCCTTCCGGCCATACCAGCGGGTGATCCCGTACATCTTGTGCCAGATGTCCTCGAGGTTCGAGGGATCATCCCCGACCAGAATCGGTGCGAGCTGATCACGAACTATCAGGTAGACCAGCCCAGGATGGGAATAAGCAGAGCCGATACCGGTTTGACCACACTCGGTATGAACCAGAATCAGCGTGGTCACTCGGCTCGTGCAGACACCTCCTGCATACTGGAAGCCCACACGGTTGGGATAATCAAAAAACAGGTTGATGGCTTCGATATGTTCGATTTTCATGGTAGACGCTAAGGTTCGTTGGGGTGTTGACTCATAATGAAACTTACCAGACTAAAGGATTGCCAAAGCCGCATGAAGCGTCAAGCGTGGTTACTTTGACATCGCTTGTTGGAATGGGGCTGAAGCTCAGGGCTGCTTTTTTCTCGTGCTGACTTAGAGTAAGTTACGCACACTTTGCCCCCTTGCTCTCGGGGTATGGCCACCGAATACATTTACTTGAAGGACGATGCAAATGTCCCAATCATCGATTCTGCGCCCACTGTCTACTAACGACGAACTCGCTGACCCATGCATCATGGTTATCTTCGGCGCGTCCGGGGACTTGACCAAACGCCTCCTGATGCCCTCGATTTACAATCTGGCTTTTGACGGTCTGCTCTCGCCCAACTTTGCCATCATCGGTATCGCAATGGACGACTTTACGAGCGAGAGCTTCCGGGAAAAGATGTCAAAGGACATCGGGCAGTACACCACGCACAAAGTGTTGAATGACGAAATCTGCCAGGATCTGACAGACCGCATCCACTATACGCAGGGCAAATTTGATGACCCCGATGCTTACAGGAAACTGTCAGATCTTGTCGTTGAATTGAACGAAAAATATGATGCCGGCGGCAACGTTCTGTTCTATATGGCGACGCCGCCGGTGGTATTCGGCATGGTCTCGAACAACCTGGAGAAGGCCGGTTTCAAGCAACTGGGCGCAGGATGGAAACGAATTATTGTTGAGAAGCCTTTCGGGCACGACCTCAAATCTGCCATCGAACTGAACAAGGAAATTCTGTCATTCTGGGCTGAGGATCAGGTCTTCCGCATCGATCATTATCTCGGCAAGGAAACGGTTCAGAACATTCTTGCCTTCAGATTTGCCAACGGGATGTATGAGCCGATATGGAACAAAAACTTTATCGATCACATTCAGTTTACAGTGGCGGAAAAGGTCTGTGTGGAAGGCCGCGGTGGATATTACGACACGTCCGGCGTGCTTCGGGACATGATTCAGAACCACATGTTTCAGATGCTCTCCTATCTCTGTATGGAGGTGCCGATTTCTTTCGATGCTGATGCTATTCGAAACGAAAAAGCGAAGCTTCTCGATGCAGTGACAATCATGAGCGTTGAAGAGGTGTTGGAGAACACAGTGCGTGGCCAGTACGGTGCGGGCATTAAAGGAGACGGCCAGGAAGCGGTCGCATACCGTGATGAACCGGATGTGAATCCGAAATCCAATACCGAAACATTCGCGGCCTTGAAGCTCTCCATAGGCAACTGGCGATGGGAAGGCATTCCTATCTACATTAGATCGGGCAAAGCGCTCTGGAAAAAAGACACGGAAATTGTTGTTGAGTTCAAAAAGGCGCCCGAGGTCATTTTCCGTAATACGCCTGCCGCCCAGAGTCTGAAATCCAATCAACTGATATTCCACATTCAGCCTGACCAAGGCATCGAGGTGCGTTTTCAAGCCAAGCAGCCGGGCCCCAAAATGAATCTGAGCACTGTCAATATGCACTTCTCATACGGAGACGCCTTTGATGCTGCAAGGAGCACTGGATACGAGGTCATGATTTACGATTGCATGATCGGCAATGCGACCTTGTTCTCCCGATCCGATCTCGTGGAAGCAGCATGGAAGATCGCACAGCCAGTGCTGGATGTATGGAACGCAATACCTGCTACCGACTTTCCTAACTATCCCGTCCATTCATGGGGGCCCAAGTCTGCCTTCGATCTGATCGAACGGGACGGCCGGCGATGGGTGGAAACCATCAGCCGCGAAGTGCTTGAACAGGTACCACTCTTCGAAGGGGGCGACCCGGTATTCTTGCACTCACTCGTCATGAAATTGAAGCCGATGGTCGCGAAGGAAGAGGATTTCATCATCCAGAGAGGTGATATGGGGACCGAGATGTACTTTATCAATCGCGGTGAGGTGGAGGTCTTGGATGCGAAGGGCGAGCGGATGGCGTTGCTGAGTGAGGGCAATTTCTTCGGTGAAATCAGCCTCCTGTTCGCACAGGAACGCACCGCTTCAATCAGGGCCTTGTCAGACTGTGACCTCTTTGTTCTGGACAAGCAGGATTTTGTTCAGGCGCTGAAGGACCGGCCTCAATTTGCGGAATCAATCATGGAAGTGGCAAAACAACGCTACGACATAGCCATTGAAGCCAACCAGCTCATGGGACGGCAAGACGCAAAGAAGGTGAAGTCTGCGGCCAAAGTGTTCCGTGCGATTAAATGAATTGAAGGCAATGGTCACATACCAGCGGACATAACCGATTTCGAATCCGCCTTGCTCAAGAAATCCAGAAGTAACGCCTTCATTTCTTCCCCCCTGCTCAGGGGTGGGAAATGGCCCGTCTCGGCAAAGACCTCGGTTCTTCCGTGGGGAAAGCCCTCCTGCAGTTCTTCGAAATACGCGACAGGAACTAATGTGTCCCGAGCACCTCTGATCAGCAGGACGGGACATTCGATATCTTTGAGCCTTTTCCGATTGTCAAAGCTGTCTAATAGAAGAGCCCTTTTCGCCAAGGCGCGGCTGGGCGTTTGTGAAGCGTTCTCGCATGCGAAACAGACAAGGGAGGGGTCGGCAGCGTTGAGGGCCTTGCAATGCGAGAAGCGAGAGATGAATTTTCTTCCCGGCACTCGCTGAAACGGAATACCCGTCTTGAGAACCAGCCTGGCCAGCAACCGCTCATACCACTTCAGGGGGCGTCTGGCGAAAGAACTGATCAGGGTAACGCTCAACACCTTCTCAGAGTGACGCGGCAAAAGGTGCTGGGCAACCGAACCGCCGAAGGAAAAGCCGATCAAGTGAAAGGATTCGACACTCAGGTGTTTGAGAAGATTTTCGACGTCCGACACCAGATCTTCGTAAGTAACTTCCCCCGGATCGCTGCCGTCCCCGCTTTCGCCACGATAGTTGAGACCTGTAACTCTGAATGATTCCGCAAGCCCAAGGAACATCTTGTAATTGATGTGAAAATTTCCTCCCATTCCATTCAGAAGAACGACCGGTGAGCCTTGCCCCATTTGTCCGTAAGTGAGCCTGACGCCATTGGAGGTGAAGTGTCCGATTTGGAGTCCCTCTTTAAATTGTTCGTAATCTTTGGCTGACATCTTCAGGTGACATGTTCAATCGTTTTCGGCTAAAACCAACTTCAGATCTTTGATTGGCCAGGCTCGGAACCCTGTACGAATAATGGGGCGCAAGACGAGTTCTGAATATTCATCCTCAGGCACAAGCAGCGTCAATATCGGCCGGCGGGGATTCTTACGTGCCCATCGGTAGAACTCCGGAACCAAATTTTCAGTTTTCAGTAGTCTTCCTTCTGACAGCACTTCGAATCTGCACGGCATCAGATCCGCAAGCGGATACATGCCCAACACGATTGTCGAAACCCGCTGTGGCTGGGGAAATTTGATATGTAATCCTGTCCCCGGCCGGCTGAAGCCCGCCGAAGGCCACGCAGATTCTCCGTTCCGCATTCGGATCAGAGCCTCCGGATCTACGTCTGAAGTCAGGGTGTAAGGGCCTGCCAGTTGACCGCTCCAATCCCGTAGTAAAGGGTCTCCCTGAATTTCATACACAAAGTCATCACCAAACCGGGCAAGTGGCTTCAGTCCTTTTGGCACCTCAGCTAAAGGGCGTTGGAGAATTCCCTGCCGAACGACCAGCCAATCGGCCCCGGTTGCCTGTAGCAGACGAACGGACTCCGGTGAAGGGAAATCGATCAATCCCATCACTCCGATCATCCCTTCGGGCGGAGAAAAGCTGGCGTAGCCATTCAAAAGATTCATGGAGTGATACATCGAAAAAAACATGGTGAACGCATCGGTGTAACTGTGAGTGTAGGGCAGTTCGATCACCGCCTTCTGTTCCTTTTGCGAAGCCATCCACTGGTACACCTGAGGCAACCCCTCCGCATCCGGTGCCGGCCCCAGCGACGGCAGGGCCAAATACTCCATGCACAGGATTAAGAGCATCAGGGCAAATTGCTGCACACGCTTTTCCTTCCTCGGTCGAAGCCACTCCTTGGCGCCGAATGCGGCGAGCATCGAAAGACTGAAAATAAAAAACGCGCCGAAGCGCGTACTCATCCTCAGAACTTTGAATACCGGCACCAGAACCATGAGTAACGCATAGGGCCCGGGTATGAGCGGTACGGCATTGAACTTTATCTGCGGGCCCAGGCTCAGGACCCAGCAGACCAGGCCGCAGACCGTGAAAAGGATCGCGGTCTCCCTCTCTCCATTCTTCCACAATGCCCAGCACCCATATCCGGCAAGCAGAAGAACGATCACGCCGGGAAACTGTCCCTCGCCGGGAGGCATTCCGGCCAGAGCCCTCGTGTACATCATGCTGTTCTCGGGCGGCGTCAAAATGGTCAGGACATCCGCGGCAAGCCGAACGTTTTCTTCGAGAGTTCTTTCAAATCCGAGCCTGTTTTTGAGAACTAAATTGGGCCAGTAGAACGGCAGCAGGCCGACAAACAGGCCGGCAGCCCAGGCCACCAGGGTCGCCGCACCGCGAATGCTCCAAGATTTTCTCAACGTAGCGCGCAGGGCAAGATACAGCCCGAGAAAGACGCAGAAATAAAGGCCATAAATACCGCTGCAGAGGGTCTGAAGGACCAGAAAAACAAAAGCGAGCACCGCATCGCAGACCGGTCTGGAACGCCAGGAGCCCGGCTTCTTCTGTTCCGCGACAATTTCAGAGGCGTTTGATTCAACCAGCCCGTCTTTCTTTTTCAGGTACCGCAGCACAAAGAGAAATGAGAACACCATCCACTGCATACTGAGTCCGGCAAAGTGCCCGTACTGACTGATCCGAAATGGACAAAACCCAAAGATCACCCCTGCCAACACGGCACCGGCTCTTGAACCGGTAAGATGCAAAGCAACCAGGTAGGCTCCACACGCGGAAAGAAAAAAAGTGGACAGCAGGAGGAAACTGTAGATAAAAACAAAGTTGTCAGTGAAAAGCCGCATAAAGAGCGCGAACGGCCACCAGCCCATCAGGTGGTCTGTGAAACACAGGCTCAATTTGTGAGGCCAGAAGGCATTGGAATCAAACAGACCGCGATTCGCCCCAAGCACGTTCTGCACCCCCTGTTGAAGCCCCCAGACATTGAGAAGTGCATCCTGTGCAACTGCACCATGACGTCCCGGGAGCCGCGTTCCAAGAAAGAGCGCATGGGGCCAGGTCATGGTGATCGTCAGTATAAAGAAGAGCGCGTATGGCCATGCCCGGCTGGCAATGGACCGCATCTTTTCTGTAGTTTCAGCGGAAGTAGTTTCCGGTTTCATACTTTAGAGCCTGTTTCTCTGACATCGCCGGGCCGTTCGGCTGCCAAGGAAATTCAATGGCGACTTTCTCCTATGATAAGACCATAAGCCACACTGATTAATCAATACACTCAACTGAGAAAATTTCATCCACCGGAGTCATACATGAAATCTCAAAGCTCACTAAGTTCGTTCGTATTATGCATCTCATTACTTGCCCCCTTCACCATTGCAGAGCAGGTAGAAAAAATCAGGATCGCCTGTATTGGGGACAGCATCACCTTTGGCGCGGGCGTTAAAGAGCGTGACAAGAACAGCTACCCCAAAGTGCTCGGAGGATTGCTCGGGGATCAGTACGATGTCCGAAACTATGGAGTGAGCGCGGCTACTCTTCTTAAGAAAGGAAACAAGCCCTGGTGGAATCTGCAGGCTTTCAAAGACGCTACTGCGTTCGAGCCCAACATTGTCATCATCAAACTCGGCACGAACGACTCCAAGCCACCCAATTGGCAACACAAGAGTGAATACGCGGGGGATCTGGCCGCTCTGGTCGAGCATTTCCAGGGCCTCGACTCAAAGCCTGCGGTTTATCTTTGCAGTCCGGCACCCGTCGCAAAAGACCGTTGGGGTATTAACGAAAAGACCGTGAAAGAGGAGATCATTCCAATCACCGAGCAGGTGGCAAAGGACAAGGGCCTGACAGTCATTGACGTCTACTCGGCCTTGAAGCCTCACCCGGAACTCCTCCCTGATGGGGTTCACCCAAATGTTGAGGGAGCGCTCATTCTGGCAAAAACGGTGTTCGAGGCTTTGAAGAAATAGTCGAGTTTTCGATAAACAAATACCTTTAGCCCTCTGTTTTCACTTCCGCTATACAGCCCTCCGCCGTTCGTTGCCTTTGCCTGCATATGTAGAATCTGCAGACAACCTGCATTCGAACGCAGACATTTTGAAAAACTTATCGCCTATTCTCGGGAGGATGTCATGTCCAGCAACGGTCAAGAATGGATCAAGGTCGGAACGGTCGACCAACTCAAGGAGAAGGGCGTCGTTGTTGTCCACGGAGATCGGCCTATCGCAGTGTTTGAACACGAAGGCAAAGTCTCAGCGATTGACAACCGCTGCCCGCATATGGGATTCCCCATGCACAAGGGAACAGTCAAAGACGGGATCATCACCTGCCACTGGCATCAGGCCAAGTTCGACCTTTGCAGCGGGTGCACGTTCGACCTCTTTGCGGACGACATTCCGACTTTCGAAACAAAAAAAGAAGGGAATGAAATTCATGTGAAATCGTTGCCCGCTCAGCACCCGTCGAAGGATTATTACTTCCGTCGTCTGCATAAGGGCATGGAGCAGAATATCGGCGTCATCCTCGCCAAGAGTATAGGCAGCCTGCTGCACGCCGGCGCCACGCCGCTCGAGGTGGTCAAAGAGATCGCCCTCTATGGCAGCCGTAACAGCAATTCCTGGGGGGTGGGTATGACCTCACTGACCGTTGTGGCCAACCTGCTTCCGCACCTCGATGAAGACACGGCCTATTACGCTCTTTTCCGGGCTGTCCGCTCCGTGGCGTCCGATACCAGTGGATCGGCCCCGAGAAGGCTGAGCGAGCCACTTGCAAACGGCAACCATGATTTAGAAACCCTGAAGAGGTGGTTTCGGCAGTGGATTCAATCGCGTCACCGTTCCGGGGCAGAGCGAGTGGCCCTGACCGCGCTGCAGAGGGGGCTGTCCAAAGAGGAGCTGACGGACTTTTATTTCAGCGGGCTCAATGATCGTGTCTATGCGGACACCGGCCATGTGTTTGATTTCAACAACAAGGCGTTTGAGCTGATCGATCTCATCGGGGACGAGCACGCGATGGAGTTCATTCCGCTGGTGGTCCCGGGTGCGACGGGTTCGAGGGGCGTGGAAGAAGATGCCTCCTGGCATCACCCCATCGGCATTATCGGGCCACTCCGTGCGGCCGAAGGGAAAATTGCTCAATGGGTGAAGGAAGGTGAGGGGAAGGACTGGGCCGATGACGGCTCACTCCGCGAAACGCTTCTCGGTGACGACCCGTTGAAAGTTATTGAGGGACTTGGTGGGGCACTGAGTGCCGGGGCCTGTCCGGTCGAGCTTGCAAAGCAGGTCTCCTATGCGGCCGCCATTCGGCTGGCCCGGTTCGCCAAATCCAATGAGGTGAGCGACTGGTTCGCGCCGCAGCACACCTTCATTTATTCCAATGCCGTGTTCCAGGCCGTGAAGCGGTCTCAGTCACCGGAAGTGCTACGCGGCATCTTTCATGGTGCGCTCAGCGTCTACATGAACCGCTTCCTTAATATCCCGGCCGCAAAATTGCCGTCGGAAATAAGCGGGCTCGACTCGCTTTCGGTGGACGGGGATGAGCTTCGTGAGCAGTTGCTGGACGACCTGAACCACCGCGCTGAGATCGATTCGACAGCGAAGATAGTCGCTCGCTACATCAGCCTGGGCCATCCGATTCGGCCGCTTATCAATTCGATCGCTTACGCCACAGTTCGTGAGGATGTCGATTTCCATTACCTGCAGGTACTCGAAGCTGGCGTGCACCAGTATCACGAATGGGAAGGTCAGCCCGAGGCCGGACACATCATGGTCGGCGTGATGCGAAATCTCGCCGCTGCTTCTCCGACGCGCCGCGCCGGTCTGCAGGTCGCAGATATCGCACTCAGGCTGAATCGTGGTGAAAACCTTTACGAAGAGGAATAGAAGACCAGTCGCGGAGCGCCAAGACCACTTATGCGAATCCTTGCTGTTGGTGAAATCCTTTGGGATGTATTTCCACAGCGTGAACTCATTGGCGGTGCCACTTTTAATTTTGCCGCGCACGCAGCGCGGCTGGGCCACGAGGTCCGCTTAGTCAGTGGTGTCGGCAGTGACGAGCGCGGCCGGCTCGCCCTCGAACGTGCGATGGAATGCAACGTAGATACGGCATATATCCACTCGACAGAAGAGTTCCCAACCGGTCACGTGACCGTTTTCATCGACGGGCAGGGACAGCCGGATTACACCATCCACCGGCCTGCCGCGTACGATGTGCTCGGCCTGACCGATGACAAGATTCAGGAACTCATCGAGTGGAAACCGGACTGGGTTTACTACGGCACTCTCCACCAGATGGATGCTGAAGTGCGTCGGCAGACCAAGGCGTTAATCGATGCGTTTCCAGGCGTTCCTCAACTTTTCTATGACATCAACCTCAGAAAAGACTCCTATACCAGGGAATTGATCGATGAGCTCTTGAGTGAGATCAAGATGCTGAAAATCAATGAAGAGGAAGTCCGTAAAGTTGGACAGTTACTTGGCCTGGAGTACGCAAGTCTGGACTCCTTTATCCAGCAGATGAAGGATCGATACGACATCGATTTCTTTTGCGTGACCAGGGGCGCAGAGGGATGCCACCTCGATATCTGCGGGAAGTCTGCAGACGCAGATGGTTTCAAGGTTGAGGTCGCTGATGCCGTCGGAGCTGGCGATGCTTTTGCCGCTGCGTTGCTCCATGCCCTCGACGCGGTTTGGCCGCTGGATCGAGCTGCTGAATTTGCGAATCGCGTCGGGGCTCTTGTTGCCAGCAAGACCGGGGCGGTGCCGGAATGGACGCTCGATGAATTAGAGGCGCTTCGGCCTTCAGAAGTGAACCGATGACTGTCAGGCTTCCAACGGAACTGGAGTCTCAAGAATGAATGCTCAGCCCGGCCGCCGACCTCGCAAGCTCAGGAAATTCACCAGTCCTAAAGGTCGCTGTAGCACCCTGAGGCCCAGAGGCCGCCCGATGAATCGTCCAGTAGCGTGCGACGGAGCTATTCCTGATCGCTCAGATAGCCGATGAGCACGTCCCTGCTGTCGTCAGATATCTGGTCGAAGTACACCGCGAAGGCAAACATCTCCTTTTCGCCGACCTGCACTTTGCCGTCTTCCCTTACGACAATTCCATCACACTCAATGATCTCCAGTTTGGACCCATCAGCCGAGGGGATTTCCAGGCTCAACTGAACCCGTAAAAACTCGCCGATTGGTTTGTCTGAAAGGCAATAGGCCCCGCCTTCACTGATGTTCAGTGTCTCGCAGATTTCGGTGACAACATCACCGTTTACCGGATGAACAACACGACTGATCTTCATGCTGAGATTGTGTCGCTTGTCTTGCCGTTGTTCTTGTTTTGGTTTCATGGCAGTGAGTTTAGCTTGCCTTCAACGGCGATCAATAATTATGTTCCTGAAGGCAATGGCGTCAGGACATACGGAAGTAAGACACCACGCCGGCGAACAATCATTTGCCTCCGGGGACGGCGTTGCAAGAATGACCTCCTCTGCCTATCGTTCAACGTTCCGGTGGTAAATCTATCGAGACGGGATCACTCGTTTTAAGCGGATTCTGCCCAAAGAAAAATGAAAAGCCTCGTATCAGTATGAAGTTGAGGTAACAGCGAGGCCTGACCACTCACAAAGGACTTCACATGATCAAATTCGGCGAAGGTAATCTGCGGATTCCAAAATTTGAGCGGCCGGTCTATGTTGTGGCCGGAGGGATGACCGACTTCCGAAAACGGTATCCTGAAAAAACTACCGAAGAACTGGTTCTCGAAGCAATGAACATGGCCCTGCGAGAGAACGACCTGAAGGTCTCTCAGGCCGAGTTTGTGCGGATGGTCAACTTCTGTGTCTATTCGCAGTTCGCCGACCATTTCGGCGATCAGCTCCTCGCTGCCTCGAAAATTCATGACGCCCTCGGATTCGATCCTCTCGGGAATATCGAAGTCAAGACCGGTGGGGCCACCGGCGGCTCGAGCGTGCTGGCCGGGGCTCTGGCCGTGGCTTCGGGCTATGCAAGCGTCGTCCCCGTCGTCGGGTGGGAGAGGATGGACGAGGTACCGACCAAACAGGGCAACTCGTACATCGCTTCAGCCGCCTGTAAGAATTTCGAATCCGAGTTGGGCTGGATGTATGCCAGCTATTACGCGCTGATGGCGCAGCGCTACCTTCACGAATACGGCGTGTCCCGGGAGACCCTGGCAAAAATCACCATCAAGAATCACCACTACGCCCGCTTCTCGCCTTACTCGCAAAACCCGATGGAACTGACGCTCGAAGAGGTGATGGCCAACAAGATGGTCTCGGATCCACTGAGCTTCCTCGAATGCTGCGTCATGAGCACGGGCGCGTCGGTCCTCATCCTTGCCGACGAGGAGATGGCATGGAAGCTCTCGGATCGGCCCATCCGGTTGAAAGCCATCTGCGGCGGCACCCACACTCTCAGGACCGCAGATCGGCGCGACATGGAATTACTCCGTCTACCGAACGAGCCGGAGGGACTCTACAAGGATCGGGAGTACGACTGGCCGGGCTTCAGCTCGTTCCTGGCCGCACGCATGGCCGCCTACCTGGCCTATAACATGGCGGGCATCCAGGACCCGGTCGAGGAGCTCGACCTGCTCGAGACGCACGATGCCTTCACGATCAGCGACATCCAGACTTACGAAGATATCGGGCTGCGGCCCTACGGCCGGGGCCGAGAATTCATCGAGAGCGGCGAAGCCTACTTCGGCGCAAAACTGCCGACCAATCTTTCCGGAGGGCTGCTCGGCACCATGCATGCCGTTGGTGCCACGGGGATTTTTCAAATCGTCGAAATCCTGTGGCAGTTGCAGCAGAAATGGGCCAAGTTCCACGCCGAGCCCGAACGCTGGCAGCGCTACGGCAAGACAAAGCCCGATGATTTTGAGAACCTTCAGGTCGATAATCCGAAGCGGGGGGCGGCCGTCAGCCACGCAGGGACGGGGAGTCACGTTACCATGGCAATCCTTGAAAAAGAATAAGGGAGCACCTATGCCGGTCGAACTATTGAAAAAGGGAGGCGAGACCTTCAGCACTTCACCGCTGGTCATCAAGAACCCGAAGGACTACTTCCACATCCATACTTATGGCGGGCTGACGAAATTCTTCGAAGGCCTGACGCAATCCGTCCTCTACGCCACACGGTGCATCAACCCGGACTGCGAAGAAAATCGCATGTGGCTGCCCCCACGAAATCACTGCCCCGATTGTTTTGAGAAAATGGAATGGGTCGAGGGGCCGCAGAATGGGACGATCTACACTCACTCGACTGTCCTCTATCCTGGCAGCAACTTCCGCCTGTCGACGCCCTGCCCCTTGATTTCGGTCGAGCTCGGAGGCGTCTGCACCAAGCTGATGTCTTACCTGAAGGAAGGCGACCCGAAGATCGGCATGCCCGTCAAAGCAGTCTTCAATACCAAAGAGCCAACCCACACGATTCTTGATCTGGCTTGGGTCCCGATTGAGGACAACTGATTTCAGATGCGACCCATCGATAAGAGCCTGGGAAGCTGGGACCGAATCGGTGAGGAGTTTCGTTGGCACATTCCCCTGACTTTCAACATGGCCGAGGCCGCCTGTGATCGGCACGCCTCGGACCCCAACAGAATTGCGCTCTATTACGAAGACGAGCAGGGCCATGAGGAGCAATTCACATTTCGAGACATCCAGCGGCAGGCCAACCAGTTTGCCAACACGCTGAAAGCCCACGGCATTCAGGCCGGCGACCGAATCGGGATCGTGCTGCCCCAGCGGCCGGAGACGGCTATCTCACACATTGCCATCTATAAGCTCGGTGCGATAGCCATCCCACTGGCGAATTTATTCGGGCCGGACGCGCTCGAATACCGGCTGTCCGACTCGGGTGCAAAGGCGGTGATAACGGACGAGGAAAATCTCCCGAAGATCTCCCGGATTCGCGGTGCTCTGCCTCACCTCGAACGAATCTTCCTGATCGATGGCACTCCGGAATTAGATGAGATCGATTTTCATCAGGCACTCGAACAGGCTTCGGACACCTTCGACACTGCGAAGACCAGCGCCAACGATCCCGCGATCATCATTTACACCTCGGGCACTACCGGCAACCCCAAGGGCGCACTCCATGCGCATCGATACCTGTTAGGGCATCTCCCCGGCTTTGAGCTTTCCCATAACTTCTGCCCGCAGCCCGGCGATATTGCCTGGACCCCCGCCGATTGGGCCTGGATCGGCGGGCTGATGGACATCCTGATGCCGTGCTGGTTCCACGGGGTGCCGGTCCTGGCCTATCGGGCTCGGAAGTTTGATCCGGAGAAGGCGCTGCACCTCATCGAAAAGTACCAGATCCGGAATCTCTTCATGCCCCCGACGGCCCTGAAAATAATCAAGCAGATCCCGAATATCCGAGAGAAATTCCAGATTAATCTCCGCACGGTCATGAGTGGCGGCGAGGCCCTCGGCGCCGAGACGCTCAACTGGGCCAGGGAAGACCTGGGCGCAGCCATCAATGAGATATATGGCCAGACCGAGGTCAACTACGTGATCGGCAACTGCGATGAGATCCTCGATGTCGTGCCCGGGTCGATGGGCAAGCCCTACCCCGGTCACCGGGTCGAGATCATCGACGATGACGGTAACGTCTTGCCACCCGGAGAGATGGGCGAGATTGCGTTCAAACGGGGCGAAGACCCAGTCTTCTTCCTCGAATACTGGAATAACCCGGAGGCAACGGCGGAAAAGTACAAAGGCGAATGGGCCTGCAGCAGCGACCTGGGCGTCAAAGACGAGGACGGACGCTTCTGGTTCAAAGGCAGGAAAGACGATGTGATCATCAGCGCCGGCTATCGCATCGGCCCGACCGAAATCGAGGAGAGCCTGCTCCGGCACCCAGCGGTGGCACTGGCAGCCGTGGTAGCCAAACCGGACGAACTGCGCGGCAACATCGTAAAAGCATTCATCAAGCTCGCCGAGGGACTCGCCCCTTCCGACGGCCTGACCCGGGAGATCCAGGACTTCGTAAAGAACAACCTGGCCGCCCACGAGTACCCTCGCGAGATCGAATTCATCGGCGAGTTGCCCATGACGACAACCGGAAAAATCAGGCGACGCGACCTGCGCACTTTGGAAGGGGGCTGAGGCCCACCCAGAGGTCCTTCGATCTTAGCCTGGGAGACCTGACTCACCTGCCAGCAAGCTGGCTGGCATCAGCGAACAACTTACCGCATGTTCCCAGACGCTCGGGTAACATGCCTTTGCTTACGAGAATTCGCTGAAAAGCGGACCTCATCTCTTCATAAAAAATGCGCATTCGATGTCTCCGAGAATCTGTTACCCTGTTTGCCCATCTTGAGAAAATCAGGATTATTTGAGCCCTTACTCACCCACTCCCCACAATTATGAAAACTATCATAACCACAAGCTTTCTGTGTGCGCTTCTTCAGTCATCATCCATTGCTGAAGAAGGCCTGAAAGACGTCCCTGGCGATCATTTGGATGTCCTCAGAGCCGGCAAGGCAATCGCCCGCTACATGTATGCTTATGACAAATCGACAAAGGACACCCGGCACAACACCTACAAGCCGTTCCTTCATGTGATGGATGAGGAAGGCAAGGAACCTATTACCAAAGGGCCGGGCGGCCAGTACACCCACCATCGCGGTATTTTTCTTGGCTGGTCAAAGGTTGGTTTTCAAGGCAAGAATTATGACATGTGGCACATGAATTTGAGCGAGATAGTGCACAAAGAATTTCTGGAACAGGCGGTCACCGAAGACACTACAGTGGTCAAAGTCCGTCTGCACTGGTTGGCTTCCGCAGATACGGTGATGATCGACGAGGTCCGGACATTTACCTTTCATCACACGGACAAGGACGCGCACCTGCTGCTTGATTTTCATTCCGTGCTGACCGCGCCAACGGACGACGTCAGTCTGAATGGCGATCCTGAACACGCTGGCATGCATTATCGTCCGCACAATGACGTGGCAGGGAACAAATCAGCAAAGTACGTCTTTCATAAAGAAGGCGCCAATGCGCAAAAGGACCGGGATTGGCCCTGGGCGGCGATGACGTACAACCTGAAAGATAAGTTTTACACCGTCCAACATATGAACCATCCAGATAATCCCAAAGGCACGAGATACTCTGCTTATCGGGATTACGGTCGATTCGGTGCGTTCTCCGTCTCGACCCTCAAGAAAGGCGAATCACTGACGTTGCAGTATCGAGTTCGCGTGCAACCGGGTGAAGCTCCCGAACGTGATGTGTTCGCCGCACAGTATCAGAGTTACATAAAGCATTAGAGCTTGCCCGAAATTAAGCCGGATGTCCGAGTTGGAACACACAAAGTGAGACAGCATTCAACCAAACTGGCTCTTTGCGCATGTTTGGCATTGAGCCTCCACGCAGGCGACGGAAATCTTCAAGACGGCGAAGCAGATCTTGCAGTCGGCAGGTTAATCATAGCTGCGCGCATCTATGACAAAGAAGAGATGTCGGCCGCATCCCTGGCCTTGTCAAAAATGGGTGAACCAGCCGTCCCTGCCCTCATTCGGGCTATGGACGATTTTGATGACAACGTGCGATGGCAGGCTGTCGTAGCCCTGGGACGCATCGGATACCCCGGCGCAAAGGCGGCTGTAGCAGCGATTGTGAAAGGGCTGGGCGATATCGATCCTGATGTGCGAGGCGCCTCTGCCATTTGCCTTGGCATTTTCAAACAAAAAAGCCCACAGATTCTCGACGCACTGAGGAAGAATCTTGAAGATGAGCACGGCATGGTTCGGGCGGATGCGCACTGGGCGCTGTGGGAACTAACGCGTGCTCCGGGAGCCGTTCCAGCACTGATCTCACTTCTCAACCATAAAGATTGGATGGTCAGTCATGCAGCCGCTCGACACCTTGGCGAAATCGGAATACCGGCGGTTCAGCCTTTAATCAGACACCTCTCCTCCGATAGCTCAGGAGGACGCCACCTGGCTGCAGAGTCACTAGGGCAAATCGGCCACGACGCATCCCCCGGTATTCCCGCGCTCATCGCTTCTCTGACGGAAGAAAACAAGTTGGTCGTTGAGGCGTCCATCCGATCGCTCGGTCAGATTGGGGACGTGGCAATGAATCCTTTGGTGAAAGTCCTGAAGTCTGGAACCGGTGATGCGAGAAAAGGTGCCATTCGAGCGTTAGGCGAATTCGGCGAGGGCGCTTCGAGGGCCGTACCAGAACTCGTGACACTCTTGAAATCTGAATCGGAAATGCAGGAGCATTGTATTCGTACGTTGGGGTTGATTGGGCCGAGGGCCGAGGCGGCAGTTAATGACATTGGCGGATTTCTCAATCACCCGGATCCAGATTTCCGTGGTGCGGCTGCACAGGCTCTCGGCCTGATTGGCCAAGCTTCCTCCGTTACACTGCCAAAGTTGAGAGAGTTAGCCAATAGTGAGCGCGTGGACTTTGTCAGAGCAGCGGCCGGTCACGCAATTAAAGTGATTCTGGATTCCGAATAGATACTGGCTGACAGGAAGAAAGCAGCCCAAAGGGGATCACTGCTGTCCTGTCTTATAAAGCTCTCGAATTCTCAACAGCGGCCTCAGATAACGCCCGTCTTTGAAATCAGGGAACGTCCAATCAAAGGCAAGAAGAGTTCCCTTCTCATATCTCAACGTTGGATCTGCCCAGACCCCTTTGTCGATATAGATTTTTTGTGAGCCCTGTTTCATGGACGGTAGGACGACTTTGTTGTGATCCATATAACCGGGGTCGAGATTGATCTTGCGGCGACCACCTTCAGCAAAGCAATCTTCCAGTTCATTTGAACGCAGTTTCACCGCCACAATCTCTGCCGGAGAAATGGTTCGGGCAAACGAAAACAACTGCCGCACCAGTCCCTCTCCCATCTCTGAAACGTAGTAATCCGTCACATCGAATGGAATGGCATCGCTGGCGTAATCAATGGGTCCCCACTGCTCCTCCATCCTGTCGATTGCTTCATGCATCACAGCCTCTTGACTGAAGAGAGCTGCTACAAAAAGTTTGACAGGGTACGGGTTCTGTGGCGCTGCCATAGATAAGTCCTTTGCTCGGAGGCTCGGAGCTGGAGATTGGAAACGCGTGGTTGATCGCCCCGACTGCCAACTTCTAATTCACCAGTAACTCATCGCGTCTTCAAACAGCGCTGCCAGATCCTCTGCCTCTGCGGGCCTGGGGCTGAGTTTGGTGACACGATGCTGCGGCAATGTACCTTCAACCAGAGCAGGGATGTCACCCGAAGTGTAACCGACCGCGCTCAGCCCGTTCGGGATATTCAGCCTTTGCATGAATTCGATAATTCGATCAGACAGGATTCTGCCTGCATCGTCCGGATTGATATTTGACACCTCCACACCGAGCGCTGCGGCCCCTTCAAGATGTCTCTCAGGGCAGGCGGTTGCAGTGAAACGGAAGACTGCCGGAGCGTTCAGGATGACTGAGATTCCATGCGGGATGATCGGATAATCAACGGGATACCCCTCGGGCTTATATGACTTTGCCATTCCGGAAACCGGGTAAGACATACCGTGTGGCAGATGACATCCGGCATTACCAAATCCGATACCCGCGTACGAAGCAGCCAGCAGCATCATACCGCGAGCTTCATTGTCTTCCGTATTTTCAACGGCTCGTGGCAAGTATTCAGCGACCATGCGCAACGCCTGAAGGGACCAGACATCACTGATGGGATTCGAGCCTTGGTAAGCGGGACGCAATTTGGGTCGCTCAGGTCGCGGCCGTTCACGGTATGGGATCGCCGTGTAGGATTCGAGTGCGTGGCTGAGGACATCCAGACCCGTCGAAGCTGCCACGGCCGAGGGCAGCATGCGTGTGTTCTCTGGATCGATGATCCCGAGTGTTGGTTTCAAGTAACGATGCGCTATGCCCGTTTTTGCATGGATCTCGACTAAATCAAAAATCGTGACGCCAGTAGTTTCGCTTCCCGTGCCTGCGGTCGTTGGCACGGCTATCAGTGGCTTGAGTGGCCCTGGAACAGGCTTTCCCTTCCCGATAGGTGCATTGACGTAATCCAGAAGATCCGCGGGATAAGTGGTGTAAAGATTGACGGCCTTGGCCGTATCTATGGTCGATCCACCACCCACAGCAACAAAGGCATCAAAGGCGCCCGACTGCCCAAACTCAATGGCCGTTTTGAATGAAGCATCGGTCGGCTCGACCTTCACTCGATCGAAAAGTTTGAATGAGACCCGATGGTCATCCAGCGATTGCAGCACCGTCTGAACCGGAGGCAGTGGACGAAGATTCTCGTCAGTCAAGACCATCACGTGTCTGACCCCCATGTCAGCCAGGTCCATACCGATTTCATGCGTGATACCTGGGCCAAATCGAATGTTTGAAGCGGCCATTTCAAAACCGATTTCTTTCGTCATGGCTAATCTCAGAGAGACCAGTAGATAATTCGAGAAGCGATTCTGCTCCAAGCCAGCTTCCGGCATTGAACCGCCATCACTCATTCAACGGCCACACCGAATCTACCGGCAGGAGCAAAAAATCCTGGAACTACTCGCTGCCGTCCAACGCCTGTTCTTCCACTCCTACCAGCGCGTCTTCAACCAGGCGGCCGCGGGCATACTTGGCCCATTTACTGGCGGGGAAATCCCACGTGAGCTTCTTAAAGGCTCGGTACGCGTCGACCATGTCATTCGGATTCTTGCGGCGAGTGTAGCTGTCGCCGAGCCAGTACATGGCTTCAGGGCAGGCGACTTTGTCCTCTTCATAATTCTTGACAGCAAGGCTGAGGATTTCGATAGCCTTGCCGTAATCTTCGGCCTGTATATACGCCTGACCGGACAGGACGCTGGTGCGGGCGGCGAGGATGTGCGTTGGGAAGCGGGTGGCAAGGCGACCGAACACTTCGCCGGAGGTGCGGTACATATTGAACGCGGCCTGTTCCTGCTTGAGGCGATCTACCTCATCTTCGAGCACTGCGGCCGCTTTGCGGAGATCGCGGCCCTTTTGCCAGAAGTATTGTCCAAGGCGGCTGATGGTCTCGGCTACGAGCTCGTTTTCGGGGTAACGATAGGACAGCTTTACATATTCTTCGCACGCCCGATCAAGCAGTCCCATTTTTTCAAAGACAAGTGCTTTTTTGTATTGGGATTTCGGCGCGTAGCTGCCCTCCGGGTTGGAGGAGACGATGTCGTTGAAACGGTTGACCGCCTCGTTGTAGAGTTGCTGTTTCTCTTTGGCGTCTTCGGTCTCTTCAGCGAATTCGAGCGACAGATTGGCGAGGAGATAATCGGCCTGAGATTTCGTCTCGGTGTTCGGGAAGTCGCGGCTGGCTTCTTCCAGCATTTGCTTGCCTTCCTCGATCTCACTTTTGGAAAGTTCTTTCTGTCCAAGGCTACGATGTTTCTTGGCGAGTTCGAAAAATGCCTCGGCGATGGTGAACTGCGTCTGCGCAGCAATTTCCGGGTCTTTGAAGCGTTTGGTGAAAGACATCAGCGAACCATTCGCGCCCCTAAACACCTCTACCGTGTGAACCACTTTGTCGAGATCTCCTTCATCGCCATAGCTGGCGGTTATCGTGTCGCCATAAGTCACGCCGAGTTCGTTGTTGGGAACCTCTTTACCCGGTTCCGCGTAAACGGGTTGCAGCAGGCCGCGGAATTCACCGGTGTGTTCGAAGGTTTCCTTGAGCGGAAGCGAAAGGAATCTGCCGCCGGCGGTGGCAACGGTGACTGACACTTCGTCACGCTCTGAGCTGAGGTCCTTGCTCTTGTCGAAGACGCGGAAGTAGAGGGTCTCCCCGACATGAACACCCTCGAGTTCCTTCTCGTATCGCCGGTCAAGAATGTTGAAGTCGTAATCGGACTTCAACTTGAAACTGCCGGTGAGCCAGTGATCCTTTCCGGCCTCATCCAGGTATTGGAAGCCGACGAAGATGGTGTCGCCGCCACTGACGCGCAGCTTGCCGCGGTGTTCCTTGTCTTCGTCCGAGGCTGAGCCCGGATCGGCGGCGGGTGAATACTGCTGAACATTGCCAAGCAGGTAAGGAATTTGGAAGGTGAAAACTCCGACTTCGAGCGGGCTTTCTTCGAATTCAGCGCCGCGCAGAATGGTGTCCTTATAGAGTGGCGATCTGGTGTTGACTGCCGGACCTCGTGCCCCAGTCTTCAGTGCGGTGGTACCCGGCACGTTGAGATCAAACGGAGGGGGCTTAACGCCCTCGCCGGGGGGAGCAGTGCTGGACGCCATAAGTGCACGTCCACTGGAGGTCTGGACATACAGGCTGGCCTCACTGCGAATCGAAAGGGCTATCGTTGGCCAGAGGACTTCGGCAATGATCGGGCCGTCGAAATAGGCAGATATGTTCCTGGCGCCGCCCTTAGTTACTTCCGCATCCGGGCCTTCGGCGGGCTTGGGCGAGGGGGCGTTCGATTCGGAGGCTGTTACGACATCCGTCGGCAGATCCGGGCGGGTGATGACGAGCATTCGACCGGTGATAAGTTCGTCTTCGCCCTCTTTGTTTTTCCGCCGTTCTTCGAAAGCCGCGGATTCAGTGTCGTAGAGGCGAAGCTCCGGGTCTTGCCAGAAAGTCTGGCGGACCTTGTAGGTACGTGACCATGGAATGCCGGGGTCCGTATTTTCACGATCCAAGTAGCTCAGTTCGATGTTATCGTCACTGCCTATTTGCAGCTCGGATGGCCGTTGTGGTTCGCCATTTGAAGGAAAAATACGGCCAACGAATGTCCCGGAACTCTCTTCAGTTTCGAGTGCTTTGAGGGTGAGCTTACGATCCTGGCCAATGACCTGAGCGGTAAAAGTAACCGTGTCGAATTTCTCAGAAACGTCAGCATCAGGGTCTTTGATAAACACCATGATCGGTTCGCCGGCCTTGAATCGCACGATTGGAATGTAACTCTGATTGAGGACATCCCCATTGCGGGTGAGTTCAAGGAATGCTGCACTCAGAGAAGCGTTGTTGTAAGACGCGCTCAGAAAATGTTCGTGCACTTCGAGCCCATTTGAAACGTGCTTAGGGTCGTTGTAACGGACAGTAATGCGGTCGCCGGGGATGATTTCGAGGATGTCATTTTTCATCAGGTCGCCGAAATCCTGTGCTGTGGGCAATACTGCTTTGCCCGCCGCATTCGTGAGGTTGATTTTATTAATGGCGGGCGCATCGGTTTCGTAATCGATCAGGAGAAAACGAATGATTCGAGTGCTGATGCGTTCGGGAAAATCAATGTCAAAGACGCCGTGATCTTCGGACGGCTGAATCCTGGCCAGCTCACGAGCGAATACCTGTTGCACCTTTTCGGTATCTTCCGTGAAAAGACTGATTGGGACTGGTTCTTCATAAGGCGGCTTGTTTGTATCCCAATAGAGTATGCCCTTTACGCCAGCCTGATAGGTGCCGGTGATCGAAACCTCAATGATGTGCACTCCCTTGTCCAGTCCAAGCTCGATGCGCTGGGTATCCGCCTCTCTGGGACTCTCGCCATCCACACTGAACGTAACATTGGCTGCCGCACTCTTCTCGCTGAGCTTCAGCGTGAACGAACGCCGCTGGTATTTAGGCGAATAAAACGCTCCGCGGATACGTGCCACGTAAAACTCGTTCGGATAAAGATTCGGCAGATTGAGCGTGCGGCCCTGGGCGTCGTAATGGAAGTAATTACTGCTGATATCGAATTTAAATTCCGTTAACTCGTGCACAGCCTTGGCGCTCCCCGCGGGAATGTGGCCCCATTCGAGATAAGGGTCGACCTCGCTCGGCAGTTCGGGAGTTCGAGCAACCTCAAGCTGCAGTTGGCCCAGCCAGGGCTTGTATACTCCAGGCCACCAACCCACGGTAGTGAACTTCTGGTTGTTGTAGGAGGTCTGAATGGCAAATTCCTTAAGCTTTCGTCCAGGCACTGCCGCCTCCATGCGCATTTTGCCAAGCGGGACATTGTCATTGAGGTCGATGCCGTAAATTTTCGGCCGTATATTGTCCGACTCGGCAACCCAGGGCGGATACTTTTGGGGCGAGATACAGAAATTAGGCGAACGACCCTCCATCGATTGTGGAGCAAATGCCGTCGGCTGGGAGGGTGCTGTATTGAGGGTGCTTTCGAAAACGCCGGTTGTTTTACCGGACTCGATGAGAGCATGGCCCTGCACACGATCTCCGCTGCTGGTACTGACAGTGACCGGAATCTTGTCCACCTCTGCGGTCGTCGAGCGGTCGAGGTCAGTCACGCGCAAATAAATCGGATTTCCCGGACGTATAAGATCGCCGGCCCGTACGGCCGAGAGAGCGCCCTTCGCTTCGAGCTTTAATGCCGAGCGCAGAGCGATTTCGTCCAGCTCTTTCTGCGTCGGAATACGGCCGGAGGAGGCTTGAAGATCGCCGTCGGAGGCAACTGTCAGCGCTACAAGTGAGGTCGAGGTTATGCCGTGGTTCTCTTTGAACTTTTCGGAAAAATCATAGTAGACCTTATCGTCTCCGAGGAGCTCCAGAGAGAAATTATTCTTCACAGCAGACGCAAGCCCGGTCGGAACGCTGCCTTCAAAGCGAGTGCGCGAATCGCCGAAGGGGAACAGGTTGAAGAACTCTTCGTCGCCAGATGTTGTCCAGGCGCGAACTTCAATATTAGTCGTCTTGCCAACGATTGATAAGTTCCGGTCTTCGAGCTTCACCTTAAGTGCCTTGCCCGGAATAATCAGACGCTTGGCGGTGGTGATACCAAGATCAATCTCACTCGCCTCAATCAGCTTTTTGCGCTTCAGGTGGAGACGGCCCTTCAAAATCTTCGCATCCGCATGGTCGGGTCGAAGGAGCAGCACCCGATCCAGGAACTCGCTGGACTCATCGAATTCCTCCTGATCATATTTGATGACCGCAAGCTGATAATTCGCTCCGATTTGTGATACGGAATCATTTGATGACGCAATTTTTTCCAGACGTTCGATGGCCTGCTGGTAATTCTTGGTCAGGCGGTCGACTGCGGCGATCCGAATACCGGCAGTCTTGCCGGCCTCGGTATCTTTGAAAGTGGGCGTAGCAATAATGCGGTCGTATTGCGCGCGGGCTCGGGGGAATTCCTGGCGGTGGAAGGCGATGTCCGCATAGGAAAGAAAAAGGTGGGCCCGAACTTCAGTATCGAATGCCTCCGGATTGCTATCGACCCAACGAATTAAAAGCTGGGCAAGTTGTTCAGCCGCTGCAAAATCCAAAAGCTGCGTATTCTTCTCCACCAGCCAGATCAGGAAACCATTGTCGAGATCCTTGTATGCATCTTCGATCGATTTCTGATGATCCATATACAGTTTCCATGCCGAATTCGTGTTTCCCGCAAGGAAAGCGACCTGGGCTTCAAACAGTGGATAACGTGGGTCGTTTTTCGGCACTGGAATGCCGCCGATACGAGCCGCTGCCTTCGACCTGCCGTTCATCAACGTAATCTTGTGCTGCTCGCTGAGGCGCTGGCCGGCTATCTCCAGCCCGGAAATACTGTAACACGCAGCAAGCTCATATTTTTTGTTTTCGAGAAGCTCGAGGATGTAACGGTTAAGCAGTTCCCGGGTATCCTGAGGCCGGTGCGGGAAATTGGGGATATCGTTTATTAGTTTCCAGAAATACGGGACTGCCTGAAAGAGTTCAGCAATTCGTCCGCTCGCGATGAGTCCCTCATGAACAGCTCGTACAAGAAAATGGTAATTGTGATATCCGGAATAACCGGAACGATACCCATACAAATCAGGCGCTATCTGGAATATCCGAATCAGTGTATCAATCTCCGCACTAGTGAGGTCAATGGGCTTGAGCTGGAACAACGAATACATGCTCGGCACTGCATCGCGAACAGGACGCTGTTTCGTACGCTCGATCCAAGTATTGAGGCGCTGGAAATACTCCTTACGGATTTCCGGTCGTTCTAAATTGTGGTTAGTACTCAAGTTAAACCAGGCGTAGCCCATGGCATCGCTATCAAACCGAGTTTTTCCATATGCCTGGTCAAGGTATTTGAGCATCTCCGAACGAACTTCACTGGTTATGGTGCGAGAGTACCACGTACCCCTGAGCGTAGAATTCGGCGCATAGTCTTTTCCGTTGATAAGTTCGGCCGCATAAAATTTGCGAAGGACAAGATCATCGTCCCCCGCGGCCTCAAAATAGCGTTGATCAAACTGACCTTCACGCTTGGATTCATTCAAGTAATCGGTTTCAAAATATTTTGGCGGATACTTCGAAAGCAACTGGGAGAACTCGTGCCGCAGGAGGTACAGGTAATTGGTAGCAATATGCTGGGTACCGTCGAACGGCCGGTGATTTGCCTGGTAGAACGATTTCTTAAGGATCGCCTCCTCCATGACTTCGTTATTCCAGTCATACTGGCTCCAGCCGCTTCCCCTTCGAGTGATCCGCACCAAGTCAAACAGGCCTGGCCAATAATTGCCGCTACCCATCTGAGCCATGAACGCGGAACCGAACAGATCATTAAGCTTCTTGATACGAGGCTTATCCACGACCGGTGAAGAAGCCAGCCACCCAGGACGACCGTAGCTCATCGCTTCAGTAGTCACGTCAATATCAGAATTCCATTGATTAGGCTGAAGATGCCGAAGTTCGTCTTCTAGGAGAAAGGCCTGGAGCTCAAATGTCTCCAGGTCTTGGTGATTAGAGGCAATGAATTTCAGGGCCGCGCGGCCGTATGGGATCTTCCGCGCCTGGAAAATTTGAACCAGACTATAAATCTCTTTCGCCCTCTGAACGTAAAGCGCAAGATTCTTCGCCTGAATAGCGCCACGGGCTTCGATAATCTTCTGCGTTAATGGGGTGGGAAAACGTCCGCTGCTATTAACTGTAATAGTCATGACCTGCTTGAATACACCGTCAATTTCGTTGACTTTCAGCAGGGCGTCGCCGAGCTCTTTAGCCCGTAACTTCTGCTCCTCCGTCTGAGCGGTAACGGCCTCTAACATGGCCTGTTCTTTCCGGGCGGCTTCAGCCCATTTGGTGAAAGCCTCGTAACCCATTTGGAATACGATCTTTCGCTCCTCGGCGGAGTACGGTACCCAGTCGAGAGAGTGCAGGGCCGCGCTCAGTTGCTGTATGTTCGAGGTGTAATGCCGCCATGAGTGATACACGAATTCTTTCGCCGCTTCGGGATCGAAGGCCGCAACAGGGCTTTGGGACAGATAACGTTCGCCAAACGAGGTGACGACGCGGCTCACGTCTACCGGCTTTTTGTAAAGCTGTTCGTACGCATAAAAGTATTCGTAACTGATTAATTTGTAGATCGCCCCAAAGTCGAGATACCACGCATATCGCATGATGGTATCCATGCCATTGACAGGATCCTCGCCGGCCGCGAGGGCTTGGGCGAGAATTGCAAAATACCTGGTGGAATCGGCAAGTTTGGGAGCAATAACAGGGTATCGAGCCAGGGGGACATAGGTCATGTAAGATCGTGCAGATGTATCGGCCACATATTCGACGAGCCATGGATATTGGTCGGCGTGATTCATCCACAAATGAATGCCCATGAACGAGGAGCCAACTGAGTAAAGCCAGCGTTTATCCTCTTCTGTTCGCATCCGACTCATCGCATACAGGAGAAATTGATTCTTCTCCGCTCCGGCAATGCTCCATTCGGTGGTCTGATTATTGGCCCCCATGGTTCTGATCATGGAGAAGACGGTTTCCCTGTCCGGCGAGCTGTTAATGAGTTCCACAGCCTGCTTGTAAATGGGCGCAAACAGGGGCAATAACTCTTCTGGCTTTTTGCCCTCCCTGAGAACGTAGAAGTCCATATACGAGTTATGGAAGGCAAAGCGGGCCCGCAGCTTTGCATCGTGGATGAATGGCGGTAACACCTTTATGAACTCCAGGCCCTTAAGCTTGATCTCAGTGTCTACATTAAGTTGCTGCAGGCTGAACAGATAGTCCGCCACAAATCGATCATAAAAGTGCCGATCCTGGGCAGGAGCCGTTTTAAGGACTTCGAGCAGTCTCTCGGCAACAACATCATATTCCAGCCGTTTCATGGCGAGATTCAGAAACCAGCCGTCGAACTTTCTTGCCATTATTGAATGCCGGAATTTTTGGCCATTGCGTCGCATGAAGTCATACGCCTCATGATTCAAATTCAAATAGTCGATGAGGATCTCATACATGCGAGCGGCGGCATCTGAAGAGGTTGCATTTGGCGGCGCGGAGGCCAGGTAAGTTTTGTATCTGGTTACAGCAGATCTGAAATCCCCGGATAACTCTGCATTCCTTGCGGACAGGACCAGCAGTTCAGGGCTCGGCGACACCACGTTTTTCAAATAGTTTTTGATCGCCTGATGTGCGGCGAAGGGTCGTCCGATATTTGCTGCTTCCGTAAGCAGGGCGCACGCTTCGGCATCCGTGGCACCGGTTTCGGAGACCGCACGGACCTTGTTCAGGAGCGCATCAAATTCTGCGATCTGCTCTTCGGCCGAAAGGTTGAGCAACAAACAAAGCGGGAGGCAAAGCCAATGGGAGTTCATAATAGGGCGTGGCTCAGGGGCGGGGCTGGTCGGGTCGAAGACCTATCTTTGGTGGTCAAGGAAAGCGGAAAAGTTTGAGATATAGCCCAGGCTCAATTTTCCTTTTGTGCCTTCAGTTTCTGCTCTACTTTTGGCAGGATGCTTTTTATTTTTCCAGCGTAAGGACTGGAGGGGTATTCGAACAGTAATTGCTTCCCTTTTGCCTGGGCTTTTGCGAAATCACCCATGCGGTAGGCGAGCAAGACCCACTTGATGAGCATTTTGTCCAGAAAAGGGGCGTCCGGATAATCCTGGAAGATCTGCTCCAATAATTCGTTGGCCTGGATGTAGTCCTTAGAGTCGTAATAGTAATCCACCTCTTTAGCCAGGGCAGGCCCGGCAAACTCGCTGTCGGGATAGGTGGTTGAACAGGCGCGGAAAGCTGGGATTGCTGCGGAGAGAGTCCTGGATTTTTCTAGAGCTTCGGCGATTCTGAAGGCGGCCTCCGGCTTCACCTGGGAAGAGGTGAGTCTGAGAATTTGCTGGAATATGGAAATGGCGGCATCGTAGTTTTCTTTTTCCAGGTGAATCATTCCTATTTCTTTCATCGCCATATCGACCAAAGGTGAATCTGGAAACATCTTGTTAAAGGTCTGGCAGGTTTTGACTGCCGCGGGGTAATCGCGCTTTGTCATCTGCATCTGCCACTTGAGTTGGTATGCCGTTTCGCTCAGGTTCCGGGGAATGGGTACGCCCGATTTTATTATTTCCTCAACCTTTCCAATGCCCTCGTCGCAGCGTTCAGTGGCGCCTTCGATCAGGCCCATGTCACGGAAAATACGGCCAAGTTCGAGAAATGCGGCGCCTTCGACTAATTGTTTACGTGCGCGAACGACGGCATCGTAGACCACGTTTTGGGTTGCCTGTGGGCGGCCATCTATTTCGCCAATGACTTTTATGGTTGCGGTGACCAGACGAGAGACTTCACCGTTTATGTGAAGGTGGTCATGGTAGCTCACGATGATTTCGTCGTTGATGTCGCAAGCCAGGCTTGTATCGGCTTTATCAATGTTCTGACCGCGTCTGGCGCGCTGCAATTCAATCTTTCCGGCGAAACGGCCGCTGTGAGTGGGAGCGTTACCGAGTTCGCTCAGGTCAACAGACACCTGGTCGCGAACGGCGAACTGTTCCTTTTCTTCTTCTGCCTTGAACAGTGTTTCTATATCGATGTTTTCGAGCGCAGGCGCGTTCTCGTCCTCTTCTTTTTCTATTCGGTAACGAGAAATCAGTTGCACTTGTGCCGTTTCAGGCGCATCGGTCTTGTCTAGATCGGCATCACTGAGGGTGATGAACAACGGCTGTCCGATGAATGCCGCAACGGCCTTTCCTTCATAAGTGCCGAGGGTGAAATCCAGATTGGCAGTGGAAACCACGCGGGTGACATTTTCTCGACGGGCATTGTGTTCGCCGTCAATGGTGTTGTCATCCATGTAAACAACAGTGAGGCTGTCCCCGCCAAGGATCTGCAGTGTCCCATCATTGTGAGTTGCCTGACTGGCCGCGGCGACTTTAGTGGCGATGGATGCGATGTAGGTTTCACCTTTGCTCGATAATGGGGTGCATGTAACGACCTCCCGGTCACCACTTTTAGTGGTGACTTCGACGGTAATTGTGCGGCCGAGCTTCTTGAGTATCGGCAAATCAGCATCGTTGATTTTGATGAAGTAACGCTGTCCAGCCTCAATAAATTGGATGCTTTCGCTGTCGGCATCGACAAAGGTGCCCACCAGGGAAAGTGATTCAATGGCCTTGTTCCAATTCTTTTGCATGAAGTGGCACATGCCGATGTAGTAAAGTGCCTGGTTGGCCCAGATCGTATTGGGGTACGAGCGGGTGATTTGACGCAGGATGGGGAATGTAGCGTCGTATTGACGTGTCTGATAAAGCGCGACGCCGGTGAGATAGAGCCCTTCGAGATAGATCTCGAGTTCCTCTTCCTCCATGTTCTTGTCAGGCTGCTTCAGTTGTTTCAGATGGGCGAAGGCGCGGACCGCTTCCTCCTGTTTATGGGTGTCAAGATAATGTTTGCCCAGCGAGAGCCAGGCTTTGTAGCGTACAAAGCTCTGCGGATACTGATCGATTATGGTCAACAGCATTTTCTCCCCGCGCTCGTGTTCACGAATGGCGACAAAATCCTGCGCTTTTTTGAGCAGGCGATTGGCCTCGATGTCGCCTGGTGTCTTGCTGGCCGGGCGTTGCTTGCGGGGTCGTTCGGCCAGGGCCTCGTTGAGGCAGAGAGGGAAGAGGAGGAGAGTCAGGGCCAGTGTTTTCATGATTGTGATCTCGAATCGCATCAATCTTTTTGTCGGTTCAGGGAGCAGGAGGAAAAGTAGTCAGTCGGCGTCGACTCCACCCCCAATTTTGACTCCCAGCGCTTCCAGGCGTTCGTGCGCTGCGGTGGATTCGCCGGAGTCGGGGTATTTTTTCATGACTCCGCGGAGCGCCCCAACCTCTTCCGCCTTCTGTCCTGCGGATTGATAGATGGTGGCAATAGTTAATGCGGCCCTTGGCGCTACGTCTTTAAAGAAGTTCTCCACTTCCTTCAACTGGGCAACCGCATTCGGCACTTTGCCCATACGTACGAAATTTGTGGCGATACGAAATAACGTCGTGGGGGGATTGTCGGCCTGACGTAATGCCTGGATGGCGTTGTTCCAATCACTGATTCCTTCGTAAAGGTCAGCCATCAATAGCCAGGCTTCTTTTGCGTATTCAGGAAGGTTTACCACTTTTTTGCCCATGGGAATGCCGCGGGTGGCTTCCCTCTTGTAATGGAAGAATCTCAAACGCCAGTAATCCGCATGGTTCTGGTCTTGCATGGCCGAATAGATGTGTAAGACCAGGTTTTCATTTCTTGGCCAGAGATAAGCCGCCACTTCGACTTTCATCGCGGGTTCCATTTCCGGCAAGTTGAATTTACCGAAGAGGTTGGCCGCCATCGTGTTGTCTCCAGCCTTCTCATAAATTGCGCGCATAAGATTGTAAATTTCGCGATTGCTCATCTGCTCAAATTCAAATCTTGGATAAACCGATTCTTTTGCGAGTGCAGGAGCACCGACGTCTGCGAGCGTACAGAAAAGATTGTAGGTGGACTGGTTGTTCATCTTCTGCCAATCAATTTTCTTGAAGTATTCAACAACCTTCGACTGGTGGTCTTTGTAGATATGAAGCCAGCGGACAATCCGAAAATTCAATTCCTCCTTTTGTGGATTATTTGTGTAGATCTGGTCGACGCGAGCGTACCACTGGTTGACATCCTCATGGGACTGCAAGGCGAACCAGGCCTGGTCGAGTTGGTATTCGTCGCTATCGGGAAATTTACCGGCAAGTGCCTTTGACCAGTAATCGTAATAGGTGTGGCGTTCGTTGTTCTGGAATTGATTAAAGCTCGCGTAACGTTTGGCCTCGCCTCGTACTGTCTCCCAGTAAGTCCAGTCGTTCTCCAGGTCATCCGGCATGGAGCGAGGGCCGTGCGGATAAAAACTCTTGGCCTTTATGTAGAAGTCGCGAAGTTTGGGCTCGTCCGGAGTGCGACGTATGAAGTGGTAGACGACCTGCGTGACTGCCGCCTGAATCACCTCGTATGTGGTCTTGCCCCGAAAGGTCTCCGGTACCATGCGATAATACTTTACCGCCATGTCATATTTTTCCTGCTTCAGCATATTGTCCGCCAGGATGTTTATGGCCGTAGCCGCGAGGTAATGCTTGCGATACTCGACATCTTCCATCATCTCCGCCCAGGTCTTAAGTGCTTTGTGCAAATCGCCATTCTCGTGATGGCAAGCGCCGATGTAATACTTGGCAGCCGCGGCGAAGTAGACATCATCCGGAAAGTAATCGAGCACTTCCGCATATTCCTTTATCGCCTCGTAACGTTTGTTATCGAGATGAAGGCAGCGCGCCTTTCGCAATAGCGCGTATGAAATGGCCTTGGATTTAGGAAATTCGACCATGAACGAATCGTAGGATTTGGACGCCAGCCGATATTCGTTTTGCGCAAAAACCTTGTCGGATTTACTGAGGACGTGCGCCTCAAACGTGTCGAGCTTCTTGAACGCCTCGATGGGATAAACAATCTCCTCGGCGTGGACGAAATGTGTGAGGAGGTAGAGAAGCGGGAAGCTGAGAATTTTCATGACGGGGGCAGGATGTCTTTCGTTAGAGATAGTTTCAAATGGCCTTAACATTGTCGATGCGCTTTTTCTTGTAACGTCTTATTCCCTCTAACACTAAACAGCTACAAGAAACCTCTTATCTTCAGGCAGGCTCTCGGCTATGAGGGAGCGCTGTTCGGGCGTTGTTTTTTCACGATACAGGCTACCCTCCGATTCGCAGACACTCTTATGCCTGTACTCCCAGGTCACGAGGCGTCTCGGTCGGCCGGTTCGGTTTGGAGTAATGCGATGCCAGAGGAAACCTCCCCAGGCGAAACCGCCGCCGGCTGGGCCTTCGGCGAAGAAGCCCGTATCGAGCGAATCCTGCTCTCCCCACATTTCGTTGATTCCGTCGTTCGGGTGGCGTTTCTTACGCAGGTTTTCACGCTGCTGTTCACAACTGCCAATCAGCACCTGCGTGACACCGTCGAGCTTAGAGCAATCGTCCAGGTAGATCCATATATTCAGATGACAGAGTGGGGCTTGCGATGGCTGGGCGTCCTGATGCCAGCCGTTCCAGCCGAACTCCTCATAATCCCAAGCTTTCTGACAGCGTTGCCTATGTATATATCCACCAGCATATTCAATCTCTTCCGGCGGGCGAGCCAGTGCGGCGCAGACGATACGCAGAAAGTATTCGTTCGCAATTAATCGAATGATGTCCGGCTCGTCGAGGAAGTGTTCCATTGAGAGGGCGCGATGGCCCGGGGCTGCATTTGCTCGTGCCTCTTCTTCGATGGGGTTCGCTTCCCATACTCGCTCGTAGGCGAATCTGAGGGGGATGAGGTCTGAATCTTCGAGCAATCGGCCAAACTGGATGAAGCCTTCCCGCTGCACGAATTTACACTGGTCTTGAGTTACCTCCTGCGGAAAGTCGCAGATACGCGGCAGGGCAGTTTCAGTAGCTGTCATGGTTCTGACGAAGGGTTGTAGTTTACCCGGCAGTAAACCTTAAATTACACAATCAGGAAATACAAGCCCTAAGAGAAGGGAAGACCTTCAGGGAAGCTGAGGCCGTATCTCTCGGGTGCGCCACTTCCGTTGGCTCGCCGGGCTGAAGAACCAGGCCGCTGCTTCCAGCCGTTCGAACGCGAGAGAGGCGGTCGCTCCTGCGGGGAATACGGTGTAACTCTGTGTGTCGAGTGCTTCCCGGGATTCCTGAAATGGTATGAGTGGATGGGTTAAGCATGGAGAGCTTCTTTCAATACCCGACTCGAAAGAATAGTCCACTTTCGGTCTTGCTCAGGCGGATGAAACTCATCGGTTCAAGAGATATGTGTTCCCGGCCCGTAAGGTCATACACAAGGCCGCTACCCACGCCGTAGGATTCAGTATCGGTGACGCGCATGGTGATACCGATCGTCGACTCAATAGAAGTGGGGTAAAAGGTAACCACATACTGATTGGGCTCGATCTCGGCGAGGTGTGCTTCCGTAGCGTCTATTCCCTCTGGGCGAAGCAACTCAGCGGTGAACCCATTTCCGTTCCTTACATAATGGACGCCCAAACGCACGACCCCCTCGGGGTTTGCATCGGCATTGGCGGTGGGACGGCCTGTCGACTCTTCCGGGCGGGTATCGATGAAAATCTCGATTGCGTCACAGGGCTGCCCTCCCCGGCTCTCCAGGTCCAGTGCCCCGTTTACCTGTTTACCAAACCGAGTTTTGAACCCACTCTGTGCCGGCACAACCGTCTCATCCTTCCAGCGGAATTTGAATTTGACAGCGTCACCCAGAGTGATGCTCACATCAGTGACTGGACACCCCTTCTCGCTGATGCCTTGGGTGAGTCTGAAATCTTTGGCCGACAGTCTCACCGGGCCGTTGGACGCCGCATGAAGCTTCGAAAAATAGACGAATGCGTGTCCCGCATGAAAAGTGCTCTCGTTTTTGAAAACCATATACAAGGGGAAGCAACCCCAACGAGCCGCAGCATCGGGCATGAATTGCAGCATCATGTTCTTGGTCTCCTGCTGGTCCATTTCCAGGTCCATCTTTTGAATCGCAGCACCCGCTACCAGGAGTCCCTCACCTTTGAGTGACTGATTTGTTCTTGAAGTGAATTGAGCGACCAGTGGCACGCCCCGGCTTGCCGGTTTTATGCCGAAACCGGTCGCTGCTGTCAGCTTCACCGCTGGGTCTGTCATTGGCCGGACAGGCCCGCGCTCCTTCGATGACAAAGGAAGACCTGCCCCCAGTGAACGGAGGATTTCTGTCGCGATGGCCGCATGCCCCGGTTGCGTCGGGTGTATCACGTCTGGGGTGAATTCGTAATTTGGATCCGCAATCCACGCTTCCTTCAAGGCGGACTTGTACGCGCCCAAGACATCAATGACCGGGACATCGCGTTCAGCGGCCAGTCTGTCGCCGGCGGCCAGAATTGTTTCGAGTGTCTTGTTGATCTGGTCGACCCATACCTCACCCTCCTTTCCGTGTGAAAAGTGAGACTCACGCAACAGGATCACCGGCGTCTTCTGCTTGTCCGCCTCATCCATGATGGCCGAAATGTTGGCTGAAAAAGCCTTCGCCTTTGCTTCGGCTTCCGCTGAATTCCACATGGTGTCGTTAACGCCAAACATCACGGTGACGATCGTCGCCCCCGAATTTTTGAACTGCGACTTCATTACCTGCAGACCGCCGTCGGCCTTCATCCCGCCAACACCAACATTTACGATGCGGATACTCTGGCCGGGGTAGAGAGTATCCAGGATCGATTGCATGTATTCCTGATAGATGCCCTGCGCGGTAATCGAATCACCGACTGTCAGAATGACGTCGCCTCTGCGAAGGAAAGCAGTTTGCTCTTCGGTTAAGCCGGTGGATACCAGTAATGATGAAATGAGTAGTTGCAGCATTGAAGAGCTTGTTTGAGTGGTAGTTCGGAAGGCCTTGCAGCTTTAGTACAGGGGCCGTATCCCATTCTCTTGGACGCTCTTAGCTTAGCGATCTTATTCACCTGTGAGCAAACTCACATGGGTCTCGGGCCCTGCGATCGATCTGGGTAACGACAAGGCGACCATCCCAGGGTTGTCAGTTTCATCCAGAAGTTTTGCGGGAGCGACAATCTTGAAAACGATGAGGACTCCGGACGAGTTGTTCACGCCGCGACCTGGTTTTTGAGGAATATCAGGTCTTGAGCTTTGGCAGCCACTAGCAGCAAAATTTGAGATCAGGCATTTTCTCGATCAAATGATGCTTGAGACACAGCTCAAAAAAGTGCTGCATTCCGGCAATCGCGGCTTCGTCCAGGTCGAATGAGATATTGTCTTTGAGATAGGACTCACAGACTGAGGCTGGCAGGTCGAGACGTTTCGCTTCTTCCTCCGCTATCGTTCTTATCCGACCCATACCGCGCTTTTTTGATTCCTGCAGCGCCTCACAGATCTCCTTGGAGATCTCACCGGAACGCGCCATCCAGAAAGCGTAGACGAATGGCAGGCCGGAGAAATCTGTCCACTCCTTCCCAAGATCGTATACGAATGGAAGGCGATCCAGTTTCGTCGTCATCGCTGGATCGCCGATGATGACGAGGGCGTCTGCGAGCCCGTCCAGGATTCCAAGGTCAGGCCCGCAGTGAACCAAATCCGGTGATATGCCGTACTTTTCCCGGCACAAAACCTGGGCCATGGTGACGCTTGAGTAGGAACTGGTATCGAGCGCCAGGGTCGAGATGTCCTCGAACGGCTTTTTGGACGCAAGCAAGACGCTGAGCACCGGGCCCCTCGAAGCAATCGCAATGTCGGGAACGATGCATCCGCCGCCGAGGGTGGGATACGCAATGGCCGGGACCAGGCCGACCTCGATCTCGCCACGTTCAAGCTGATCCGCAAGAGCTCGTGGTGTGTTAAAGGAAACCTCTGCCTCCGGTAGCAGATTCTCCAGGTCGTAAACCAGGGGTTTCGCATTCAGATATCGAACCGCTCCGATACTCAAGCTGTTCACCTGTGAAAAGATTTCGTGGACAAGAAGGGCGGGATTATAGTGAGCGATCATGGGAATTTGAACCTGTGTGCCATAGTTGATGCCGCACCACTTATGCGGCTAATATGCGAACCGCAATTCATTCCTCACTATTAACAGACGCAATGAATCCGAATTATCACATCGAAGACACTTCAGAAATCTTCTCTCCGGCCTTGGTTTTCTTTAAGGAAATCATCGAGTCCAACATCGCAAAAGCCGTCGAGCAGGTTGGAGATCCTGCCAAACTGCGTCCCCACGTGAAGACCCACAAGACACGTGAGATCACAAAAATGGAAATGGACGCCGGGCTCATCAAACAGAAATGCGCCACGATAGCGGAAGCCGAAATGCTGGCCGGATGCGGTGTGCCGGATGTCATGCTCGCCTACCCGATGGTGGGCCCCAATCAGGCTCGGCTGGCCAAGCTCATGAAGAGCTACCCGGAAACATTATTCACCACACTGGTAGATCATGAGAAACCCATCCGATCACTGTCTGAGATTATGGTGAAGGAAGGTCTGACTGCTCCAGTGATGATGGACGTCGATGCTGGCATGCATCGGTCAGGAATCGAACTCGGTGACGAAGCTGCCGCTCTTTACCGCCTCGTTCATGAATTGCCGGGTCTCAAGGCGGACGGGCTGCACATATATGACGGCCATCAGAGGAACGCGAACGTTGAACAGAGAGAGAAAGAGATTCATGAATCGTTCGTACAGATCATGGCTTTCCGCAAGAGACTTGAAGATGCGGGGCTGCCTGTCGAGAAACTCGTAGTAGGCGGCACGCCACAGTTTCCCGTGTATGCGAAGGTGAAAGGTGTGGAATGTTCGCCGGGTACCATCTTTCTTCATGATGGCAACACACAAAAATTTCCCGAACTGAATTACACGCCCGCGGCCGTCCTGCTGACCCGCGTCATCAGTAAGCCCAGCCGGGGCAGAATCACGCTGGATCTAGGCTACAAGGCGGTAGCTTCTGACCCGCCTCTGGAGAACAGGGTCAAGCTGCTGAACGTTCCCGATGCAACGCTGGTGCTTCAGAACGAGGAGCACCTTGTGGTTGAAACTCCCAACGCGGATGACTTCGCGCCCGGCGACGAGGTCTACGCCATCCCAGCTCACATCTGCCCTACCTGCGCGCTGCAGGATTTCGCATATGTCATCGAGGGCGGCAAACTCGTCGGCGAGTGGAAGATCGCCTCAAGAGTTCGCAGCCTCGGATGCTGACTGATGGTTCAGAAATCCAAAGTCGACTGGTGGGTATTTCTGCTTGCCTGGGCCGGGCCGGTGATTCCGGCGGTTTTGGGGTTTTACTTTTGGCTGATCGGCAATCAGCCCGTTCCTGGCCAGGCGCTTCTGTTGGTGGCTTTTGTCACGGCTTTGATTGTCCTGGCGTTTACCACTCCGATGCGATACCAAATCGAGGATGGCGAGATAGCCGTGAGGTTTGGTCTGTTTAGAGTTCGAATTCGCGTGGATGAGGTCGTAGAGGTCGTACCCTCGTTTTCACTGTTAAGTTCGCCAGCCTGGTCCTTGGATCGGATAAAGATTCACTTCGAACGGAATGGAAAAATTAGAACCCTCCTGATTTCGCCTGAAGATAAACATGCTTTCATGGAACACTTGATCGAAGTGGATGAGGGATTGGAATGGGATGGGGATTCGGGCGGAGTGAAGAGAAAGGGGCGGATGGAATGAAGAAATATGGAATGCCGCAGTGCTGCGGCTGTTGAGCAGTGGTTGGGCGAAGCGGTCTCTGGAGCACACGCAGTTTCGACAACATTCGTCTAAACGAGCATCGAGTATCCAGCATCGAGATTCCAAATCGGGTAGCCGATGCCGCCTCGCTCATGCTCTACTTCTTCGTCGTGAATCTATGCACCGTTGTTTGCGTATAGGTCTTGCCCGGGCGTAGGACCGTGTCCGGGAAACTCGGTTGGTTGACCGAATCCGGATAGTGCTGGGTTTCGAGGCAGAGTGCGCCGCGATGCACATATATCTTGCCGTTCTTGCCCTTCTGGCCCTTGAGGAAGTTGCCGGTGTAAAACTGGATGCCCGGCTCGGTGGTGTGGATTTCCATCACTCTCCCATCTTTCGGTTCGACCAGTCGAGCCGCGAGTGCAAGGTTGCCATTCTGGTTGTCGAGGACGAAATTGTGGTCGTAGCCTTTCCATGGTGTCTCGTCCGCGGGGATTCGTTTCCCGATAACTTCTGACTTGGTGAAATCGAGCTCGGTGCCGGCGACTGGTGCGATCTTGCCTGTCGGAATGAGGGTGTTGTCGACTGGTGTGAAGTTTTTTGCGGAAAGTGTCAGTTCGTGCTCAAGGATGGTTCCGTTGCCCGCGCCCGCAAGATTCCAGTACGCATGATTGGTGAGGTTGACCGGCGTGGCCTTGTCGGTGGTAGCCTTATAATCAATGCGGAGTTCATCATTGTGTGTGAGGGTGTACGTCACTTCGATGGCAAGATTGCCCGGGTAGCCCTCTTCACCGTCAGGGCTGGTGTAGGTGAGCACAAGCGCCGGGCCTTCTTCACCTTCCTTCGGTTCGGCTGTCCAGACGACTTTGTCCAGGCTGCGATCTACACCGCCATGCAGGTGGTTTGGATCATTGTTAATGGCGACGGTGTATTCCTTGCCATCGACCTTGAACTTCCCTTTGGCGATGCGATTGGCCACTCGACCAGTGGTACAGCCAAAGTATTGATTGCCGTCGCCCTGATATCCCTTCACATTGTCGAATCCATTAATGACGTCAACGATCACACCGGTGCGATCAGGCACGTGCATTTCGACAAGCGTAGCGCCGTAATCGGAAATCTTGGCGATGAGGCCTTTCTTGTTGGTCAGGGTGTAGAGGACTGTCTTTGAGCCATCTTTGGCTTTGCCAAAAGATTCCTTATAGATGTGCATGAATTTTTCTCCCTCGATGGTGCTCCCCTTGTTGCATCCAACAAGAATCAGAGTGGCGGCTGATACAGCGGCCAGCGAAAGGCGTCGTAGATGGATCATAGTTCTCTCCTGAGGGTGAATTTGAGTCTTTCTCTGTCATTTCTTCGCCAGGCGCGAAGAATTTCCTGATTGAATCCAGAAAATAAAGGACCCTGGATAAAGAGGGCCGCGGATGAAAAGACTGCTGATGTTCTGGTTCTGATATCCGCGCCCCTCTTCATCCAGGGTCCTCTCTGTTCTTGCGGCCGAAGGCAGCTTAGGTTTTCGATCTGGCACTTTGCAGGGCGAAAGAATACCGAGCGGCGTTTCCGGCTGTCAATTTTAGTTAAACCGGATTTGGCACAAACGGTCCGCCCCGGCACTGCTTGAGGTAGTTCAGGCCATGCACCTGTCCAGTCATCTCGAGTTCACCACGATAGACCGGGTCGTGCCAGCCTTCGATATCGATTGCTCCCTTGAATCCGCCCCGTCGCAGGATGGAAATCAAGTCAGTCCAATTCGTATCGCCAAAGCCGGGGGTGCGATGAAAGACATACTGGCTGCCTCCCCTGGTCCCTTTGGTCTTAACCACATCCCACAAGACCGTCGCGTCCTTACCATGAATGTGATAGACGCGGTCGATCCACTCACGTAGTTGGGGTAGCGGATCGACCAGGCTGTTCATCTGGTGGCACGGCTCCCACTCGAGCCCGATCGCCTTCGATTCGATTTCATTGAACATCATCTCCCATCCCGCGGGGGAGTGGGCGATGTTCCACCGGGCCGCGTGCCATGTCCCGCCCATATCGCAGTTTTCGAACGCGATCCTGACATTCTTGCCTTCCGCTCTCCTGGCCAGAGGCGCAAACACTTTCTTGTATTGCTTCATTGATTCTGGAACTGGCTTGTCCGTAATACATCCAGCGAAGCCGGCGACAACATTACATTCAGGGCCAAACAAACGGCAGGCATCAATGCAACGGCGCCAGTCTATAGCTGTCTGCTTATCTTCAAGCGGATTGCCGAAGATGCCTATCGAACTGATGACCGGACGAACTTCGGTCTCAGCGTCATCGAGAGCCGATTCGACTTCCTTGGCCAGCTTTCGGAAATCTACGTCACCAACGTACTGCCAGAAGAAAAGTTGGTAGCTCTCAAATCCATGCGCGGAAATCTGGCGAATGTAGTCGGCAGGATTTGCGCGATTGCACGGGACGAGAGTCCCCATCCGGATATCTAACTGTGACATGAATCACTCCTTGAGTATTTGGTAATGCGGAAGTGTAGAAGGTGAAGGGCAGAGATAGCCAACGGGTTAGGCCAATTGGGAAGATTTTGAAACACAGAAGGCACAAAAATGACAGAGAGAAGATGAAAAAAGTAACTGAAATTCCCCCTGGATCTGTTCGTCCTATTGCTTCCCTGCACTCGGCGAAATCTGTAGCTCTTTTCTCTGGATTCAGGTCTCCCTTGATTTCGCATCCATCGAAGACGATGATGCTGCCCGAAATTGAGCCAAGAAAAAACTCAGAATTATCAGGAGAAGACGATGAGCAGATATTTCATGTACGTATGCCTTGGAGGAGACAAGAAAATTGCGACCTTCAACATGTGCCCGGAGTCGGGCCGAATCGAATCGACCGGCGGCATCGAAGTAGATGGCGCGCCCGGCTCAATCGGAGTCAGTCCGGATCAGCGTTTCCTGTATGCCGGAGTGCGAGGCCCGAACAGCGCGACAGCTTTCAGCATCAATGCGGAAACAGGAGCGTTAACCCAGATTGGTGAGACAACCCTTGTAGACAACCCGGTTTACGTCATCACCAACAAAACAGGAAAGTATCTACTGATGTCTTCGTACGGCGGGGCGGTCGCTGCTTCGTATCCGATCGGGGATGACGGCGTCGTGCAGCCGGATGCCATTTCCGTCGTAAAGACAGATAAGAACCCGCACTCGATTCAGCCTGATCCCTCAGATCGATACGTGTTCGTACCCAACACGGGCGCGGACTGCATACTTCAATATTTATTTGATGCTGAAACCGGCACAATCACACCGAACGAAGATCCGGTTGTTCCCACAAACGAGAACACTGGCCCGCGCCATTTCTGCTTCCACCCAACTCTTGGCGTTGTCTATTTCGTAAATGAGAAGGGCAACAACGTCACCGTCTGTGATCTGGATTCATCGACTGGGAAGCTCACGGTCGTCCAATACATCTCTACCCTTCCCGAAGGTGCGGAAGTCGAAAGCTACACTGCGGACATCCACATCACCGCGGATGCAAAATTTCTATACGCCTCCAATCGCGGCCACGATAGCCTTGCCCGTTACTCGGTGGACGAGAGCGGCCGGTTGTCGTTTCTGGGAGCTACCCCAACCGAGGCCTGGCCCAGAGGTTTCCGCATCGATCCTACAGGTGCGTTCCTCTTCAGCGCCGGCGAAAAGTCTGACCAGATCGCCTCCTATCGGCTTGATTCAGAAACAGGAGGCCTTGATCCTCTGGAGGTTTTCGAAACGGGCAAGGGGCCGAACTGGATCACGATTCTTGAGTTCAGTTGAGAGTGCCGAAAGGCGGAAGAGGGACGATCTCTCAGAGGGGCGTTGTCGTCACCAACAACATGCTGCATAGCTCACCTGAATCTCGCAGCTTTCCGCACAAAAGGATAAACAACTACCCGCAATTCAGAAAGGTGGCCCCATGCTCAGACTCACGCAAGGCTCTCGGAAACTAGAGACGGTGACACTGCTGATTGGCCATCCGTTCCTGAGGGTTGTAGTAGCTCCAGGGCGGACCTTAAACTCGATGCCATGCCACCCCAACTTATAGTCGTAGAAGAGAACATTTCTCTCTTCAGCGTTTGTATAGCTGGCGGCACGCACTTTCGCGATAGCATCTCCTTTCAGTCTGCTGAATTCATAAACCAGTAGACCGATTTGGCAAATGACCACAACAACAACTAATGCTCTTAGAACTTTCATCTGAACTCCTCTTGTCTGTCACTTGCTAAGACTCAACATGGACCACGGGAGTTCTGGCGAACTGTTTTTCAAATGGAGTCATGAAAGTGGTTAGGGATACAGATGGTTCGCCGATTCAATGTTAACTTAACCAGTGGAGGTCTTGACGTTTCTGACGGAGAGATTTGCAAATCCCAGGTCAGCGCGGCCGCTGGTCACCGTGGGTGCACTCTCCTGAGCGCTGATCTGCCTTCAGGAGGTGGTAAATGCAGGGAATCAACCCTGTCAGCGACAACGGGGAGGGAGTGGCGAAAGCCACTCCCTTACCCTCTGAAGGCGACCTTCTGCCTCCGCCCCTGCGGGGCTAAAAGAATCTCTCTCCTCCTGACCCGGTGGTTGAAACCACCGGCTACTTGCCCAGGCCCCTCCGGGGCTGGAGAGACGGACGGGTAATGTAACATTTTTGATAAGGTCGATGTCCGGAGTTTTGCGAAGGGGCCCCTCTTAGCGGGCCCCAGTCCCGGAAAAATTCCAGGGTCTCACTTTGTAGCCTCTCCGCGAGACGCCTCCGTTCCAAGGTACTGACCTTCTCCCGAAAAATACTTCGGCGATGTTTACCATTTATTTGTTTGAATTACCGCTATCTGGTTTTAATTGTAACTTGATGCTTTCGTCCTTCTGAGTGACTTGTTGTAAGTCTATGCACAGAAATATGTTGAAAATTTGGCAGAGGTTGGCTCCTTCCTTGCTTCAGGCCACCTGTGATGTGGGACATTGCACCACACGCCTCTGGCCGGTACGGCCTGGAAAGATTTGTTCACACATAAGGAGGGTTCAATCATGGGTATTTTCACCAGACTCAGGGACATCATTAATTCCAATATAAACAACATGCTTGATCACGCGGAAGACCCCGAAAAGATGATCAAGCTCATGATTACCGAGATGGAAGATACACTCGTTGAAATCAAAGCATCCTGTGCAAACACGATTGCTTCGAAAAGGAAGGTCGAGCGCATGCTGACAGAGGCTACCAAGCACGCAGAAAACTGGGGACAGAAAGCCGAACTGGCCGTAGGAAAAGGACGTGAAGACCTGGCTCGCGAGGCCCTCCAACAGAAGCACAGCTACCTGGAACGCGTCAGCGCTTTCGAATCGGAGCTTACCCAGTTCGACATTCTGGTTCAGGAATACCGAAACGACATTCAGGCACTTGAAGAGAAGCTGGACTCCGCCCGTGACAAGCAGCGGATTCTCGTGCAGCGTCAGATACATGCGCAGCGCAAGCATCGTGCGCAGTCAGAAATTCGCCGTTACGACACTTCCGATGCTCTGCTGCGGTTTGAGCAGTTCGAACACAGGATTGACCGGCTCGAAGCTGAGGCTGAACTGGTCAGTGTCCCCAGCAAGCCGACGCTTGAAGATGAGCTGACCGGGCTGGAATATGGTGACAGGGTAGAGGAGGAGCTCGCCTCACTGAAAGCAGCGATCAAGACGGAAAGCGCTTCGTCTGAATCTGCCTCCTGACCGACTGAGAAAGGAAGAACGGTATGTCAATAAACTTGATTTTGTTAATCATCCTGGTTCCGGTAGTCCTCTTCGGCATGGCCGGTGTCTTCGGGCTCATCCTGCTGAAGATGCTCCAGGGGAACTCTCGAGACCATAGCGCGGTCGAGGATGAGACTCGAATGATTCAGGAGATCTATAACAGTCTTTCAGGCATGGAAAAACGGATCGAATCTTTAGAAACCATCATCATAGAGAAAGAAGGAGAGCACGATGAGTAGTCAGCATGGTCGACAAGGTTTATATCGGTCACGGAGCGGCATGATCATGGGAATCTGCCGGGGAATTGCCGATTATTGGGATTTTTCAGTTTTCTGGACCCGTGCCGTTGCGGTGGTGGTTTTACTGTGCACCGGCTTCTGGCCCATTGTCGCTATCTATTTTCTTGCCGCTCTGCTCATGAAACCTGAGCCGGTTGTACCGTTCGCAACCGACGGAGATCAGGAATTTTACGATTCATATGTGTCTTCCAGAACCCTGGCACTCCGCCGCCTCAAACGTGTCTATGACAATCTGGTGAGTCGTATCGAACGGATGGAAGACACGGTCACTGCCAAGGAATACGAGTGGGAACGAAAGTTCAATCAAGGCAATTCATAAGGGTGTGGGCCTCCTTCCATAGCATTTCCGGGCGGAAGAACAGTGGAGGTTTCGCATCAGCTCTGGAGTGCTACCACGGAAAGCACGGCCAGCAGGATTCCAATCAGACTTCGCGAAGACAGCGACTCCTTCAGCCATAGAACAGCGGCAAAAGTGGTTACCAGCATTCCGCCAGCACCGGTGACCGGGAAGACTACATAGCCCGGGTATTCTTTAAGCGCCTTCAGAATGAACAATACCTGCAGGCTGTTGGCGATTCCGATCAGGATGCCTGTCCAGCATTCAGCCCACCCCGGCCTGACTCCACGCTTGATCAGCATGATTACGGAGCAGACACCCATGCAGGTGAATGCAGCCAGGAGATAGGCCATCTGCTCATTATCAGCGGCCTGGTGTTTAAATCCCTCCTGGGCCAGCCTTGAGCATCCTGCGACTACGAAGAAGAGGGCGATGATGGTAAACGCCTGGCGGGGTAGATCTGCCGGGCTGAGGTTGGCTCCTCCGCCAATCAGCAACAGAGAGACGCAGGCAAGGGCAATTCCGCCCCACTCCATGGGGGCTGGTGTTTCGCCCCAGACCGCGATGCCGACAAACACCGGGACCAGGATCGAGAGGCGTGCGATGACTGTCGCCTGCGCGGCGCCTTTCAATCGCATCGTCTTCAGCAGCAGAAAGAACGCGATAAAATAGCCGGCGCCGTTGACCGTTCCCCACAGGATGGCCGGAGTCGAGTATGCCTGATTGCCGGGCAGGAAATACAGGATGGCCGAGACCATCCAGCCGGTGATGTAATTAATCGCCCCGACCGAGAGGATGTCACGCCCATTCTTCTGGTTCCACCGCATCCCGAGGATGAAGGTCGAACTCAAGAAAATGTTGAGGATGATGAACAGCAAGTTGTCTTGACGGCGAGGGCCTACAGATCCCGCGAGAGTATGTAATCGCCGAGTGCGCGCAGGCCCTGTTTGGCATCCGAGTCGGGAATACTTTCGAGGCGCTGCCAGCCTTCATCGACGAGCGCGCGGGCAGTCTCAAGGGAAGACTCCACCATGCCATGTTCCCGGATCAACTCGTGGAAGCGAGGGCGGCTTTCGCCTGACAGGCCGTTCTGCATCACCTTCTTGATCTCATCCCGTTCATCGCCATCCAGCCGCTGAAGGAGGCGAATAGCCGGCAGGGTGAGCTTGCCCTGACCCAGGTCGGTACCCAGGGACTTGCCAACGACGTCTTCCTCGCCGGTGATATCGAGGCAGTCGTCGGTAATTTGAAAAGCGAGGCCGAGATTGAGTCCAAAAGTGTAGAAGCTGGCGACCGTTTCCTTGTCAGCCCCCGAGAGGAGCGCACCAAGCTGCGTGCTGAGGGCGCAGAGGGATGCCGTCTTGAGTTCCGCAATCTTCAGATACATCTCCTCGGTCAGATTCAGATCGTATCGTGACTTGAGCTGGATCAGCTCGCCTTCACACATCTTGTCGGTGGTCCTGGTGAAGTATGGCAGGCACTGGCTGCCATCGAATTCCGCGATCACTGCAAAGGCTCGAGAGAAGAGGTAGTCACCAAGCAGGACGGAAATTTCGGTTCCCCAGATGGAGCTGATAGTTGGGACGCCCCTGCGGATCTGAGCTTCGTCGAGGATGTCATCGTGCACCAGCGTGGCTGAATGAATGAGTTCCACCACCGTGCTGGCGTAAATGTGTGCGGTTTCAACGCGGTCAAAGCATTTGGCGGCAAGCAGTGTCAGTGCCGGTCGCATGCGCTTCCCGCTGAACGAAGTCACATGATCGACGAGATCTTTAATCTTGCCGGAGTGGGCTGAGAGCTCCTTTTCGAGCAGGTCTTCCACTCTTTGTAAATCGTCCTTAATGGGCGCGTAGATGTCCTGAAGTGTCATTCCGGTTGCGGCAGTCAAAAGAGCTCTCCCCGCTGATTGGTGAGAATTGGATTCACTCAGGCGTGCCCATTGCCGCCCCTCTAGAGGTGTTCGCTGCTTGAAAATAATCGAGTCGGCTAGAGTACCAGACGAACCTGATCCTGCAACGAACCCCAAAGAGATGCGCCGAGGCGCCTGATGGATGCAAAACCGCGGATAAACAGAGGTATTAACGCTCTTCTGATCCTGGAATTCCCGGTCCCCGGCCTTCGGCCTCTTTTACCATCCACCATGCCCCTCTTTGCACCTTCAGGTGTTTGATTTAGACTCGTGGGCTGCATCCTGAAAGCGGAAAACTAAAAACATGTCTGAAGATCGAAATACAAAGAAACGCGCCCGAAAACCCTCGAATTCGGCAGAAGAAGAAGGAAATCCGAAATCCCGGAACCCGCAATCAAAGAGGAATTCGAAGAGGGGGGAATCCAACGCCAATGCCAGAGAAGCTGGCGCGCCGCAACCAAAGAAAAAGAGGAGGGGCCCTCCACCCTCCCGGGCCCTCCCACCACCCAGACAGGGCGGCAATGCCTGGATTGTCATCAGCTCGATGCTGGCGATTGCTGCCGGGCTGGGCGGAGTTTACCTGATCTCTCAACAGGAGGAAGCGGCGTCAGAAGTCCTGGCAAACGCATCCACGAACTCCGAGCCCGCAAAAGAACTCACGGACATGCGTTCGTTGATGCAGAAGAAAAATGAACTGTCCCAGGCCGAGGCCATAGCCCGAAGTACACGCGCTGTCGCCGCGGCAAGGGCCATCAGCGCGGCCGGCGATTTTCAGATGGAATATCCGGAGGAGAAGTATGAGCAGCTCAATCTGTGGAAGATTGCCATGGATAAGGCAAAGGGCACCGGATATCAAAAACAGTCGGTCGAGCAAGTGCTGAAACTGCAACAGGAGATCCGTTTGATGGAAGGCGATCGGCCGCCGTTTCCAGGGCTTAATGAGGCCAAAGCCGAGGCCTTCGCCTTTGCCCGAGATAATGATTACGTCGCGGCCGTTGACACCCTCAACAAATTCTACGACGCGCATGAGGGTTACCATCGTTGGAAGCATGAGTTCGAAGCGCTGCGAATAAGGGTGGCTCAGCAACGCGATTCATTCTTCGGCGTTCAGAGACGCGCCATCGACAGCCTCATCGAAGAGGGCAAATTTGCTGAGGCCAAAGCCGGGCTGGAGGCGGTCATCGCACAGGCCCCTCCAAACATTAAAGGGCCATTCGAAGACCTGCTGGCTCAGATTCCGGAGTTGGAAAAGATTTTCTATATGACCGCGGACCGGCAGCGATCCATGGCAAAAGTCAAGCATGACCGGCTGTTGAAGGAGTTCTTCACGGACATCGAAAAGCCGATGAGGGCCCGGCAGTTCGACCAGGTGCGAAGCAAAATCAATTCGATGCTTGAAAAGGATGAGTACGAGGCTATCGAGATGGAGTTGAAGCAGGGCCTCAAGGATCTCAACAGCATTGAAAACGTGTTTCAGTTCGCCCTTGCCAACTTGAAGGACATGATCGGCAAGGAACGAACCGTCGGTGGCATCAGCGGCAACGTCCTCGACGTAAAAGGCGACCTGATCCAGATCGAGAGCCAGGGCGTAAAGATGCAGAAGAAGTTTGGCGACCTGCGGGAACGCGAGGTGTTGCAACTGGCGTGGGGTGATTACGAAGAGGACGACCCGCAGCTCCGACAGTCCGCCGGCATCCTCTGGCTGTATCGATATGAGACCGTCCTTGCCGAACGTGAATTTGATATCGCCAAAGAGCAGGGGATGGAAGTGAATGCTTACTACAACATCATCGGGGTTCTGGGCCTCGAGATGTCGAGCGTGGAGGCGGAGGAGAATTTCAAGGATTTCAAACGTCTCTGGGCTCGTGGCAAGTGGATTGCCGCCGGTAAAGTCGCTCATAATATCGAGCGCTACCACAATCTTTCACGCACATTCGCCGACAACAAAAGTCTACTCCTGCAAGCGCGGGCTATTTACGATGTGTTTGGCGGCTCCTACCTCCTGCACCCGGCCAACCTGTCGTTCCTGAAGGATGGATTTGTGGAGCTTTTCTATGACTTTCAGACCCCGGCGCAGCTCCTGGACTGGACCGGCCGCGGGCACCAGCCGGGTTTTTACATAGACCGGGGCTCGCTCACGCTGCACAACAAGACCTCCGGCGAAGCTGAGGTCTGGATGCGCGCCGGGCTCATGGACATTTCCCGGCTGGAGTTTGACCTGATGATGGGCGAGGAGGGTAGTGATGACCTGACTTGGGAGATGGGTTACACACCGTCACTGGCGAAGGGGCTCATGGTTCGATTCGGGCGCCCGGATATCGAAAGCATCCTTGGCAGAGGCGACGCCAAAATTGATTACAACCTTGATGACAGTTTCATGCCCAAGACAAAATATCACATTGTCACAAGTCGTTCGGGGCCGAGCACGGTCGTCACAGTAAACGGAAAGAGACTGGTTGGTGGTGACTACCCATTCGCCATCCCGGGCCGTACCCTGCGCTTTACGACCGGTTTTCATGCGCACATCGATAATCTCCGGGTTGTCACCTCCATCGATCCTTTCTGGTCAGAGTATGCAGCGCGCCAGCGTCTCGGCTCGGAGCAGATGATGAAGGCTATCAACGGTGGGTATGAGCGCGGCGAATGGGTGCCGCTCATTGTCGAAGGCAAAGCTCTGGGTTGGCAGTATGAGCCGGAAATATGGAAAACCAAAGACGGCGCATTCGGCCTCAAGAATGAAGACGCCAATGTGGAATACCAGGGGGACGCGGTGTTCCCGCACGACTTCCACAACTATGAGTTCAAAGGCAAGTTCATGCCGAGCGTCGATGAGGTGGATTCCATTCGCATCTATTTCAGGCGTCACGTCGCAAAGTTCCAATCACAGTCTCTTGAGCTCATCCCGTATCGAAGCCGCGCAAAGCTGAGATGGAATTATCGGGATAGTAAAGGCGTGCACGTGCCCAATGCGGAATCGGCACGTATCGAAGACATCCAAACCGGGAAGTGGACCGAATTCTTTATCACCTGCACCGACAAAGAAACAGTGATCAAAGTTGGCGAAGAAACCGTCTTCACCCAAGCGCTGCCATCGCCCCCCGGCCGCATAGGCGTAGGGGCTACCAACGGCGAAGTGTGGTTCAAAGATTTCGAAATCCGAAAATTGAAATAAACAGCCACCTGGTCCGGATGTCGGATGACATGGGCCACCGCCTACTTATTCAATTCGAAGCTATTCGGGGGTGGCAAAAACGGAATTCTCCTCTCCCCAGAAACTACGTGGTCTCCTCGCTCCGCGGGGCGCCACGATGGAGCCGGCCACCTGTAGCTTGGATGATTTGCCCGAGCTTGCGAGGCCGGTGGCTGGGCTGAACATTTATCCAAATTCCTTCTTAAAAAATCCTTGTCTTCCCGTTTCATGCCTATACAATCCCACACCATCGGCATAAGCTATTTACTTAAGTTGGCATAAAGAACATGCAGATGGGCTCGGCTAA
>JAQBXN010000009.1 GCA_027625095.1 Planctomycetota bacterium | reverse complement strand
AAAACCACACATATGGGCGCTGCCCGGCGTCGTGTCGGACGGCGGTTTGGTCAAGACCTAATCTAAAGGAAAGACAAGCATATGAGTGAATCTGATGTCTTAGCAAAGTGTCGCCGGGTCATTCGGCAGAGGGATATGTCGCCCAAGACAGAGGAGAGTTATCTTGCCTCGATCAGGAAGTATCTTTCGTATTTTCAGAGTCGGGACTCGAAACCGCCGAAAGAAGAGGCTATCGCGGAGTTTCTTACCCACGAAGCGGTTCAGGGGAATGTGGCTGTAAATACTCAGCGGTCACTGTTGAACGGGATCATGTTCATGTATCGCGATGTTTTCCGTGTGGAAGTGGGCCAAATTGCAGACTACGTAAAGTCGATAAGGCCGAAGAAGCTGCCGGTGGTTTATACGCAGCGGGAGTGTCTGGCCGCCCTGAATGAACTTGACGGCACATACAAGATCATGGTGGGCTTGCTGTACGGGGCGGGGTTACGACGGGCCTGCGGCCGGCCGTCCAGCTCTACCTCTGGGTGGTCTGGACAAATATGGGCGACGACAAGGAGAAGAAACAGAGCAGGCCCTCGAATGCCCTGCCGATAAAACTGGTGGACTCCTTTGGCCAGAAGTAAATGGAGGGTGGGATCTGTTATTCTGTGCTGAAACGATTTTTCACAACGATGTAAATGCACACAAACTTGATTTTCATACCAATCCTCACGCTCTTGCCAAGCCTTGTCTTTGAAGCCAGGGCTGAAATTTTTCCGGCCGATTCACTCCTGCGCAACGGTGGTTTTGAAACCACCGATCCCAAGACCGGAGCGCCGAGCCATTGGGTCTGTTCGGACTGGAGTGCCAAAGAGGCGAGGGGAAAGATTAGCCTGAGCAGCGAAGCGGAAGGCGTGGCTGAAGGCAAGAAATCTGCCCGCATCAAGTACGAAGGCAAGGGCAGCAATCTCGTTGTCTATCAGGACGTCGCCCGGCGCGGCGTGGGGAGTTACTCGCTGACAGCGAAATGCAAGGCCTACGGCGGGTCCGTTGCCTACGTATCCATTGTGGCGTTTTTCGGGAATGAAATTCTGCAGTATGAGAATTCCGGGAAAGTGAAGGGAAGCGAAGTATGGCAGGAGGTGGTCTTACCCATCACTACGGACGCCAAGACCGAGAAGATAAGAATCATTCTCCGGTCAAATGGAGACGCCGCGTTTGATGAGGTCAGCTTTGTGACCACGGGAAAAACCAGCGGTGCCGAGCCGAGCAGCGGCACTGAATTGCGCACGAAGAATTCAACGCTCTCCAGTGGCGAAAAGGCTGATCTGGATCGTAAAGCGAAGATGTCCCCCGATGAACTCGCGTGGGAGAAAGTGCTCGAACAAAACCTCGGCGGCTTCTATCTGCCGCTCTACAAGAAGGCAAAAGCCGAAAGCAGGACGACGGCGTGGGATTACGTCACGGATGATCCGGCCCTCCCGCGTGTCCTGCTGATTGGCGACTCCATTTCACGTGGGTACACGGTTCCTGCCCGCAAACTGATGACGGGCAAAGTCAACCTTCATCGCGCCCCGGCCAATTGTGGCCCGACCAGCCAGGGTTTGAAGATGCTGGACGTCTGGCTGGGCGACGGGAAATGGGATCTCATCCACTTCAACTTTGGGATTCATGATCGCAACAGCAAAGCGGAAGACTATGCGGCAAGGCTCGAACAAATTATCGTTCGCCTGAAGCTGACCGGCGCAAAGCTCATCTGGGCAACTTCGACCCCGCTCCCAGACGACTCCAAGACGTATAAGAAGGGAGATTGCGCACGACTGAATGCCGCGGCCTCTGAGGTCATTGAGAAGCACGCCATCGCCAACAACGATCTTTACAGCGCCATTCAGCCACACCTGGCTAACTACCAGAATCCTGGCGACTGCCACTTCAACGGCCCGGGATATGAATTCCTCGGCCAGCGCGTCGCGGATGCAATTTTGAGCGAGTTGGCGAAATAGGCTCCCCTTGGCCGGATTGAAAAATCTGGTCTGAGTGGAAAGTGCCAGCCAAGCACTCTCGACGGAAGATGCTTGTCAGTCAAGACGTCCCGGTCGGTGATACGGATTCCGTTTCGCTGAAAATTCCGCTGCCAGCACGTCCTGAATGAAAGCGGAGTTTCATACACTGCCGTGGCCAATTTAAAGCCTCCTGAATTCGATGGGCTTCATTTATTCAAGGTATCTTCTGTAGACCTCGATGGTCTGCTGGGCCATTCTCTCAGCAGTAAAATTGCTCCTTACGGCGTTACGCCCTCTGGCGGCTAACTCACGCCGTGATTCGAGGTCATTCAAGAGCTGGATTAACTTCGCGGCCAGTTCTTCAGTATTGCCTGGCTCAAAGAGCAGGCCTCCCCCGGTCGCCTCAATCAGCTCCGGAAAGCTGCCGTGCCGAGGCTGCACCACCGGCAGACCCGCGGCCCAGGCCTCGAGCAGGAAGATGCCTTTCGGCTCGCGGTAAGTCGTGGGCACGGAGAAAACATCCAGGCTCTGAAGGAATGCCAATTTCTGATCCCGTCCCACCGTTCCCAGGCATTCAAAATCTTTGATGTGGCCGGCGTCTTTGATTCTTTGCGTAAGGGAATCGAGATAAGGTTCGTCACGTTTGCCGAGGTACCCGGCCACCCGCAAACGGCAATCGGGCGCTCCATCTGTCTTTTTGATTCTAAGGAACGCGTCCACAAGTTCGTGCAAACCTTTTTCCGGGCAGATGCGGGCGAAGTATCCGATGGTGGGGTGAGAAGACTCCTTCCCCCTTTCTGGGAAATCCTCAACCGTGATTCCAGGCGGGACCACATGGATCCTGGCACGTGGAATTCCCATGTATTCCGACATGAAGTCTGCGAAATACGCACTCGTAGAGATAAAGCCGTCCATGTCTGCACATTTCTGCGCGGCGAGCTCAAGCGATTTCTCGCGGTGCTCCTCTTCCAGCCCTTCAAGAAAAATATCTTCGCCGGTGAGTGTGCAGAGCACTGGGACGTTCAGCCGCTCCTTGATTCGGCCGGCCATGCCGGCAAAGAGCGCGTTGGGTAGATTCACCAGATCGGGCTGAACCTCGGCCTCCAGCCAGTCGATGAGAGTTTCAAGTTCCGCCTTCTGATTTCCGTGCTCACCCTTCAGCATTGAGAGGGTGAGGTCGCCGAGCTTGGAAGCGTCTGTACTGCCGGCCAGGCCAGTGAGCAGGTTCAGCAGCTTCGGCGAATCGAGGAGCCTTCCCAGGAATGCGGGAGAATGCCGAAAGAGGCTGAATCGCTGTTTCAGATAGACATTGAGTCCACCAAAGAAAACCCTGTCGATGCTTGCGCTTTCTTCGTCGGTGGTGATGGGTGTGTAGGTGGGAATTAGCAGCGCATCTTCACCCGCGGCATTGAGTGCGCGGGCCAGAGTGTTATCGCGAAGGCAACTGCCGCAATACATCCCAGCGGCGCCGGCTGTCATGAGCGCGATTTTCATGCGCTTATTCTGATTCCGAATCGTGCGCGCCGAAGAATTTCTCAACCAATGCCTTATCCGGCGGCGGGGTTAACAAGGTCACCGTAATCAGCACGACCGTCGCAACAGTGATCAGGCCGGTCACGGGATGCATGCCGGCGATAAGAAACTTCCCACCGAAGACTTGCTTTGTAAGCGTGCCCGAAAAAACAAACGCAAGACCTGCCAGCCACAGGACGGCGACGCTAATGGCTGAAGCGATTACGCCCTGCCCGTTGCTGCGTTTCCAGTAAAGCGCGGCCACTACTATTGGCACGAGACTGCTGAAGCCGCTGAAACACCAGACACCTATTTTGAAAACAGATCTGTTGTTGAAGAGCCCAATGACGTAACAGGCAGCCACCACAACAACGACAAAGACGCGCCCCATCCAGACCTGCTGTTTTTCAGAATATTTGCCTTCACCACAATGTGGAATAACGATGTCGTTGGTGAACATGCTACTGATACAAAGGAATTGAGAATCCATACTGGACATAATCGCCGCGAGTACTCCAGCGCCGAGGATGCCTCTGAGAACTTCAGATGAGGAGAACTTCTTGACCATGATGGCCAGCACCGCGTTTGAAGGCGTCTCTGCCGGAAGGACGCCTGCGGCCCACATACCGATGAGACAGCAGGGCAGCCAGGTAATGAGAATACAGATCGGATGCGCTACGACAGTCAGTTTAAAATTGCTTGCCCTCTTTGCTGTGAGCCAGTGCTGGAAGAGGTGCGGGAACATCCCCACTGAGAGCGGGATCAAAAAGTAAGTCGCGAACTCACCCTTCCCGATCCCAGCCCTGGTCATTCGATCGCTAGCTTCTGAATCTGCAACCTTGTCAGTGGCCGTCCTCGCGGCTTCGAGAAAACTGTCCACGCCGCCCGCGCCCTTTGTGATGACATAAAATGCGATGACGCCCGTCCCCATGAAAACGAGGGTCTGAATCGTGTTCGCCCATACCGTCGCGCGCATCCCTCCCCAGAAAACATAGAACATCACCACGCTACTGATCAAAAGCATCCCGAGCCATTTCGGCATCTTGGGCGCCCCCGCTGCATCCTTGCCCAGCAGAGCTTCCAGAAAAGCGCCGCCGCCCATCACCCCCATTAAGATGTAGACCGTGACAAATCCGACCAGGATGGGAAAGAGCACCAGCGGAAGTGAGTTCGATTGATAACGATCGCGCAGGTACGAGAGCTGTGTGAGATAGCCGTGTTCCTTTCCGATGGCCCAGACCTTTGCCCCGATGAGAAAGAACACAGCGGAATGAACAATGCCAGACCACGAAGCCATCTGTCCGTAGATGCCGATGCCCTGTTTAAAGGTCTCCCCTGTGCTGCCGACCAGTGCGAACGCGGTCATTGTCGTGCCGAAAATAGACATCAACAGCATGAACGGCCCGATACCGCGGCTCGCCAGAAAGTAATCCCCGGAAGTCAGCTTGAGCAGCCGCGAACCGAAGATGCCCAGTCCAAGCAGAAAGCAGAAGTAGCCGATGATGATGCCCAGGACCATTCTTTACTCTTCCTCACTTCCTGATTCAGCCGCCGTTGCATCGAGCTGGTCAAAACGCTTATCCAACTCATCCGGCCAGCAGGTAAACACCGCAATTACCCAGATCATGGAAGCCGCAATGGAGATAAAAGCATGCCAGGCGAGCCCGATGGGAATAAAGCCAAAGACCCTCTCCTTGGATGTCCACCACCAGACATCATGGTGAAGAACGGAAATGCCAAGAATGAGAATGAGGATAATCCACTTCATAGTTTTGCCTGCTTCAGATCGATAATGCCCGATTAAAGAGTTCGCAATCTCCGGTGTCAATATGTGCTCGCCTTCCAGCGAGGATAAGGCCAGAATCTTGATTCTTTGACAAGAGAAGGGGGCAGGGTAGATTCCCTCCCTCTGAGCCGCGCCCCTCAAAAATCCTCAGCTATCTGATTCGTACTCTACCCAGACACCACTATGAACAGGCTCTCTTCAGCCACCATCCCCGTGTTTTTGCTCCTTCTTACGAGTTGTGGCAAGCCACCGCCCAATCCGGCCGCGGGCAACTCTGCGTTTGAACAGGGCGATTTCAAGAAAGCCGTCGAATCCTACATGAAGGAATACGACGGCGTTCCAACCGATCCGAGTGTTGCGATTCGGATGGCCATTGCCTATTACGAAATGGGCAATTACTCCGAATTCTTTAATACCTATAATCTATATCTCGATTTGAGTGGTGCGCACCAGGAATTCAAACCGTGGATGGGTGCGGTTGATCTGTTGAGTAATCCAAAGATCGGCGGCATGACTCGAGATCAGGTAATCAGCCCGAACCTGCAGCCACCGCAAACCTCCTCGGAATTGCCACACCTGACAAAGATGCGGCTGGTGAAATCAATTTCGCTCAACATCACCAGAGACTCGGGTACCGATGAAGAGCGCGCTCTTGCCATTCTGGATTTTGTCCGTCGCAACGTCCGATCAAAGCTGGCTAAGGACGAAGTAGATCCACCGGGAGAACCCATTGATATTCTGATGCGCGGCTTTGGCGTCTGCGATCGCAGCGTCTGGAGCTACATTGAACTCGCCCGCCAGGCCGGCCTAAGCGCGCATATGGTGCAGCTTCGAACCGAACTGCCCAAAGAGGTTAAAGAAGAGGAGGTCAAAGAAGAGATCAAGCAAGAGGAGGTCAAAGAAGAGATCAAGCAAGAGGAGGTCAAAGAAGAGGTCAAGCAAGAGGAGGTCAAAGAAGAGGAGGTCAAAGAAGAGGTCAAGCAAGAGGAGGCTAAAGAAAAAGTAAGGGTCGAGTCGCAGGAAAGTGCCGAGGTGAAAAAAGAGGCGGAGAAGGAAGAGAAAGAGATACGCCTGACTTCGCCGCACTCCCTGGTCGCTGTGAAGCTTGGTGGGAAATTCGTTCTCCTGGACACTTACGCCGGCTTCGCCCTGAGAGACCCGGATTCGGGCGAATTGATGGGGATTGAAGACGTCATCAATAAGCCAACGGTAGTAGACAAAATCGTGGAGGACAATCCTGGATACCTGATCAAGAGCGAGTCTTTCAAAAGAGCGCTCTATGCCATCACACTGACGCCGGAAACGATCCTGCCGCGCATGCAGGTGCTTCAGGAAATGTTTCGCCGGTTTTCGCCGACGGCGAAGCTATTCCCGACGGTGGCGCTCGATGCGAAGAAGGAGGTTCAGGCCATTCTCTTATCCGGGCCGGTGAAGGATGATGCCCTCGCAAAAACAGGCAATCCATTCCCCTACACTTTCAAAGATCGTGAGTACCAGGCGGCGATCTGGCTTTACCCGTTCTCCCTTGCTAGAGCCTCTTGGGCCCAGGCAGCGAAAAGTGAAGATAGCCGTGGGTTCAAATTCTTCCGTGGGCTGCCGGAGGTGCAGCGAAAGAGCAAGGAATTTTATACGGCACGCCTGCAGCAGATGGTTGGCAAATACACCAGCGCGGCCACGGCGTATGAATCGCTTGCCAAGCTAGAAGGCCCACTGGCCGAACAGTCCCAATTCAATGCAGCCATGTGCTACTACGAAAACGCTCAGGTCGATCAGGCGATCGATTCCTTCCTGAAATATCTGGAACGCTTTCCTGAAGGACACTCTGTTAGCTTGTCAAATCTGCACCTTGGCCTCTGTTACAAGAAAAAGGGCGATGCAGGCAAAGTGAAAGCACATCTTGAAAAAGTAGACGGCCCCAAAAGGGTGTTGGCCCGAATGCTGCTAGCAGAACCGGTGAAAACGCCAGAGAAGCCAAAAGAAGAACCAGGAGATCAGCCAGCAGACGCGACTGAGAAAGAAAAGCCCGCATCTGAGTCAGAAGCGCAACCACCCGCAAAGGAATAACCGTTTGGCAGCCTATACCAGCCACCTGATTTCTGAGGCCGGCTCGACACGGGCAACGGCCTATCAGATGGGCAACAAGATAGTCACTCTGGAGGGCAGGACCCATGTCGTCTGGGTGGACGCTATTGCCGAAATTCGAGGCAAGACTTTCGACCACAGTGCGGCCTGCTGGAGTGATACATTCAACCTCGGCACCGGTTGTGACAATCATTCACACCCGGTCATTATCGCGGATGCCGAAGGCCATATTCACTTGGTTTACGGCCCGCACGGTTGGTGGGGCGAATGGAATTGCGGCCGTTTCGTCCACCAGATATCAGAGCAGCCGAACAGCCTGGAGACCTGGAAATCCGAGGACCGGAATTTTGGGTATAACGCTACTTACGCCTCCATGGTCCATACTCCCAGCGGCCTGGACTGCATCGTCTACCGAGGCGGGCAACGGCCAAATTCGTTCATGTTCCAGAGGCAAAGGGAACTTGGTGGTTGGACGGATGCCAAGCCTTTGATGCACCAGGAGATCCCTCAGCAATACACCCACTGGTCCGCAAACATCGTCTGCGACAGCCAGGGCACTCTCTACGCCGGCGGGCACTTTTACAATATGGATACCGATAAGAGATCGCCCGGCGCCGCGGCGATCAAGTCTACGGATATGGGAGACACATGGACGGCCCTGGATGGCAGCAAGCTCAGGACGCCAGTCACGCGGAATGATGAAATCGCTGTCCCGCACGAAGCAGGTCCGGACGCGGACATCCGGCTCGAAGGCCTCGCTATTGATGGTAATGACGGGCTCTGGATCTCCACCTCGGGCGGTGGCAAGGGCTATGTTTCCCGTTGGCAGAGTGGATGGCAGACGTTTGACCTGAGCCCCTTCATTCCAGCCAACTTCATGGCCAGCGGCGGGCCATTGACCATCGATGCCGGAGGTGATATCCACCTCGTGGCTATGGTACCCGTCGGACTCGAGATAGGGGAGGGATGGTTTGGCAGGGACTCTCTGGAGGTTTTGCACCTGCATTCCAAAGACAGTGGCCGGACCTTTGAATGCAATCAGATCAGCCAGACCGACCCTTCGATGGCCTCATGGATCCCTTCCATATCACGCGCCGGTATCTACCATCCGGTTGAGAGCCCGGTATTCCTTTACACAAAAGGCAACAAAGGGGACGGTTGTTCGCCGAAAGACGCGAACGAGGTTTACTGCGTCTTCGCCGAATGAAATTTGTGCTGTCGGCGGTTCCTTGGCCACATGGTATCTTTTGCTCCCTCGCCAGGGCCAAAGGGGGCTTGGCGACCCTGCCTGAACAAGACTGGACCCAATACCTTGAAATTCTTATCTGCATTTTCAACTGCCGACACGGTAACTGAGGCACTTGAAGATTTGAAGAGCCAGACCAGGCTCACATGGTGTTCGAAGGAACCTGTAGATCTCGCATGCCTGTTTATCAGCGCCCACCACAGGGCCGACGCGCACGAACTGCTGGAGGGCATTCACCAGATGTCCGAGATTGGTGCACTTATTGGTTGCACCGGCGAGAGCATTATTGGATCGAACAAAGAAGTCGAACAAGCGCCCGCTGTGTCACTATGGCTTGCGCAGATGCCAAATGTGAACGTTCACCCTTTTGTCATGGGAATGGGTGAAATCTCGCTCGCGAGCGATCTGAACGACTGGACCACGCGCATCGGTGCTTTACCCGATAAGGCACCTTACCTCATCGTACTGCCGGAGCCGTTCACTTCTGACTTCAAGAACACCCTCGAGGGGTTGAACGAGACCTACAAGGGGAGTGCGATTTTGGGTGGTGTACCAAGTGCCGGCGGGCGGGGCGAGAATCTTCTCTTCTTCAACGACCAGATCCGCGACGAGGGCATCGTCGGTATCGTGTTGGAAGGAGACATCGAGATTCAGGCTGTAGTATCGCAGGGCTGCAGGCCTATTGGCCGGCCATTCGTGGTAACGAATGCGCGGGGAAATCTCATCTTCGAACTGGCGGGCGAACCGGCACTGAAGCGATTTCAGGAAGTCTATTCCGGTCTCAGTGAATTGGATCAGTCCATGGTGCGGAACGGCCTCCACGTGGGGCGAGTGGTAGATGAATACAAAGAAGACTTCCAGCGCGGCGATTTCCTCATTCGGAACGTGCTTGGGGCAGACAAGGAATCCGGTGGTCTTGCCATCGCCGATCAGGTACGGGTCGGCCAGACCATTCAGTTCCACGTACGCGATGCAGACAGCGCGGACGAGGATCTGCGTGAACTCCTCGAGAAAGATATCGAAAGTGCAGAGGGGGCAAGTCCCGCGGGCGCCTTGCTCTTTAGTTGCAATGGCCGGGGGACACGGATGTTTGACCGGCCCTGCCATGATGCAGGTGTATTCACCGAAGTTATGGGCCACGTGCCTCTTGCAGGCTTTTTCGCCGCGGGCGAGATCGGGCCGATTGGAAAAGAAAATTTCGTTCACGGCTTTACTGCAAGTCTGGCGATGTTTCGATCAAAGGATCGGTCATAATCTGCAGGCATGCAGAATCACTTTTGTCAGGAAACAGTCATGCAAATTGAACACTTCACCGAATCGAATGACATCATTGATAACCCACCCGCAATCCGGGCCAGGTTGCGCAAAGACGGCTATCTCTTCTTCAGAGAAATCTTCCCCGAAGAAGACGTTTTAACTCTTCGCAGGCAGACGCTCGAACTGTGCGATGAGGCCGGCTGGATCAAGACCAATACAAATCTGATGGACGGTATCACAGATCACGAGCCCATCCTGGAAGGCCAGGCGCCGTGGCAACCGGTCTATGAAAAACTCAACAAGCTGGAAGCGTTCCACCGTTTGAAACTCCATCCTGGGGCCCTTGGAGTTATGGAGAGCGTTTTCGAAGAAGAGGCATTTGCTCTTCCCCGCTCTATCGCCCGCATCGCTTTTCCAAGGGACAACGATCGTATTACTCAGCCGCATCAGGACTGGTATTACGTGCGGGGCTCTCTCGAAACCATCTCCTGCTGGGCGCCGCTCGGTGACATACCGGAAGAGGTCGGAGGGCTGATGCTCCTCGAAGGCAGCCATAAGGCCGGGATTCTTCCCACTCGAGCCGCGCAGGGCCCGGGCGGTAATACCGTGGATGTAGATCCCGATTTACGTTGGCTGGCCACCGATTACCGAGCCGGGGACGCGCTGTTTTTTAAATCCCTGACTATCCATGGCGCAAGGCCCAACCAGACATACGACCGGCTGAGACTCAGCGTCGATTACCGCTACGTTGGAATCAGCCACTCTGTTACCGCCGACTGGATGCTGCCGCACTTCAGTTGGCTCGGGGATAATTTCAGTTGGGAAAACCTGGACAGAGATTGGAAGGATCAGTCGCTCCGCCGTTATTGGGAGCACGGCCCGAAAATAAAGACCGTTCCTGGGTATCGGTTTTCTGTCCGGGAAGAATAAACCAATCTGCAAGTGGCCCCGTACCACGCACGACGCCTCCCGCACGCAATGCCGCCGAATACCACTGACTCATCCATATACGCGGCCAATTTCGCCGCGGGCCTGAAAATTCCAGAGGTCGCCGAGCCGCACCTAGCGTACAACTTTTCCGTGCGCGTCCTCGATATTTTCAGTTCCCTCCTGTTCCTCAGCCTGGCGTGGCCGGTCATGCTGCTGGCGGCGATGATGATCAAGCTGAGTTCCAGAGGCAAAGTGCTGTTCAGACATCGACGCCTGGGGTACTTGGGGTACCCCTTCTACTGTTATAAATTTCGTACGATGCACGAGGGCGCCGGGAAACTGCAGTCACAAATGCGCAAGGAACTTCATCTCCAGGGCCCGAGAGTGAAGCTCAAGAACGACCCGCGTATCACCGCGATCGGGCGTTTTCTGAGACGTTTTTCGATTGATGAATTCCCGCAAATGATCAACGTGTTGCAGGGACACATGAGCCTTGTTGGGCCACGCCCACTTCCCATTGAAGAGCTCGAAGACTGCACTCCTCTTCAGTTGGAACGCCTGGCCGTCAAGCCCGGTCTCACCTGCATCTGGCAGGTCAGCGGCCGATCCGAGATAGAGCTCGAAGGCCAAATCGAAATGGATCTCCAATACATCCAGAAAAGGTCACTCGCACTCGACTTGAAAATCCTCTCCAAAACTCCGTGGGTGGTCCTCGGTGGCAGAGGGGCCTATTGATGTGGGAGCGGCGCTCATACGTAATACGTATCGCAGCCGTAAGGCCGCAACCAAAGAGAAGAGAAGTGCTTCCAACGAATTCAAGGAAACAACGAATGGGGAAGGGAGAAGAATGCAAAATGGCATTGGCTTAGCGTGATGAGGCTTACCCCTCCAAAATCTTTCAAAGAAAACAAGAAACTCAACTGTAACCGTGTAAAAAGATCGGGGTCGTCACTCGGTAGGCCAGGATCCGAATTCAGATACACCAGAGTTCCAAGTCTGAGCTTACTCATTACTTGTTACTTGTTTAAAATTTCCGTGCGGCCTGGATATCCTGCTGAGATTGAAAGGAGAATATATGCCAACAAATTTTGCAGATCGGCTTAACGCCCTCATCAGAAAGAAACAGTCATGTAGCGTAGTTGGGATCGACCCGCGCCTCTCACAGTTGCCTGCGGTAATCCTTGGAAAATATCCCAATGCTTTGAAATCCCTTGAAGATGCCGCGGACGCCTATCGCGAATTCGGGTGCAGGATTGCCGAACTTGTTGCGCCGCTCGTCCCCGCGGTCAAGCCGCAGGTCGCCTTCTTTGAACGCCTCGGCCCCGCCGGCATGGCCGCCTACGCGGATGTCTGTTCCGCGGCGAGTGACCTCGGGCTTCTGGTGATCGCAGATGTGAAAAGGAGCGACATCGGTTCAACAGCCCAGGCATACTCGGATGCGTTCCTGGGCCCGGTGGATGGAAGCGGCCCGCCCGGCTTTGAAGCCGATGCGGTGACCGTTAACCCCTATCTCGGCAGCGATGGTGTGAAACCCTTTATTGAAGCGGCCAAAGTCAACGGAAAAGGATTGTTTATTCTTGTGCGCACCAGCAATCCGAGTGCGGGCGAGTTCCAGGATCTGAAACACGAGGGCAAGGTCGTGTTTGAACATGTTGCGGAAAAAGTCAAAGAATGGGGGCAGGAACTCATCGGTGAATCCGGTTACAGCAGCATCGGGGCGGTCGTTGGCGCCACCTATCCACAGGAGGCAGCGTTCTTGCGGGCGCTGATGCCACAGACTCCATTTCTTGTTCCCGGCTATGGCGCCCAGGGCGGAAGCGCGGAAGATGTGAGACCAAGCTTTAACGGTGACGGACTCGGGGCCGTCGTCAACGCTTCCCGCTCCATCATATTTGCGCACTCGCAGGGGCCATGGAAAGAAAAGTTCGGTGATGCCAGATGGGAAGAAGCCGTTGTCGCGGCGACAAAAAAAATGAATGATGATCTGAGACCATTGATCCAAAGTTCGTAGGCCGCGTTATCTGGTTCTCTGAAAACCTTGTTTTTCTGATTCCTCGTCTCTCCAAATCCTTGTGAGATCCTCCTTTACTTCCCCAAAACATGACCACTTACCCTCATCTCGAACTCGCATCCGAAATCGGCCTCTGTCCTGATCGCTTTCAAAAGGCACTCAGCCTCCTGGAGTCTTTTGTTACCAGCGGCCAGTTCACAGGCGCCTGCATCAAGATTGGAAGGAATTTACGGTCGCTTCCTCCCGCCGCTTTCGGCAGGATGCGATTGGATGATGCGGGTGCCAAAGTCCACCCCGATACCATTTTCCTGATCGCTTCGCCGACCAAACCGCTCACCTGCATCGCCATCGCCATGCTCCTGGAGCGAGGACTCCTCACGCTCGACCAGCGTGCGGATCATTTCCTTCCCGAACTAACGGAAGACAAAAAGGACATACGCCTCATCCACCTGCTGACTCATACGTCCGGCCTGCCGGACATGTTGCCCAACAATGCCGAGCTGAGGGCGGCACATGCCAGCCTGGATAGTTTTCTGGAGGGCATTTACAAAGTGCCGCTCGAGTTTCCCACCGGCACGAGAGTCCAATATCAGAGCATGGGTATTATGCTCCTGGCGGAAATCGCACGGCGAGTGTCGGGCATGTCACTCCAGGATTTCCTGGCGGATGAGGTTTTCAGTCCACTTGGCATGAAAGACTCCTTTCTTGGACGCCGCGATGAAGATCCCGCTCGCATCTCGGATGTTCGCCTTCCGGACAGCGCGGTTGGGCTCGACTGGAACTGGAATTCCGAATATTGGCATAAACTCGGAGTACCGTGGGGCGGAATGTTCTCGAATGTCGGGGACTACTGCCGGCTTCTGCAAATGATGCTGAACGGTGGGGAACTTGAGGGCGCGCGGATTCTTTCACCAGCGACGGCTGATTTGATGATCCGTAATCATCTGCCCTCACTGCCTGCTCTCCCCGACCCCGAACGACGGGGGAATAGTTGGGGACTTGGCTGGATGAAACCCCGGGTGGGGTGGTCGAGCTACTTTGGTGATCTGCTTTCTACCCGGGCCTTCGGGCACGGCGGAGCTTCTGGTACTTCGGTCTGGGCAGATCCGGCAACAGGTCTCTTCTGTTCCATATTTACAAACCAGCCAACCATCGAAAGGGAGTTGGGCGTAATCAGCAATGCCGTCGCCAGTTCGCTGGTTGATTGACGAAACGCAGCCTGCAATTACAAGCACCCACATGCCTTTCGAAGCGACACAACTCCCCCATTTTCGAAGTATCTGTCCGAATTCCTGGGATTCCCTCTTCCCGCCTTGTCCTTCTTCTTCCTCCTCGTCTGTCCGAATCCTTGGGAACCCCTCTTCACCTACACCAACCTCCAATGACAATCCAAGCAAAAAAACGTTCCTTGCAACCCCGTTGGGCAATCATGCAGCGGTATCTCATCGAGCAGATGAACCAGGCAGCTATCGAATTTGTTCGAAAATACACTCATGAAGATGGCACGCTGATCTGGCGCGATGAATGGCCTGGAATGGACGGCTCAGATGACGGCTACGAGAGCTTTCTCAGCTTTCCAATGCTCTACCTCATCGGCGGATCAGAAAACCTCCTCTCCGAGGGACAGCGACTGTGGGAGGCCGTAACTCGCCAGTTCACAGAATACGGCCAAATCCATAACGAATACGATGGCTACTACGACTGGATGCATCACGGCGAAAGTGGCACTTACTTTCATTACCTCTGCATGTCAGATCCAAAGCACGCTGAAAATCTCAAGCGTGCCGACCGTTTTTCCAGAATGTATACCGGCGAAGATCCCGAAGTCCCCAATTACGATCCAGCATTGCGTATGATGCGTTCACCGATCAATGGCAGTCGTGGGCCTTGCTTTGAAATGACCGCAGACGACTGGTCTACCCATCGCCCGGTGCTGGCTCATTACCCCGCACCTTATGAAGATGTCCCCGGCCACGAACTCGAAGACCCTACTGCTGCACTGGACTGGGATAACGACGCTGTCTTTGCGGAAATCTTAAAGACAATGAACGCACGTATGGTGCCTGGCGACGTGCCCCTCAATCTCAATTCGACCAGTCTCATCGGGAACAGCTTCATGCTGACCGGCGAAGAAAAGTATCGCCGGCATGTGGCCGATTACGTGACTGCCTGGCAGGAGCGAACGGACCAGAACGGAGGGATCACCCCCGACAACATCGGTCCTTCAGGCCAAATCGGCGAACGTATGAACGGAAACTGGTGGGGCGGGTATTACGGTTGGCGATGGCCGCACGGAGCACACATTGTTTGCGAAGCTCTTCTAATTGGGGCTCAAAACGCCGCCCTGCTCACCGGTGACCTCTCGCATCTCGACTTGCCGCGTTCACAGTTGGACATGCTGTGGTCGCACCGCATAGAGGAGGACGGCGTCCAAAAAGCTCCTTCCAAATATGCGGCGAACGGCTGGTACGGCTATGGACGTCCGCATCCCAACCACTACATTCATCTCTATAATTTGTCTCAGGATGAGGAGGATCTAAGGCGCATCGAAGAAAGATGCGGCCCCATCGGACAGTGGCCGAAGAGCAGCACGTTTTACAAAGCTGGCACACACAGCCCCCAGCACTGGCTGGCTGCGATGTTAGGCAAGTCAGACACCTATGCCCAGGACGCGGTCGAAACCACCCTTGCCTGGATGAATCATCGACTTGATGAAATCAGAAAAGATGAATGGAAGCCGGAGGAGTGGGATGTCCACCACTGGCAGAACATCAATCCCGTCATTCCGGAAGGTCTCCTTCAAATGAGTATGGGTTCGCCGAGCCCCATCTATCACGGCGGCCTGATGCACGCCCGTATCCGTTATTTCGATCCTGAACAGGCTCGCCCGGGCCTGCCGCAGGATGTCGCTGCCTTCGTGGACTCCGTGACCTCAGATGCCGCGGCGGTTCAACTGGTGAACACAAATCTGAATCAGGGCCGCACTGTTACCCTCCAGGCCGGCGCGTTTGGAGAGCATCAATTCACTCGATCGGAAGTCGTCGAGGGCGAACAGCTCACTGAAAACAAGAGCATCGATTCCAACGCGTTTACTGTTGAACTGCCGCCGGGCACCGAAATTCGACTGCATTTAGGCATGAAACGGTTTGCGAACAAACCGACTTACGAGTTTCCGGATTTCGCTGGATAAATCCCAAAGCCGGCGGCCAGAAGATCTCCCAGGCCCCTTTACTGTCTGCGGGTCTGCTGACCTTTTCTTCGTCTTTGTCTTCGCCGCGCACTTTTGATCACTTTGAAGAAACTCTCTCCAATACATAAGCAGCCGCCGCCAGCATGAAGCACAAAGGGGCCAGCTCAATAACCCGGTACGGAGGGAGCGGCCAGACAGGTTGTTCCCGGACGTGCGTCATTTCTTGATACTCAGTTTCGCTCCTGGCAACCTTCAGTGGGCGTGGCGATGCTTCCCCGATTGAACATACATAGTTGCCCTCCTCCAGATCACGTCTGAGAGGAGCCCATAGGCTTCCGTCTAGAAGTGTATGAACAACGTTGCACACACCGACCTGATTCTTTTCAGCATCGGAAATCGAAACGAACGAAGGCGGCCGGGCGTCTTGAGGAACGTTCCTGATAAGAATGCCTCGCCCCCAGGACGTTGAGACATACTCGGGACGATAGTCGGCAGTGGTGCCTTTAGAAGCGTACCTGACCAACTGCGCCCAGAATGGACCAAAGTCAGGCCAGCCATCTACCCAGAGACGGGCGTACCGATCCCCAGCGTCCGAAGAAAAAAGGAATACCTGCCCAAGTCCGCGGCGACAAGAACTCAGGAGTGGCAGCCCATTTTCCGCTTTGATATGCACCACCGAATTCTTCTTGGGCGCCGAAGCGACCATCCCGAGCAGTGGCGGCAGATTTTCGAAGGATATTCCATCTGCCCATGCCGGCGGCCTCCCAATAGCAACCTTTACGGGCTGCTCTATAAGACCCGACCTCGTATGCATGCGAGTGTCTTGTGTGAAAACCTTCACCAGTTCAGAAGCTCTACCGATATTGTAGAACTGGCCGCCTCCCTCTCTCGCCAACATATTGAGAAGATGATCGTTGCCACCTGAGCCAAGGCTAATCGCAGACAGGGTGACGCCTGAGCTGGCGAAACGACGGGCTATCGCCTGAAAGTCTGAAGCCTTTCCGGCAGTCAAACCATCACTGAGAACCAGAACGTGGCGGATGCGCGCACTGCTGGCCTCCATGGCGAGGCGCATCTTGATAAGCCCGCTCATCAGATCCGTTTCGCCGCCAGGTTGCAGTTGGGCGAGCTTGGCCGGTAGAGACGATTCATCCAGGTCGGCGAGTTCGGCGATCCAGTCGGCTTTACCGGCGAATGCAAGAATACCTATCTTGTCTTTGCCTTCTTGAAGCTCAAAGGCGGATGCCAAAGCAGCTTCACGAGCCAGATCAATTTTTCGGAATCCCCCATCAGCCTCCGCCATCGACCCCGAGGTATCCATAATCAGCCCGAGCGCGATCTCGTACTTTTCGATCTGCTTTGGAATGTCAGGCGTCACCGGTAACAGGCGGGCGAATTCACTGCCAGCGTATGCCCCAACGCTGAACAGTTTCGGCCCCGCGATAACCACCAACCCACCACCACCATCAACAAAATCTGCAAGTGACTGCAATTGCGACTGCTCGAAAACGTTCGGTACGTCATAAATCAGAATGCATCCGAATTGTTCCAATCTTGATGAATCATCAGGAAAGTCTGAAGGTGGTTCAACGTTTACCTGAATGTCGTCGTGTTCGAGCGAAGACACCAGCGTTTCGGCCTCCCGCCTGTCATGGGCTACCACCAGCACTTTGCTTTTCTCTATCACGAGGACGGGCAGGCTCACCCGGAATTCGTCTTCCACACCAAGACAAGTCAAGCTCAAATTAGTCAGCCCTGGATTCTTTACGCGAGTCCGGATGCGGCGAAACCAACCAGTTTTGGATGGAGTGACCGTCTCTTCATGCACCCTTCGGTCGCCAAGGAAGACCGCAACCGCGCGTTTATCCACAGCGCTGACTTGAACGTCAATAACCAAAGAGTCACCCACATGCAGTGTGTTACTGTGCAAGCGGGCGATTACAGGCTTACGGCTGGCTGAGTCACCGCTGACTGGCATGGGCTCACTTGTCTTCCTGTCCGCTGCCTCAGCGTTCCAATCATCTGGAAGATAACCAATATAGGGTCGAAGCAGCCCCAGAATGCAAAGCAATATGAAGGGATAAACCCGGAATCTTTTGCTCAGACCAAACAGCATTAGAACCAGATATATCGCTGGAAGGAGAGTAAGCAGAATCGGCTCGCCCACGAAGAATCGCATCAGGATTTTCTCCAGTGCAGCAGAGCAAACAAAAGGGCAAGACTGGCTGAAATCGCCCACAAGGGAAGATTTATGTATTTCGCACGAACTGGCTCTGACCGAAATTCATGCAAGGGCGGTCGAATAGGATCGAGAGCTGCAACCTGTTCAGCGGCGTTTCCATTATGGTCGGCACAATCGTTAAACCATCTGAGAGCATTCGTGATCAATATGGGGAATCCGGGCTGATCGATGAACCCAGAGGAAACGGGATCAAAGCCCGCGTGGATCGTCCTGCCTGCCGGATTCGCCTTTAGAAACGTTGAATCACCGGACCCCGCCAACGCCTCTGCGCCTTCTTCCAAGACAAGATTTACAAAGAAACCAAAATCAGGAGAAAAAAGGTCCACTCCTTCCAAAATCGGATGTTTCTTTTGGAAGAACCCACGTCCATCGAAGTTGAAGGTTGCCTTGCTTTGAGGAAAGAAACGCAAAAGTGGTCTAGCTTCGGTTTCTTCCATACTGATCCATACTTGGGCTGAATCCCGATCCACTGAGTCAACCAACTGCACCCCGGGAACTGCTTTTACCGCACTGCGAAGATCCTGGTAACTATCGCTTACATAGACCTTGGCAGGATGCTCAATCTCGATTTCAGCCTGAAAATAGTCGTCAGCAGGGCAGGAGTCTGCAGCCTCAAGAGTCAGAGTAACGGTTTGAGCATCCGAATATCCGGGCAATGAAATGCTAATAATCGCTGAGCGCCCGTTCTCTAAGTTCGAGCTTCCGTCTCGGATAATTTGTCCGTCAATCTTCAGCTTCCACTCAGCCAGGCCAGTTTGCTGCACGCCCAGGTAACCAAGCTGCGCTCTGATCTCGATAACTTCTGGGGCGCCGGCACGCCTCTTTGCCGTGATGCCAAGTACCGCGTAATTCGGTGCAAAGGCAGTGTTCGTCACTGGAACTAATCTGATGCCCTCGGGGACGGAGGTCCAATGACTGATCGCCTCGTCACCAAAATAATAAAGTTCCTTTACAAAATACTCCTTCGTGCCCAGCCAGTTGATTGAATCTTGTAGCGACTGCGAAACGGAAAAATATTCAGCGTAGGGCTGCCACTGTCCGATTAAATCACCGACAAATACCGGGAATCCATGCACCAGGGGGTCCTTTCCAAAACCAGGCAGGAAAAGTCCCACGTGTTCTGATTCAGGAAGAGAACTCAGGGCCTGTGTTGCCGCGGCATGGGACTTCGTAAGCCGATCTTTCCCATCCACATTCCTCAACCGCATAGAAGGTGAATTGTCCAGAACGACTGCAGCTATCCGATTACCGGAATCGCCCGTAAATTGTGAAGCGGCAAGGACTATCAGCAGCAATACAAGCAGTTCTGTTAACAGACGAAAATTCAGAGTTGAAGGTCTTCGGAGCTTTATTCCGTTTTCACTCGAAGCTCGCCAAAAAGTAATACTGCTAACTTTTAATGTCAGAGTCTGCGACGACAGATGCCGCCAGATCAGCGGAACTGCAAATATCAGCAACCACAAATAACCGGGCGCCAGAAACATCTACGGTCTCCTTTGGTTGCCTTGTTATTTTCTCAAAACCGCCAGCGAATTTATGACCGCTTGGACAACCGGCTCATCCGTTCCCGCATGAACATAGTGCAGTCCCTTCCTATGGGCCATGCGGCGCAAATTTTCAGCGAACTGCATATATTGACGGCAATAATCGCTCACCGCTGCTATCCCGGAAACGCTCAGCTTTTCTCCCGTTTCGAGGTCTTCGAGTTCATACACTCCAAGGGCATCGGGCTTCTCTTCCCATCGGTCGACAATGTGAAACAGAATGGTTTCAGACTTCGCTGAAACACAAGAAAGACCAGCGGCCAGATTCTTTGAATCCAGGAAATCTGAAATTAGCACCGTGATTCCCTTTCCACGCTGATAGAGAGGTAATTTATCCAGGGCATCCGAGATATCCGCCTTCTCGCAGGCCTGAAGGGATTGCAGTTCACGACACAAGACCTTCAGAAAGGATTTCCTGTCCCAGACAGAATTAAGCCGCTCTACTTGCCTGCCCAGCGAAAACAGATGTGCGCTGTTTCCAGACTCGATTGCCACGAAACTGATGGCCGCCGCCAGTTGCCGGGAATAGTTCCACTTTGAACCAAAAGACATGGAGGCCGTGGCATCAAGAACAACATACACAGGACATTCTTCTTGTGAGTCAGAAACTTTGATGAACGGCTTTTTTTGACGCCAATAGAGGGGCCAGTCCAGATGGCGTAAATCATCCCCGGGCATATAGGCCCTATGATCCGCGAATTCACCCGACAGCCCGGCCCGCACTCCCCGTGACGCACCTATTCGGTCTGACTGAATCTGCCTCTTTATTCTCATCCTGAGGCCATGCAAACTCGCAACAAACTGAGTATCAAACAGGTTTTCGTCAGTTGTCATGGCTCGAACCAGACTCTCTCGTTGCATGAAGATGAACGATTCCATTCTTATCCAGCCGCATTACGGTACCTCCCCCAGAATCTGGATGAATAGTCGGGCTGGGTCCATCAGATATCTCGAATGCATATCCAAGCGGCCATCGCAGCGGCACTCTAACGACCTTTCCTGAGTGCAACTCGAACATCAAGACGTCAGATTCCGCCATCGTCCTGGCGATTTTATCTCCCCATTTGAGCGAGAGCGGCGGCACATATCGCCATCTAATTTTTCCATCTTCAAAGTAAATAAACTGAGGCCCGGTAACGGTAATTCCATGCCTCGTCGGGTACATTTCTGAGTCCGAGATTTTGATAGCACGGCCACTGCTCTGGGCAAAAACTGTTGTCGTGAACGCAATTTCGCCATCCCTTGAAAGACCAATGAGTTCTCCATTTCCTTTCAGCACGTAAAGCTTTTCGCGAAACCCAACCATGCAGACGATTGCTTGGTCAGAGCTATATGCCCAAGCAGGCATTCCAGAGTCTTTGGTAAAGCTCCTTATGGTGTTGCCTTCAAGCCGGTGCACAAACTGTGTAGAGATCGCGAATTGATCTAACCGGGGATGTTCGGATGGCGAAGCCGTATACCAGACAGGCAACCCGCTCTTGAGATCAAGGGCAACCATAGAACCTGATCTGAATAAGCAAAAGCCGAGGTAGTCGTCTGTAACGAAACGGCAGATTGGATTCCGACTATCGGGTGGCGAAAAAGACCAGAGGGGATCGCTTATTTCATTCTGTTCTCGCGGAGCGACCTTCTCTATCGGCTCCTGGTGGAGCAGCCATTGAGCAGAAACCTGCCAGCCTTCCTCAGGTTCCAGCAGGTAATCTTCTTCATTTGGATTAAATGTTGGCTTGGAAATCTTGGAGCACAGTTTGGTCAATTGCTGCCAGATCTCGGTTCGCGTCAAATGCCTGGACTTCGCAAATTGGCCGGCAGCCTGAAAATATTTGAGTGCTTCGGCAAATCTTGCTTGAGAGAACAGTGTTTTGCCCTTTGCAAGATTTCCGCTGTACAGGTGCTGTCTCGCCCTTTGGGAGGTCTCCTGCTCTGAAACAGCCAGTTCCCTGTAAATGGTATCACGGTTCTCCTCATCCCCGCGCCGGTTGTATACGCCTGCAAGCTTCCATTTGATTTCGCTGTTTCCAGCGTTGTTCTCCGCGGCCCGGGCCAGCCAGATGACGGCTTCATCAAGAAGCTCCGCCTCGGCCATTAAGTCACCGATAAAGAGAGCGCATTCACTTCGACCCAATGGATCCGGAAGGAGTATCCAATCGTCTTTCAAGTTACCAAATAACTTCAGGATTCCTGGGGCATCAGCTCTGTTGCTTTCCCAAAGGCAAGCGGCATACGCAACGCTCCACCTGATTGGCGCTCGCTCAGCATGTCTCTTTTTCAGCAGGCTGAGCAGGCTTGACGATCCCTTTTGTTTTACGTGATTTCTCAATGTGCCGAGCCACCTGCTAACTGAATTCCATTTCGCTGTTTCGAAATAACGCTCCCAGAAATTGTGTGCCAGCTCATCCTCTCCTGAGGTGAGCAGGAGACGAAATTGATCAAGCCGCACGGCATCAAGATCAGAGCCCCGTTCGCTCAAGGTGTGTGCGTGACCTTTAACAAGCTGCAGGGCATTTGAGTATTGGTGCCATCTTTCCAACTTGTTGAGAGTCAAAGAATAGAGAGTTTCATCTCCAGGAGTACGGACGTAGAGATGAAGCAACCTGTTCGCCGCATCAGCGGTTCTGCCCAGCGAGTGCAAAACCTCCGCCTGTTCCAGAATTATCAATTGAATATCCTTATCAGACCGGCTCGATTTCAAAGCACTATCGTAGGAGGCAAGTGAGTCGCTCAGCCGCTTCAGGTCAAGTTCGACCCTTGCCTTTAGCAGCCATGCTTTGGACATTTCTGGATGCTTCATGCATACATCCGATAAGACGAGGAATGCTTCGTCTGGTTGAGATTGGTTCGAGAGAGTTCGGGCGTACAGCAGTTGACCCTGGACTTCCCATTCAGGTTTCTTTGCGAGTTGTTGCACATCCGACAGCAGCAGATGAGACTTCCCGCCCTCTCGATAGCAGGAGACGAGACCCTGGAATGGCTTGTCGAGTGTTGCGTCAGATTTTAATACGTCTAGATAGAGCCGAACCTCGGCATTCTCCAGCCACGAGTCAGCGTGGCTGTTCATGAAGCTCAGGAAAACTGTCAAGAGCGTGAAACAACACATCCTCACATCCTCTTTTCAAGTTCTCTCACCAATTCATTTATTACATCGTCCGCAACGATGTCTTCCGCTTCAGCCTGGAAGTTGAGAATAAGACGATGCCGAAGGGCTGGAAGGGCCGCCCGAAATACATCCTGGGTGGAAGAACAATATCGACCATCCAGAAGAGCCATCACCTTGGAGGCGAGGATCAAGGTCTGCATTCCTCGCGGGCTCGCGCCGTAACGAACAAATTGCTTCACACTTGGCGACTTTGCGGACAGTGGAGACGAAGAAATGATGAGGTTGGCAGCAAAATCCTCTGCCACTTCCGGCACTGGAACATCCCTGATTAATTTCTGAAAACGTTTCAATTCTGAGGCATGGACAATTGTTTCAGGGGCAGCACTCGTGTTGCCGGTTGTCTTTCTTGAGATTTCCTTGAGTGCTGCCAGCCCAGGGCCTGGGACAAGAATCTTAAAGAAGAATCGATCCAACTGTGCTTCAGGCAGCGGATATGTGCCCTCCATCTCAATCGGATTCTGTGTCGCAATGCAGAAAAACAGGTCATCCAGCGCATGGGTCGCCCCACCGATGGTCACTGACCGTTCCTGCATGGCCTCTAGAAGTGCCGCCTGCGTCTTCGGAGTGCACCTGTTGATTTCATCTGCAAGCAATATCTGTGTGAAAACCGGGCCCCGAGAAAACTCAACATGAGGTCCGCCGTCCTCGATCAGGACATGGGCGCCGAGGATATCGGCGGGCATTAAATCGGGAGTAAATTGAATGCGCTTCGTTTCGAGTGCCAAACACTTACTCAGGCTTCGCACCAACATGGTCTTGCCCACGCCGGGTACACCTTCAAGCAGAACATGACCGCCACACAAGAGAGCAACAAGAACCTGTTCTGTCACCTCTTCAAGGCCAACAATACTTTTCTTTATCTCCTGTAAGACCTTCTGAAACGTCGATCTAAATTCATCTATATTGGTCTCAAGATCCGATTCACTCATCAGAACCTTTCCTTCCCTGTATCAAATCATCCGAATTTCTATGTTGGAAGTAAGCCTTGACCAGTTCTCGCCGCGAGTAAGGTACCTCGGTGCTGATTACCGGGTTGCTTTCTTTGAAATTCTTATTCTGCGTTGGCTCTGAAAAAATTGTAGACAGGCCCGTGTCTTGAAGGTCCATGATTGCAGCGAGGCTCTGCCCTGGTCCGGCAGCGATGAAAGGATTCACGGCCTTCGCGCCAAGCACTCTTGACATTCCAGTTGTATTTCTCTCGTCAATGAGAGGGCCGGATTTGGCTGATTCTGTTGAAGAAGACCCCTGCGATTTTGAATTAGAAGGGGATGGTTGACCTATCTCAGCGAGCGATTCCCGAACGTCATTCAGAGTCTTCAACATATCGGAGGTCTCCTTGGGGGAATACTGGCGGGCAAGCGATGCCAGTTTTCTCCTCAGCGTCTCGGAATTCGGCTCCGGGTCTTTAGTTGTCCCTTCACTTGATTTCACTTGTGCATGGTGTTCCCGAAGTGCTTCAAGGACCTCTTGTTCTCTACCGCTTAGGCCACGTCCGTCAGCGTTACTGACATTTCGTGCAAGTTGTGATGCCCGTTGCCACTGGGCGCTCCTCAATGCCTCGCTGATGGCGTTCATCGTCGAATTCTGCTGTGCAGATTTTGACAAAAGCTCGCTCAGGTATTCCCCGGCGAACTCCGCCTCGGAGGAATTAATCTCTCGCTGGATATTGCGTAATTGTTCAATGATTTTTTCCCGATCCTTCTGGGTGACGGGAGATGCCGTTTTGCTGAATTGTTCGAGCGATACCGACAGCTCACGGTTCTGAGGGGAGCTTAGTTGTGTGCTTGCTTTCGCTAATGCAACTCTAGTGCTTTCCGGCACGGGATCGGTGGCCGATCGATGTGGTTCTGTTGCGTCGCGCACTGTGAAAACCGCCGCCAATCCCATAAACATGGCGAGAGAAACGATACACATTCTGCGCAGCTCAGGCTCAACCGGTCGCCACTCCACACCCTTCGGGAATAGTTCTGAGACGGAATTTAAGTGCAGTCGTTTGAATGGGGCGGGGTCGTTCTCCCCTGCGAACTGCAAGTATGAACTCAACATATCATTCAGCGACAACGCACCATCCGCGGCTGAAGCAGCGTGTTGGAGTGAAATGCTTCCGGTGCTCGTCCAGCAGGCAGTGGAAATCAGGAGCACATAAAACGTGAGGAATCCCAATGAAATTATTGTTGAACTGTTCACATAGAAGGCGAGAGCGCCAATGCATGGGACTCCATAGGACAGAAGCGGGAATGCGCTTTCAAAGGCTGAATTCCTTCTTAAAGCAATTCTGCAACTTAGCAGGCTTCGGATTATTGGATCCGTTCGATTCATCACTCTTTTGCCCCGGCGATAAACTGCTTCCATGCTTTGACCACCTGATCCCGGGCAGCAGGGGATCCGTCGTACGGGAAAAAGTATTGCGGTTCGTCTATTTGATAGAGGTGCTGTAAGGAAATGCTTGCAGCCTGAGCGACCCGTTCATAAGGGTCGCGCTCCAGCATCTCTACGAGTTGGCTGTGAGTGTTTTGGAAGAAACCTAATGCGAGTGCCGCCTGCTCGCGAACGTGCCCCTGATTCGACTCACAGTCCTTCAGAATTAATGATTTGCCTTCGTCGCCAATCGCTGCCAGTGCACGAAAGCTGGCCTGGCGAACTCTCTCGTTCGGGGAGTTGATTCCTGTGCAATAAAGTCTTTCGGCACTTTCATGCACTTTCCAACGGCCAAGTACCTGAGCTGCGAAAGTAACTATCTCTGGATCAGAATCATTCAATTGCCCGGCAACAGCTTCCCACCGTGGTGAAGGCGCCGACTCAACGAGTGCGGAGAGAATGGAAACCCGGTGAGGATCGCCGGGAGCAACTGCCTGTAACAGGGTTAGTAATGGGTCAGGGTTAAATGTCACCTTCAACTCAATCAGCCGGTTGAGACTGGCAAGACGAATTTCCCTCTGGGGTGCTTGCGCCCCCGAAAGCAGCTCGGTGATTCCTTCCCTGCTGTCAGGAAGGGCTGAAAAATAGATGGAACTGAGCTCTGGAAAGGTGGAATTCTTGAGGGACTTGATTTCATGATGAGTGACGCTGCCTGGAACAAGTTTTCGCAGAACTCTTGCCGCGCAAAACTTGGACGCCAGATTCTCCTCATCGGCCATCTTCAGGCAGATTGGGAGCGCCTCGCGGCCAAGACCCAGGAGTGTCTCTTCTGCCTGGCGACGCTTCTCATAATCGGGGCTGACGAGAAGAGCCACCAAATCTTCTGCATCAGAGTTTATGCAGAAACTGAAGAGCAGGATTGCCGCAACAAGCACAGGGGACGTCCAGAGAGGTCGTTCCGCCCTATCACTATTTTTTTCGTTTCTGGGCATACATGCATGAATGAAGGGTGCGGACAGCAATGCATGCGCCTGAGACCTGCTTGTTGGCGATAAAACCGGAGAGACTCTTAGTCGCTTGATCGGTCAGTGCATCCCACTGGGGAATTTGCTCGAGTTTGTTTTTTTCAATGACTCCTCCCCCCTCAGAGAACTCACGAATCAGAGCGGAGCCAAGAAGTGTGAGAGCCTGCACTTCGGGCGTATTATCACTTTTCATTTCTAACAGGAGCGCCAAAACCGGGAGGGCGGACTGGGCTGAAATAGTTCCTTTGTTCAAAGCAAGAAGCTTCAGAAACCTGCCGGATACATCGAGGCGGTCATCATTCAGGTTTCTCAGCCAGCTTTCGGCCTTTTGGATTAGTGGTGAATAATCGGGATTGGAGGCTGCGGTGAGTGCAAGAACAGCAATTGCTGTAGGGTTTACTCGATCCGGGCCTGCTTCATTCTCGCCGAATGAGCCATCAGGTGACTGAGCCGCTTTCACACCTTGAATGCTTTTCCGGATAATCGGCGAGGCCAGTTCGTTTCCCTGAAATTCGTCCCTGTGACCTGCCAGAAAGATGTATGCAACGGCACCTGCGGCGATGAGTTCTCTGTCTCTGCCTTCAGAAAACTTAAACTCAGGTTTGTAACTTTCGTAGAGATGGGTGTAGTAGGCTTGAATAAGCTTCCTGGGCCCCATTTTGTAATCCGCCTGGCACGGCAGACCTGAGGCAGCGAACAGCACCAGGATTGTGAGACTCGTTCTGGTTTTCATGAATTTTCCTGTCCGTTTTACTTCTGAAGTGATTCTTTACAGTGATAGAGCGCGACCAGGCAGTAGCTGGTGACCAGGTTTGGGTCGCCTTCCTGCCAGCGGTCCTGCTCATTCAGCCAGCTTCCGTCCTCGCGCTGCAATGATTTCAACTTACCGGCAAGCTGCTCAGCCCAGTTGATTTCAGTGCCTTCTTTGAGTTTCAGTGTCTGATCGCCCAGGGCTGACATTGCCTTTGCGAATGTCCAATAGAAATAGTAAAGACCCTGGCTTCCTTTAGATGATTCGCCGGGGGTATCAAGGCCGGTGTTTTTTTCCAAAGAATAATTGCTGGATAGCCAGGCCTTGGCACGCTGGACCCGGATGTCTTCTTTCTTTACCCCGAGTTGGATCAGAGTTTTCAAACCTGCTGCTGTGATGGACGCATAAGATTTCGCAAACTTTTTTCCGTCGGGCGTACGAACCTCCGTGGATTTACTGACTCCTGGCGCGTAGGCAAACCCGCCGTCGTCCTGGACGGCGAAATTTTTCAGTTCTGGAAATTTTGCTGTATCGGTAAGGTCGTTGACCGCTCTCAGGTTTTGCGTTCGGTTAACGAATATTTCCATTCTGCTGAAAAACGGATCTCCCTGGCGAACACCCAGGCTGTGCATTGCATCCATGGCGAACTGGCTGTTCGAGAGGTCATGCATGGGCACTCCGCCGTAACCTTGCCCGCCGTAGTTAGGATCTTTGTCTTTGTCATAGCCGTTGGATTCCTGGGCCTGTTGCTTGCCAAACCAGTCACGTACGGAACTCATTACTTTCTCCCTGGTGAGAGCGCCCTTCTCCTTGCCTTCGTCCAGGAGCTTTCGATCAACGATATTGTCCAACAGGCTGCGATAGCTGTTTTCCGGTAAGGCTGTGAGTGCGCTTACGGCCAAGCTTGTTTTGTAATTGTCGTAACCTTTGCCGTCTGCGATGCGGCCGTCCGGCTGGACGTTGTTCAATAGAAAGGCCAAAGCCTTTAGAGTGACTTCGTTTTCCGGGTTACGGTATTTGGGGTCACTGAGCAGAAGGGCATGCAGCACAGCGGAAGTTACCCCGACCTCTTTGTAGAGCCCAAATGAGCCATTCCCATTCTGGCCCTTTGCGAGGAATTGAAGGGCCTCTTCGACCATTTGATGACGCTCCGCTTCACTGGGAGCTTCGTAAATATTGTAGGTCTTGGCCTGTTCAGCCTGGCAGTGAACCAGCAGGCAGATGCAGCAAATCGCAGCTCTCATACTCTCTCCAGAATTTTCAGGTGTTGAATCCATAGATATCTATCCGCCCGGACAATGATAAGCAAGAGATCGGCCAATGAAGAGCCCTTCACTAAAGCGTTACTAATCGATGTCTTAGAAAATGCGGCCCATTTTCATGGCTGATGAATGGTACGCTGAGCCGACATTGGCTGGACAGTTGGTATCCACATCAGCGGTGATAACTCCCAATTACCATTTGAAAGAAGACCCTTGATTGGCTGCTTGTGTCACCAGGATTTCTGAATTTTCAAATCCGAATTGGTTCAGGATTTTATTAACCAATCGGCTGGCCGAGGTGTCGTCGGGGACCAAACCGAAGACAGCCGGCCCCCACGAACTCTGTCCTGCCCCGGCAAAGCCCCGGCCTCGGACGAAATTAACAATCTCCTCCAGCAGTGGGCTTGAGTAGACTCCGCCCTGGGCTGACTTGAAACAGACACCAGCCTGGTAATTGAATTCGTAGATTGCCTCGCTGAATCCCTGAAAATCCTGCTGCACGATCATCGGCAGTATGCCCATCAAAACGATTCGGCAAAGCTTCTCCGTTTGCGACACAGGAATGACCAATTCGCGCATGGCCTGTTCCTCTGCACCACCGTGCAGGCCCTGCAATTCCTTTGGTATCACGACGACGAAACGCCAATCGCTGGGAACGGCATGCCGAGCGACCAGCGTGGCTACTTTGTCCTGTTTGCTCTTACCGCTGTCGACGAGGAGGCCGCCTTGTTCGAAACCGTGCACACCGATTCCTGAACGTCCGTTTCGGCCGATTCTTTCCGCAAGCTCTGGAGCGGTGGCTAGAAGGTCTCCAGACAGCAGGGCCAGTGCTTTGGCGGTTATCAGGCCGACTTGCGTGCCGGTACCGAATCCCGAATGCTCGGGCGCATTCCGTTCCAGGACAAAGTGAGCTGCGGGTAAAGCCATTCCAATATGTTGGCAATAGCGTTGTGCGAATTCTTCCAGCCGATGACTCAGTTGCCCCGATACACCAAATGTGTCTGCCGATTCAACCCTCAGGACAGAACCGGGCTGCTTGATCATGACGCCAACTCCTCCGAACCGGCGGGGCAGATCGGGATTCAGAGCCAATAGGCCAAAGTGCAATCGACTGGGGGCTTCTATCTGAATGGTCATTGTCAGGCAGAAATCCGCCGCCCGGCCTCCTTCAGCATTTCGTCCATCCACCGGGCAACTTTGGCGTTGAGAAATACCGGTAGTTCAGCGTTGTAGTCTATGGTGCGATCATATCTGCCCATCTGATAGCACTTTGCAAGCAGAGGCTGGATGTTCAGGACGATGTCGTCGTCCTCGGGCCGTAGCGGAATGGCCACCGCAGGAATGGGAGCCGGAAGATCAAAGGGATACAGACTTACGTGCCTTCTGTCCTTCACCGGGCTCACACAGATGTAATAATGTGCCTTATGTCTAGGCGTTATGAAACGTAACGGAGCTCGGATTGCGTGGCGACCTTGAAGGATCAGATCGATTTCCACAAGGTTTGCTCCTGCGGCCAGCAGATCCATTTGTTTGTCCATGTATTTGGCCAATCCTGCCAGTTCCTTATTTGAAGGGCTGAGGATCTCGATGGCTGTGATAAGCCGACCACCGGCGCTTTCTATAATCTGAATACTGCGCTCAGTTTCCGGTTCGTCGAACTCCATCTCCAGGTCTACTGCCTCTTGGACTGCAGCCGAGCCGTAAGGCTCAATACCGTCACTGACATGATCCACGCGAACTTGGATGTCTGGAACATATCTCTGTTCCCGCCCTTCGGTTGTTTCAAGAATTACGTGCTCTTCCGTTCGAGCGGCTAATCCTTCGGGCAACTGTTCGCAAAGTTGATCACAGACATAGACTGTTAATCTCGTATGGACGTCTCTCCAAAAACGTTCGAGGTATGGATCCATTCCGAGAAATGGGCTTGGCATTCTGTTTCTCCTGCTTGCTGGTTCTTACAGCCTGCGAGTATAAACCTCTCTCTTCATAACACACCTTCTAACCTGATGAATCAGAGAATGCGCCCAACTTGTATTTCGGCCCTTTTGTTGATTGCTCTGCATCACGCACAGGCCGAGCTCCCCGAACAGATAGCAATCAAGCTTGTTACTGATTTAGAAACTGCAACCCTTGCGAGCGCCCAGGAATCTTTTCGAGAGATCACCAAGACCGAATTCTCGGAAACTGGGAGCAGAACCATTGTCCTCGGTGAAGACGTTACCCTCTGGGTGCGCAATGCTTACGTGGATGACGGTAATCAGAAGTTCTTTTTCGAAAAGTATCACCAGGGCAAATACATTGGCCGTGACAGCAGTCTTTTCATACCGCGCGAGACCCTCAGGGTCGGCAAGTTCCAGATTCAGCCAGGCAATCACGAATTCGAACTCAGCGCAGAAGGCAAGCTGAGCAGTAACGATCCTGAGATTCGTATTGACGGCAACAGCTTGATGCTGCAGATGCACGAGGTCTCGGTCTATGGTGTCGAGGATTCAAAGTCTGCCCCGGTCGATTTCCGCAAAGTGCCGGCAAATGTAGGGCTCTTCAGTCTTGAGGCGGAATTCAAACTCAATCTGAATGATTTCCCCGATCCGAAATACCTCAGGAATCCGCGGACTCCCATCATACCGAAGGCCGATCAGCAATTGCCGATGCTGACGAATTTGATCAGCCATCAGAAGGACTTCTATCCTTTAAAGATCTGGCTTCCCTCCAACAGCGTCGGCCAGGGCTACCTGCTCTATCCGAGTTGGCAGGCGTTTCATGTCACCAAGGAAGGCCGGGTCGATCTCGATGCCGCGGGCACACCCGATGCGCCAGGCATCAGCGTTGAGGGATCGAGAATCATCATCCCGTACCGAAAGTTTGGTGGCAGAGTGCGCTCCCGTTCAGGGCTGAATGCCGGGGTTGGAGCGGTCACGCTGCAAGAAGAAATGAGCTTCAGCGCGTCTCTGGAATCGAAGAAGATGCGTGCTGGCGTGAAAGTGCCACCGGAAGATTTTTACTTGAACGTCAGCAACGATTTTTCGAAAAGTCCCTACCGGTTCTTTCTCGCCGACAACACTACAGATGATCTGGATGCCGTACGAATGATGGCCGTGGAATGGGGCACCCCGGTTTTCACTCGTGGTCAGCTGGCGTCGGTTTCGATGCGCCTGTTGGAAACGAAAGGCAAGGAGACCATTCATGATCCCGTCGTGAAGATGTCATGGTCTGCGTACGATTCATCGTTGCCCACTTCACGGGTCTGGAATCCCGTAAAGGTTGTCTCCTGGCAGAATGGGCTCGATCAGGGCCTGCTTCAGTTCGAAATCCCCGATCAGGCCTTCGGTTTCTACATCTTCCGTACCCAGATATTTGATAAGAACGATCCATCACTCACCACACCGCTCGAGTCAGAGATCCGCAGCGCCATCATCGAGCCTGCGCAGACCGGCACGGCCAGTTTCGTTGCGGACAAAGGCCGCAATGCATTTGTAGTCGGTGAGGAATTTTCTCTACAACTGGTCCTGCGCTCACAGCAGAAACGAGGCACGGGAAAACGAACGGTCGTGATGGAGCATCCAGCCACAGGTGAGCCGTCCTCCCGACATCGTCAAACCCTCGAATTCCAGGACACCGGTGAGTCATGGCACACGGAGACCATCCAATTCGCGGCTGAACGCACCTCCCTTCTTGCCCCCGGCCAATACAAGCTCTCAGTCGAAGGTCTGCCGGACGGCGCCATATCTGTGCCGTATACGTTCGACCTCGTCGACCGGCAAAAGTCCAGCCTCTATCTCGTTGTAAAGCCGTCCAAGTACACCGGGCCCATGAATGGGCTGGAAACCAGCCATTCCGGTAACCCACGGGTCCCACCGGTGGATCTTGATCGCGCCATGAACACGCTCGCGGACCTCGGTTATAACCGGGTAGACCTGATGACCTATATCACAAATCATCACATGCGTTACTTTACATGGCGTGAGGAACTCGCCGCGACCGACCCCCGTTTACCCGCACCTTTTAGCGTTTACACGCCTACGCCACGCAATCAGATCATCAACGCCTGCGTGCGGAACAAGCTTCAGTTCTCTGATGTCTTGATTTCATACAATGACTTTCATCTGCCGCGCTACATCGAGCCCTATGTCAAGGCGTCTGAGCGCTGGATGGCCCGCGAAGTTCAGGCCATGCGCCATTCGCCTGCGTTCGATGGAATCATGCTCTATGACGAAATGTATGACGGCGGAGTCTCCGGGCTTGTCGAGCATCACAAACAATACTTCGCCAAGTACCGCGCCGAGCGAACCGAGAAGGAGCTTGGGCAGTCGCCTGGCAAGATCGAAAGCGACTGGAATCGATATCTCCAACGCCCCCGTAATCAGCGCGACGCAAAGTTCCTGGAGGGCTTCCTCGCCTATCGCGACTGGTGGCAGCTCGGCTGGAAGGAATGGATAGATCGGATGGTGCGGGTGGGCAAGCAGATCGCTCCGCATACACGTTACGGTACTTATCACCGCACGTGGGCCTCACCTGGATCGAATGATGAGGTCTATAACGGTTGGGCGCCGGATCTGTTTTCCAACCTCGACATCATCAGCCACGTTCATTACGCGGATAACATTACCGCGTGGGTCAGCATCCCGGCCCTTGCCCGCATTCTGCGTACGGGCACAGGGAAAACTCTGTACGTGAACATGCCGCTGGCTCATGAGGGCCGCACCCGCATGGATGGCCAGTACACCCGCCACATGGCATTCGCGCTTATGGCGCAGGGCGCAAACGGTATCTGCCAGTATGGCGTGGCTCATTCATTCGATGACGGACCGAACCCGGAGACAGCGAAGGGACGTGAAACCACCAAGAGTCTCAACGGGCGCATCCTGCAGCCGTTTGGCGAAATCATTGACAAGACGGTCGACAGCTACAAGCGCGTCGGCATTGTCAGCACAAAGCGTCAGCACTTCCTGAGTGAGTTCAAGAATATTCCCGTCGGTAATCAGACCGAAGGCATCTTCATCGCCTGCTGGCGGCTCGGCTTTCCGGCGACTTTCCTGCGAGATGAGCATTTCAAGAACAAGCTTGAAGGCTTCGACGTTATCTTCGTGCCTGGCATCCGCTACGACGGCGAACTGGAGGAGGACACCCTGAAGGGCCTGCGGGCGGCCATTGCCTCTGGAACAAAGGTGGTCGTCGAACAGGGCAGCACCCTCGATCTGCCGGGAATCGTCAAACTTGATGACTGGCCACTCACCGATTACTTCATTGGCAATTATTTTCCGACCTGGAACGACGACGAGCTCAACAAGGTCTACGCTCTCTCGGAGCCGATTGCCGATTACCTGCGTGAGCGTTTTCAGGAATGGAAGATCGAACCGGCGGCTCGCGGCCCGTTCAAGGTTGGCCCGAGCTGGCGGCAGGGCGGCAAGATTCAGTACCTGGTGATGGGTAACTTCGAAGACCCGGATTATGGCCATACGGTCAGGCAGCAGATGGCCAAGCCGGTCGTAATGCCACTCGCCATTGCTGCTCATCGCGGAAAGGTCGCCTACGATCTGATTGGCCAACGGGAACTGGAGATTGAGAACGTAGCCACCGGCGGCCGGCCTGTAGAAGAGATATCGGTGAAGTTGGACATGACGAGAGTCCAGGGCTCGATGGTCGCATTTACCCCGGAACGGATTTCGGGACTGAAGGTCAAGTATTCAGTGGCGGAAGGTGGCAGTCGATTGAGGTTGAAGGCTGATTTGGTGGGCGAATCAGGTGAGAGCCTTGGTGTCTTTCCGACGAGGATAGAAGTGGTGCGGGGACTCCGCGACCGCTCTGATTCTGTCGCAGATCGCCAGGATTACTACCGAGTCCTCGGCAACGACCTTGCAGCGGAATTCGACATTCCGCACACGCCGAAGCCGGAAACTGTGACGGTTCGAATCCGTGAAGCTCTCAGTGGCAAGACTGCTGAGTTTCAAGTCGAATCGAAGGCGATTGGGAAGCCGAGTCTGCAACTCGCCGATAGCTTGCAGCCGTTTATTCCACGGCCGGATGAGGTCTCTGAATTTCTCAAGAACACCAGGAAGGTCGTCATTGTCCCTGGCACTGGTATCGATGGTCTTCAGCCGATTGCTGAAGACCTCTTATCGAAGCTGAAGGCCAAAGGCGTTGATGCTCGCGTCGCCAGAGAAAACGAGGTCTACCACATCCCCTTGGGAGATCCAGATGCCGAAGATCCCAAAGGGGACGGTTTTCACTCCTGGCGTAAGGGGCAAGCCATTATCGGGCCGGGCACGGTCGTTGATGATCCGGTCATCCTGATGGGCGGGCGCGAAAGTTCATTCCTGCTCGATACCATTGATGAGTATGGGTTTTTGCAGTCGCCTCCGATTGGCGGGCCGAACCAGAGAACAAGGCCGAGCATTCAGGTTGCCACCAAAGCGCTGCACTTCTCGTATGACACCTTATGCCTGGTCGCCAACGAGTCCGAAGGCATGAAGAGGAACGTTGAGACTATCCTCTCTTCCATTCCTTTCCCAAAAATTACCCCGCCGCCCTCCGAGTCAAGCCCCTCCAAGCTTGCTGAAAGCAACCAGTCAACCACCGCCCCCGGCGTCCTCGAAAAAATGGGCACAAATGAGATGGTCGTCGACCTCAAATTCGACACGGGCGGCAACCTTTACGTTATCACCTGGGGACACGGCAAGAATCTCTATTCATTCGCCCCGGACGGAAAACTGCGTTTCAGCAAATTCCTGCCGGAGATGGGGACGAACCATCTGAGCATCCACGACGACCGCATCCTGGCCTACACCTCAGCCGGGGCTCGATATTACGCACTCACGCTGGATGGAGAACCGATCCATCAGGCGAGGCTCAATATGGATCCTGGTACTACACGCTACCGCGAGAACTACGGTCTCTCCTGGGCAAACTTTGCATGGTCGCCCGCTCTAAAGCTTCTGCTGCACAGTCAGGAGGATCGGATGCGGGTGCTTGACGAGAATTTCAATGTCGTCGCTGAATGGGAGGGCGAAAAATATTTCGATAAGGATGTTTCAGACTTTGAACGGATTCGCACTCAGCATGGCTTTGTGCTGAGTCCGGACAAGACCCGCATGGCACAAATCGAGCGGAGTATGTACTTCACTCGAGTGTCCTATATGGATGTGGAGGCCTATGACCAGCATCTGGTCATTCGAGACCTTAGCGGCAAGTTGCTGTATGAGAACAAGAACATAGAAAACTCCTCGAAACCCGGCGCCCGCCTCACCTGGCCCGACGACGCGGTCGGCCCGATTGTCTATTCGCAGGGCGAACGGATCGAGTTTGATGCCGAACTCAAGGTAATCTCCAATCGTGTGCACGAGGCCGATTCCACGCTCGGCGGAGACCGGCGCCTTGTGCGGGAGGGTCGGTCATTCATCTATTTCACTGGCCCGACGAAACAGCAGAGCAGACTGGGCCCCCTCCAGATCCTTCCGACGTACACCGCCCAGAGCCACGACCTGCAGCACATCGCCATGCTCGATGAATATGGATTGATGTCTGTATTCAAGTGTGAGGATGGCTCGAAAGTCAGTGAGTTCAAAGTGCCTGAAATTGGGGAAGTCCTCCGATTTTCCAATGACTCTCAGACACTCCTTCTCGGCACATTCCAGGGCAGCATTCTTGCTTACGATGTGAAGGGGGGGCTCAAATGGAAGGCCAAGCTCGGCGATTACAACGATATCCTCGGCAGCGAACTTGCCCTCTACGATCCTGCGTTCAAAGACCACACGGAAAAACTCTGGCCCGTCAGCCGCGATGCAGCGGGTCAACTGGAGACGCTCGTTCGCATGGGCAACAACCGTCTTACCAACGGTGACTGCGAGACCGAGACCGCATGGGCTGGAAGCGAGGTGGCCTATGGGCCGGGTTATAACAGCAATCGGGCCCTTCTTGTCGGCAGCGATCTGATCGGGCAGGAGATCACCCAATATCTTGGCAATCACGTAACCTGGGTGCTTGAGTTTTTCTATCGGAACGCCGATGCGGCCTCGAAGGACACCCAGCTCCTTGCCGGGGTGATGTCCGACAGCGACTATCCGGACTCGGTGGCTCGTACTTTCGAGGCCGGGAACGAATGGCGGTTTGGCAGCGTCGTGGTCAAGAACGGCGCCAACTGCAAAAAACTTTCGGCCGGGTTCTGGTCAAAGAAAGGCAAAGTCCTTGTTGATGACATTACGTACCGGCGAATCCGTTTCCCAAGCGTGAACCATTTGCATTACGAACCTATTTACAGAATCAAACCGGTCGTGCTCGAGAATCCGCTCTTCTCCGAGACCTACGATCCCATCGGTCGCCATCGCAACGAAAACCCGAACAGAATCATTATCAATCCTCTTCAAACCGGCGTGCTCAATCTGGTCGAAGAGGCGTTCCTGCAGAATGGGCGCATCAATGAGATTGGCAGCAAATGGTACGTTCAGCCTAACTCCATCCAGACTGTCGTGTCGTGCGGCATGCATGACCCGCGCTGGATCTCGATGGTCGCACTCTACTTCAATGCCTACGACGAAAAGAACATCATGCCGCACTTTGACATCGTAGTGACGGACATGGAGACCAAGAAGGAGCGGGTTGTCGCCAGCATCCGCCATAACGGGCAGCTCTTCCGCCTGGTGAAATTCGATCCGGTCAAGACGCCGATGGTAAAGGTGAAACTCGTCAACAGTATCAAACGCCTGCGCACCCTGACCGAGGTCGAACTTTACGGCCCGCTGTCTGGCCAGACGGGCACGCCCGGATTTGTCGATCCCGAAGGCCAGAATACCTGGATGGGCGATTTCACCCGTGTGGATAAACGTGAGAAGAAACTCGCCCCACGCTTTGATCCGGTCTACCGTTGCGGACACGGGCACGGCGATTCAGATATCCTCTGGAATCCAGCTATGACGCAGCTTCTGGTCTCTGAAGACAAAATCTTCTCAGGCCGGGCACTTGGAAAAAATACAGCGTTCAGACTTTCAAATTTTGCGATGGACAAAGGACAAATGCCAAGGAGCTTCCCGGCACTTTACTGGGGAAGAGCCGGCGGCATGGGCTTCACTCCCTTCGGAACAATTTACGGCGGCCTGATTCTGCGCTGCGGTCTTGATGGCAAACTCTACTGCATCAATCCTGAGACAGGAACCGAGCTCTGGTCATCCAAGGTTGGCGAACGCCTCTTTGGCAGCCCCATAGCCATCGGCGAAGACCTCTTCGTGGCCAACGACAAGGGCAGCCTGTTTCAGCTCGATTTCGCAAATGGCAGCATCATGAAACAGGCCGAAATCAGCGGTCCGGTACTGGGCTCGATGGCCACTGACGGCAGGAGCCTGTTCCTTATTACCGACGACGGCCTGCTGCACAGCGTAAATGTCTCGAACTTGAATGAACAGTGGAAGACCCCAGTCGCGGCGTACACCGACTCCACCCCCGCTGTAGACGCAGGCATCGTTTACCTGGCCGATCAGAAAGGTACAGCGATGGCCGTCAACGCATCCGACGGCACAGTCCGATGGAGCACCGAGCTTGGCGACGAGTTCACCCGCTGCCCGGTCGTCGGGGAGACCCAGGTTCTGTTTGGCTGCCGGGGCGGCACCCTTGCCAGCCTGAATCGTGCCGACGGTAAAGTACTCTGGCAGAAGAAAGTCAAGAGCCGATTCCAGCACGAGCCCATCATCATCGGCGATGAGGCACTATACGTGGAATACAAGAACGACGGCAAGGCTGACGCCTGGTTCCTGATGCTCGCAAAGCTGAGTTCCGGCGAATCCCGCCACCTCCAGACCACTGTGAAGAAGGGCGACAATTATGAGCACACCAATATCGGTTTCGGCGACGATCCCATAATGCCTCTCAGTTATTACAAAGGCAGTCTTTTCCTGGTCGATCGCCATGGCGAGGGGGGGCATGTAGGTTTCAGGGTTAATTATGCGTGGCACCCCATCGGCGGGAATTTTTATGTGATCCGCCCAACGGTCGAGGAAGAGGTTAAGAAATAGAACAGGCGGAAATGAAGTGTGCCAGTTCACGTTTTGCTTGTGGTGCCTAAGCTCCGCGGCGGCTGGATCTGTCCCTTACACATAGGTCTCGTTGAGCAATGTGGGCCGCCGAAGGCTGCGGTCTTTTCTTCCGTTCCGAAGCAGAACTCCGGAAATCGACATTATCAAAAATGTTACATTACCCGTCCGCCCCCGGGGCTGAAGAGGTCGCTGACGCCATCCCCTCTATCGCATACTGAACTTAGGCTCCTGATACGAATGCAGGCTGTGGACGTTGCCTTCGGCCTGGGCGGCTGGGCTGCGGGCTTCAAAGCGGAGCTCTCCATTTTGCAGTTGCGTGTGGACTGCCTTGACTGATCGAGTACCCAGATCCTGCAGTGACTGGCGGAGCCCCTGCATGAGGTAAAGCAGGTAGCTGGTGATCGAACCTTTATCAACGACCGCTCCCGAAACGCCCTGCGCAACCTTTATGCGCTGGTTCGCCCGGTAGTACCGTTTGCCGCCGCCTTTCTGCTCCATGGCCTCCAGCGATGCCATGCCGCGATAGCGTTTGAGCCGTACGCCGCCCTCATAGAAGTATTCGCCTGGTGCTTCACTGGTGCCGGCCAACAGCATGCCGAGCATGACGGAGTTGGCGCCCAGCGCCAGGGCCTTGGCGATATGGCCGATGCTCCTGATCCCGCCGTCTGCGATGACCGGAATCCCATGGTCTCGGGCGAAATTGGAGGTGAAATAAACCGCAGAAGCCTGAGAGCGTCCGACAGCCATGGTCTCCTGGGTAATACAGATCGAGCCCGGGCCCATGCCAATCCGCAGGGCATCCGCTCCTGCCTTGATGAGTGTCTCGCATTGGCGAGCAGTCACCACATTGCCGGCCACCACTTCAAGGTTCGGAAACTCGCTCTTGATGTGTTCCAGCATCTTCACCTGGAAAGACGAATCACCCTGTGCAGAATCCAGCACGACGACGTCCAATCCGGCCCCGACAAGCTCTACAAGCCTTTCTCTATCTTCCGCATGGGTGGAGACGGTGGCGCCGACAAGGAGTTGCTTGTCCTTGCTCTTTGATGCGTGGGGGAAGTCTTCGTTGGTGCGCAGGTCAGTGCGGCTCATCAAAAAGGCCAGGCGAAACTGGTCATCAACGATGGGCAGTTTCCCCTTTTTTGATTTCTTTAGAATCTCGTTTGCCTGCACAAGGGTGACGCCGACTTTGGCGGTAACAAGCGCTTCTTTGGGGGTCATCACCTCGGTGACCGGCTTATTGAAATCCTTCTCAAAATCAAAATCTCGATTGGTGACGATGCCGATGAGCGGAGTGGCAAGAGTGCCGTCCTCCGTAATCGGTATGCCGGCAAATCCGTGCTCCTCCTTGAAGATCTGCACATCCTTCACGGTCGCATCCGGCCCCATTACAATTGGCTCGGTGATGAAACCATTTTCGAATCGTTTCACGCGACGGACTTCTCTGACCTGGTCTTCTATGGTGCAATTACTGTGGATGATGCCCAGGCCGCCAAGGAGAGCCATCTTGATCGCCATTCCGGACTCCGTAACGGTATCCATGGGCGAACTGACAACCGGCAGCTTGAGCTTGATGTTGCGGCTGAACTGAGTTTCCAGACTGACTTCGTCCACATCGAAGTCAATGTGGCCAGGGAGGAGGATGAAATCGTCGTAGGTGAGGCCACCAGTTTGGAAGAGGTTCTTGGCGTCGACGCCGTCCGGGGTCGTCATTTGCACTCCAGATTCCTAAGGAACGTTGAGGAAGGGGCGGGGATTATATTGGGGTCATCTGGGCACGCAATGGGGAGGAGGAAGCGGAATATTGTATGGATGGAATGCTGAAATATTGGAATACTCGCATTTTGAATTTTGAAATACTGGAACACGGAGTCATCTGATGGATACCGACTACGCGCAACAGACTATCGATCTTTATCACTCACTGGTCGATAACAGTCTCCGGCAGATGCCATTCGATGTCTCTTCCATGGCCGCTTTCCAGAAATGGCAGCGGAAGGCTCGAAGGCAGGTCGGTCAGATTCTTGGCCCGATGCCCCAGGAGAAAGTTGATTTTCAGCTCCAGCGCGAGGTTGTCTTAGAGACCGATTCTTATACCCAGGAACGGCTGGTTTATTTCACCAGGCCAGGACTCCAGGCTACGGCTTACCTGCTGACCCCACGGAAGATTTCCTCATCGGCGCCGGGCGTTCTGGCTCTCCACGGTCATGGAAGTGAAGGGAAAGATGGAGTGATCGATCCGGGCTCCATATACAGTGGCTTTGCCCGGCGGCTGGCCGAAGCCGGCTGTGTCGTCCTCGCACCGGATCAGATTGGCAGCGGAGAGCGGCGTCTCAAAGCAGACAAAGTGGACTACTCGGTTCTCATTCACGGGCTGAACATGCTCGGCCACACCTTGATCGGCGTCCGATACTGGGATCTCGTGCGGGCTCTGGACCTCCTGGAGGGTCTGGAAGGTGTGGATCGAAAACGAATCGGCGTGATGGGTCTTTCCCTCGGCGGAGAGATGACGTTGTTTCTTTCCGCGCTGCAAAGTCGTGTGAAGGCATCGGTAGTGTGCGGATACCTCACTTCGCACCGGAATACCTTCCTCGGTGAACATCACTGCACATGTGGTTACCTTCCAAGTCTGGCCAGATATTTCGAGCATGTAGATCTCGCCGCACTCCTCGTCCCTCGACCGTTGTTTCTGGACTCCGGCAAGAAAGATTCAAGCTTCCCATGGACGGATGCTAATGCCCTGGTCAAAGAGTTGAGGGCCGCCTATCGGCTGCACGACAAGCCCAGCTCACATCTCGGCATTGAAATCCACGATGGCGGCCATTCCATCGCCGGGAAGAAAAGTATCCCCTGGTTGGTTCGGAGGCTGAAGGAAGATTAAGTAACCGACTTCCCGTGCAGCCCGTCTCTTTCTCAGCTGATGCCAAGTCGACCCCTGATCTGAAAAACTGAGACTTTTTTTGGCGGTATTCGTGCAGCAATTCGACTTATAGAAACAGTAGGTTTGTTTACTGTTTTAAGTGAGGCTGAAAAATGGAATCCACGGAATCGGTAACCCAGTGGTTGGAGGGTTTGAAGGACGGCGACGAGCAAGCGCTCGGGGCCCTGCTTGACAGATATTGGCCGTATCTCATTCGCCTGGCCCGGCGAAATCTTTCCGGCGCGAAGAAGCGAATGCATGATGAGGAGGACGTGGCACAGAAGGCGTTCTGGTCGTTCTACCAATCGTTCAAAGCTGGCCGTTTCCCAAAAGTTGAAAGCCGGGAGCACCTGCTCGCCCTGCTGGTCACGATTTCCTCGCATCAGGCTTCAAAACAGATGGAACACGACCGTGCTCAGAAACGAGGCAGTGGCAAAGTTCGTGGCGAATCCGTGTTTAGAGCCCTGGCGGAAACAGCGACTCATGGCGGCGGCATCGATCAGCTTGCTGGTTCCCACCTCACCCCGGAAGAAGAAGTGATTCTTGCAGAAAACTATCACCGCTATCTGGATCGCCTAGCAGATGAGCATCGCCCCATTGCCGAGAAATACCTTGCCGGACTGACAAACAAGCAGATTGCCGAAACCAGCGGAACTTCGTTGCGGTCCGTTGAGAGAAAACTGGCCATGATCAAAAAGAGATGGAAGCGGTGGGCACTCGAAGAGTTGCTGCAGGGCTGACAAGTGACTGAGGTGGTGGGACAGGTGTCCCGCCTCGTCATGACATCCGAGACGACTGTCCCACCAATTGTTTGCGGCCGTCTGGCAGCCTTAGAATCGCTAAACCTGGTAGGGACTCAAGTAGATCATTGGTAACGGTTCAGAGGGTAAATCCGGCGACTCTAAGCCGTTACTCCAACTCCGTTTCTGCCATCCCTGAACATTTACGATCATTGAAGGATGTGCCTCTGGGCAGAGCTGGGTGAACGCCTGTGACTTTGTGCGATCTGCTCGTCAGGATTAAAGCGACGAATAATGAGGCTCTTATCGCACGTCCACTTTTGTGGGCACAGATTTGCTATCTGTGTGATCTGCGCATACGGGTAGATGGCAACCTTGCCAACCCCATCCCACTTAGAAGTCATCACCTGGTCGTTTCGGGTAACTGGACTGGAAATACATAAGAAGGGTCTTCCTTCTGCCGTTCCTGGATTTGCAGGATCTCCTTCCACGTCTCGTACAGTCCGTTGGGACACGGCGGCATCTCGTTCTTGATCAGGCGATGAAGTTTTCCGAGTTTGTAACACGGGACACCGGCGTACATGTGATGTTCGGTGTGGTAGTTCATGTGCCAGTAAAGGAACTGAAAGATCGGATTGAGATAAATCGTCCGGCAACAGAGCCGATAGTCCGGGACGTTGTCCTGCAACCCGACGTGCTGGGCGGAATTGCACATGCTATGCAGCCAGCCTCCGAACATCATCGGGAACGTAATCACCAGGGGCACAATCCACCAGCCCAGCGCCAGTGAAGCGCCAGCAATCAGCAGGTGTCCCACCAGCACGATTCGCGCCCAGTTGAAAAGCACCCGGCGGCGTTCAGGCTCGCTTTCGGGAAACAATTTCTGCGTCCACGCGCCATTATCCAGTTTTCCGCGAGCCGTCCGAAACATTCCAAGCAGTTGATTGTAGGGATGACGAATATTCACAATCCCGTATTTCCACCAGTTCTTGGGATCAATGGTGGCTGGAAGTGTTACCTCCAGATCATCCGGCGGGTGGAGGGTGTACTTGTGATGCTCGGTGTGGCTCGCCCAGAAGTGGTGGTGGTTGTACCAACCCAGAAACGAATAAATTCGAAGGAAGAACTGATTCAGCCAGCGCGTCTTGAAGACCGAATCATGAATCAGCTCGTGGAACCCGTTAATAAGGAAATGCCAGAAGTGGCCATTGACTAATACGAGCAGGGCGGTGACATACCACGGCCAATGTACCGCGGAGTAGATCGCGGCGCCGCTGGCCCCGGCGAGAACTCCGAGGTAACCAAGGGTCTGTGCTGCTCCGATAAAGTCGCTGCGCTGATTGAGCTTGCTCAGTTCTTCCCGCGGTAGCTTGCAGCGATACCACTTCACCCGGAGTTTGTCCGAAGATTTATCACCCTGCGAAGATCCCGGGGTGGGCACGGAGGCCATGTTCCCCAGTGCTTCTTCCGGACTGATCTGCCCCGAGGGCGATGATGATTCCTCAGTTTCAATAGTAGGTGCTGGCATAGACTCTTAACTCAAAAGGATTGCTTGAAAAGTAAGAACAACATCCAGGGCAATGCTGGCCACCCGGCTTTCCCCAGGTTTGTCTGGAAGTATTTTGACATTGAATTGTCCGCCGATCTTACGGAATCCTCAAAGCTCTTCCTCGTAATCCTGATGTCCTCCGACCTCAATACAAAATTCTGGGTGAAGCCCAGGATGGCCACGATGGTAACTTGGGCGGTTATTCTGACGGATTACAACGGCCCTGATGGCGGCAACGACCCCGATCCGGGAGGTGATCAACTTCCAACCGCCTCCAACTGTGCGCGACCAATCTCTTTGATTCTTGAATCTGGCCACCGCTCAAGTGGACGGTAGCTGGGGTGTCCGGGACGGTCTTCGCACGGATTGTGTCTTGTGTTGTAGCAGCAGATGAGCGACCAGCGCGGATCGTCGCTGGTGTTCGCATCGGAACGGTGTAACAGATTTGCGTGAAAGAAAAGAGCCGTTCCCGGCTTCATCTCGCAGTAGACGAGATCGAGGTGCTTCAGGGCAAGATTCACCCGTTCAGGCTTCGCGCCGACCTGCGTGCCGAATGTGCCGTGTTCGATTCTGCCCAGCCTGTGTGAGCCCCTGATGACCTGAAGGCATCCGTTGCCTTTGTACGCACGATCGACTGCGATCATCACACTCGCCATATCGGGAAAGAGGCAACCGTTGTTGTACCAGTAGCCGTAATCCTGGTGCCATTCCCAAGCGCCGCCGACACGGGGCTCTTTGACCATCATCTTGTAGTGGTAGAGGTAAACCTCGTCATTCATCAGGCGTTCTATCGTGCCGGCCAGCCTCGGGCAGCGAACAAACGCGTTGTAAAGATCTTCCTTCGCGTCACTGGTCAGCCAGAGCTTGCTCTCCCGGCCTTCGGTGTCCTTCGCCGCGTGAACTCGATCGATTTTGGTCATATCCGCTTTCGCGAATCGCAGGAGCAGGTCGGTCTCCTCTTCATCAAAGAGACTCTCGACCATCAGGTAACCGTCTTGGTTGAACTGGGAAATCTGTTCTTCAGAAAGTTGGAAGTTTTGCATAGCGTTGGCTGTCCTCTAAATGATTTCACCCCTGAAAGACCGGGGCGTGACATGACTCCGGTGGAACAGGGCTACCTTGCGAAGACCACCGGCTTGCCTGCCCTGCAGACACTTGGGAAATGCGGGCCGGCATTCAGCATGGGCTCGCCGACCTCGATTTCGATGAACTGTGACATCGCGTGCGCCCGGCCGGTGTACTTTGCTTCGCCGGTCATGTAATGGATGGCGATCGCACGGCGGGTGCGGGGGGATGGATTCGTAGGCGAACCGTGCCATGTCAGTGAATGGTGAAAATGCACTTCGCCCTGCATCACCGGACGAGGAACGGCTTTGGCCTCGATCACTTCCGTTCCTTCAGGCGGCTGGAAGTCTCCACCAATATTACCGAACTCATTGATGAGTTTGAGGTTGCCGAACCTGCGGAGATATTCCATCTGGTTACCCCATCGATGTGAGCCGGGAACCATCCACATGCACCCGTTCTCCACATCCGCATCGTCGAATGGAATCCATGCGGAGACCGGCGTCATTGGTTCAATACTCGGCCAGAGCGGCGCGTCCTGATGCCAGCCTGTTGCTCCGCCCCTTCCCTCGGGTTTGTATTGGATCTGATCATGCCAGACCTGCAGGTCAGCGAATCCTGTGAGTTGGCTGATGGCGCCGACTACAGCGGGGTGATAGATGAGTTTTTCAAACGCTTTCGATGCTTCCCAGATATTGACAATCTGCCAGACGGGCGTGGGCCCTTCTCCCCGGTCATTCGTTTCGTAACCACCGGCAGCGAGATCACGGAACAGCACCGGCTGCGGAGCATCTTCATCAAACCCTTTAGGCCCGATCTTCATGATGCGTTCCAGTTCATCGGATAGTTCAGCGACTTCATTGTCCGCAAAGATACGTCCGCCGTTTAGAAATCCGTCGTGGTCAAATTGATCAATTTGTTCCTGTGTAAGCATTCTGTTCCTTAGAGTCTTGCTGGGCTGAAACGGGGGAAGCCATGTTATATGCTGCTGCACCCGACTTACCGGCAGTCTATCCTGATCCACGCTGCAGTTTAAAGTCGGCGAATCCTACCGAAACACCCACCTTCTACCATGACCGGTAATGCAAAAAATATGCATGATCGCTCACAAAACTCTTTCGATGTTGTCATCCTGGGCGGAACACCGGGAGGGATTGCCGCGGCTATCGCGGCCAGTCGGCTGGGACGGACGGTCGCGATCGTGGAATACCACGACCACGTCGGGGGGATGACTGCCAGCGGCCTGGGGAAGTGTGATATCGAGAATCGAGAGTTGATAGGTGGACTATTTGGAGAGTTCACCGAGCGCGTTCGGCGATATTACGTCAGACAGTACGGGGATGATTCGGAGAACGTGAAGCTTTGCCAGGATGGCTATTACTCTGAGCCATCGGTCTCGAAAGCAGTGTTCGAGGAAATGCTGGGAGAGCAACCTTCGATTACCGTGATGAAGGGCTGTCGCCTTGAGGCCGCTTCCATGGAAGGGGAGCGGCTGATGACGATCGGGACTGTGGATCGTCGAACCGGAAAGACGCTCACATTGCAAGGTCAGGTCTTCATCGACGCCACATATGAAGGTGACCTTTACGCTGCGGCCGGCGCCGAATACAGGCTGGGCCGTGAATCACGCGAACAATTCGGCGAGCGACATGCGGGGATCGTCTATTTCGATTATCAGAACGGAAAATTCCTTCCCGGGACTACCGGGGAAGCCGATGACCGGCTACCCGCCTACACCTACCGCCTATGCCTGACGACCGATCCGGCCAATTCGTTTGTAATGGCCGAACCGCCCCCGGAATACGACCGGCAAAATTACGTTGGTTACTTCGAGGACCTCGATGCCGGACGATTAAGCGGGCCGATAGTGTTGAAGCCTGGGCGAGGTTATAACCCCGCCCACTTCAATACACTCGTGCGCGCTCTGTCGGTGACCGGTCTCCCGAACAGGAAGACCGATGTGAACATCAACCCGCGCCCACTCGGCTTTCCGTTTCCCGAAGAAAACCGGGGGTACGTCGAAGGGGATGAGGCCACTCGGCAAAGAATCTGTGAACGACATCGTAACCTGACGCTCGGGCTGCTGTGGTTCCTCCAGAGTGACGATCAGATTCCTTCAGCACATCGCGCCATTGCCCGCCAATACCAACTGCCTCTGGACGAATTTACTGACAACGGCCACTTCCCCTTTCAGCTCTACGTGCGGGAGGCACGCAGACTGTCAGGCGATTACACGTTGACTGAACATGACATTACTGGTGAGGAGGTGGGCAGGCAGGCCAGTCAGCATCATGACGCTATTGCTGTTGGTGAGTTTCCGATCGACAGTTTCCCTTGCCGCAAGGTCCAGCCAGGTGACACGGTGGTACTGGAGGGCTATTTGGGAATGCTGGACGCCATCACGCGACCATACGAAATCCCGTTTCGCATCATGATCCCGAAGCGAGTTGACGGGCTGATCGTTCCAGTAGCCGCCTCAACGACTCACGTGGCGTATTCTTCGATTCGTATGGAGCCGACCTGGATGGCTCTCGGACAAGCTGCGGGAACTGCCGCGCATCTCGCCATGAAACAGGGCGTGACGCCACGGCATGTAAACATTTCAGAACTGCAAAAAGAGCTCTGCCAACAGGGGCAGGTGCTGAAGCACACAGGAAACACAACGATGAAACCCAAAACAACGACGACCAGTGACACCGTCAACAGCATGCTAACTATTGGGCTGACTTGTTCCGCTCTTACGGTAGATAGAAACCCCGAAGCGCCGGATCCGGTGAAGAATCCAGAAAGTGCGCTCATGCTTGATTTGCCCGACACCGGAAGCGATCCCGGAAAGATCGATTTTGCCCGGCTACCGCGGGTGCCGTCCAGCCACGCTGTGATCAGTGATGTACGAGACCGGGGTGGCAAGTGGGTAAATCAACATGCCTATCTGGTTCGCCATGACGACCTCTACTGGGCGATGTGGAGCGACGGCCCAGGGGTCCGGAATGCACCTGCCGACCAGCATCGCAATATCGTTCCCGGGCACGATCAGGCCGACACCCGGGTGTCATACGCCACAAGCAAGAATGGTCTGCAATGGAGCAAAATCGGGGACTTATCCGGCCAGCCCCGCATCAAAGGCTTCGGCTGGATTTCTCGAGGATTCTGGTGCCGTAACGGTGAGTTGCTGGCGCTGGCCAGCCATTTCCATGCGCCCGGCTATCCTGGAAAAGGACTGAGCCTCGAGGCGTTCCGCTGGGATGGTGATCAAAATAAATGGGTAGCACATGGCACGGTGCGCGACGATGCCATGAACAATTTCCCTCCGAAAAAACTACCCAGCGGCAAGTGGATGATGAGCCGCCGAGACCATCTCCGGCAAGTCACGGTAATGGTCGGCGGCGTCGAGGCATTTGATCGCTGGGAAATCCGCCCACTCGCCAGCTATGAAGGGGAGCAGCAGCCGGAAGAACCGTACTGGTACATCCTGCCCGACGGAAAGAACCTGGTCGGCCTGCTCCGGGACAACAGTGGCTCAAAGCGACTCCTGCGTGTCTTCTCGACTGACAACGGCCAGAGTTGGAGCAGCATCGCCAAGACCAACTTTCCCGATGCCACGAGTAAATTTTTTACTCTGCGCACTTCACACGGGTACTACGCCATGGTGTCGAACGCCAACCCGCTTCGCCGCGACCCGCTAACTCTGGCGATCAGCCCGGATGGCCTGGTATACACCCGTCTGTTCTGCCTGGTCGGCGGTCGGCACATCGATTATCCACACATGATCGAGCACGACGGCCATCTGCTGATTGCCTTTTCCGGCGCCAAACAGACCATGGAGGTACTCAAGGTTTCGCTGGCAGCAGTCGACGACCTGATCGCAAAAACAAAGTGATTGGACCGCAGTTCTCTAAATGCGGCCGCGCGGCCACAACGAAACCTGGGAACGGAGGCGTCTCGCCTCCGCTCGGAAGCGAGACGCTTCCGCTTCCAGGAAAGCTCTCCGCGTCACGCGGAGAAGTTAGAAAGTGAGACTTTAAAAGGAAACCCAAGCCCATGAACATCCAGGATTTCGACCCCGCAGCCTTATCGCCCGGCGAGAAAGCGAAGCTGAATTTCCATGTCCTCCGCCTGCCTTCGGGACTGCATCTTGATTACACAGCCCTCGTCGCCCGCGGCGCCAGGGCGGGCAAAACGATTGTGGTTATCGCCGGGGTACACGGGGACGAGTATGAAGGCCCGCTCACGATCCTGAAAGTCTTTGAGCAGCTCGACCCGGACCAGATGCAGGGCACCTTCATCGGTATCCCCGTCGTCAATCCTCCGGCCTTCGATGCGGGCACAAGACCGAGCCCGATTGACGGGCAGAATCTTGCCCGAATTTTCCCCGGCCGCCCGGACGGAACCATCTCCGAACGAATCGCGCACGCGCTGCTGGAGTACCTGTTCCCTCATGCGGATCTGCTCCTCGATCACCACAGCGGCGGTGTCCAATTCGATATCCCGCTGACTTGTGGGTATTACCTTCTTGAAGGGGAAATCGGCCGCGTCTCGAAGGAAGCGGCCCGGGCCTTTGGGGCCGAAGTTCTATGGGGATCTCCGCTCAACAAAGGCCGCACTATTTCAGAGGCTGTCCGCCACAAACAGGTCCCGTCCATCTACACGGAGACAACGGGCGCCGGTGGCGTGCTGCCTGCGGATCTGGAGGCTTACATCCGCGGCACTCTCAATGTCATGAAGTATCTCGGCATCCTGCCAGGCGCTCCCGAGGGCTCGGAACCTGAGATCGTCCTTGAATCATCGGACCCCAATCGCGATTTCGATTCCGCCATCAACTGCACAGCCTCCGGCCTGCTGGAGACCATGGTCCGCCTCAAAGCCCGAGTAAATCGGGGCGACCTGATTGCCCGCATCTACGATCTGTCCGGAAATGTTCTCGAAGAGATCCACGCCGACCAGCCTGGCGTCGTCTTGGGCCTCCGCCGCTTCGCCCGAGTCTTCTCTGGCGAACTGATAGCGCTGGTGGAATAGGAAGGCGGATTCCTTAGCAAAAAGTCGATTTCATCATCATTCCGCCCCGGGGGCGGCTCAGTGGTTACGTCAGGCGGCATCACGGGACATGAGACAATTCTGGCCGTTCATACTCATCGCTGCGGGTTTGTGCCTGCTGGTTGGTGACCTCATCCATGCTGTTGTATGCATGGGCATTTCCTATCTCTTCCAGATGGATTTCAACTCGTGGGCTTCAAGCAATACTGTTCAGTTAAAACCCCCGTAACCTTGGTGGTCTGTCGATTCAATCTGCTTAGCCGGCTTCAGCCGGCTCCCGGTCTGCCACCACCTTGAGGTGGTGGGTCGAGAAGCAAATCTAGCCTCAGCAGGCTTCAGCCTGCTTACAAGCCTTTGCTTCAGCCTTTGCTGCCGGTGTCTAAAGACCTCGGAAAGCCGGCCAATGCCGACTGCAGAATTTGTTTCCCTAAGCTGCCCACCAGTTGAAACTGGTGGCAAACCTGGAGCCGGCTGAAGCCGGCTGATTAGATCAACAGACCCCTTGGTGGTGGGTAAACCAGATGGTTACGCCAAGTCCTCAGTTTCTGCCAGCCAGCGAGCAATTCTTCTTCACCTTTCTGGCGAGCAGGCAGGGGTCTTTGGCTTAACTGAAAATTATAAGCCTAAGGCGGTGTCAATTTGCTCAGCAATTTGAAGAGGTACAGTGCCGCACACGCACATGCAAAGAGCAACACGGTGAGGAAAACAGGTCTGACCATAGACGTGCTCGCCATACCGGTTTCTTTCCCGTAAATGAGCCTGCCGGTATAAGGGTCTCTCACCATCGCATGGCAGCCAGGGCATTTCGCAGGCTTCTTTTCCTCAGAGAGAGACCCTCCACAAGCTCCACAGGCCATCGGATAGGAAATACCCATGGCCATCTGTCGCGTCATATCTGAACCGCCGAGCAGTTCGGCAATATTCAATCGAGGAGATTTCTGTTCTTCAGATGCTTCGGAGTTTGCCCAGGGTAGTTCGGCGTCGCAATAGGCACACCTGGTGCGGCTTTTCATGGCAACAGCTCTGCCGCAACTGGGACACATTTTGTCCTCGTCTTCGCCGGCCGAACTCTGTGCATTTTCCGCCGGTTCAACTCCAGAATCAGCAAGCTCGTTCACTCCTGAATTCAGAGACTCTGGTTCCTCAGTTGGGCGATCCTGCGTTCCCTCGGCCCACTCCTGACACATACTCGCCCTCACACATCTTCAAGTGCCGCTTCGACGGTGTTATGGAATGAGAAGAAACCGCTCAACCTGGTTGTTTCGAAAACCTGACGGATTGAAGCTGAGAGTCCGACGAGCATCAGTTTACCGCCCCTTTTTTCCAGGTGATTTCGGAGTTGGAGCAGGCGACCCAGCATGCTGCTGGTCATGAAGTCCACACGTTGGAAATTGAGCAGCACGTTTCGTGCGTTGATCTCATCTACAAAGTCCTTCAGACCATCTGCAAGGTCATTTACCAGGTCGTACTCGTTAAGACGTGGTGTCTTGATGTCGACAATAACGGCATCCCCACGGAACTCAGACGACCAGTCAACTTTACCCTTCAAGAGGGTCTGGGTGCTGCCGGTTTCCGCGATGGCCTGCACCGCCTCCGACTCATTCTGGCAGAACAGAAAAAGTGAGGCGACGCCAGCAATCTCAAAGACGGAATGGAGTGAGTTCGCCAGACCGACCAGTGCCAGTTTCCCGCCACGTTCTCTGATGTCCCTCCGAAGTCTGGTGAGGATATCGACCAGTTCCCCATCAAAGCCCTGCACTTCCTCAAAATTGAGGAGGAATTCCGGTGATTCGTTTCCGATGACGAGATCTTCAAGGTGCTTTGAAATCTCGGGGAAGTCCGAAGGGAGTATCACCCCATTGGGCGGGGTGAACTTGACTATGTGGGTTTTCCCATGTTTCAGGGACTGAATACCGCTTTGACTCATGCAACCTGTGCCGAGAACAGTGGAAGAGCCGGAACTTCTGGATTCTAGGTAAGCAGGTTGAAAGCGTCAAAGCTCTATTCAAAAGCTCTTTAGCCTTCCGCCTCGGCCTTTCAAGGGATCAGGATCAGGATGTCACCCGGGCCGATATCTCTGGATTCACTGCCGGCCACTATACGAACACGCCCTTGAAGAACAGCGAATTCCTCGCAGACCTTGCCACGATAGCGACTGGACGAAATGCAGACGATGTGACCTGCATCACCAATGACGGTATCCGCTGGCTCATCCTGGAACTCGAATGGATTACTTTGGTCAAAAAAACAGTTCGGCGCGAGCAGAAGTTTGTCTGCTGCAGGGCCTGTCTTGAGCTGCAAGAGTCCATGTGCTTCCACGGAGACCACGCTGGCGAGATCATTCATAGACCGTGAATTTCCTGCTTCCGCGGATGGAAGGCCCAGGGAGGGGGCACGCTGAGGTTGGTCAGGCTTGGAGCGGAGAATGAAAAACTGATGTCCATTGCGGCCAGTGACAATTTCATACTCAACGCCTGCGCTCCTGCTCGGAATCTCACCGCTCTCAGAAGGCGCTTCGTCCAGGGACACCTTTGCCGGGTATTCGCCGTTTTCGGTAAGGTAGCTGACTATGTTATGTGCAAGTTTTCGGAGCTTGCGCGCTTGCTCCAGTAATTGGGAGCGTTTACTGATCTCCACATCGTGGATGTAAGTCGTCCATCCGAGACTCACCGCAATGAGGCATGCACCGCCGAAAACAGTCATCGCCTGCCTGGACTTGAGTCGCATGGGGCAACCTCCTGAGTTAGGGCTTGTGGATGACAGCCCCAGTCAGCAATATGGGTGCCTTCTTTCTGATCATGTCGGTTTTGTAATCGGTCCCAAGCAAACCACCAGATATTGGTATCCCGACGTGGGTTGGATCAATCTCTTGAACGTGATGTTTGTGAATCGCTTCCAGTCTCAAGAAAACGGAGAAATGATTCCATAGACCAGAATCACCAGGTCCATGCTCCAGTTGGGCCAAAGAAAAAGCCCCGCCCCTGAATCAGGGACGAGGCTTCTAATTTTTTCGTACTCGCAGGGCTAATTCTTAGCCAGGGCACCGATGACATCGATTTCGTCCACCTGAAGGAGCTTTGTGCGCCAGCCACGCAGATCCTGGATTTCTCCATTAATGCCGACCGTCTTGCCCGTGAAGCCTTCCAAGTCGTGGGAATCACTCTGAAGGATGAACAGCGTTTCGCCCTTGTCATTGACGAGCTTGTGCGTTCCGGGGCGATTCCAAACTCTGACGAGAGACTTGATCTCACCCTTCCCAGTGTAAGTCGGAGGCGGCGGTGGGACGTAATTGAGCTCAGCGATCTTTTCCTCATGTTCCTGAGCCTTCCGACTCAGCTTTTCCGCTCGCAGCGAAATCTGTTGGATTTGCTGGCTGGATTCTTCAAGCTTCTGAACAAGTTGTGCGTTCTGCTCTTTGAGATCAAACATCTGTTTCAGTTCGGCAAGATTGGCCAACCGCTGTGCGACGTGCGTCTTAAGTTCTTCACCCACTTTCTGATCGGCCATGAGTGTCTGATATTTTCCAACAAGATTGGCCAACTCTTCCCTGGTTGTGCCCTTCTCAGATGCCTCCTTGTCGAGGTCTATGACAGCAGCTACTTTTGTATCCGCTTCCTCTTTCTTTTCGACATCCTCCACCATCTTCTCCAAATCACCAAAGTAGCGGATGTATTTGGCGGAAATGTAGGCGAATGTCTCGGCCGGCGGCTCGATTTTATAGAATTCACCGGCCGTCTCGATGATACGAACGGTGTCATTCTTCTTGATCTGGCACATGGCAGGCTGGCGGAGATTCGGCTCGGGGCGAACGTTTACCTGTTCAGCCGTGATAATTCCCTGGCCATTCTTGCCTGGCTGCACGTATTGTTTTGATATGAAAACGTAGACGCCCTTCGGTAAATCGACCTTGGCCCAGCCATTGTCTATCGCACGGACAACGAGCTTTTGACCGGCGTTGGCAACATCGAGGATCCGGTAGTTGGAGCTTGATCCAGCACGAACATTGACACGATTACCCGCTACTTCGGCAACATAGGGGACCTTTTCTTCGGCGGCAAAGGCATGGGCTGCCACTATCGAAAATGCGAAGGCGCTGATGCACCTGATGGGAGAACCGGTGAGAGACCGCATGGCACACTCCTGAAAAATGGGGAGAAAAATGCAGACATTGCCCAAGACTGAGAGAGAGGTTTCTTGGCCAAATTGTCGTTGAGTGCGCCTGTGTCACGAAAGTGACGGCGTTAGGGAAGGGGCGGCAATCTTAGATCGTCGAGCAACTGTTTCAAGTAAAAACAGGCCAAACTGCAAGAATTGTTACGCCAATCATGAATTTGACGTAACCTACAAAATACTTTCTCCTATTTGCTGGCATTCCAAACCCCAAGGTAAAAATCAATGATTACAGCAGAACACCTGGACCAATATCGACAGGAAGGTTATTTCATCGTTGATGATCTGATCCCGAAAGAGATGTTCGAGGAATTGTATGCCGCCTGCCGTAGAGTGAAAGACAAGGTACGGGCCGGCGAAGTTGACGTATACACTCACTGGGCCGCGGAGAAGAGTGAGCCGTGGTGTATCCGTGGCCTGATCGCTCCGGAATTCAAAGAGCCTCTCTTTGCTGAATACATGCTCCACAAGCCCTTTGTAGATTGCGCGCGCCAGATGCTTGGAGATGAGTTTCGTCTCGGCTGGATAGACTTGCGAACCAATCCGCATCACGAGGATTTTCCCGGTGGTTGGCATCGGGATATCGGCAACAAAGATCCGTCCCTTGAGGAAGAGATGGAAATACTCAATCAGCCCGTCAGGGACTTGAGGTGGTACCTGGCACTCATCGAAGACGCCTGCCTGCAGATTGTACCCGGCAGCCATCATCGAAACCGAACGGAGGAGGAAAGGGAATGCCTGGTGAACTCCCCCAACAGTGACCTCTCGGGCCAGAAGACGATCAAGCTCAAGCCGGGTCAGTTCGGGTTCTGGAGCGGGATGACTATCCATCGGGGTACCATGAAGAAGGATGTCGAACGCCTGACCCTGGCCGCGAGTTGGCGCAAGTGCCAAGCGGATGAGCCCGTTGCAGAAAAGGTGGATGGCCGTTTCGAATGGCGATTGAAGGAGAGTGTGCGTGCATTTCTGCCGGCAGAAATGCACATCTATTACGACCGCTGGCGCAAGTTGCAGCCCGTGTAGAGGAGCGTGGTGGGGGCGCTCCGCGAGCGTTAGAGCTTGTTACCGCGCGAAAAGGCCACATCGGTCGAGGTCGAGCATCCATCGCCGCCTTCCTTCGCGTTTGACGTAACCTTCCTCATCCTGAGAATTCGTTACTTCTCAGATATTCAACGGCATCCATGACATCTACACGGGCGAAACCATTCATGAAGTGGGCGGGCGGCAAAGGGCAGTTGCTCCAACAACTGCTTGCCCGAATGCCCGACAGTTTTGGCTCTTACTTCGAACCCTTTGTTGGCGGAGGGGCGCTGTTCTTTGGGCTGTCTTCACTGGGAATGTTGAAAGAAACATATCTGACAGATGTGAACGATCCTCTTATAGAAACCTACAAAGTGGTGCGGGATAATGTGGACGAGGTCATTCGCCACCTCAAGACTCACCGGAACGAAGAGGATTACTATTACCATGTCCGCGCAAGCACTCCACGCAAACCCGAAACCCGAGCTGCCCGTCTGATTTATCTCAATAAGACCTGTTTCAACGGCCTCTATCGGACGAATCTGCAGGGACAATATAACGTCCCTTTTGGTCACTATAAGAAGCCGAATTTCTGCAATGAAGAAAACCTTCGGGCAGCGTCGGCCGCCTTGCAGGGCGCTCAGATTGAATGTTTCGAATACTCGGATGCGGTCAGCCGGGCGGCCGAAGGGGATTTCGTTTATTTTGACCCTCCCTATCAACCGCTGACGAAAACATCTTCGTTTACCACTTACAGCCGGAATGGATTTAAGGAAGAAGATCAGGTGCGGCTGTCTGAGACCTTTCGTGATTTGGCCAGCCGCGGGGTGCATGTCATGCTTTCGAACTCTGACGCACCTCTCATTCGCAAGCTTTACAAGGATTTCAAGCCGGAGCGTGTTTATGCCAACCGCGCCATAAACAGCAAGGGTGATAAGCGAGGCAAGATTTCTGAACTGGTCGTGCGGAGCTATCGGTAAGGCATGAAAAGCAAGCATCCACTTGGAGGGCTTTTGCTGGCCCAGTTTACGGGCGCGTTCAACGACAATGCCTGGAAGGTCATCCTTCCGCTGCTTGCGCTCCATGCCATCCACGCGCAATTCGGGGCTGGGGGCGACCGGGTTCAGGAGTTGACACAGAACGCATATACACTGGCGCTTGTGGTCTTTACCCTGCCGCTGATGATCATTTCGCTGCCCGCCGCGGTGTTCGCAGATCGGTTCAGCAAGCGGACAATCATCGTTGCGATGAAGGCTGTTGAAATCGTTATCATGGTTCTTGCCGCGGTGACGCTCTGGCGATACGCACAGGCCGTCGCGCCCTATACCGGCCCAGACGGCGATCCGGCGCGTTTCTATGAGATGAGCAAATTAACTCTCTTGCCCGCCTTAGTTGTGCTCGGAGTTATGGGGGTGCAGTCTGCGATATTCAGTCCGGCGAAGTACGGCATCCTGCCGGAACTGCTACCACACGAAAAACTTACTGAAGGCAACGGAATTCTCGAATTCCTTTCATTCCTGGCCATCATCGTGGGGACCGGTCTGGGTGGAGTATTCCTCGACTTTGCCGGCCCACAAGCATGGTTATCCGTGCTGCCGCTGGTGTTCCTTGCATGCGTCGGCTTTTTCGCTGCCCTTTTCGTTCCTCATGTTCCAGCAGCGAATATGAGCGGCGAAACAACGCGCGTTCTGCGAGAGGCATGGCAGATTGCTTACCGGGACAAAAAACTGTGGCTGACCATCATCGGGCTTACTGCCTATTGGGGCCTGGCCAGCCTGCTCGGACAGGACATCATGGTTTATTCGAAATCCGCGGATTACCTTGGACTCAGCGATTCGAAGGCAGCATGGCCTTTGACCGCATTCGCCCTCGGCGCCGGCGTCGGCAGCGTCCTTGCTGGGAAGATGTCCTCGGGCAAGATCGAGATTGGTCTGATACCCATGGGAGCGCTCGGACTGGGCATCTTCACCTTGCTGCTGGGCGCGTTCGCGCCGGGGCTCTATGGCACGCTTGTCTTCATGGGCCTGCTGGGCATCTCGAGTGGACTGGTCGTTGTGCCGCTTCATTCTCTACTGCAATGGAAGGCCCCCGCAGAGAAACGGGGCGCAATCATTGCTGTTTCCAATGTTTTTGTTTTCGGGGGCATTTTGTGCGGCTCGCTCGGGGCCCTATTCCTCTCCAAGATTGGTTTGTCTGCCCGAGGCATTCTGGTCGGTGCAGCCATTGCCACCTGCCTCGGCACTGCCTGGGCGCTCTACGTGTTGCCGGAGGCCTTTCTGCGGCTCTTTCTCGTACTGCTCAAAAACACCATATATCGGGTAAGGATTGTCGGCGTCGAAAACGTACCCGAAAGAGGTGGCGCCCTGCTCGTGCCCAATCACGTCACTTTTGCGGACGGCCTGTTCCTTATCACCAGCCTGGACCGGCCGGTTCGGTTTATTGTGGACTCACATTACTTCCACATGCCTTTGTTCCGCCCGTTTCTGAAGGTTTTGGGTGCGATTCCGATTTCGGCATCCGGTGGCCCTCGCGTCATTCTCAAGGCACTCAAGGATGCGGGCAGTTACCTTGATGATGGAGAAGTCGTTTGCATCTTCGCCGAAGGCCAGCTCAGTCGGAACGGCCTCTTACAACCGTTTCGCCGGGGGTTTGAATTCATCGCCAAGGGCCGGGAGGTGCCCATCATTCCCGTTCATCTGGACCGGCTCTGGGGCAGCATCTTCAGTCGCGAGCGCGGCCGGTTTATCACCAAAATGCCTCGGCGATTTCCATATCCGGTGACCATTTCGTACGGCGAGCCGCTGCCATCTGACACCCGGGGGACCGTGGTGCGGCGTGCGGTTCAGGAACTGGCACAAATGGCATGGGAATACAGGCGGCCGGACTTGAGGCCCCTTCACCGTGCTTTCATTCATGAGGCGCGAAAGAATCCTTTATCGTTTGCACTCGCTGACGATACACAACCACGCGTAAAGAGATTGGCGGCCCTCTCCAGCGCTATAGCGATCTCCAGAGTCCTGCGGCCAAAATGGGATGACGAAAAACACATTGGCATCCTGTTACCGCCCTCCGTAGCGGCGGGCATGGTAAACATCGCCGCCTCCTTCACAGGCAAGCCGAGTGTGAATCTAAATTACACTGCCGGCCAGACGGGAATTGCATCCGCAGCAGAGCAGGCGGAACTCAAGACTGTCGTGACGAGCAGGGAGTTTCTGGATAAAGCGAAGTTGGAATTGCCCGAAGGGCTCGAGCCCATCTGGATCGAGGAACTTGTGCATGACCTCGAATTTGCTGACAAGTTTGCTGCATTCATTTATGCAGTCTTCGCTCCTCCCAGTTGGATTGAACGGGCCTGCGGCGCCGAACGGCCCACTCAGCTAGATGACGTAGCCACGATAATTTTCAGCAGCGGAAGCACTGGCGACCCCAAAGGCGTCATGCTCACTCATTACAACATCGCTTCGAATGTGGAATCCACTTCGCAGGTATTTCAGGTGGACCACAAAGACGTCCTGCTCGGCATTCTGCCGTTGTTTCATTCGTTTGGTTACATGTCGCTCTGGTTCGCAGTAAACAACAGCATGGGGATCGTCTTTCATCCCAACCCGCTCGATGCTGCGGGCGTTGGCGACCTGATCCAGAATTACGAGGTCACCATTCTCCTGGCTACACCCACGTTCCTGCAGATCTATCTCAAACGCTGCACTGCATCGCAATTTGGCTCGTTGCGAATCGTGCTTGCCGGCGCGGAAAAGCTACCTGAACGTCTCCTGATTGCATTTGAAGACCACTTCGGCATTCGCCCTCTCGAAGGCTATGGCACGACAGAATGTGCCCCGGTCATTTCTTCAAATACTCTGGACTTCCGTTCACCCGGTTTCTTCCAGCCCGGCTCACGCCGCGGCTATGTAGGCCAGCCCCTGCCGGGGGTTGCAGTAAGAATCGTTAACCCTGAGACACGTGAAATCCTGCCGCCTGGTACTGAAGGCATGCTGCTTGTCAAAGGCCCCAACATTATGAAGGGTTACCTCGGTAAAGAAGAGCTGACTGCAGAGGTCATCACAGATGGTTGGTACACGACAGGTGATATCGGTCTTCTTGATGAAGACGGCTTCCTGAAAATCACTGACCGGCTTTCCCGCTTCTCAAAAATCGGCGGCGAGATGGTACCCCACGGCCGCGTCGAGCAGGCTTTGCAGGAAGCTGCCAGAGCAGAAGCGCAGGTCTTCGCTGTTACCTCTGTTTCCGACGACCAGAAGGGCGAAAAACTCGCCGTCCTCCACACCATCCCGGAGGAAGAGATCACGGCGGTGGTCGAGCGGGTAAGAGCCAGCGGGCTACCCAATCTCTTCATCCCAAAAGAGAATCAATTCCTGAAAGTAGATGAACTACCGATGCTCGGCACTGGGAAACTGGACTTGAGGCAGGTGAAGAAAATCGCAGAAGAGATGGTTGGCTGACCATTACCGTGGGCCTGCTTAGAGTCCTCAAGAGCTCTGCTCCCTTTAATTCGGATCATTCAAAATGCGGTAGGCATGGAGATAGACCTCCCCACTGGCCTGTTCCAGTGGGTACCGGGCCAGTTTGTTCCCTTCGAAGAAACCGGCGACAAGAGCATCGGCAGCCCGTCTGAGTTCATCTGAATCGGCGTACAAGATAACGTAGCGATATTTGCAATGGCTGTTTTTCAACTGCTCCCACGCGGCGGGATAGCCCATGGAAATGGCGAAATTCTTTCTGTATTTCCGACAGTAATATTTGAATGCCCAATAGGCGTTCCATTCCCATGCCACTATCTCACCATCGGAGCCCTGGGCCTCTTCTGCAATCTGTTGAAAAAACTTCTCACGGGGATCCTTAACCGGATCGTTCCGGAAGTAGGTATGGCTTTGACCACCGATCTCTTCAAAGGAAGTGATGAATCGGCCAACATTTCCCCAACAAAGCATCAGATTCAACATGGTTATCGCGCAGGCGAAACCAATGCCCTGCCGGTAGTCCCGGGCCAGGACAGACTTGCCCAGTATCAGGGGAAGGAATGCAATTACTCCAATCGTGTATCGCTCATAACCGTCGTTTGAGAGCGGCCGATTCCGCGTCATGAGATACAGGAGGACAAGGCTGACAGTAAAAATCCAGAAGTGGCCAACGAGCGCGATGTCGGACTTGTTCTGAACCCAATAGACCATCGCGCCGGCAAGCGTAAGTGCCAGAAGACCTGAAATAGCGACCACCTCGGTATGGGAAAACCCTGTGCCATTGATGTATACAAAGCTCTGTTGGCCAACGGTGATAAACCAAAGGGTTTTTAGAAAACTCAGAGGTGACTGATAGCGGGGCCACTCTGAGTTCTTGACGAATACACTGCTGATTGTTGGCAGGGCTGGAATGAGGAACGCCATGGAAAAAGCCAGGTAGTGCCACAATCGAAAACGAGCGCGGTTTGCCCAACAAAAGACGGCCAGGAACGGTGGCAAACAGAGGACAGGCAACGGGTGGAAACCAAAAGCGATTCCGATCAGAAGTCCGGATAACACGAACAGGTAAGGCCGGCCCCCGAGGGAATGCTCGAGAAGAATCAGGGCGCCAATGAGGAATACCGGGAAGAACCCGTGTGGGAACAGGATTCTGGAATAGACGAACAGCAGCGGCAACGAAGCAGTACATGCGGTCGATGTCAGGACGAAAAGAATTCGAAGCTCCTTTTCGTTTCCAATCGGCTTTGCCGGCAGTCTCCTCTGATGAAGTATGGCCCACAGCGCGCAGGCGAAGATGGCAGCAATACCGGCACAGGCCGGAGAAAGACGTCCGGAAAATCCGCTGAAGCCAAAGAGCAGCAGGAGCGGATTCGTCACCGCTTCAAGATAGAACCCAATGTAGTGGATGTGGATGGTCCACCCGATGCCGGGTTCATCCATCTCGCAAATGAGTTTGGCTTCGTCTCCACCGAACGCCGGGATCGTCTCCAGACCATGCAGTCGATAAATTATCCCCGTGAGGATGACTGCAGTATTGACTGCTACAAGGAACAGCAGCGGACGACTTAACGCGCGGCCAGCCTCGCCTTCAGTGCGATGATTTTCTTGCTGCAAAGCGCTTCGAGCTCCTCCTCAAATTGGTAATGTTTTGCCCACTTATATTCCTGGCGAAGTTTGATGATATCCGGTGTCTCGACGGCAGGGTGCACCATGATCTCAATAGTGTGGGGGAAAGGTGCCTCCAGGTAATCGCTGAGTCGCCGGGTCGTCATGGCACCGCTGGCAGCTATCCCGATGAATCGGGCGGCGTAACGGATACCCTCGCTATCGAGATGCTTGCGAGCCCGTCCGGCCAGGGCCCAGAGTCCCAGCCATGCGGGGCCCCGGCGAAATGCAGAGAAAGTGACTGGCTCTTGAGGAAGCCGAACGTACGGAATGTTGAACTCCTCGGCCAATTCAAGCAGAGCCTTCAGGAGTGGTGGAAAGACATGTACGTGCTTGTGTGAGTCGATGTGGCTGGGCGAGATACCGTGGTCGATGACCCGCTGGATCTGCTGCCGCCACTCTGGAATTACCTCCGTTGTCACCAGTTTCCCTCTTAGCCAGAGCGAGGCAATTTCCGAGACGGTATCCATGAACTGGCCGTCCTGCCGAACGAGATTCGGCAACTGCTCGGGTTCCAAAATAGGCTTGCCCTCATTCAGGGAGAGATGGACACCAACATGCAGGTTCGGCAATCTGGCTGACATCTCCACTGCCTGGATGAAAGCGTCACCATTCGCCAGGAGTGAGGCACTATCCAGAACGCCCTCAGAATGGGCTTTCTCTACAGCGAGATTCTGCCCGTCGAGCCAGCCGAAGTCGTCTGCATTAATGGTGATTCTTGGACGCACAATTACAGTTCAGTCCTGTTTGATAGCGACAAAAAGAAGATGAGGGTGAAGGTAGCCCTGGTCGAGACGGTATTTGGTAACTCTGAAGCCCAGGCTCTCAATAAGAGTGACCCACTCCTGCTCCGGTCTGAAATAGAACCGTTGTCCGAACGTGATCTTCATGGCCCGCACCGCCAGCCATTCTTCAAACCAGTTCCAAAGGAACTTCCATCTGGGTGTCTGGCTCATTACTTTGACGAGCAGCGTGGCCCCCGAATCCAGTTTCTCAGAGAGATGTCTCAAAACCGCTTCCTGTTGGTCAAATGTCATGAGGTACAGGACGTCAATAATGGACGCAAAAGAGCATTCAGAGAAATCAGCGACCTCCGCCTTCTCGGTCATAAAGGTGATGTTCTCGATCCCATTACTCTGCCGGATCTCTTCCGCGAGGCGGATTTTGCTGTCATCCGGGTCAATACCATAGATGTGCGCGTCAGGGCAGTGCTTTGACAAAAAGAAGGGCCATAATCCGTGCCCGCAACCGAGGTCGAGCATGGCGCCATGGGAGATTTCGGGAACGTGCTCCACAAGATGCTCAAAAGGAAACAGGCGCATTCGCCCCATTACGTGCATGCGGGTACGCCACGGCTCGTTCCGGTAAAGCTCCAGAATTTCTTGTTTATTGAAAGCCACTTTAGCGCTATGGATTTGCAGCAGGTCTCTTTATGATGGCCGGACTGGCCGGCATGCAGCGACCAGATTTACGCCGATAGGGAGTGGCACGTGTCGGAGAATCCTCGCTTCCGCGCACATGACAGACTTGAGAAGCAAATTGGTCCATTCTCGCGGACGCCCCATGTCGTAGTGAGGCTCAGGTTTGCTCAACCTCTGTAATACTCGGACAAACAGAACCGGAAAGAATACCGAAAAGTTCAGATAGGATAGACGCAATATCCGCAGACCAGCCTCATGCACCAGAGCTTGCAAGCCGCTTCTAGTATATCTGCGAAGGTGCTGATTAGCCTCATCATGATGGCTCCACAGGGCAGGAACCGCGCTGGTGAGCAGGACGACTGCCCCTTCAGGCTTGCAAACTCTTGCAGCTTCCTTCAAGGTCTTGAGGTCGTCTTCCACGTGTTCGATGAGGCCCAACAGGGTCACACCGTCAAATGCATTGTCGACAAAAGGCAGGTGGTCAGCACTGCCCTGGATGATACCGGTAGCCGGTCTGGACCCAATTTTACGGAGTGCGTTGAGTGAGAAATCGAGGCCCGTGGTCGAGCCATAATCGCTCAGCAGTTCCAGGTTGCCGCCTGTGCCCACCCCAACATCCAGCATTCTGAGTCTGCCTGTTGGTCTGCCAAGGCCCAATTCGAGAAGGCTGCGATAGGCCGCCCGCGCTCCGACGTACCACCAGTGGTGCTCTTCCAATTGGTAAAGAGCATCGTAGGCTTCCTCAATCATCTGATCGTACTCGGAAAGGGCCTTTCCAGTATCGGAGCATCTCAATGAGCGTATCCCACGCAGCTTTGAAACTGTCAAAGCTTGAGACCCCAACTTTTCTAGGAGTGTAATTGATGGGTATCTCTACGATTCGAAAGCCATATTTCGTTGCCTCCGCCAACAACTGGCCGTCAATAAACACGGAGCTTGCAGTCAAGTGAATCCTGTCGAGAACTTCCTTGTTTACTATTTTTTAATGAGAAGTTCACATCACGTACTCGTACATGGAAAAGTAATCGCATCAGGCTGTTGTAGATTCTTGAGTACACAGCCCTCCGGAACGTCTCATGCCTTTCGATCCGGTATCCTATAACAAGGTCTGCTTCATCGAGGAGTGGAAAAGTCCTGGTTATCTCCGACAGGTCCGCAGGCAGATCGCTGTCGGAATAGAACACCATCTGGCGACTGGCGGTCTGGAAGCCTGTGCGAAGGGAGCTTCCATAGCCTTTGTTCTCTGAATGCTGAACCAATCGTATCTGCTCGACCCTCTCGGCCCGCTCCTGCACAATCTCATCGCAGCCGTCGCTGCTGCCATCATCAATGATCAGGATTTCGAGGTCGTCCGTCTGCAGGATCGGAATCAAGGCTTCCAGACGATCCAACAAACCGGAGATGTTCTCACGTTCATTGTACATGGGGAAAAAGAGCGTAAGGCCACGGCTCGGCATCCTGTGATGATCTCTTCTGGTAAGGGGTGGGAACAGCAGCCTTTGCCCTCTGCCCCAGAGTTTCTAAATTCGTTCCTGAGAATCCGATAAACCCCGCTCTATAATCGCTGGATGGATTCTTAATCCGCCATGAAACGGCGCAAAACGCACGGCTTGGCCAATTTCAGGTTTTTCGAAGACAAGTTCGAAAGAAAAAGTCTATGGTTGCGTCATTTTGTGCGCAACACCTCAGAATGCTCTGGCTTCTGTGCCTTGGCGTGACGCAGAGTCATTCCCTCAGCATACTACGGATAAATCCTGAAACCTGAGCGGACCAAAACAGGACTGCCTCAGGTCGATATCCTTTGCTTAACCCCACATCCCTTAACCATGAGCTTTCATTTCTGCGATTCCATGATCCACCAGTATCGAACCGAAGGCTTTGCTGTCTTCAGACAGATATTGCCAGCGTCCTTGATCTCGGATCTGCGAAAGGCCACCGTGCGTGTCCCGGAAATCGCCCGCAACCTTCGTGGGCCTCAGGCCCAGCGATTGCAACCTGTCGCCAGCCATGACATTGACCTCAAACCTTTCAAAGACTATGCAGAGCTTCCGCCGCTCGTCGATGCCATTGCGCGGCTTCTGACGCCTCGTCATAAAATCCGTAACGAGTTTGATCGCACTGGAATTCTTATTGAACCTGCAGAGCGCCCTGGCTGGACTAACTGGCATCGGGACATCACGGAAGAATCCAATGTGCCGGACCTGGAAGAATTCCGCCGTATCACCCGGGACCCGCACTGGTTCAATCAGATCAACTGCCCACTCTATGAAGACAACTGCACCTGGTATGTGCCGGGAAGTTATCTTCGTGAAAATTTCACTGAAGAAGTGGCCGCCGCAATTGCCCAGCGCCCACCCGAGGGCGCTTCCTACGGAGAACTTGAGCGTGCCGGAATAGTCTATGCCCAGGGCATGCCAAGAGCCGTGCGGTTAAGCATGGATGCCGGTGACTTCGCTATCTACCATCCCAACGCCTGGCACCTCGGGAACTATCTGCCCGACCGCAAGAGAGTCACCATCCACGATTTTGCGCCCACGCCGGAGCTACTCGATTGGTACCGTCGCTGGTCTGAAAAAAGGGCTTCGAACTGATCGGCAGGTAGGTGTCAAGCGGCTCAGATCTGACTAGATCCGGATACCTTTTCCCAGTGCCGCGCTCTCAAGAGTTTCCCAGGTTTTCTCATCGATCGGAATGCCGTTTTCGGTGCGTTCTTTGACCCTGCGCGCTGAGGCTTCTCCCGGCACGAGGATTTCATCAATCCCCTCCGCGGGGGGTGAAGCTTTGACGTGATCAATCAATCGATCCACCTGTTGACGAAATTCTTCCAGGGTGGTGAATGACTCGATGTGAATCGCCTGAAAGAAAATCGCGTTTGCCGAAAGCTCGGGATCGGGACGAGAGCATCCGGCTTCGCTCAGGGCGCCAGCCAGGATGTCGACCACAAGACTCAGGCCAAAGCCCTTGTGTCCGCCGAAAGGGAGCGAGCATCCGGGCGGAGGGCCGAAGTAATCGCTTGGATCGGTAGTAGGTTTGCCATCGGCATCCAGCAGCCAGCCCTCGGGGACACTCTTCCCCAGATTCTGCGCCACCCGCATTTTGCCCCCTGCCGCTACGCTGGTGGTCATGTCGAGGATGATGTTGAAATCTTTCCCGGTCGGGATTCCGAACCCGATCGGATTTGTAGGGAGGCGTCTGTCTGTCCCCCCGAACGGTGCCGTTCCCTGATCGCCACCGTGTCCGTTGACTGCCATTATGCCGATACAGTCATTATCCACCGCTATCTGGCAAAATCGTGCCAAACGCCCCACGTGATTGCAGTGAAACGCAGTCACTGTGGCCTGGGAGCATTCCCTGGCCTTAGCTATAGCCATTTCTGCGGCTCGAACGGCGATCACCTGCCCAAAGTTCCAGGCGCCATCCAGCACAGCCATCGCCTTCCTTTCCCTGACTGTCTTGATATCGGCCCCCGGCAGGATAATGCCGGATTCAATACGCTCCAGGTACTGAGGCAGCCGCAACACTCCATGTGAGTCGTGCCCTTCAAGATTGGATTGCACGAGACAATCGGCGACAAGTTCCGCTTCATCAGCGGCTGCGCCCCAAGCGCGGAGGAGCGTGATGCAAAGCGACCTCAGCTCTGGTGCAAATACAGTAGGCATGATTCAGGATTGAGGATGCGAGGACCAGGAATTTAACTATAGCTGATAAAGCTCTGCGTGCCGCGGAAGTTTCTTCGCAGGCCGGTTTGTTACCCAGCTAAGAGACCGCTTGTCGCAAGACTGTTAATTTAGCTGATACTGGTGCAGGAATTCCCCCAACAATCCTCGTGTCGGGCCGTATACCGTTCCTTGACGAGGGTGGAGTGGGCTTTATAATTTGAACCTCTTGTCCGGCACCGATTTTGGACAAAGCCTTTGCAGGGTAAGCCAGGAAAAATGAACGAAAAATGGAGTCTCAAAAAAATTTGGGAATCAGAAGAGGGGCAAGCTGCCGTCGAGTATGCCATGCTCGTGGGCGTGTTAATCCTTTTCGTGGGCATTCTTACTGAATTACGAATCGCTGATAATGGGCAGACCCTTTTCAGCGCGCTAAAGGGCATATATACTGACGTAACGTCTATGATGGCGTTGCCAATTCCATAGTCTTTCGGTCCCCCCGTTTCCATTCTTTTGACTTGTGAGGAGATCGCAATGAAGCGTCTGTCTAATCGAATACTTCAGCAACGTTGGGGTAAAAAGGGGCAATCCACTGCTGAATACATCATTATCGTGGCCCTGGTGGCCATAGGTTCTATCGCATTGATTACCATCTTTGGTAATCAGATTCGCTCCCTGTTCAGTGCCTCAGCCCAGCAGCTCGCCGGCAACCAAGTGAATGCCCAGGATCGCGCAGGCACTGCTTCGAGTCAGGAAACAAAGACGATTAATCAGTACTAGGCGCTCAAGACTCCGCCACGGCGGAGTTCTTGTGCTTTTCCCGTAGACACCCCCGCTCTGGACATTTCTTCCCTGCCCGCGTTGATAGGATGTGAACGCGGTGGTCGCCGTTCCCCAAACAGGATTTGGGTATGGATTTGGTAGATATTGTGGACTTGTTCCGAGTGTGCGGGCTGTTTGCGCTTCTTATCGGGGCGGCCTACACCGATCTGGTCTGGGGTAAAGTCTTCAACTGGCTTACCTACCCCGCCATTGTCATTGGCCTCCTGGTCGCCGTGGCCATCGGTGGGCAGGATCGCCCGTTCCTCCTTGAGAATGGCCAGACCATCATTCGCTCAACACCTGCCCTGACCAGCTGTCTTTTCGGGCTGTTCCTCGGATTCGGAGTGTTTTATCTTTTCTACCTGCTCGGCGGAGTAGGTATGGGCGACGTAAAACTCATGGCAGCTATCGGGGCCTTAATGGGCTGGGCTTTTGTGCTGGTTGCGGCACTTTATTCAGCGCTTGCGGGGGCTGTCATAGGTGTAGCGGTCTTGATCTACAACAAGAAATTTGGTGAAGGATTAAAGAAGTCCGCCTGTGTAATGTTCTCACCCAGTATGATGAAAGAAGAGAAACACGTGGATGGTACCGCTGTCTTAACAGGCCTGACCGTTCCTTATGGGTTTGCCATGGCCGTCGGTACCCTCCTGGCCTGGTTGAAAGGGGTCGCCTGATGATCCGGAAACTGCTTCAGAATCCAGCGTGCTTAAGAGAAGAGCGGGGGCAGGTAATCGTGGAGTTTGCCCTGATCTTCCCCATCCAGCTTTTTATGACGCTGGCGATGCTGCAGTTGTCGCACATGTATATGACCAAATTGACGGTCAACCATGCCGCCTTCGTTGCGGCCCGCGCCGCGGTCGTCGTTCCGGAATCGAACAACTGGATTTCCGACGCGCAGCAGGAAGCCATGGCGGCGGCAACCATGATCATTGCACCACTTGCCGGCACTCGCGAGACCACAACGACTGACACAGTCGACATCCCTGGCTGGAATTCCAGGTCCGGGAACAGACTCGAAAGGCATGGTGCCGCGGAGGACAAGACCAGGGTAACTATCGCCCGTACCCCAAACCAGAATTCAGGCCCGGACATTGTTGCAACGGTGGAATACGATTTTGAGCTAATCTTTCTGCCGGACAAGACCATCATGGGCGCCTGGAGCAACCTCCCGGGTCAGACATTTCAATTCAACTCGAATTACAACGTCTCCCACCTCACGCTGACGGAAAGCTGTACGCTCCCGCGCAATTGGGATATTGGCGCCCCAAGCAATCAATAAAGAGGCAGACATGGCTTTTATGAGAAAAATATTGCAACGCTTGGGGACAGGCCTCGGCAGCATCCACCGCGGGCAGAGCGGCCAGGCCATGGTATTCGCCTCGGTGACCATGGGGCTGCTGGCGTTATTCGCGGGTGCGATTTTTCGCATCGGAATTTACAGCTCCAACAAGATCAAGACCCAGAATGTGGCGGACGCCGCGGCCTACTCCATGGCCGTCAACCAGGCGAACGCGCTCAGCGCGCTGGCATGGATTAACGAAGGTATGGCTATCATGCACTATAACCTGTGCCGGTATGCCGTAGATGTGATTATCTCAGCGGTGGACTTGGAATTTTCAGTGCCGGGCTCACGCGCGGCAGGACGCCAGGCCCTGCCTGCTTCTTCCCCTCACAATGCGGACCCCAGCGGCGACCAGACAAAATATGATGAAGCCTATGCCAAGGCGTCCCAATACATTCCGTTGGGTAAACAGTACCTTCGTGAGCTTGGCGAGGCACAGCAGATCATTATCTCCACAGCGCAGGGCCATATCATTCGCTCTGCGATTCACGAATCCGTAGGCGCAGCCTTTTCAATGACAGAAGGCAACAGTGGCCGCCGAGGCGTCCGGGTTGCTACCATCTATCCGGATTTCGCCGAGCTCAACCTGAACAATATGCTGAAACAGGAAACGGATGCAGAGCGCTTTGGGCTTGACGTAGGCGCGGGCGCCGCCACACATCCCAGTCAAAGCAGATACGCTCAGTGGATGGATTGGTTTGACGGAGGGCAGCGGGGATCAGACACCTGGCCTGGATGCAATGTTCCCTACGGCCAGGGCCACTATTACAAGCATTGGGATTGGGAGCGGACCCGTGACATGAATATCGACGTCTGCCTGAGGGATCCCATCCGTCGTACTTTTCAAAGAATGGGCCGATTACTTAACCCAACCTGGCGGCCAACAGCTCAAACCCATGGTACCCAACTGGTTACTAAATTCCCAAACGATAACCGTGCCGTTGAGGAAGAAGCCGGGGAAGAGGGCCGCGGATACGCTCAAGGGGATTCTGTCATACGTGTCGGCTACGTTGCGTGGATGAGAGATACCTCTGATAACGGAAATCCTCGGGATCCTTCCAATCCGTATCGCACACCATTTTTCATTCAATTGGGTGGTTCTGTCAGGATGGAGAATGGCCAGCGAGTCCGAAATCCTGGCACCATTCTGGAGGTAAGTGCTGTCAATGAGGCCACGCGTGAGCTTACACTAATCACCCCTCTTCCATTTGATGTTTACAGCTGGCCTGAATTTGCAGATCGCCCCTGCGTGTATCAACGTCCTATCCCGCCACCCAACGGGCCGATGGTCCCCGGGCCTGACTCTCCCTCATTCTGTATGACCAAAACAATTGGCGGAGTTGAAAGGTATTTTCGGCTTAGTCGGCCTGGTATTAGCCGCGGCAAATATATCGTCCCGGTGGACAGTCAAGGAAATGAGTTGGCAGCGGTTTTTGTGAATGAACGACTGGGTAATCACTCGGTCCCCCCCAATGTATACGCCCAGACACGGGGGCCGTGTTGGGACGGCCGCGAGATTACCATAACTGAAATCCCGTCTGGTACTGCTGGTCAGAGAAACAGATCCCCAATAGTAGGCCCCACAGGATATATCTATGACAACAATCAAGTGAAGGGATGCCCCACCTGTGGGTATGCCAGCGGGGCGACTCACGCTCCAGGAGTTGATTACGACGGAGACGGCAAAGCGGATGTTCGCCTCTCGCCCTGGCACACGTATGACATGAAGGGCTCAACGGGCCTGGACTATCCTGACGAAGACGACTTCATGGATCTCCGAGTCTGGGAAGAAATGGACGAATACGGAGAAGGTCTGACCGGTGACCGCTTCGATACCAGCAATGCCTATGGCCAGAATCCGGCTCGATCTCCGCTTGTCCTCACAGAGGAAGCCTTCAAGTATGGTCACAGCGTCGCTGTCTGGATGCCAACCTCCAGGAGCCAACTCATCCTCCCCGCTGATTGGGAACCTCAGTGGGGGTTCTTCAGCTTCGCCAGTGCGCGGGTGGCCGGATGGGATACCTTCCAGAATCAATGGGTCACCGACTGGGCTGACCAGACCGACCCCCAGACAGCGAGGCAGACCTGGCTCGATAGCGATGCGAATCTTTACGTCACCAACTGGCAGGCCCGGCTTCACAACGCTGGAAAAGTCATCCAGGATTTTGATGCCAGCGGCTACTCAAACGGCTTTCAGATGCTGATAGACAAACTCACCGCCGGTGCGACCAACAGTTACGATGCCAACGGAAATGGTTACGATGCTGTCGTTGGGGGTGGCACTTCGCCCCGACCCTCTTATGGATCGATGAACGAAGTCATCCAGGAACTGCTCAACCCCTCGAACCCTGCTGCTCATGGATTAAATCTGAACGACCCCGCGGTCAGAGATCTGATTCGACATTAAAGGATGAACCAATGAAGTTTATTCGACGCCGAAACGGCTCGGCAGCCATCGAGTTCGCCATCTCCCTGCCCATGTACCTGATCCTTTTCTTTGGGATCCTCTTCTTCGGGCAGTCCTCCTTCATCGATCAAGAGATGAATCTTGCCCGTGCGTTTGCCACCTTCAGCCAGGGGGATGTCTCCGACGGCTACCTCAATGCAAACGTCATCAGCGGCTATCTCGGCCAGTTGAACGTCCAGGCCCATGCCTCTACCCGTGCCCCATCTGCCGGCACGGATCTTGACGGCGACGGAACCATAGACCGCTATGTAACTTCCCAGAGGCTTACGGTCTCGGACCAGACCGAACACTGGTCAGACCATAGCAGGAACAACGGCAATCCCGCTTCCCTGTTCAACACGGGCGACTTTTATCAGAATACCGGCCCATACTCGAACTTCCGGATGGATCACTCACAAATTGATGTTGAAAACAACAATACAGCCTGGGCAGAAAACACCGTCACCGTCCTCCACTATGATTACACCCCTGATTTTGCCCATTTCATTTTCGGTGAGCCCAATCTCACTCAGGCTCAGTATTTGACTTACCAACTGGGCGGGCCAGTAACGACCCAGTCTTGTCGTGGTTGCCATTCAAGCTACCAGATTGGCACAAACAATCGGTGGGAGACTCGCTTGTATAGAAGCCGGCAAGGCGGAAACCGGCCCTTGGCAGGCGAAGAGCGGCGACTCTGGTCGTATCTCAAATCTGCCGATATGCGCCGCGTGCTTGCAGCCAGCAACTATGGCGCGACAGATAACCTGCCACCCGCAGATGTCATTCAGTCAGATGGCACCCTTGAAAGGCCCGAACAATGGGACAATCGTGCTGTCGTCAACTACGACACATCGATCCGACTCGGTGCATGGAGGCTTGTTCCTGCCGGGCCCTGAGTGACACGAGTAGGCATTCAATTCTGACTTTGGGCGAAACGGGCGAATGACCAAGCAAAGATTCTTCGTCTGTTTTAAGATCTGCCGGACACGCAGAAGAGACAAAGACCAGGAAGAAGAAGGTCGATGCTCAAAATCGAAATTGAGGACACACTCATACACGCCCCGGTTGACCGGATCCCTGATAAAAATGTAACCTTCATCCGCAGCAGTCGGCCGCGGTTTTTATTCACCTCACATAAGAGGAACGCAACTTGAAAGCGAAGCTCGCCCTCCTTGCAGCACTGGTTCTGGCTATTCTGGCCGCGCTAGCTGTCAGGCAGTTCGTTCAGGACAAAGAACGCGCTATTTTCGCCAGTCAGAAGCCGGTCAGCATCCTGGTCGCCGCACGCAATATTGACGAAGGAGAGGTGGTCACCGGCCCTTCTCTGATGATTAAGGAATATCCCAGAAGTTTTCTGCCTCCGGACGCTATCACAGCCAACGATCGCGCCACCGTCACCGGAAAAAAGGCCACTCGCAATATCCGGGGCGACGATCCCATTCAGTGGAGTGATCTGCTCGATAAGAACAGAGAAAAAGAAGAAGGCCTTCAGGCCCTGCTCGCCGTGGGCGAACGCGCCATGACCATCAGTGTGACCAAAACCTCCGGGGTCGGAGGGATGATCCGCCCTGGTGACCGCGTGGATATCTACGCTACCTTCCGGCAAAAAGATGATAACCACCCCGAAGGATTCAAAATCTTCACCAATCAGGTCCTTCGCAGCGTACTCGTCCTGGCAACAGGGCAAAAAATCAATAAGGCAGACGTTCCGGGCTCCCAGCGCAGGTTTGGCGACGAGAACAAAGAGGACAGTTTCAGCGCGATGACCTTGAGCCTCACCCCGTTAGAAGCGGGCATTGTTCTCCATGCCCGCCAGACCGGCGGCCTGCTAACCATGACCCTGCGTAACAGGGAAGACATCGTCGATATGGAGCGGATACCGGAAGTTAACAGCGATACGTTCTGGAATACCGTCAAAGATGCGGACACAGCGCGCCAGGAACGCCTGAACAAACTACGCCATGGCGGTGACGATTTAGATGCGGGTCTGTAACCACGCCAGGAACAAGGTGAGGCCGTCATGATCAAGCTCTATATCAAAGATGGGAACTCAGGGAAATCGTTCGAATATCCCCTGAAAAAAACAAACATAACGATTGGCAAGCGTGATGGGAATGACATCATCCTCGACCGTACAAATATCTCCCGCGAACACTGCCAGATCATCCAGGTAAATGGTGGTTTCTTTGTACGAGATCTGCAGAGCCGCAACGGCACCTTTGTCAACGGAGACAAAATCAACGGCGATACCATTCTCCAGCACGGCAGCACCATCCAACTCGGCGATTTCCTGCTCCGCTTTCTGGACACCGAGTCGTCGCCTCCCCAGACATCCCTCACCAGTCCACAGACGGTTGAAAGGGAAACAGCCGTCACAAAAAGGGACGAGACTACGCCACAAAAAGTTGAACCGAAGCCCTCTGAGCAAGAAGCCGCCGAACGGCGCGAACGCATCATTGCCATCAAGAGAAAGATTCACGAACAACTCCTGAAAGAGCTCAACCTGAAACAGATGGACCTGACCAAAGAGTCCCCGGAAGAGCTCCGGGAGCGGACGGGCCCCATTATTGACAAACTCGTCGAGAAGGTGAAAGCGCACCTGCCGAAGGAGATAAACCCGGCGCATTTCTCTAAAGACATCCTCGACGAAGCCGTCGGACTCGGTGTTCTCGAAGACCTCCTCGCTGAAGAAGATGTCGACGAAATCATGGTGAACAACTACGACACCATCTTTGTCGAGCGCAAAGGAAAACTCTCCCGCGTCGAGGACAAATACTTCACTGACAACCGCCAGCTCATATCCATCATCCGCCGCATCCTTGCCCCCATTTCAAGACGCGTGGACGAGAGCAGCCCCATGGTCGACGCTCGCCTGCAGGATGGCTCACGTGTTAACGCCATCATCCCGCCGCTCGCCATTTCCGGCCCCACACTGACCATTCGAAAATTTTCGACCGAACCGTTCACTGTGGATGACCTGATCGGTTTTGGAAGCGTGACCCGCAAGATGGCTGACTTTATGGCCCTCTGCGTGGAACAGCGCAAGAACATTCTGGTTTCTGGTGGAACAGGCTCAGGCAAGACCACCCTGCTGAACGTCCTCTCTAATTTCATCCCGGCCACCGAACGCATTATCACCATCGAAGACGCGGCCGAGCTCAAACTCATCCAGCCACACGTGGTCTCACTTGAATCGAAGCCGGCCAACATCGAAGGCAAAGGCGCCATCCCCATTCGCGATCTGGTCAAGAACAGCCTGCGCATGCGTCCCGACCGAATCGTCGTTGGAGAATGTCGTGGCGGTGAAGCCCTGGACATGCTCCAGGCCATGAATACCGGCCACGATGGATCACTGACCACCCTGCACGCCAATACCACCAAGGACGCGGTCAATCGCCTTGAAACCCTCGTCCTGATGGCGGGCATGGAACTTCCTTCCCGAGCGATCCGCGAACAGATTGCTTCCGCCATTCACGTCATCATCCAGCAAGCCCGCCTCAGCGACGGAACGAGGAAGATCCTCGCCATTTCTGAAATTCTCGGCATCGATGTCGATACCGTTTTGATGCGTGATTTGTTCGAATACAGACAGTTGGGCTACGACGATAGCGGCAGGATCAAAGGCGAATACGTGGCTACAGGAAACGTACCGGAATTCGTCGAAGATATGCAGGCCCGCGGTGTCAAAGTCGATATGGATATTTTCAAGGAAGGAACCACGGCGTAGGTGTCGGTGACTTAACACATGCAAGAACTCGCCAAGCTGCTCAATACTGAGCCCCAATTGATGGTCGCCATGTTGGCTTCAGGCGGGGCGGCCATGCTGTTCGTATATATCGGAATCGAGCTCTTTCAGACCGGCTGGTCGAGTTACGACGAGAGGTACATCCAAGGCGCCGAATCCACCATGGAATCGATGTTCCTCACGATCCCTGTGCAGAATCTCCTCTACTTGTCGGCGCTCTGTTTTCTATTTGTCACTCTGCTGGTCTCCTACGTTTCAGGGAACATCATTGCCGGGGTCCTCTTCGGATTGTGCGCATTTGCACTGCCTAAGATTCTTGTCGTGGTGATGAAGTTCAACCGGGACAAGTTGTTCAACCTGCAGCTCATCGACGCACTCAACAGCATCAGCAATTCGCTCCGCGCCGGCCTCTCGCTGAACCAGGCTTTTGAGATGGTGCAGGAAGAAATGGACAAACCCATAGGCCAGGAATTTCTGCTCTTGAATCAGCAACTCAGGCTGGGCCTTCCCCTTGAGGAAGCACTCAACGCCATGCTAGACCGAATGCCGGGCCAGGACCTCGAGCTGGTCGTCACTGCCACAAACATTGCCCTCGATATCGGTGGCAACCTCCCCGAAGTCTTCTCCAACATAGCGGACACCATCCGGCAGCGTCACACCATCGAAGGCAAGGTAAAAGCCCTCACTGCCCAGGGCAAGATGCAAGCCATGGTGATCTGCGCGCTCCCATTTTTTATCGCGATTGCTCTGAATTTTATTGTTCCCGATCTGATGCGTCCCATGTTCGAGACCTGGTACGGTCTGGGCCTCATCGGCCTAATCCTGGTGATGGAAGCCATCGGCGCATTCATCATCAGTAAGATCGTGAATATTGACGTGTGAGGAACGTAATACCCATTACTCATCAACCTTTCTTCCCCCATGTCATTTGATTTCCTGAAAGATATTCAAGACCCCTGGATGTACTTCCTGGCCGGGATCAGTCTGGGTCTGTTCTTCTGGTCCATCTATACGATCTATACTGACCTCCATAACAAAATGACGGCGGGACTGAAGGGGCGACTGGAAGAGACTACCTCCTTCCTGTTCCGCTTTGCCGTGACATTCGCCCGGCCACTCGCCAGGCTCATCCGGCCCTATTCTGAGAGGGCTATCCAACGGCATCGGGCGACTGGGATACAGTCCGTGTTACTGGTCTTCCGGTCCGCTATCGATCATGACCTTCAGGCCGCAGGTCGGCCGCAGGGGCTCGACGCAGATGAATACATGGGACTCTTCGGAGTGAGCACGATTGTGTTCGGTGTGTTCGGCTACCTCTGCTATTTGGCGTATCCGTTGCCGGTCATCCTTTTCTGTTTCTTGGCTGCGGGGCTCTTCCTTCCCCGATTCTGGCTGAGCGACAGAATCAAACAGAGGCGAAAAGCCATTCGAAAGTCCCTGCCTTTTGCGCTCGACCTGCTTACCCTCGCCGTCGAGGCGGGGCTCGATTTCACCAACTCTCTTGAGCGCATCGCGGGAAAGCTCGGAGGCACAGCCCTCGGGAACGAATTTCGCACTCTGCTCCAGGAAATCCAGATGGGAAAAGTCAGAATGGACGCGCTCCGCGACCTCGCAGATCGTGTCTCCGTCTATGAACTGTCATCCGTAGTCAGCGCACTGGTTCAGACAGATGAGCTCGGAGCTCCGCTGGGCCCTGTCCTTCGAATTCAGTCGGATTTCATTCGTGTTCGCCGCGCTCAGGAAGCCGAAGAAATGGCCATGAAAGCGCCCGTAAAGCTACTGTTCCCCCTGATCCTCTTTATCTTTCCAACCGCATTCATCATGATTTTCGGCCCTCTTGCTCTGAAGTATCTTGCCCAGTGATATGAGGGCAGAATTCAGGATTCAAGATTCAGGGAGCAAGATTCAGGGAGCAAGATTTAAGACTCAAGATTCAATCGACCTGTAGACTCTTAGTGCCCGAACAAACCTTAATCGCAGAAAGTTGGAGTTACGCCTTCAGGCGTGGCCTGAATCCTGAATCCTGAATCCTGAATCCGATGTCCACTCAGCTTCGACTACTGAATGAAACCAGGAATAACGTACTCGTCGAAGGGCTTCAGATTGCGAAGACGCCCTGGTCGAAGATGAAGGGGCTACTCGGGCGGGAGAGGCTGGAAGAAGACGGTGGCCTATTGATAGAGTTTTGTAACAGTATCCATATGTTTTTTATGAAGTTTCCTGTCGATGTTGTTTACCTTGATCGAAACCTCATCGTGGAGAACATAGTGCATCGCCTGCAGCCTTGGGGTATTTCATCGCACAGGGGAGCAGCCCATGTACTTGAGATTGCCGCAGGACGCGCCGAGGCCCGTGAGCTGAAAACCAGTGACAAACTCAAGATCGAACACCTAGAGAACTAAGATGGCACAAGCCAAGATCGCAATTGTTGGTGGAGACCTCGACGGTACGGAATTCGTCCTGAAGCCGGGCGAAAACCGGATCGGCAGGGTCGTTGAGAACGAAATCGTTCTTCGCCATCGCTCCATCTCACGCCGACATGCCGTCATCCACGCCAAGGATGGCGAATACAGCATCGAAGATCTCGGCAGCCATAACGGTATCGAATTTAATGGCACCAGGGTGCAGCAATGCCCGCTCATGCACGGCCTGCAATTCAAGCTGGGCGACTTTCAGGTGTTGTTCCTGGAAGGCGGTGCCTCCAAGCAGTTATCCGGCGGGCCCAAGAGCAAAGCCCTGGCAAAGAACCAGCCGGAACCTCAGAGCGGCGGGAACTGGGAAGAACTTTTCGACGGCCCGAAGAAGAAACAGCAAGAGGAAGAAGCCCCCGTAGTTGATGCGCAGCCTGTCGGGGAAATCGAAGCGATGGACCTCTTCGGTGAGGCCCAGCCTGAAATCAATCTCGGAGATAAAGAAGACTCCGCCCTCGCTCGTATCAGCCTGATTCTCTATCTGATCGTCCTCGTCGGTATTCTCTGTTTCGGTTTTTATCTCCTGCACCAGCAGACGCTTAAGGGACTGTGGGAGCCCTCCCAGGATTACATTTTGAAGAAGGGTGAAGTACGCGTCCTGGCGTTCACCTATGGTTACGAAGATTACTACTTAGGCAATGAGGACGACGAGCACGAAGTCGCTGTAGAACCGATGAAATTCATTCCGCAGAATGAGAACGAGTCCAAAGTCTTCATCAAGATCAAAGCCATCGGACCGGGCATGGCCGAGATCATCAGCAAGCCCCGCGGAGAAAAGATTCGCGTTATCGTCATGGGCAACATGAAGGAAGAAACGGTCCCCGACCCTGAGATTCGTATGTCTGATGCGCAGCGATTGCACCAGGGTCGCCTCTTGATACGATCCGGCAGAAGCCATCTGAATCGCTTGTCTTATGCCGCGGCATGGCAGGATTTTAAGAAAGCCGAAAGACTTCTGCTTCCATTCAGAGCCTCCGAAAATTTTGACTACCAGGACGCCCAGCAGAAAGTTCTGGAGTGCGAAAACCTGATAGACGAGGAGGTAAAGAAGCTCAAGGCCGAGTACCAGACGGCAAGAGAAAACACGGATAGAGAGATTGCTAACCGGCTGCTTGAACGCATCCTCCTTCTCCTCCCCGATCCCAAAGACCCTCAGCACCAGATGACCGGGCACATTCTAGCGATCCGGCGAAGAAGGTAGTCCCTTATGAGACTTGTCTGTTATATCGATGGTGAAAAGCAGATATATCCCCTCAAAGAAGGGACGGTATCCATCGGTCGCTCAAAAGATTGCGGCCTCGTCATACCCACCAAGGGCGTAAGTCGGGAGCACGCCGAGATTACCGTCAAAGGCAACGAGATCATCATTCGTGACCTTCACAGCAGCAACGGCATTTTTGTTAATGAGCAGAAGGTAAAAGAGATTTCGCTCGCCGATGGCGACCTGATCGGGCTCGGCAAGTTCAAAATTACCTTCGAAGGTGGTGGCGCTGAATCAGATGCCACCATGGTCGATGCTACCCCCGTCGACAATGACCGCCCCGTCCGTTTCGATGACGTTTCAACTGAGGAGACTGATAAGAACGCACCGCAGGAAGAGTTGGGCTTTGTCGAAGATCGTCCCCCAAAACAGGAAGACACCCCGGTAGACCAGCGATTTGTACCCGTCAAGTACGAAGAGCCCGCCCAAACCGGCGCACTGGCCGTGGGCCCCCAGCTCGTTCAGAAGGATGGCAAATGGTATCTCAAAGATCCCACCACCGGCCGTGAAGTCGAAATCGTTCCCAAGCACCAGACGGGTGCCGCCGAAGAGGGAGACCCCGTTCAAGCAGAAGCTCTCCCTGCACAGCGAAGCCCACTCAAACTAGTCATTGCCGGAGTGGGCGCTCTGGTGATCCTTTTGGTATGCGCCAGCATACTGCTGAAGCCTCCACCGCCGAAGCAGGGGCCCAGGCCGCCAGACAAAATGGAATTTATCGCCGCGGTAGACGAGGGCGTCTCACTCCTGGAACGGAATGATTACGAATCCGCCAAGAAAATCTTTCTGCGTGCCCACGGCTGGAAGCCGGAATACAGCATCGGAAAAGTCCTCGCAGACGTCACAGACAAGTTGGAGGCCGGCAGTTCCGACCCACTCTCATACGACTGGGATACGCTCTTCACCAACTTCAACGAGTTGAAGAACTCGGTTTATTCCACTTCGAAAGTCGAGGCATTCGCCAAGATAAAACAGGAATGGGTTCTCACTGAGAAAAAATTCCAGGCCGTCGTCAGCCGGGGGCTTGACCAGCTAAAGAGGAACGACCCTGAGGCCGCGCTCGACACTCTTCAAAAAGTCCCCAAAGCCAGCCCTTCATACCTGCGGGCAAAAGATCCCATCGTTCAGGCCAAGGCAAGCTGTGCAGCCAAATACGAGGCCCTGGCTAAAAACGACATCAGTACCCGTACGTGGGAAACTGCCATCCAGAATTACGAAAAGGCCGACCAGTTCACCGATGAACCGGACACATTTTCCAGACAGCTCGATGACATCAGAAAATGGCAGACCCATTCCACCTTCCTGGAGGAGGCCAAAGAAAAACAGGTGAAGGACGAGCTTGCAGCCGCCATGACTCTTCTGGCCAAGGTAGACGCAACTTCACCATATCGTCCCGAATCGGACGCGCTGAAGGAGACCGTTCAGGAGGAGCTCAACCGGCGCTCGAAAGATAAGCACCTCAACAAAGTCCTTGACCTGTATACCGCTGGCAACGGCGAGGCCGCGCTGGAACTCATGGAGGAGGAAAACGTCGGGCTCGACGAGCCGACCAAGGCCAAGATTCGCCGAGTGGTGATGGCGATGCAGCAGGCCGAACAGCTCTTTAAAGAGAAGGAATACGAAAAGGCCCGCTCCAAGTGGGAAGAGGTAACCACCATCGAGCCAGACACGGAAAACGGCTACAACAAGCAGGCAGTGCAGAAGCTCGATGACTTCGAAAACAAACGCCGCGACTTCGCAGCCGAATACGAGCGTATGGCGGAGCAGGCCTTAAAGGATGGCGACTTTTCCAAAGCCAGGGATCTCTTCACTCTTGCCCAGCGCGACGACCCCGAAGGCCGCCTTGGCAAGCGTGGTCTCGAAGACCTCAGGTCCAGAGCGCAGAAGGCTTACCAGGATGGCCTGGTCCTCGAGAATAGAAAAGAAACCAAAGAAGCCATCGCAGCATTCAAACAAGCTCTAATCTATGCCGAACCTGGCACCCGGCACTACGACGACTCACGGAGACGGCTGGGGATACTGGAACTCATGCAGGATTAGCCCGAAGTCCGATCGCGCGAAACTCCTGAGCTTTGCCCATATCTTTTGCACCGAAGGTGTCGCGCCTACCAGCGCCCCTGCCCCTCCGAGGCAAAAAAGGTGGGCAAAGAGCAGGCGGTAAGGCAGGAGCTTTGATATGTCTGGGACAGTGGAGCAGCGGCTTACATCGGAAGCCACTTGTGCATGGTGTCCACATAACGGAAGGTCAGGCCTTTGTCCGGCACCTCCACTTCTACGGTACCTGGGCCGATCTTCTTGATGATGACGCCGTTGAATTTCTGGCCCTGATAGCGACGGACCTGTTCGCCGCTCTCTTTGTCTTTGAGGATGACGAGGGGCCCCTTTTCCTGGTTGGCGCGGATGATGCCCTGGAGCTGGAAGGGAAGCTCATAAGGCACGATGGGCTCGACTACCGGTTCGGGCTCGGGGGTCAAAGTTTCGCGCCCGATACTTTCCTGGGGCTTCTCAGGCACAACCCCCGGTTTGGGCTTGGGCGCTATTGTATCGACCTTGGCCTTGGGCGGATCCGGCCGGGTGACCGTGATCCGGTCTACCATGGCGAGTTGCTCCATGGGAGAAACTCGCTCCGGCTCCGGTTCTACGGGCGGGCGATCTATGATCTCGTTCTCCTTCAACTCTGGCACTTCTCTCAAGGGCGGAGTGGTGTCCACCTTCACGATTTCCACCGGCGGGGGTGGGACGATAATTTCAATTGGCACTACGGGCTTGGGCGGGGCGATGACCTTTGATTTGAAATCAGGATGAATACGGAAGGTATCACGACTGTCTTCGAGCCAGTGCGGGCCAACTTCCAGGAGTGAAGCGATGGAGACGGTTGTCTGCTGCAGGGGCTCATCCTTGACCACCTGAGTCTGGGGCATGATGAACTCCGGAAAGGGCGCGTAGGTTCGAACGCAAACAAAGAACAGAAACATCGCGCTTGCGACAAACACTGCTTGAAACTTATTCACGCCGAGAATGGTTTTTAGAGATCCCCCCATTGAGCGTTACCTCACCATTTGTAGTTGTAGCCCGAACTTTTGCCCTTATCGCCTTGCTTCCTTGAAGAAGGGCCGGCGGTCTGGACTGTTTCACCTTCCGTAAATCTAACGGCTGCCAATCTGATATCCATTCGCAACATACCGGCCTGGGCATCAATGGAATTCAGATTGTCTGTAATCGGAGTCACTTTCATGGTTCGCAGGACATAAAAATGATTGCAGACACGATCTCCATTCTGCAGTTCAATCTTCTTGTATCCGTCGTTGAATTCATGCAATGACAAACGTGCCTTTTCGGGCTGCAATTCCTCGACGGAAGCTGTGGTAACAAACTCTTTTCCGCGAGTGATGATGAGCCGTTCGCCGTCGCGTAGCCCGTCCTTACTGCCCTGGTTGATGAAAGTCAGCTTCGACACGGGGTCGATCACGATCTGGCCATGCACGCCGTCCAGTGCATTCAAGAATTTCTTGATCGACGAAAAGTTACCATTAACCACAAAGTTGGTGGGGTATTCCTCAAAGAAAATCTCGCCCTCGCTGCCGCGCTTGTCGGGGGCCTGTGCGGGGGAAATTGTAGTAACCCTCATGATGCCGTTTCGAAATGCGAGCTCGATTACATCACGGATGATGCCCATCTGTATCAGAAGAAATGGAGTCTTGGCCCTGGTGGGCGGGTTTACAAATTCATAGCCCAGCCTGGGATCGTATGAATACGCAATTGTTCCCTTGTATGGATTGGTTTCTTCCAGGTCTTCGACAATTTTATCGAGTTCTGCCCGCATCTGTTGCTTCAACTGCATGAAATAAAATCCAGCCTCTCCAGCTTCTTCCCATTTAGGCACCCTGAATGGCTGGTAGGTGACATGGGACAGGGTTTCCAGGAGCATGTTGTAACGATTGCCCAGTTCGGTTTCGTAATTGTTTACCTCCTTCAAGAATTCCCGAAGGGGTACCGTGCCTTCTTTGGGATCGGCAGTCTTACTCTTTTCCGAGCGGCTGACAGGCACACCTGCTATCTGGCCAATCTCGTACATGACTTCGGCTGTGGGTGAGTGCCATACCGGTTCGAGCTCTTGTTCAGGAAAGTAATCCTTGAGTGCGCTCACAAGTCCCAGTACCTTTCGCTCAGTGATGGCGGCGGATTTACCCCACGGCCAGGCCAGAACCCGCCGATAATTTGGGGCCGAGGTGTTGCCGAAGGGCCAAGGGAAAAGAGACCAATAGAGGAACACGAGGAGCGAAAACAGAGACACTCCGGCAAAGGTAATCAACTTCTTGTTCTCTTCCCAAAAGCGCATTACTTGGCTTCCTCTTCGGACTTCAATTGGGAGATTTTGGCAAACAGGCGGCGTGCTTCGACGGTCTTAGGGGCGAGGTCTATGCCGACACTGAAATCAAGCGGCTGGCCGGCCTTTTCCCTCACAGGGGAAGCATTGGCGGAACGCACGTAGGCCCGGTAGACCACCTCTTTCTGTTCCATCAGGTTACGGTTCAGCTTTTCTATAATCCGTAATCCTTCTTTATAGTTTTCCATGGGAGGCTCGGGCTGCTGCCTTTTTTCCAGTTGCTCCTGGGTCACGGCTGGAGGTATCACAGTCCTGACCTGCCCGCTGAGCAACACCATTCTTTCGGACGGCAGCTCCGTCGCGTCCTCAGTTGACCCGGTGTTTGTTTTTTGAGTATGAATTGGCTCCAAATCACCCAATGAGATTTCAGTGATGTTGATCTGCTTGGGTACGATTGTGGGATCGTTCAGGAGTGTGAGAAGGTTGAACGTCTCTGTTGAGCTGTTGGCTCTCAAGTGCATAGCGTCTACCTTGTTCATTCTCTTCGCCAGTTCATCCAGCTTTTTCTCGGTGGTCTTGGCCTTATCTTTGGCACCTTCCAGCGCTGTAAGGAACTGCTTTTCTTTGTTGCCAAGATCGTCGTCCATCTTGAATGAAGAATACATGGAAAGGCTCAGGACAGCGGCAACACATGCGGCGCCGTAATACAGGTATTTGTCAGTAAGATGAAAATTACGGCGGTTCTTTTCTTTTTCCGGAAGAAGGCTGATGGCGATATCCTGATTTCGCCTCAGGCCGGTTAGAGCCAGGCCGATGGCCGTGGCAAAACGGCCTGGCGCTTCGGCCATTGCCTTTTTCTGAATACCATACAGTTTGCGCGTCTGGATGGACTCATTGAGGTCGAAATATGCGACGTCATAGCGTAACCGTGAACTCAGGTATGCATCCAGGCCATTAACCAGGGAACCTCCTCCGCACAGAACAATTTTGTCGACCTTCAATGCGGGCAGCTTCAGTTGAGTTCTGCAGAACATCAACGATGCCTGAACCGCATTGGCCAAATCATCGGCGACTGCGGAGAGTGCGTCCGAGATCCTTACGTCATAATCCCGGGCGGTGGCCTCCTCCTCTTCCTCATCGTCATCCATATCGAACGGGAGAATTCTGCCGCGTTCGACCTTGAGACTCTCTGCTTCACGGAAAGGTAATTCAAACTCCTGCTGCAGCGCTTCGGTGAAAGCATTCCCCGCTTTACTTAATGTTCGCGTGAAGAAGAAGCGGCCAAAACTCTGTATGACCATGTCGATGCTGTCTGCACCGATATCGAGGATGACAGAGGTGTCCTCCACGTCGCCGTCAATGGTGTTGCGCCAGACATTGAAAAGGGAAATCGCGCCCGGAAATATGTCCTGGACGCGGACTCCGGCTTCTCTCATCGCATCTATGGAATGGTCAGTCACCTCGGCCTTGGCCATGGCGACCATAACCGTGAATTCGGCTGCTTTGGTGGGCAGGTCCAGCAATCGGTAATCGTAAGATACATCGCCGGGGGAGCTGTCTTCACTTTCCTCCTCGATCTCATATTGCATGAGGGCCTTGAGCTTCCACGCAGGCACGGGAGGCACATGGACGTAGCGGTAGAAAAGTCTCTTCCCAGGCACAGATGTTACTGCAAATCTGCCTCGGACACCGGACTCATTCATCAAGTCCCGCAACAGGAGACCAATCTTGGCATCTTTGCGTCTGCCTTCCGCAGCACCCGAAATGTCTTCCAGGGGAACGCTCCCGACGGCGATGAGCGAGATGCCTTTGCCTGTCTGGCGGATCTGGGCAACCTTTATGGAATGAGTGCCAATATCAATTCCAGTGACGACTTGAGACATGGAATACCTTTGAGTGAGGTGATTCTGAAGACCGTTACCTGGAGGTCTTGCTCTTGAAGACCCGGATGGGGGGTGTCGAACCAAGTGTTTCAGGCTGTTCTTTTTTGATCAGGGACGACTGATCGAAAGGATTCACTTTATTTTCACCCAACTGGTCCGAGTATTTACGTCCGTACCCATCGACGAGTGTTGCCTTTACAAAGATGATCAGGTTCTTTCTCTGTTCGTCGAAGCTCTCAGATCTGAACAGCCCGCCGAAGAAAGGCAGATCGCCGAGAATGGGGATCTTGCTGAACCGCTTTTGGATCTTGGAGCTCATCAGCCCTGCAAGCACCAGGATTGAACCGTCTTCAATGGTGGCTTTAGTGGTCATACGGCGTGTGCTGATGATGGGGCGTTCGATAGGAGCATCGCCGTCGAAATTAGGGATGACAAGGTTGAAGGTCAGGACATCCACCTGCTCTCTGATTTCAGGTTCAATGACAAGAGTGATGTTGCGATGATCTTCGCCCACGCTTGGCGTTACGCGAAGTGTAAAACCAATTTCTTCACCATCTGCGAATTGCGGGATAATGATTGGCTCACTGGTGAGACCAGCGTTGGCCGTACCGACGACATTCGGGTCAGTGGCGCCGACGGTAGAGCCGGAGATATCCGCACGGTCTACTTCGTAGTTTTCGATATAGACAAGATCCTGGAGGATTTCTATCTCCGCAGTGTAGTTGTTCATAGCGAGCACCCTCGGTGCGGAAAGTGTCTTAGCCCTGTTGGTTTCTTCCAGCGCGGTCAGGATCAACTGAAATTGCGGGTCTGTGAGGACACCGGAAAGGGCAAGCGAGACACCGTCTTGCAGGCGGCCACCGGGACGTGTCAGGCCGGTGAATTGTGTTCCTGAGCCCGCATCTACCTGCACCTTTTTCGCTCCGTTCTTGGCGAGGACGCCGAAATCGGAGGTCAGATTCCAATCGACATCAATGTCTTTGAAGTCATTGCTGGTGAGCTCGATGAAGCGAGCTTCTATCAGCACCTGAAGGGGAGGCTGATCAATTTCATCAATCAGCAGATTCGCATTCTGAAGGGCTTCAGGAGTGCTGCGCAAAAAGAGGATGTTTTTCTTGCGATCGAGATAGAAGGTGCTGCCGTCCGGCCAATCAATGAGTTCCGGCAATCTCTCAAGTAATTTTTCGATATCGGAAGTAGTACTTTCGGTCTGCTCGACGACATCCGTCAATCCTTTGCTGAGGTGCCGGATCTGTGTTTCCAGGAAAGGCTGATCGGGTGTGGTAACCCAGACTGCTGAGTCAGACGCGCTGAAGAGGATGCCGTAATTACGGCTGATATAGCTCAAGAGTTCCTTCAGAGGCATCTCCTCTACGTGAATCGTAATCTGCTGATCCGCGAGGGTCTCCGGGTTTGCGACAATGTTGACGCCCGTCGCCCGGAACAGAAGGTCGAGTACGTAGTTGAGATCTGCTTCGACGAGGTTGACGGAAACCTTCTGCTGCAGCTTTTCTTTGATGGTATCGAGCTCGAATTTTGATTTGTGGACGATGAGTTCCGGGCGGGCCACAGGATTTGGTTCATCCGGAGGAACGCTTGTCTCATCGACCTCGCGCAGCGCACTGTGATCTGAGAGTTTACCCTTGAGCTCTATGCGGCGTTCTTTGTCTCTCTCAACCATATGAAGCGCCATGGCCTGAATGGTCTCGACTTCCGGCCAATGCGGGCGGACTTTAAGGAGTGCTTCGGTCTTTCGGGCGATCTGGTCGTATTCCTGCAGAGCGGCCAGCTTGCGGAGTTCTGCCAGCTGGCGGGATTCTTCTGTGGAGCGTGCGAGGTCGGCCATCTCCCGTTCAAGTTTGCTTTCTGTGGATTTCTCTCTGGCCTGTTCAAGATCGATTTTTTGCAGCAGTTTCCTGGCATCTTGATCCTCGGGATTTTCGACTAAGAGGTGCGCCAGAAGATCGCGGGCATAACTATAATCCTCTTTTCTGATAGCGGAGCCTGCGCGGGCGAGCAGGGCACTCCGGCCGTCGTCCTCTGTTTTTTCGTCTGACTTGGCGCCCATGGCGCGGCTGATCACGTTCACCATCGCCGATGCAAGCCTGTTAGTTGGGTCGCGAGAGAGGATATCGAGATAAACGGCTTTCGCCTCGGCGAGCTTGCCCTCGCGATAGAGAGTGTCCGCCTCTTTTTCCAGCGTGGATGTGGAGACCTTTACCGACGCGTTTGTCCCTGAAATCCGGCCGCTCGCAGCGTCTTTATCCTGCAATTCAGCCAGGCGGCGTTTGGCTTCGCGGTTGTCTGGATCAAGCTCCAGAGCCTGTTTTACAATGGGGATGGCTTCCGCGGTCTTGCCGGCACCGTCCAGAGCATAGGCCGCGTCCAGCAACCTGCCGGCCTGTTCCCTGGTGCTGGAGTCCAGAGCGGGCTTGGCCGGTTGGGGGGCACTTACTGGTTCTGCCGTTGTTATTGGGGCGGCGGCCTTTACCACCACAACAACCGGCTTACTCCGGCCGGCTTTATCGGCTTCGCTCGACTCATCAAAATATTTTTCTGCATCGGAGTAGCCAGGGTCGAGTTCCATGATGGCAAGGAAGCGACTGCGAGATTCAGCGTAATGCTGTTTCTTGAAGAGTTGCACGCCTTCCCGATACCAGCCCTTGATCTTGGTGCTGTTGTTAACAGTGTTGCCGCTTTTCCTGGTCTGGATCTCCCTTTCGATCGCGGAGAGGTAATAGGAAGTGTTCTTGTAATTTTGATCCACATCCTTGATGGACTGAAACAGGGAGCGAGCGCCGTAAAACTTTTCCTGTGAATAAAATTCACGGGCCGTGTCATAAAGGATTTTCAGTTCCTTGTCCTTGGCAGGGCCGGCTTCGGCCTCAACTCTAGCCGTAGGCAGCAACAGCACGCAAACACTTGTCAAGATCAATAGCAGGGATTTCAATATCAGTCTCCGCTTTGTTGTTGGTTCAAATTGGTGGGTGGATGAGCTCTAGTCCTCGACGGCACCGTATTCTTGCTCCCAGCGAGGTTGAAGCGGTAATACGGCCCAACTGTAATTCAGATTAAGCGTCACGTCTTTGTCATCTATCGTAGACCAATCGCAATGCCAGTAACAGCGCACAATGGGCACGAACCCATGGTAAGAGGGGACCTCTAATTCCTTATAACCGCGCACCTGGACCATCTTGGCCTCATACCAGGAGACCTCTTCGGGGTTGGAACGTAAACGGTTATAAATAGGATCATCTATATAGCCCTGGTCCCCGTTCAGCCATTCACATTCTTCACCGTTCATTTCAAACAGATAGCTGCAATCGATCCCACCGTTCGTGGAATTTGTCTCTGCACCGGTGACTGAGATACCGGAACGATCCCCCACTGAGCTGTCGATGTCGGCATTCTCGAATTGAGAAATGACGGCATAGGAATCAGGATCAAGCAGGTCGTCAGGGCGGCCGCCTTGAAGACCCATGCTGTGGTCGTTAGGGCAGACAAAAATATTAGTGTCCGGCAAATACGGATTCTCAGTGGTAGGTGTCTTTGAAAGCAGGGTCAGCCAGGGCGGAAAAAGATCTTTACGATCGTTATTTACATACTGAGTCAGCGCGAGACCTATCTGGCGGAGATTTCCCATGCAATTCGCCATCTTGGCACGCTGTCGTACGTTTTTCAGTGTCGGGAGGAGCAGGCCGGCGAGTACGGAAATAATCGCGATGACCACGAGCATTTCCACCAGCGTAAACCCGCCCGGTTTCTTTAGGAGAGCATCATGCTTTTTCATTTCTTTCGTCCGTCAAGGTCAGCGAGATACAGGAAGCCCGTTATTAAATCCATTCTGTAAATAATCAATCGTTCCTGCGGGATTTCGCATTCGCTGCACAAGTGTTTGAGATTAGAGAAATTCGATGGTTACGTCAATAGAGGCGAGGCAACGGAAATGTTGGAGTGTTGGAGTGTTGGATTAGTGGAGTGTTGGAGCGGTGGAGCGGGCTTGAATCCTGAATCTTGATTCACTTCTTCAATTCCTGTTCTGCCAGTTGGCGGGGCCAATCAAACCCCTGAGAAAGTCTGACACATTGCTTGTAAGATTCTGCCGCGGCCTCGCTGTTCCCAGCCATGGCCTCACGGACAGCGATGAAATAAGCTACATCATTGGCAAACGGATCTTCTGGTTCCTGTGAAAAGATGGCGTGTTCCCCTGTAGTGAGCATTTTGGCGATCCGCTCCGGCAGGGTGTCTTCCTGAATCATTTCCGACCAGGTTTTCTTTGCATTCACCAGATCGTTCATCACCCGGCAGGTATCTCCGAGCCAGAGTTGCGACCAGAGCCTGGGCGGCACCTGTCTGGCGAAGCGTTCATCCTGGAGTGCTGCGTAGGCTTTGCGTGCATCTTCGGGCTGATTAAGCAGGCGAAACGTTTCGGCGATACGGATGTAATTCCAGGCGAGGACCGCGGTTTCTTTGTCGAACTGTGTTTCAACCTCTTTATAGGTCTTCAGTGCATCACGAAACCTGCCCTGCCGGCGAAAAAGATCTCCAATGAACGAAAGCGCGAAGCCGGCGCGTTCGTGCTGTTTTAGAAATTTACTTACCTGCACGGCGCGGCGATAAATTTGGATCGCCTGTTCCGGGGCCTCGTTCTGAATGGTTTCAGCGCGAGTGTAGAAGTGATCGCAGATGTTCTTCTGAATCTCTTCGGGCAGTTGTGAAAGGAATTCGTCCAGATTGATCAGTTGTCCTGCGGGGCTGCCCAGTTTGGCCAGGGCCGCATCAAAACTTTTCAGGTCTTCCTTTTTCAGTCGCAGCGCCTTTTGGTAAGCACGAAGGGCGTCGTCCTTCTTCTGCAACCGCTCGTAGCAGAGGCCGATGCGCAGGAAGGCTTTGGATTCCATTTCATCATCGCCGGCCTGCCCTGCGGATTCAGCGACCTCATTGTAGAGCTTGATCGCGGAGTCCAGATTGCGCAGTGCATTTTCTGCATACCAACCCTGGTTGAATGTCTTCAGATACGCTGTTTCACCACAGCAGGTGACGATCAAGATGGTGAACAGGAAAAGCATTTGAGGCAGTTGGCTTCAGAATTCAAGGCGCAGGATTCAGGGCGAAGAATTCAAGATGCTGAGAATCCCGAATCTTGCGCAAAGATCGTAACAGTTTACCGAAGATACGGAATACCCTCTCTCGCTTGTCAATCCGCAGTAACAGGTGGGTAATTGTTTGTAAGTCATTTTCCAAAAAAAAAGGGCAGTCCCAATGGCTGCCCTTTCGTTGGAAAATCGTTCTTTTCAGTCGCTCTTCTTCTTGGCCCGTCTCTCGCGCAGGCGGACGGCTTTACCCAGTTTGTCACGCATGAAGTAGAGCTTGGCACGGCGAACAACCCCGTGGCGAGCTATATCAATAGTAGTGACTTTGGGAGAATGGAGAGGGAAGACGCATTCAACGCCTTCGCCGGAGACGATGCGACGAACCGTGATGCTGCGGGCGATGCCCGAGCCGTTCATGGCAATCAAAACTCCGGCGAATTTCTGTACCCGCTCCTTTTCGCCCTCGACAATTCGGACGCCAACCTCAACGGTATCTCCGATTGCAAGCTCGGGGAGATCTGTCTTCTGCTGGCCTTTTGTGAATTCCTGGACTAGACGGTTCATGTTGAGTCTCCTTTGTTGTTCAGCAGGTCTGCTCGTGTCTGCCTGGTTCTTATGATGGCCTGTTCGTTGCGCCATCTGGAAATTTCCTGATGGTTGCCGGAAAGCAGGACGTCCGGCACTTTGAGCCCTCGGTATTCAGGAGGGCGGGTGTATTGAGGAAAGTCTAAAAGATCGTTTTGAAATGAATCGTTTGATGCAGATTCAGGATCGCCCAGCACGTTGGGCAACAATCGGGTAACTGCATCAATGATGGCCATGGCCGGAATCTCTCCGCCGGTCATGACATAGTCACCAACAGATATCTCCCGTGGCTTCAGGGCCAGCAGGATTCGTTCATCAAAACCTTCATAGCGACCACATACTAAAATCAGTCGCTTTATACCGGCGAGTTCGTTGGCAATCTTCTGATCAAAGACCTGTCCTTGAGGGGAGAGGAAAATCAATTCCGCTTCCTGGTCATCCCCTCGGACAGCTTCCACTGCATCAATCACGGGCTGCGGTGTCATCAGCATTCCGGGGCCACCGCCATAAGGTCTGTCATCGACCTTGCGGTGTTTGTCGTTGGTGTAGTCACGAATGTTGTGCAGTCTGACATCGAGTACGCCCTTTTCATGGGCGATCTTCAGAATGCTTTCCGTCAACACTCCCTCGAACATTCCCGGGAAGAGTGTCAGAACATCAACAACCATCTTGGGGTTCAGCTCTTCCCTTTGCGTCCTGGCGTGGGATCGATTCCATTTTTTTTGAGAATGCTGCCGACCGTTTCGGAAGGCTGAGCGCCCATATCCAGCCAGTGGATGATGCGCTCTCTTTTCAGAGTAATCTGTCGTGATTCGTCCGCCATCAGCGGGTCATATCGACCGAGCTCTTCGATGGGTTTTCCATCTCGCCGTGTACGTTGATCGAATGCACAGAGGCGATAACACGCCCGATTTTTCCGTCCTATTCTCTTCAGACGAAGGCGTACCATTAAATAACCTCGCAATACAAAAGTAAAAATTCCATGTCGACGGGAGATAGCCCACTTCCGTAACACTCTTTAATGAAAAGTGTTGCAAGAACAGAGCTTGTGTCCCCGATTGAAGGCCGGGCATTTAAGCAGAATTCCAGGGTGAAGCAACCGGGGGGATGAATGAGCAGTGATCGGAGAATTGTGCTTGAAAGTGACTGCTGCTCAGGTCAGCCTCCACATGTTTCCTGGGTGAAGGGCTCTGATGCTGGCCGACAGTTTCTCCTTCAAAATCAGATATTGAGAGCCCGCCATGTGATTACTAGATTCGGAATTACACCCAGCTCTTAGACCGGACAGATATGGTTTTCAACACTGCACGATAGAAGTAAATTTTCAGGCTCTGACATCTTTTGACTAGAATTCCCGGCTCCTATAGTCTCGCCTTGACCGGTGGTGCTCGGAATCATCGCCGAGACCTGGATACTACAACCTGGACTTTTGCCCTGGACTTTTGCCTTGGAGGAATAAGCAATGTCAGATGCGAGCAAATTTCATAACGTCGCCCTCGTCGGCCACGGCGGGTGCGGTAAGACTACATTGATGGAAAGCCTTCTCTTCAAAGCAGGTGCGATTTCACGTAAGGGTAACGTGAACGATGGCACTTCCGTCGGACTCGTCGAGGACGAGGAGAAAGTGCGCAAGATCACCCTCAACTGCAACCTCTTCCAGGCGGGATGGAAAAACCATTCGATCAACTTTCTTGATTCCCCCGGATACACCGATTTCATCGCCGGCAGTATCGTTTCTCTTGCGGTTGCTGATGTGGCCATCATTTGTGTTTCAGCAGTCAGCGGGATCGAAGTCAATACGCGCAAGGCTTGGAAAATTGCCGAAGAGAGAGGAGTTCCAGTCGCAATCGCTATAACCAGGATGGACGGGGACAATGCCAGGTTTCAGGCCACACTGGCTTCGATCCGGGAGACATTCTCTGAGAAGGCGGCGGAGATTTTTATTCCGGATGGCGATGGCAGCGCCTTCAGCAAAATCGCTTCAGTCATGAACCCCGCAGGCAACGAAGAAGCCGCGATACTTCGCGAGAGCCTGCTCGAATCCATCATTGAAGCGGATGAAGATCTCCTTATGCGCTACCTTGATGGAGAACAAATCAGTGATGACGAAGTCCATCAAGCGTTTGGACAGGCCGTCGCTGCCAGGTCTGTCATTCCGGCGATCCCTGTCTCCGCAGAAAAGGAAATTGGATTGGAGGAACTCCTGGACGCCATTATTAACAACATGCCATCCGCGGCCATGACCTCCCGAAATGGAAAAGTCTCTTCAGATGAAGATGCCGACGAAACTACCCGGGAGGCGGGTAACGATTCATTCAGCGCCCTGGTCTTCCGTGTTCTTAGTGACAAGTTTGTCGGCAAACAGACCTATTTCCGGGTGATCTCTGGCAGTTTTTCATCATCGAGCCAGACATATAATTCCAGGAGTGGAGGAAAATCGAAAATTGGCGGTCTCTACACCGTCGCTGGAGGCGAACTCAAGGGTGCGGAATCAGTCAGCGCCGGCCAGATAGGTGTCATTTCGAAAGTCGATGACATCACGGTGTCTGACACTCTTTGCGATGAAAACAGTCCTGTAATCTTCGAGCCCATCAAGTTTCCGACTCCGATGGTTTCTCTGGCCATTGAACCAAAATCACGCGGCGACGAAGGCAAAATCAGTGACGCGCTCTCCAGCCTGGTGCATGAAGACCCCACTTTCCAGACCCACCGCGACGTGCAGACGAAGGAGATGATCATCGCAGGTGTAGGTACACTTCATCTCGATGTCATGATGGCCCGGATGAAATCCAGGTTTGGAGTCGAAGTGGATACAAGAGAACCGAAGATTCCATATCTGGAAACCATCACTCTCCCGTCGGAATCGCACTATCGCCACAAGAAACAGTCCGGCGGCCGCGGCCAGTTCGGAGATATCTACATCCGCATGTCACCGAACGAACGCGGCGCCGGATTCGAATTTGTCAACGCCATCGTCGGAGGCGCTGTGCCGAACAATTTCATCCCGGCAGTAGAAAAAGGATTGCTCGAATGTATGGGCAGAAGCGCTTTCGCTGGTTTTCCGGCAGTGGATATAAGAGTCGAGCTTTACGACGGCTCTTATCATGCGGTCGATTCGGATGAACAGTCATTCAAGATTGCAGCCCGCGGTGCATACAGGGAAGCGTTCATGAAGTCCAAACCCGTGCTCCTTGAACCCATCGTCCATCTTGAAGTCTCCATCCCCAGCAAGTTCATGGGAGATATCAGTAGTGACCTCAACCGCCGCCGTGCCCACATCACAGGAATGGATGTAACGAGTGACCATCAGATCATTAAAGCCGTCGTCCCCCTCTCTGAAGTCACCTCCTATTCCACAGAGCTCCGGTCTATAACCGGAGGAGAGGGCGACTTCTCACTCGAGCCCTCCCATTACGACATAGTGCCGGCGCACACTGCACAGGAAGTCGTCAAGAAATACAAGAAGGCTGAAGAAGAGGAGCATTAAGTTTTGTTTCAAAACAAAGCCCCGGTTTCCAACCAGGGCTTTTTTGTTTTTCAACCTGTCCTGCCGGCCCCGATCGTGCTACATCCCCAAGGCTTTATGGAAAGCGCCTCCAAGCTGGAGCACTCTAAAGGGAGCGCCCGAATCCTGTATCCCTACCAGACGATCGCCTCCACAACCTTCGCGTTGCTCTCACCATCCTTCAGAGGGAGCAGGAGTTCTTTGCCATCGTTGACGCTGCGAATAACAGGTTCGTCGAACCCTTCGAGCTGGAGGTCGAAACGGACCGTCTTTTCAATCTCGAACTGAGGAATGCCGGCTTTGTTGGTGCGGGCGATCTCATTGCCCTTGCCACCCATGAAATATGCCTTGGAAAACGGCTTTACGCTGGTGATGATCACCGTGCGGAGGAAGCACATCTTTTCGCCCACCTTCTCTGGCCTGAAAAACTCTTCGACATCCAGGCCGGCGATGGAATACACGAAAGTCGGACGACCCTCTTGATCGAGTGAATACCCCTTGAATCGAGCACCGGACTTGAGTCCCGGAATATCGCCAGCGAACTCCTGTCGCGAGGGCCATGCCGTATCCGGCTTTTCGAGAATCGCGAAAGGGTCAGCGGCATGGAAGGTGACGATATTGTCCCCGATTGCTTCAGCCTGGCCCGAACCGCGGCCGTTCCAATGGACCGCCGCGTTGGTAAAGTCATTCCGCCAGACTTGCCTCAGTCGCATGTAGTTGGCATCCCAAAGAAGGTTCACCTTTTCGGGGTAACCGATGCCGATGCCACGGGCCCTGGCTTCCACGAAAAAATTTCGATAGATAACCGGCTTCTTCGTCGGCTCGAGAGGAATATACCCGCCTGCCCTGATGCCTTTGGGATTACGCGCACGGTTACCTCTCTTCAAGTAGGTCCAAAGCGCAGCTATCTGTTGTTCGGTATTTCCATCCAGGACTTTCGGATTTACCGCCTTGCCTTCAGGCCAGAAGGTCGGCATACGCGTGCCTTCCCGCAAGGCAATCGGGTTGAGCAGCCAACGCCTGAACCAGTCCGGATTCAGTCGCTGGGCCATGAGGGTCATATCCATACCCTGAATTCCAAGCGCGTCTGCATTGTTGAATTTGTGACAGGTCACACAGGCGAGGCCCTCAATACCGGCGAGTTCCCGTCCCGCGTCGTGAAGCTGTGCTTCGGCCAAGTCTACTTTGATTTCATCCGGCTCTTTGCCGTCGAGCTTCGAGAACAGTTGCACCAGTTCCGAGGCATGTGGGCCGAAGCTCGGCATGAGGGTATCAACATAGGGCCGGACACGGTTCTTACCCTCGATGTATTCCTTCAACCATTGCTTATTCATCTTGTAGCCGACGCCGGTCAGGTCCGGCGGGATTCGGCCTTCGGGCCCAAGGTCCTTGGCGTTGGAAGTGAAATACTTGTCCCGATCCTCCTCAATACCGCCAATACCATCGCGCTGGTGACAGGCATAACAATTAAAAGCGACCATATGCTGATGGACGCGGTCTTTGGGCTCGAGCGCTTCGGCCGCCTTCACCGATTTGATGCCGGCGGTAAGGCTTGCTCGCTGTTGTTCGCTCAGATTGAAGAAGGGCACGTCGCTCTGGCCATCCTGGAGGCATCCTCCTTCGTTTTTCATTCGCGATAAGGGCGGCGCGCTCAACTCGGAGGCAATGGTCTGGCCTTTATCAATGAGGTCATGGCAGTTCGCGCAACCGATACTCTTGAAAAGCTGCTCTCCGGTGGATGCGAGTTCGAGATTAAGTCGCCCTTCCTTTGATTTCTCAGCCACTTCCGGAAGCTTTTTGTCTATGGAGAAATACTCCATCGGGATGGGCGAGATCGGCCGACCAGGCCGCTGGTAGGTCAGCGAAAGGGCCACGTGACCCCCCTTTTCAAAATACATCACTTTCAATTCGTGGAAGCCTTCGGAGACCTTGACGCTGCCGTTCTTGGAAATGTTTGGGTGAACGCCGTCATTATTTACCACGGGCTCGCCATCGATGAAGAGCATTGAACCATCATCGGAGGACAGAAAAAAGGTGTATTCCGATTCAGCATCAATATAGAGATTCGTTTCGAAGACGAGGCCGAAGTTATCCCATCCCTGCCATGCGCCCTTTAGTCCGATGCCACCCATCAGGCCTTCCTCGGCGACCTTCTCTTTCTCGAAATCCGGCATCTTGTCTACACTGAGCCGATAGAGCTTGTACCTGACCGTCTTGCCATCCTCGTCGATGCCTGACGCCTTCATCCCGGAAGTCGGCGCCAGATATGTCGCAATGTGCGTTGCGTCGTTCTGTTCAAGCGGCATCTGAGGCATACGCCCTGATGGCCGGTAGTGGCGCGTGTTCATCAGAAAGTCGACCAGGCTGTCGAAGAAGTACTTCTGATCCAGATCGCCAAGAGGAGTGGAAGGGGTTGAGAGATCGGTGACGGCTTTCTCCTGTTCTCCTTTTCCTTCCGTCGGGTTATGGCAGGCAACGCATCCCCGTTTTTCAAACAAATCTCTACCGTGGTCCTTGTTCCCACCCCCGGCTTGGGCAATTCCCCTCAGGGAACGTGTCATGAGATAGGCGACAATGGCATCGACCTTTTCCTGTTCTCCCTCCTTGAACAACTTTGGCATGATCGAGCCAGGTTTTACTGATTGCGGATCGGCGATGAATTTACGCAGATACTCGATCTGCATCCGGCCACCGATCCCTTCAAGCCTGGGCGCCTTATTCTGCAGCAGCACCTGTTTCTCCTGGTCTGATGGTAGGTGACAGGAGATGCAATTAAGCTCGGAGAGAAGGAGTTGTCCGCCCTCGGCCAGTTTTTCACTTTTGCTGTAATAGCGTTCAAATCCTGGGACGATTGGGTGATTGCTTTCGGCCCTGGCAGCGAGTCCTGTTGATATGAATAGAAGCAGGAAACTGAATGTGCGTCTCATGGTGTATATCGTGTTTACATGTGGCCGCCTGAGGGAGGAGGGATGATGCTCGCGCAGTTGGCTTTCGCAAGCTAGAGGAGGCCTGACAGTAGCCGGCATTCGCCCTGCCTCGGGCGGACGAAGTCAACCAATTTTATCCTCCCAATCGCACTCGTAATCCCTACCGCAGCCGTTGGCCGCAACCAAATCTCCATCTTAATCTCACTCTTGTAATCTCTACCGCGGCACATGGCCGCAACCAAAGAATTATTACCACGGATGGCAAGGCCGTCCCACGGATGAAAACCGTTTTGGACCATCCGTGGGACGGCTTTGCTATCCGTGGTATTTTTCTGAGAGTACACGCACTTGACGCAGAAGTTCCGATTTGGACCATCCGTGGGACGGCTTTGCTATCCGTGGTATTTTTCTGAGAGTACACGCACTTGACGCAGAAGTTCCGAAGTAAATCTTTAATCCTCTCGATTCGCCTTGAGTAACTCTTCTTCCAAATCCAACTTCAATGCCATCGGGATGGGGTTTTCACCCCATAGTTCTTTTCCGATTTCCTGGGCCTGTTCCTTTGATATCAGCCCCATCCCGGCCAATCGGCGCGCGGCCTCGTATGCGTCTTCCGTCCGATAGGTATCTTTTGGAATGACTTCTGACTGAGTAGTAGAAGGGATACGACGAATGAAAATGCCTTTCACCCTTTTGGGGTGTTCCCTGTGAAAAGTGGTGTAAATATCAGCGTCTTTCTCACCGCTATCACCAAAGCATAGAAACTCGACGTCAGGGAGGCGTTTCGCCAGCTTGCGCAGATGACCAAGTTTGTACTCCTTCTGTTCAAACAGAGAATCAGCATTCCGGATTCCAAGATTCTTGAGGAACATCGGGCCGGCGGGAAACTTGTGCAACTCCAGATAAAGCCTCAGTCGCTCAAACAGATTGACCGGGCTACCCGACAGATAGAAGAGCGGAATCGACTTCGCATTCAACGACCTGTAGAGCGTGGCAACCCCAGGAATCGGATCGAGCTGTGCGGCGTTCTTCACAAACTGCCTGAAAAAAAGCATGCCTTCCGTCACATCCGTTCGAACAATGGTGTCATCGATATCAGAAATGATTGCCATATCGCCGTGGGCCATGATGACCGGCGTGACGGTGACCGGCTCTGCTCTGTATCTATCGTCGCCGGATGCAAGTTTCAGTTCCGGAGGCTTGAGACGGCTGAAAAGGGTGCCATCCGGCGCCTCAATGGATGCTTCAAACAGGCCTTCCTTATCCGTGCTGATGGAAGACTCGGCCTCCCCAAGCGTCCATGTCAGCCGCATATCAGGCACTTCGTCAGATTCAAGATCTGATGCGATTCGTTTGAGGCGACGCCAAAGTGAGTCATCTACTTTAGGGCCAGGTCGTTCTTCTTGCTCCAGCACCCGGCCATTCAGGTGGGCAACATGCGGTGAACCGTAGGCAGCGTAGACCACAATGGTGACGTCTTTCCCGCAGGCGACACCAGACAAAAGAAATCCAGCAATGAAGAGATGCCCACAGGTCATAGAAGAGAGTGCAAACAGCACGGCTGGTTGAACAAAGAATTCCCGCTCGGTACTTTCGCATTCTAGTCAAACGAACCATCAGGAAGCAAGGAGACCACTATGAACCCCATCGGTGAACTGAACCTCACACAACGAATACTCATGGGCCCCGGTCCAAGCGACGTGCATCCGAGAGTTTTGCGCGCCATGTCCTCTCCTTGCATCGGGCACCTCGACCCCGAGTTTATTGGCATAATGAACGATGTGCAGCAACTCTTGCGCTACGTCTTTCAAACAACCAACAGACTGACCTTTCCAATCTCGGCGACGGGCAGCGCAGGTATGGAGGCTTGCATGGTCAACGTTCTTGAGCCGGGCGATCACGTCGTCATCGGCGTCAACGGCGTCTTTGGTATGAGGATGAGCGATATCGCCGAACGGATTGGATGCGAGGTAACAAAAATCGAGGTCGAGTGGGGCCGTGTCATCGAGCCCGAACAGGTGCAGAAAGCGGTAAACGCCAAAGCAACCAAGCTTGTCGCCGTCGTGCATGCGGAAACATCTACCGGAGCACATCAGCCACTCGAAGATATCTCCAAAATCGCTCGTGATGCGGGAGCCCTTTTCATGGTGGATATGGTCACCTCGCTCTGCGGGACGGAGGTGCGGCTCGACGATTGGCATATCGATCTGGCGTACAGCGGGACGCAGAAATGCATGAGCTGCCCGCCTGGTCTGTCACCCATCTCGTTCAGCGAGCGAGCCATGGAGACGCTGCGCAATCGCAAAACAAAAGTGCAGAGCTGGTACCTGGACGTGACGATGGTCGAGAAATACTGGACTGATGGCGACCGCGCCTATCACCACACAGCACCCATCAATATGAACTACGCAATTCGAGAAGCCCTCCGCATTGTGCAGGAAGAAGGACTGGAAGCCCGCTGGGCAAGACACCAAAGGAACCACCAGGCCCTGGCAGCCGGACTCTCAGCCATTGGCGTCGAGCTCTCGGCCCAGGAAGGCCACCGTCTGCCAATGCTGAACGCGGTAAAGATTCCTGAAGGCGTCAACGATGCAAGGGTTCGTAGTGCGCTATTAAAGGAATTCAGTATCGAGATCGGTGGTGGCCTCGGTGCCGGCAAAGGCAAAGTCTGGCGCATCGGTCTTATGGGCGAAAGCTCGTGCCGCCATCATGTGCTGTATCTGCTAACCGCCCTTGAGATATTGTTGACCGCAGAAGGTGTGAGCCTGACCAAGGGAGCAGGAGTTTCGGCGGCGTCAGAGGTCTATGGCGTGGCGTAGATAGAAATGAACTCCATGCGATCATCCTTGATCCCAGTCTTGCTTCTGACGCTTGGATGTACGGGGACGGCGGTGAAGACCGGCCGGCAGCCTGAATCAACTGTCACAGAATTCCACATGAATGGTGCAAAGGAGGAAGACATTCTGTTCGGCCCCATCAAGCTGCTACCCAATCAGAGCACCTCAGGAACTGAAAAGCGAGAGCCAACTCCTGACGGTAATCGAGTACAGAATCCCCGGCTCGCACCTCGGGCCGATCCCTTAGCTAACGCTTTACTCTTAGATCCAAAAAAGACCATAGATGAGTTCCTTGCTACTCCGCTGGAAATCCCCCTTGACGAGAACGGAGTTCCACTGCCGATTCCAGTCCCATCTGAGGGAGCGTCAGAGTAGGCCAGGTTGTGAATCGTGCTCACAGCGTTGTCGCGTCCCGAGCCCGAATGCTTCAACATCTCCATCCCACCTTCACCATGTCTGACACCCGCCCCAACATCATCCTGATCATTACTGACCAGCAGCGTTACGACACCATTGCCGAACTGGGTTTCCCTTACATGGACACCCCCAATCTTGACCGGCTGGTGCGCGAGGGTGTGATCTTCACCAACTGTCACATATCGGCGCCATCATGCGCGCCCTCGCGTGCCAGCCTGTTCACCGGTTACTTTCCGCACACAACCGGTATTTTCAAGAATGCTGACACCTGGCGGCACTCGTGGGTCGAATTGCTTAACAAGTCCGGGTACCAATGTGTGAACGTGGGCAAAATGCATACGACGCCCTTTGAAACACCCCTCGGTTTTCACGAACGATACGTCGTGGAAAACAAGGATCGTTTTCTTGAGGGCCGCTATTACTTCGACGAATGGGACAAAGCGCTGGCCGCCCGCGGCCTGGTGAAGCAGCAGCGTGTCCTTTACCGCGAGCGCGAGGACTACAACGAATGTCTCGGCGCATTCGACTGGGAACTGCCGGCAGACATGCAGTCAGATAATTTTGTGGGCAACATGGCTACCTGGTGGCTCAAGACAAAGCCCAAATTGGACAAACCGATGTTCTTAGAGATCGGCTTCCCCGGCCCGCATCCCCCATACGACCCGACACCGAACGAAGTGGCGCCTTACTTGAAAAAGGAGCTGCCGCTGCTCGAGGTAACTGACGAGGAACTCGAAAACCAGCCGCCGCCTTTCAAGGCGATGCGAAAGCACAATAGTGAGGTCGATCACGATTCGGTTGTTCATCAATTGAACCCATCACAAGAGGCACGCCATCGCCAGCGGGCGTATTACCTGGCCAACGTGACGATGATCGACAAGAAGGTCGGTGAGATTCTGCAGGCTCTTGAGGAACGCGGTGACCTGGACAATTCAGTAGTCATTTTCACATCCGATCACGGGGACTGCCTGACCGACCACGGGCACAGTCAGAAGTGGACGATGTATGACACCATCACCCGAATCCCAATGATTGTCTGGTCCCCCGGCCGCTTCGAAGGCAATCGCAAAATTGATGGCCTGTGCCAGCAGATGGATATCGGCCCGGCAATTCTGGAGTTGGCCGGTATAGAGGTTCCGGATTCGCTGGAAGCCAGATCGGTACTGCCTGCATTAGAGGACAGAGAATGGAATGAACGTGAAGTGGTCTTTGCCGAGCACAGCAGAGACGGCATTTTGCAGGAGACGGAGTTCATGACCATGGTGCGCACCCATGAGTGGAAGCTCGTGCATTTTCTAGGTGAGCCCTTCGGCCAGTTATTCGATCTGGAGAACGATCCGGATGAGGTGAACAACCTGTGGGATGATTCAAACTACTTCATCAAAAAATTTGAGTTGCTCGGCAAGCTTCGAGAGTGGCGAATTCGGAGCTCGCTGGTCACGAAGAACTGGGCAGACGATTACCGGTAGGCCCGGCCTTTTGCGGCTCCCTTCTCATACCGCGGCACATGGACGCAACAAATGAAACTAACAGGAGAAAACGGGGGGATCAGAGACAGAAAATGATCACTCAAGAACATCTCCGTTATCTCTGTTTCATCATGGATAAAGAGGAATTCCTGGATCTTCTCGACAACCGAGCGCGGCTCCGCGAATACAATCCATGAGTCCGAGAATCAAAGCATGCCTTGACGTCGTTCGCTTTCGCTCACTCTCCTCGCGACACTACGAACACGGATCGGTTTCAGACTCTCCCCAGAACAGCTTTTGCCAAATGCAACAGCATCATCCCATGGGTGTCATGTCCACTCTGACTCTTGTTTTGCTTTCTCAGGCTATCCTGATTTCGCTGGTCCCTTGTAGTCCATCCTTCGGCGAGGTGGCGGACGCTCCGTACTTTTACATTGTCGCGGCCGATCCGCAGTTGCTGTTCAACCAGAAAGACGACCGGAATTGGCGGACGACGGTTGATCATATCAACCGTCTGCGGCCGGACTTTGTGATCGTCTGTGGCGACCTTATCCAGGCACCCAACGATGCGGCTCAATGGGAGAACCCGAAGAATCTTGAGGCGTATGACAAACTCGCAGCGATGTACAACGCGGGCGCCAAGCAAATCGATCCGAAAATCAAACTCTACAACGTCGCAGGCAATCACGATGTCTCGCTTGCACCGACACCCAAGACGTTAGCGTGGTATGAATCCCGTTTCGGCGTGAAGCCCTGGTACCGATTCGAGCACAACAACGCGCTCTTTGTAGTTCTCGAATCAAACTTGATCCGTAATCCTTCCGGCGCTCCCGATGAGGCAACCGCGCAGAAGCGCTTTATCGATGAGTCGGTCAGCCTGGCCAAGAGTCAGCGGTACGCCCATCGCACCGCTTACATGCATCATCCTTTGTGTTTGCAAGCGGTGGATGAAGCGGATGGCTACTTCAATATTCCTCGCGCGCAACGCCTCGACCTGATCGCCCAATTCAAAGATGCCGGGTTTGAGGCCGTTTTCTGCGGTCACTACCACCGCAACGCTTACGTCAAGACCGACAATATCGAGCTGATCACAACATCTTCGTGTGGAGCGCCACTGGGCAAAGATCCCCTTGGATTTCGCATCGTCAAGGTCTATTCAGATCGCCTTGAGCACGAATACATCCCCTTCGAGCGGATGCCTGAGAAAATTGAACTTAATTCTGAGCGTTAGCTTCAGTGTTTATTCAAAGGCGCGTTCTACGAAACGCTCACTGAGGCCATTACCGCCAATTTCTACAGCAACCAGGGAGGAAACCCCGGCCGTGAAACACTTTTCTCAACTTGCCGTCATTCTGACTTGCCTGCTTACCTCCGCGTCTACCCATGCGGAGCGGCTGGTTCTGGTGAGCGCCTCGTCTGGAAATTCGATGAATACGAGCTGGTGGGCAACGGCCTTGCCTGCTGGCAAATTCTTGAGGGGGAGCAATCAGCCATGGTGCGTCGCATGCTTGCAGCCTTGAATAAGTGAAGCCGAAACGCAGATTGAAAAAGGCAGAATCGATGTAACCTGGGGTCATTTTCGCGATGTACACCGTAAAGCGGACCACGTTGGAGATCAGCCTTGCAGAATGTCTGACCGAAGAACCTGGCGATTCTCACAGCGTTTTTTCTAACGGACTGGCGAATGACAGGCCGATTCTTTTGAATTGTCTGGAGTATGGTTGAGGGGACTTGCAGCCTGGCGGCTCTTGCAATTCCCGCATCCTATCTGTCGAACAGGGCATGGATTTACAACTCACAACTTATCAATTCACTACACCATGAAAACACCATCCGAGGAAAGAACTTTCACGCGCATTCGCCAGCTTGCTTTGGTTTCCATTGCAATGCTCTTGTGTTGCTTTTCCGCCGCATCCGCCAACCCGGTGGTCTATTCAGGAGAAGCGCCGGCCAAGGGAAAGAAGATTGTCCTCATTGCCAGTGATCATGAATACAGATCGGAAGAGACAATTCCCGCTCTGGCTCGCATCCTGGCAAAGTATCATGGTTTCGACTGCACGGTACTTTTCGGTGTCGATGACAAGGGCGAGATTGTGGCCGGGTCTTCCAACATTCCTGGGATGGAAGTATTGGAAGAGGCCGATGGGCTTGTGATTTTCGCCCGTTTTATTGCGCCCAAGCCGGAACAGATGAAGCACCTCGACGCGTATCTGAACCGTGGCGGCCCGGTTGTAGGCCTGCGTACCTCCACCCACGCGTTCAATTACAAAGACAAGAACGACCCGTACTACAAATACCACTTCAAGTACGCTGATAAGGATTATCACATGGGCTTCGGCCACCAGGTGCTCGGCCAGACCTGGGTTGGGCATTACGGCAGGAATCATCAACAGAGTACTCGAATCACGATCGTACCTGAGCAGGCCGGCAATCCGATTTTGCGTGGCGTAAAAGACGTCCATATCCAGGCAGGAGCCTACAACGCCATACCCGCGGAAGACTGGACAGTGCTGACCATGGCGCAACCACTGATGTCCATGAAACCGGACGGCGAGCCCGATCCCATGAAAGAGCCAAAGGCCAGCGAATGGACGCGGACCTACAAAGGCAAAGATGGGAAGGAAGGACGCGTCTTGACTTCACTATATGGTGCATCAGAGGACATTCTTAACGACGGCTATCGCCGCATGATCATCAATGGCGTTTACTGGTCGCTCGGCCTGGAGGGGCAGATCAAGCCCGACTCAAGAATTGACTTTGTGGGTCCTTATAAGCCAACTACTTTCCGGTTCGGCGGGCATACGAAAGGACTCAAGCCTTCAGTTTACGAAGGTTACGAAAGCTCGATTCCTGGAAGCAAAGACGCTGGAGCTGAGGGGGATGAAGGCCAGAAGGGCAAGACGTCTGCCGAGGCCGAGAAGCCGGTGAAAGAGCGCAAGCCGGCGCGATTTGTCCGAATCGAACTCAAGGGACCGAAGCGCATCCTCACCCTGAACGAAGTCGAGATCTTCAGCGGCGGAAAAAACATCGCACGAGGGAACAAAGTTTCACAGTCATCGGTGGCCAGCGGAGGCACCCCCGAGCGTGCCATCGATGGAAACAAGAACCCCGATTTCAACAAGAAAGGCCAGACCCACACGAATGAAGAAGAGAATCCCTGGTGGGAGGTCGACTTCGGTAAGGACGTGGTCGTCGATCACGTCGAGATCTGGAATCGCAGCGGCCACGAAAACCGGTTGGACGGTTTCATCCTGAAAGGGCTGGATGCAGATCGTGAACCGGTATTCGAGTTCAGTGGGCATGAAGGCCCGAAAGGATCCATCAAATTCGACCTCGCTGCGAACGGAAAAGCCTCTCTGAAGAGCTACGAGGGCCAAACGCAGGCCCCGCCCACGCCAAAGGTTGAAGTCCCTGATGGTTATCGCGACCCCTCTCCGTTTGCTTTTCAAAAGGGCGATACTGTGGCGATCATCGGCAACGGCCTCGCTGATCGCATGCAGCACGATGGATGGATGGAAACGGCGCTGCATAGCGCCTTCCCCGGCATGGAACTGAGTTTTCGGAACATGAGCCTTACCGGAGATCGTGTGGACCAGTTTCCGCGCAGCAAAGGTTTCACGAAAATGGAGGATTACCTCAGCCACGTGAAAGCAGACGTCATCTTCGCCTTCTTCGGATACAACGAATCATTTGATGGCGAATCAAAGGCGGACGATTACGAAAAAAAGCTGAGCGCGCTCGTCAAAAATCTGCGTGCGTCGCAGCCGAACGGGAAAAGCTTTCCCAGGATCGTGCTTTTCAGTCCCATAGCGCACGAAAACCTCGACAACTCCAACCTGCCAGACGGCAGCGCGAACAATGGTCGGCTGTCACTTTACATGCAGGCAACAAGGCGCGCGGCTCAGGCAAATGGCGTCACTTTTGTCGACCTCTTCTCGCCCTCCATCCACTTTTACCACCACTGTGAAGAGCCGCTGACCATCAACGGGATTCACCTCAACGCAGAAGGTAACCGGCGCTTAGCGGAACTCATTGCCTCTTCACTGTCGGGCAAAGAAGTCACGGCCGACGCCAGGTTAGAAACGCTTCGGAAAGCCGTCCTTGAGAAAAACTGGCACTGGCACAATCGCTACCGTGCGACCGACGGCAACGATGTCTGGGGCGGCCGTTCTGGCTTGAAGTTCGTCGATGGGCAGAACAACGCAACAGTACTCCAGCAAGAATTGCTCATGCTCGATGATATGACAGCAAACCGGGACAAAGTCATCTGGGCTCGGGCCGCAGGGAAGGCTTTGGAAGTCCACGATGACAACGTAAGAAAACCCATCCCGGTGAAATCCAACGTCGGGGGAGGAAGCAAAAGTTCCAGCGCCGGAAAAGAGGGGAATGTCAATTACCAGAGCGGCGAGGATGCCCTCAAGTCTCTCGCGGTCCGGGAAGGGTTCGAAATCAACTTGTTTGCTGACGAAAAGCAGTTCCCCGGGCTTGTGAACCCCGTTCAGATGCAGGTCGATACCAGGGGCCGTGTGTGGGCGGCAGCGTGGGTGACCTACCCGAAATGGGAGCCGCTCAAAGCGATGAACGATGCTCTGCTCATTTTCCCGGATGAAAACCGCGACGGCAAAGCTGATCGCGTTATCGAGTTCGCCAAAGTCCACAATCCGCTCGGATTCGAGTTCTGGAACGGGGGCGTCATTGTCACCTCGATGCCAGACCTCTTGTTCCTGAAAGACACCGATGGTGATGACGTAGCGGATGTGCGCTACCCGATCCTGCAGGGCATCGGATCCTCCGATACCCACCATTCTGCTAACAACCTGATTTATGGGCCGGACGGTGGCATTTACTGGCAGAGCGGAATCTTCATGATCCACAACCACGAACATCCCTGGGGGCCGTCACTGAACACCGGTGCATCAGGCATGTACCGCTTTGACCCGCGGCGTTACACGATTGCGTTTCATGCAGGTAACAGTCCGAACCCACATGGCATTTCATTCGATTACTGGGGCTACCATTACGCCACCGACGGTACTGGCGGACGTGCTTTTCAAGTACGGCCGGAAGGGTCGGGCTTCAAGATGCACACTCTGCTGAATAAGCAGGTGCGGCCTGTCCCGGCGAACGAAATCGTGTCCACTTCGCATTTCCCCGACGAGATGCAGGGCGACTTTCTCATCTGCAACGCCATCGGATTCCTCGGCATCAAGCAGTACCGTCTCAAGCGTGATCCGCAGAATGGGAACGTCTGGGGCGAGCCCAATGGTGGTGAACTCAAGGTATTGAAACTCCTGCCTGATGGAACAACGAAAGAGGAAGTTTCGGATGGTCTCATGATGAGCGGTGACAAGAATTTCCGGCCCACCGATGCACTGTTCGGTTCGGACGGTGCACTTTACGTCGCCGACTGGCACAACGTCATCATCGGCCACATGCAGCACAACGTTCGAGATCCAAACCGAGATCACGAGCACGGCCGCATCTACCGAATCACAGCGAAGGGCCGCCCGCTCCAGGAAAACGTGGCCATTGACGGACAGCCAATCCCTGCGTTGCTCAACAACCTTAAGCACCCGGTCGACGGTGTCCGGCACCGCACACGCGTTGAACTCAGTGAGCGGGGCTCCAAAGAAGTGATCGCCGAAACCCAGAAATGGATGGCCCAATTCGATCCTGAGGAAGAGGAAGATGCCCATCATCTTCTCGAAGCGCTCTGGCTCCATCAGCAGCACGGCGTCCGCGATCTCAAACTGTTGAACTTTGTGTTGAAGTCACCTTCGCCGCACGCCCGCATCGCAGCGAAGACCGTCGAACATCACTGGACTGTTGCCGATCCAGCCAGGGGAGCCGGAACAGTTGAGGATTCGAAGGTCGAAGTCGCGAGGAAGTCAGGCATCATCTCCGATAATCCTGAGCTTACCGAAATCCGCATTTCGACTATCCCCGAAAAGATGAAGTACGACGTGACGAGTCTGACGGTGAAAGCCGGCAAGAAAATCCGGCTCACCTTCTACAATCCAGATTTCATGCCACATAACATGGTGCTCGTGAAGCCTGGCAAGGCTGACGCGGTCGCGCTGAAGGCCGTCGACCTCGGTGCAGCCGGCTTCAATGTCGGCTTCGTTCCCGAAAGCGATGACATCATCTGGTCGAGCAAGCTCATCGACCACGCAGCCGAGCAGGTCATCGAATTCACCGCGCCCGCCAAGCCGGGTGACTACCCGTACGTCTGTACCTTCCCAGGACACCACCTGCTTATGCGTGGTGTTCTGCAGGTGAAATAGTCTGCGGGTGATGGTGGGTCGCTGTTCGCGGGGGCGAGAATACAAGAATCGGTCTTCTTGCCCCGAAGGGGGAAGGGCAGTGACATTTTCACTTTTCAACTTGTTTTTGGGGCTGAAGTTCACCAATGCAGGCCGGTTAACCTCAACTTTCTTACTCCATTAAAGTACAGGTCAATCAAAAGATAAGTCTAAGAGTTAAGAAAAATACACGCGCGTAGCGAGGACTTCTTGAAGTAATTGGTAAGCTGCCGTTTCTGTCTCGCTCCTGGTAATCACCCACCTCCACCCTTCCTTCCCTTGACAACAACCACAAGCCTGCTTATCGAACCGTCGCTCCTCAAGAAAATTGAGGGGCTGCAAATTGTCTCCCGTCGTCTCTACCAGGGCGGACAATCAGGCACGAGAAAGAGTCGTTCCCGAGGCGGGGGGATGGAGTTTGCCGAGCATCGTGAATATTCACCGGGAGATGATTTCCGGGCCATCGACTGGAACGTCTTTGCCCGCCACGATGACTTCGTTATCAAAATTTTTGAGACCGAACAGAATCTTCACATCTCCATCCTGGTCGACTCCAGCGCTTCCATGGGGTTCGGCGAGCCAGGCAAACTTGAGTTTGCCGCATCGCTCGCTGCAGCGATTGCTTACATCGCTCTCGTGAATGAAGACAATATCTCCATAACGGCCATGTCAGACCGTGTGGCAGACGAGATCAGTTCAACCAATCGAAATCTTTCGCCTGGGCAGGTCTTTGATTTCTGTGGAAAGCTGGAGGCCGATGGTGAGACCCTGCTGGATGACGCCCTGAAAGCCTTCGCGTTCCATCGCCGTCAGCCGGGACTGCTTTTCATCATTTCCGACTTTCTTGTTCAGGGCCGCCTTCAGGACATGCTGCAGCCTCTGGTTTATATGGGCTACGACATCTGTGGCATTCATCTGCTCGGACAGGAGGAGTTGAACCCTCATTTTTCGGGTGAGATGGACATTGTCGATTCTGAAACAGATGAAATCATCCCCTTGACCACTCGGGGCGACACCGCACAGCAATACCAGGAGAGTCTCCGACGTTTCCTCAATCAAACCGAGGTGGCCATCAAGATGTGTCATGGGAATTACGTGCGAGTATCCCCCGGCCAGAGCCTGGAACGAGTTCTCCTGGGTGAACTCCGCAGTCTCGGCATAATTACCGAATAAGAAAGAATTCTTTGAATTACAAAACCCAAATGAGGATCAATCCATGCAAGACAGAATAACTGTTGATCCTTCCGTCCACTTCGGCAAGCCCTGCATTTGCGGCACAAGAATACCTGTACGGGATGTCCTTGAATTGGTTAGAGAAGGGCTATCTTTTTCTGAAATCATTGATGACTACTACCCAAACCTGATGACTGATGATATTCGCGCCTGCGTACAATTTGCCCTGGCACTGGTAGAAAGTGAAGAGATACACGTAGCGCATGGAACAACATGAGATTCCTTACAGATCAGGACGTCTATGCCCTTACAGTTCGATTCATACGTGAACTGACACGACGTAGTGACGGCATCGCAGCTCGAACTATCATGTGCCGAGGACACTCGATTATTGACAGTTGCTCAAGGGCAGGAACGGGTTCTTGTCACTCGTGATCGGGATTTCGGTGCGCTTGTTTTTGTGCAGGATCTTGGAGGCGGAGTTATATATCTGCGCTTCCAGCCAAGAACGATTGAAATTGTGCACTCGGAATTGAGAAGGATTCTTTCCACGTACAGCGAAGAGGACCTCATCTGCGCTTTTGTTACAGTCGAGCCCGGAAGACACCGCTTTCGAAAAATCGGAACCAAGTAATCTGCTCCATCTACGTTTCTAAATTCCTAATGACTACCAACACAAACATCCAACAGAGCCTTCAGGGAATACACAGTCGCTACGTCCGGCGATTGTATTGCCAGCGGGTTGTGCCCGGTCTCTTCTGGGGGGCCGTGGCTGCACTGTTTGTATCCCTGTTCGCCATATCGTCAGAAATGTCAGGGTTATGGAATTCAATGGCCTTGAAGATTTTGCTCATCCTCGGCGGCGGAATGTTCGCGCTGTTCGCGCTTGGGAAGAAAGCATTGTCGGTTTATGGACTGGCCAAACATCTTGATGATGAGCTCGGGCTTGGCGACCGGCTCTCCACGGGATATGCCCTCCAGGAGCGGTCAGCATCCGACCCCATGGTTGCGCTCGTTCTTGAGGACGCCCGGCAGGTCTTTGAAAGCTCATCGTATGTTGAAGCGCTGCCGCAGCCGAGCGCCGGCAAGCTTCTCGGTGCGATTGTCGTTTCACTTTTCGCATTCTGGCTTTCTTCGGCGACCGGTGTCATCGACGGCCAGCCCAGACTTGAGGATGAGACTCGGCGGGAACTGCGACGGCAGGCAAAGAAACTTGACGACCTCTTCCTGCTCGAAGGCATCGAGCTTTCGGAAGACGACAAGCATCGTTTTGACCAGATTCGCCAGATGATTGAAAAGCTGCAACTCGAAGACAAAAGCATCTCCCGCAAAGAAATGCTCGCTCGATTCTCCCGTGAAATCGAAGGGCTTGAAGATCTGGAGAACAGCAGTGATGCATTGAAGGGAATGCTCGAACAGCTCAAAGAAATGAAGGACGCCGTCGCAAGCCGAGTGCTGGTTCAGAAGCAGATTGAAGAAATTGAACGGCAGCACACCGAGTTGGCAGTCGTAGATCAGAAGACCGGGCAGACGCTGAAGGCGCAGGAGATCGAAGTCATGGAGGTCCAGGAAGAACGCCGCCGACAGCAGGAGGAAATCGCCAAGGAAATGAAGAAGGTCGCCGAAGAAGAAAAGAAGGAAGAGACGATATCCAAATGGGTGGTTGAAGAGGGAGAGGCCGGCGAGGAAGGGGAAGATGCAACCGACACCAAAAAGAAAGCCCGGGTGGTTGCAAGCTACGAAGACTTGGTGAAGGCCGCAGAAAAGAAAGACATCCGCAAGATGATTTTTACCGCTGCTGCTGATTCGTCACGAAAAACAGCCAGTTACCGTGAGGTCTACACAAACTATCAACGCGCCTTCCAAAGCTTGCTTCACCAGGGCAATCTGTCTCTGGGCACCCGGCAGTATCTCCGGCGTTACTTTCGATCTATTGAACCGAAGCAGGAAGAAGTAAACGAGCCCGTTAATCCGAAATAGACTTTAGACCTTAGACCTGAGACCTTGAATCTTGAATCTTGAATCTTGAATCTTGAATCTTGAATCTTGAATCTTGAATCTTGAATCTTGAA
>JAQBXN010000096.1 GCA_027625095.1 Planctomycetota bacterium | reverse complement strand
TTCGGATTCATTCAGGAGATGCCACTGGCTTGCCCGGTGGAGTTTCACGCTTTGAAAGCTGTCAGGATGACCGCAACTTCGAAACGTGAATCTTCACCGGGCAAGCCGGTGGCATCATTAAATCGACAGTCCCCTTGTGTGGCAGGTGAAGGAGGTTGGTGCGGTGAACCTTTCAACCTGATTCACCTGCCGCGCAAGGCGGCAGGGGTCTAGATTCTTCATTCCTTGCCCCGCAAACAGTTTGCGCACCCAGGGGGAATGTTCCGTCTACTTCGTCAGAAACAGATCGCTCCGCGCCACGAGATGAACGAGGTCACGGAGTCCGTCGCCCTTTGCTTTGAGTTTCTCGACGATGTCGTCAACTTGGCCGCGGTCGGTGGGCTCGAGGATTCGGCCGCTTGCATAGGTGAGCATTTTTTCGGTCAGACAGCGGGCCACCTGGTCTTTGCGGGAAATCAGCATTTTCTTGAAGGCAACGACGTCCTCCACTGTCCCCCCCGTGGACATCGTTGAAGAGGGATCAATTTTCAATTTGGTATCGGGATAAATGTCTCGCCAGCGACCGACGGGATCGAAGTTCTCCATCGCGAAGCCCATGGGATCAATCTTGTGATGGCAACTGTTACAGGTGGGCACCTTGCGATGTTTCTCCAACTGTTCACGAATGGTCGTAGCGCCGCGCAGATCGGGCGCCAGCGGTTCGACGTCCGGTGGCGGTGGTGCAGGCGGTGTACCGAGAACGTTCTCCAGTACCCAGACGCCACGAATCACAGGGGAGGTATCCACTCCATTCGCACTCGCAGTCATCACGCTGGGTTGGGTGAAGATGCCGCCGCGCCGTGGGTCATTCAGACTCACTTTGCGGAAGCCATCTCCCCAGACGTCTTCGCGTCCGTAGAGGAGAGAGGCGACCCTTTCGTTCATGAAGGTGTAATCCGAATCGATGAGCAGGTGAATCGGGCCGTTTGTCTTCACCAGGTCGGCAAAAAAGACGTCGGTCTGTGCGATCATCATCGGCTCGAGCTGGCGATCCCAGTAGAAACGGAATGGCCCGCTCCGATCGGGCGGCATGCTGCCAAGTTTGTCCAGCCGCAGCCAACGCTCGGTAAAGTGCCGGGAAAACGCTGCCGCCTTCGGGTCGTCGAGAAGCCGATCGACCTGCTCCCCCAGCACCGCGGGATCGTTCAGCTTGTCGGCTGCGGCCAGTGCGAACAGCTCTTCATCCGGCATGGATGACCAGAGAAAGTAGCTCAACCGCGTGGCGATCTCGTAGCTGTTCAGGCGGCCCTGCGATTCCTGCAGGTAGTAGAAACGAGGCGACGCGAGAACGGCTGTGTAACCCGCACGCAGTGCTTCCGGTCTGGTAAGACCCATCTTTAACTGCGCCTCGACGAGTTGGACGTAGCGGGCAACCTCTTCAGCCTTCACCGGGGTGCGGAACGCGCGCTGCGCAAATCGCAGGATGAGTTCACGGACCTCGGTTTCGTCGCTGGATCCGTAAAGGAAGACGTGGCTTTGGGGTGGCCATGACTCAATCAGAGGCTCGATGGTCATGCTGTAAATTCGGAGGTGCGGCCCCTTGTAACCGGCTTTGAGCAGCGCCTTGGCCATATCCGGCTCGTAAGCCTGTTTCTCCTCTTTTGGGGCGTCGTTTTTTGGTCTCGGTCGATAAGCCTCCGGGAGGTATTTCTCGACCAGGTGCGATGGCTGCACTCTGCGGTCGTAGGGGGCGTTTTCCCAACCCACCCAGGGCGTCCAACTGCCTTCGAGCCAGGTTTCGAAGGTGTATGTCTGTTTGCTCCCATCGTCAGGCATCTCCCATTGGGTGAGCTTCCGAGAGGTCGGGTTTCCCTCGTGAAGGCCGCCCCTCACGGAGTCTGCCATGTGCAGCCCAAGCAGCATCGGTTCATCCTGTTTGCTCTTGATCAACTCCCCCCAGGGATGCCTCTGGTTAAGCGCCGAAGCCTCGATGGTGATGCGATATCGCCCTGAGGCTCCAACGCCCTTCCTGGCGACTTCGTCGGGTGCTACGCGGCCCGCGGCTCCCGTGCTGGCGCCGGGCTCGCGATAGCGCTGAAAGATAGCGTCGAACCCAGGATTGATTTCACGCGACCAAGACTCGAGACAGGCGTTCGGGCCTTGATTCCGGATGTGACCGGCGAAGCGTTTGGTCTCAAACTTGGGCTTTTCTTCAAAATGCGTCGCAACAATCAGGCTTTGTTCGACCGCAGTAATCATCAGCTTCAGTAGAAAGTCCGACATCACCAGGCGCTGTCCAATGTTGTCGAATCCTTCCTCCACTTCATCGGCCGGGAATTCGCGGGTCGGGTCATTACTGTTCCAGGTGGCATGTCCGTTGCCATATCTATCCTCCAGCTTCGCTACGGTGTCCGGGCGAAAGTCGGAGTGGCCTTCGAGGTAGAGAAGATCCCTCAGAGTGCTCCGCAGTTCGAAGCGGTTAAGGCGGCGGATGACAGTCTGCCTGCCGGTGCTCTTGCGTTCGGCATAAGCAAGCTTCAGCCGGGCGGTCAATGCGTCGATGACCGGTGTCGTCTCCTCGATAGCAGGCCGGGGTTTCTTCTTGGGAGGCATTTCCCCAAGATTCAACTGGTCAAGAATGTTCTGCCACGTCTCCAGGGTCTTGACGTCAGTCAGATCGGTTTTGAGTGTGTCAAAGCGGTAGTCGCCCTTTTGCAGATCCGGTCCGTGGCAATCAAAGCAATGCCTCTCGAGAAAGGGCTTGACGCGGTTGAGAGAATCGTCCGCATGCGCGAGGAAAATCGGTACAAGCGCGGCAATGAAAATACGAATGGTGTGTACGGACATAGGCGTCATCGATTTCTTTAAAGGCCATCGAATGGCAGTAACGCGAGTTGGAGTCACGGCTGTTACCGGGTTCTTCTCCTCATTCACCGGGCCCGGCTAAAGCCTTGACTCCACCCCAGACTGTTGCCTCGTGAATACTTTGGGATTTCATCAAGCCTGCCTCCACTCCAATCCCTTCAAGGTGCCGGTACTGGTACCAAAGCGATCAATCTCCAGCCCGAAGTTCTGCAACATGGACAGCAACAGATTGCACGCTGGGATTCGTTCGCCCTTTTCTGATGGATACGTCTTGTGCTCGCCAAGTTTGAACCCGCCGCCGGCCAGCAGCAGGGGCAGGTCTTTCGTCGAATGCGGGCCAGTCGCCATACCGCAGCCGAAGAGCAGCATCGTATGATCGAAGAGCGTTCCACCATTGATTGGATCTTCTTGCGCTTTCAGCAGGTCGATCAGGTGTGCCATTTGTGCAATCTGGTTGCGTTCAATTTTTTTGAGGGCACTGACGTGAGTTTCGCGTTCCCCGTGGTGTGACAGGTCGTGATAGCCGCCGCTGAGCCCGAAATCCCCGTTCCTGAAACCGGTGGTCAGGGTGATGGCGCGCGTCGAATCGGTCTGGATGGCAAGGGCGACCAGTTCCACCATTGTCTTCAGATCAGACTCGGTGCTCTGACCCTGGCTGGGCTCCTTCAGGTCAGTTTTCGGTTTTGGTGTCTCAACCCACGGCTTCTGCTGAACGATTTTCTTTTCAAGAGTTCGGACAGATTCGAAGTATTCCTCGAACTTCTCCTGGTCGCGCTTACCGAGCTTTTTGTTAATGGACTTCGCCTCATCCATCACCACGTCAAGTATGCTGTTGTGGCGTTCGAACTGCTGCGACCTCTGAACTTTTGCTTGAGGTGGCTCCTCGAGGAACAAAGAGCGGTATGTCTCCCGCAGATCGAACGAGGGTACCTGGACGCCGGTGCGGGTGATACTGACCAGATTGGGGTCGTTAACCTTCAGGGTCATGGAAGGATATCGGGTCTGCGCACCGACGTATTCGGCCGCCTTCTGATCCATGCTGATATTGCCTTCAGGGAAATGGGTAGCGAGATAAGGCCTTATACCGTTGAGTAAGGTCGGCACGCAGGCATGGCCACCGGAAATTCCGTGGTCGAGGTGTGAGAACACCGTGAAATCCTTCCGATGCTTAGCCAGAGGTTCGAGGGTAGGAGGTATTTCGAAGTCCGTGCCAGCCTGCGTGGGGAAGAATGCCTGCGGGTAAATGCCGTAGTTGTTGGAAACGCACACCATTCGCTTGACGGGCTTCTTGGCCTCAGCCGCGGTGAGCGGCTTCATCGCTTCCAGCATCGGCAGCGCGATGCTTACCCCTGTGCCTCTGAGAAAGGTGCGTCTATCCAGTTGGAGGGGCATGCGGTTTGTCTCTTTTGGTCGTGGCCGATTCGGTGGATTTTATGTCAGGCAGTCTCGCGCGCTTATCAGGGTGATGCAAGCACCGGATCGATTAAAGTGAATAACCATAACCGACATCCGGCTCGTGCCAGTAACAGGGGCGCGAAGAGTCGAAGCTGCCCGTTTTCTCCGTCTCTTCTGGATAATTGCCACAGGCTGGCAAAAAGCGTATCTCTACTGAACACTAAAGAAATTGCTGGAATAATGCTCCGGATGACCTTACCAGGATTTTTTACGAAATTGTACCCATTGAAAAGATGATGAAGGCAGATTTGGTGAAATGATTCAGACTCGCACTGCGATTCCTGGCGAAGCGCAGATTGATGCTGACATTCTGCCCAGGCTGTAAAAGAAAAATCTGTCCCTGGAATTCCAGACCTGAAATATGTCCCTCAGAGAGATTGTAATGACTCCAGTTCAAACGGAAGAATTCACCGGCCTTCTGTCCCGCCTTGCATCCATCCGCATCCGGTGGCTCGCCATCGATACCTTTCGCGGGGGCTCGCTGGTCATTGCTTCGGCAGCGGGGCTTTTGCTGTGTGCGCTATTCCTCGACCGCATCTGGCCGCTGCCCGCAGCCGGTCTCTACAGCATCGACTGTGCAGTAGTTGCTACGATAATTTCGGTTCTGTTCCTGGCGTTGTTGCGGCCCGTTTTTCGCCGGAGGTCGGATGAAAGCATCGCCATTCATATCGAGGATTCCTACCGCAATCTTGAAGGGCAGCTCATCAACGCCGTTCAACTGGGCAAGAGCAGCCTGCTTTCCAGCAATCCATTCACTTCACTGGTGGTTCGAAAGAACTGTCACCAACTAGAAAAAGTCGACTTCTCGTCGGCATTGCCGTGGAGAAAACTCAAATCACCAACCATCTCCTGTGTCCTGGCCATTGCTCTGGCGGCAGCTTACGGAATACAGTATCCCGATCATTTTCAGAATTCCATGAAACGGTACTTGTTCCCGTCCCGTGGCATCGCTCCTCTAACAGCGACGATCATCGACAGCGTGGAGCCGGGTGACGCTATTCTGCTCAGTGGAACAGATCTCGTTGTCCGGGCGAAGCTCTCCGGCGACCCTCCCTCGCAGTTGTTTCTCCGGGTAGGTACGGAAAAAAACTGGCGCGAACTTACCGATCCGACGATAGATGCGCAGGGCCGTCCTCAATGGTCTCTTCCACATATCACTCGTGCGATGGATTACCAGGTGGTAGCCGGCGACGCGATCAGCCAGATTTTCCATATCGAGTTGACCGAGACGCCAGGTGTTAAATCTTTGGACATTGCCCTCAGCTTCCCGGATTACACAAATCGCGCACCGGAACAGAAAGAAGCTCACGGTGGCAATATAGAGGCTTTGGTCGGAACCGAGGTGAAACTGCTCCTGCATGCCAATAAGCCCCTCAAGTCAGCAGAACTGCGCCGGTCGAACAGCGATCCACTGACGCTCAGCCTGGCAGAAGACAAAATCACCGCGTCCGGTACTTTCACAATCGTTGGGAACGAGACTTACTGGTTCGTGCTTGCCGACACGGCCGGCAATCCGAATGTTGACCCGGTGAAATTCAGCATCGTCGCCTTGAAGGATCAATCGCCAAGTGTGCAGCTTATCTCCTCAACAGAAGAGGTGAAGCTGAGGCCAGACGAAACTCTCAAGGCCTCCTTCGCCGCTTTGGATGACTATGGGATCGCGGCAGCCCGATTGAAAGTGGAGGTGACCCGCGCGTTCGACAGGTCGACGCAGAATCTGGATCCTGTCGCGCTGAAGATTGCGGTTGTCCGTGCTGACCTGACCGACGAGTTCACCATTTCAGCGCTGAAGCTCAAGCTCCTGGACGGAGACGTCCTGCGGTATCAGATTGAGGTAGAAGATGCGATTGGCCAGAGTGCCCTCTCCGCTACTCGCGCCGTTCAGGTTATTCGTCCGGGCTCCAGCCAGGAGGGTTTAAAGGCAAAACAGAATTCCGATCTCGAACGGCTGAAGGAACTCCTCACCCGCCAGCAGGAAAATCTGGTGTCGACAAAAGAACTGACCGACCAGGTGGGTGTCCTGAGTGTGGTAGACGACTTGGACGTAGTGACTGCTGAACAGATGAAGATCCGGCATCATGCCGCCCGGCTGGCGGATGAGCTTTCCCCGGCGATGAGCCGTGAAATGGGAGAATTGAAGCAGATCGCCCGGAAGGAAATGACGGAGGCTCTTGAAGCTCTCGACGATGCCGGTAAGACCAGCCGCCGCTCGTCAAAGCGAAGGCACTTACTCGAAGCATCTCTGATTCAGGAAGAAATCGTCAAGAAACTCTTGCGGCTTGCCGCGATGGGAAAGGACTTGGTTGACGCAACCGAAAAGGCCAGGGGGAAGGTCGAAATCCCCAAGGATCCGACGACGGATGAAGACAATCAGAAGTCGCTCGATGCTTTTAAAGAGAAGCTGACAAATTTTTATAAAGAGCAGAAGGCAAATCTTCTGGATACTCAGAAGCTGTTGAATTTACCTGAGGATTCGGATGAAGCGGCAAAGCTTGCACGAAAGGTCATCGAGCGGCAGCGGCTGGTAAAAGACCTGGTACGGGAAGCGAAGGACATGACGGAGACCCTCAAAGAGAAGGAAATCACAAACGAGCAACTCATCGAAAGAATGGACGACGTCTTCCGCGCCGTGAGTGATGCCGTGAAAGCAGCAGAGAGAAAGGACTTCAGGCGTACCCTGCTGAAGGAAGAGATGGCCATCCTCATGGCGGACGCCATTCCAAACAACGGTGAAGCATTTCTGACCCAGAGCAGTGGCAACAAGACTAAGTGGGATTTCGAAGACTGGCCTGAAGAAGAGCGTCCAGAGACCAAACTGCCTCCGATCCCACCTGACATGCATGACACCCTCGGCGAACTGATCGATGCGCAGGACGAGTTGGCCGAGGATGAGGACGATATGCAATCGCAGATGCATTATGGCGCAACCGATTCCGAGGGACTCATCGGAGGTGACAGCGGCCCACTCTCTAACATGATGGCCAAAGGCAGGAGCGGCAATACCAAACCCAAGAATAACGAAGTCGGCGGACGGTCAGGATCGGGCCGTACAGGAAAGTCTTCCGGTGAGTTTGTCGAGGAGGTAGATGTCGCCAAAGAGGGTAGAGAAACGGAAGACAGATACACCAAAGAGCAGGAGATGGCGGGCTTCGTGAAATCTCAGGGCGAGAAGAAACGATCCGGAGGCTCGACTTCATCCGGCGGGAAGATGTCGGATGAAGCGACAGAATTCGGCCTGCGGGGTGATTCACAGGTACGCTGGTCAAAGCAGCGGCTGCAAATTCAGGAAAAACAGGATGACCTTCGCCTCAAGACAGAGCTCTTCGCACAGAGGCTCAAGGAAATCATGGGCCGCCCTGACTTTGATGTAAATTCTGCCCTGTTGTTGATGCAGGAGGTCGAAGCCGACCTGTCTGGTGGCCGGTTTGAACATGCGGCAAGAAAGCAAATCCTCGCCTCGCGGCACTTGAAGAATCTTCACCGAAGCCTCGCGGCTTACGTCGCTCGAACCGAAGCTGAATCCAACGTGGAAGGGTCGAAAAAAACCTCTGTTGCCCGAAAGGATGACCCGCTTCGAGAAAAATTTCCGGAAGAGTATCGGAAGATGATCGAAGCCTATTACAAAGCACTTTCAGAAGCAGATGGAAGCCCCTGAACCATGATGCGATTTGTGCAGCGAGCTATTGCCCGCGGTGTCCCGGTGCGGTGAGACGCATGCAAGCAGCCTTGAGCCTCCCGGTTTCTTACGCCGAAGGTGTTGCGTCTTTGGTATAAAGTGCGTTCTGAAAGCCAGGTAATCTGAGCCCGAAACCCGGGGCTATGTGCTTCCATCCCTTCTGGAATGAAAGAACAGATTCGTCCTTATGAATATCCCGGCAACCCAACTTCTAGTGGCACCTGGAGTCAAGTGCATACCGATTTAATCCTTCTCCTCCTCCTCACCATCACCGCCGGCATCGCCCGGGCGGAGCCATGGTGGAATCCCGACTGGTCCCATCGGATCAGGGTGGAGGTGTCCAATGCAGATTCGGACAAAGTGGACAGCAAGACCGCTTATCTGAAATTCCCGACCGGAGGAATTTCACAAGAGACCGGCGCCGACTTTCGAGTGATAGGCCCAGGCGCCAAGCCGGCCCCTTACTATCTCCTCAACACGAATCGGGCCACCTATTCCGAGCTGTTCTTCCAGGTCACCGAGCCTGGGACACCACCAGCTACGGAGACTCCAGACGATAGAAAACAAACTTACTGGATTTACTTTGGCAATCCGAAAGCAGAACCAGAGGAGAGTAACTTTCGTCCCACGGCGGGGCTCACCCTGCACTTTTACGAGTTGGGTGAGTTTCCTGTGAAGCATGAATTGCTGGCTAACAGTTGGAGAAAGAACGGCCGCATCGAGGACTACAAGACATTCGCCGACTTTACCAAGACAAAAGGGAAGGAACTCGCGGCGTATCAGTGGCCGAAAATCGAGTTCGACCGCAGCGATCTTGTACCTCGTGACCACAGCCTGCTCGTATTCCACGGCAAGCTGAACGTTCCTGCCGATGGGATTTATTCGTTTTCCATCGCTTCCGATGACGCTGCGGCTGTCGTACTACGCGGAAAGGAATTCGCCGGAGACCTCAAGAAAAAAACCACCAGGGAGACCGAGATTGACGGCCTCAACATCGATGTGGGTGACGAGGACATTGAAGCTCTTTTCACCGAGGAAGAGCTGGCAGCTAAGCCTGAATCCGCTGAGAAGACGATTCTCTTTTTTAAGGGCGGGAGAGATACGTTCAGCAAGACAGCACACGCCACCGTGGCACACGTTGGGAAGATCGAGTTGAAGAAAGGCGTCAAGGAAATGTTCTTCTTTCAGACTGTCTGGAAGGGACTGCAGTTCGCCGGGCTTGCCTGGTCCGGCCCGGAGATCGGCGCCTGGACCATGTTGAATCAATCCCATTTCATCCAGCCGATCCAGGCAGTACACGCAGGCTTCGAAAGCCAGCAAAACACCAAAGAGGCTTCGTTCGAATACGAGGAAGTCAATTCCTATCTCATTGACCGCCACATCTACATCGAAGCAGAATTCAGTGTGATGGATTCCGATATTGGAGTCGTCTACAAATGGGATTTTGGGGATGGAGTGGAGGGAGTGGAGGGTACGAAAGTGACCCACGTCTACCTGGCCAAGGGCGATTTCCCGGTGACCCTGTCAGTCCATGAGAACGGAAATGAGACTTCAAAGTTCACCAGAACCGTCAAACTGCTGGGAAGACACGAATCCGCGAAGAACTTCAGGAAAACCATTGCCCGATACTCAAGAATCCTTCGCGACTATCCCTTTGCAAAATTGCCCACGCCTTACTTCGAAGCGTGCATGATTCTGTTTGAAAAAGTTTATCCCGATCCTTCAACACTCATAAAAGTACTCAAAGCGTATGTTGATACCCACACGCCCCTCATAGAGGACGGCGAGGCACCGGGACAGATTCTCTACTACGCCATGCCCGTGAAGAATCGCATTAACAGCAAGACCTACTACAGCCTTCGCAATGACCTGGCGAACTACTACATGCGGCTGGGCGAACGGCAGTTTGATTCAGCCCTGGGGGACTCAAAGTCAGCTATCGCCACCTACAACACGCTCATCGATCTGTTTCCGGAAATGCATCCTTCAGCGGTGTTCGAATACAGTGCCTCACCCAGCAGGGAGATTGCCAGGATTCACCTGCAGGAAGAAAGGCTCGAAGAAGCGAATGCTGCTTTCAAAAAGCTGGAAGAAAATGCCAGAGAAGGGCTCAGCCGGTGGTACGCCAAAGGAGGGCTCGGGACCGACGCCGAAAGGTACCGCTACTGGATCCGGTCAGCGATGATCGGGCAGGCAGATGTGCTGCTTCGAAAATCAGAATTGAAACCCATGGCGGCGCTCTGCAATGAAACTTCCAAAGTGCAGCGAAGGCCCATGCGTCCTGCCATCGCTGCCGCCAAGAGAGCATCCCACCGAACCACAATCGAAGACCTGCTCAGAAGGGACTGGCCTGAAGAAGCGCTCGATCAGTTACACCTGCTGGAGGTGGAATTTCCCAGGAACAAGATGGAGGGCATCACCGAGTTCCTCAGGGCGAAGGCACAATTTGCCCTGAGAGACTTCAACGAAACCCGCAAATCACTGATGCTCTGCCTCCGTCTGCTTGACCCGAAAGCGTTGGAAAACGCTGAGGTCAGATACGTTGATGCGGAAGCACTTTTTCAAATGGACAGACGTGCAGAAGCGGATGCGGCGTTCAAGAAATTCATCGAGGTGTACCCAGACAGTGAATTCGCAGTATTGGCCCGCCGTCGATTGGAACTCGTGTCTGTTATTCGTCTCGATATCGGGATGGAGGGCGAGCCCTTCCTGGTCGAGCACACAAGATTCAAGTCTTATCCACTTGTAGACCACGTGGACGGCTACGGGGGGAACTACCGTGCAGTTCATCGATGGGCGGCGCTCACCTACGAAATCCCGATCCCTGCCAGCACAGAACGGATTCGCCTTCGCTTCAGAAAGAAAGGCGTAGCCCTGGTTCAGATCAACGGCAAGAACTTCTGGCAGGAACCTCATATCCGCCGGGATGAAGATGTGGTCGACCAAGAACTGCTCATTGCGGACCAAGCCGAATGGGCAAACGGCAAGCTGAAAATCACTTTCCGCGATGGTCTCAACTACTGGCCATACTGGGACCCGGAAAGCCTGTACGTGAATTGGCTTGAACTTGAACTGCTCAAGCTGGATTAGTGTGGCCAGTCTGTTCTCTTTTCCCGGGGCCACGCCGCCTTTTAAGCCGCCCACGATACAGAAAAGCTCCGGCAAGCCGGAGCACTCCAAAGTACGCGCCTTTGGAGTGCGGTGGCTTGCCACCGCTTTCGCTTGCTCTTCCGAGACAGGCTGACAAGTTCAGAGAGGGCGAAACTGATCGCAGTTTGTGAGGAATGCAGCCTCAATGCGTCATCGCATAAAGGATGATGTTCATGCCAAGCTTGACCGCGTCCTGCGGCGAATAACTGCTGCCAAAGGGATCGGCGGTTTTCTCCCAGCCATTGGCAAGGTCGTATTTACAGTAAACCACAGCAGCCCGGTCTCCGATGGCCAACCCTTCCACTTTCGGTTTGTCGAGGTCCGGCTGAAGAAACTGAACGTTCTCGTTGTATTCGACCTTCTGGATATCGAACAACGTATGAAATATCGGATGTTTCTCCGGGAGTACCGTGAGCCTCTTATTGGGAAAGACCTTCGACAGCTCTCGGCGGAAAGCAACGTCGAATTGCGCCCGGCCACAGCAGTTGTCGACCAGAAGAAATCCGCCCGAATCAAGATGTTTTCGCAGGGCATCCCTTTCCACTGAGTCCAGCTCAAAATCAAAGTGACCCGTCATGTAAAGGAAGGGATAGTTACTCAGCTTCTTATCCTTGAGATCGACCGCAACACGGTCGAAATTCACGTTGGCGTAAGTGCCCTCTTTGATCTCCTTCAGAAAATCGGAAGCGGCCGAAGGATTCGGGTCCCAGTCGCCTGAATGTTTGATCTGAGCGAATGGAAACCGGCCCGGCTTGCTGCCCGTCTTCTCTTGAATCACTTTTATCTTGGCAATCTGCTCGCCCAGCTCGATAGTCGCCAGCATGTAAGCCACGATGTTCGTTCCAATCTTCTGAGCATGCTCGTTGGCGATACCTCGCGTCCATGGGTGGACCTTCCCCCCCTGCCATCCCCGTTTGAGATCGTAGGGTGAAAATATGATTGCAGTACGGCAGCCGATATTCAGACCGTGAAGCACGGGGAGCTTGCTCACCCGCTCTGTCACCTCGGAGGTATAGGCCACCTCGTTGACGGCGAAATGCGCATTGTAGATGGGATGGTCGGCAGGGATCGCACGGAATGGTCTTTCCGGATACATCCGCTTCACCAGCTTGTTGAATGCGGCAACCCATTCCTCATCGCCGCAGCAGGCTTCGCCGAAGATAAATCCACCCTCATTGACGTAACGTCTCAATTTCGCGATTTCCTCATCACTGAAATCGAAGGACACATGGCCGGTCAGGTAAATGCACGGGACGTTGCGCGGGGAGAAATTGAAGCGATCCATGAAAACAACCTGCCAGTGGTATCTCACCTGAAGAGCAGCGCAGGCATAGGTCAGGAGCGTCTGGATGTCCGCCTGATCCGTATTCCAATCCCAGTAATTGATCTTGACCATCTGCCCGGCGGTGTTCGGCGTCATCGCCTCGATCTGTTTTCCATAGCCGAGCTTGGCGAACAGGATGGGGGGGGTCGGTCGGCGTTTGTTCTCAGTACGCCGCTGAGTGATGCCCGGGTCGATGGGCAAAGGCGGAGCGCCTTCACCGGCTGCCTTGCCCGTCGATGGGGCCGGGGGGGGCGGGCCGCAGTACTGCCGCTTCATGGCTTCGGCACCGGCCACTGAGACCGCAAGAAAGAGCAGGCCAACTGTCCCTAGAATTTCAGGCGATATGCAAAAATTTCTTTTCATCCAAGTCTCCGATTTATTTCAAGTCAGCGTCAGTCTTCGTCGATTCTTGATGATTTGTACTTTTCCAACTCGGCCTTCAATCGTGCAATCTCTTCGTCAGATCTGGACTGTAATTCTTTCAATGCCGCCTCAGCAGCATCGCGATCCTCTTCAGCCCTCGTCTGAGCCTGCTCCGCATGCTCGCGATCCTCTTCGGCCTGAATCTGAGCCAAGGTGGTCTCCAGGTGTGTGGGAAGAAGCTGGCCTGTAGCAGGATCGAGGAACCTTAACTTTCGGTCAACGATTGCCAGTTCCAATCCGGTCACGTCACTCCTGAACCTGCCTTGAGAAGGTTCCATTTGAACGTATTCGCCCTGCTCCAGCCGAAAACCGACCAAGGGCGGTATCAGGTATTCGTTCAATGGGTCGAAGATGAAGTACTCACTTACGCCCAACTCGGCATAAGTAACCTTTTTGTTTCCCCGGTCTTCAAGCCGGCTGGACTTGGAGGTCACTTCAATCACGAGATCAGGACCCTTTCCTTCTTCCCAGATCTTATAGGTTCGACGAACATGCTTATCTATGCCGCGAACGACGAAGAGGTCAGGGCAGCAATTGTTTGCAGGATCTTTCTCGTCGTAATACAGGAACATGTTGCCTATAACGTAGAACTCCGGGTCATCTCTAAAGTGAGTCTTCAATATGGACAACAGGGAGAGAATCGTATCGATATGCCATTCTGTTTCGCCCATGGGTGTTCCATCGGATTCAGGAAAATGCAGCTCAGCACCTTTGCTTGAGGTCGTACTCATAAAAATTTCTCCTTGTTGGTGAGCAGATTCTAAGCTCAGGTGATAGTTGCTACAACTTCGGTCCGTTGACAACCACACTAAAGCCGTCTGATAGGCCTGATTGACGCCCGTCTGCATTCCTCACCGGGTCGCGTTGTCTCTCTGCTTATCTTCCTTAGAATCCGCTCCTCTAAAACCTTCCGGGCACCCCTCTATATCAGGAGTATCTCTTTGGCGGACACAACCAATATTCACACTGAAGAAGAAGCGCTGCAAGCCGCAGAAGACCTCCGGCAGGGCAAGGACAAAATCCTTGCAGAGTTAAGGAAAGTTATTGTAGGACAGAACAACGTGGTCGAGGAAGTGTTGTTATCCATCCTCTCTAAAGGCCACTGCCTTCTCGTTGGCGTTCCGGGCCTGGCGAAGACCTTGCTGGTCAAATCCATCGCATCCACCCTGGACCTGAATTACAGCCGGATCCAGTTCACGCCTGACTTGATGCCGTCGGACATCACGGGGACACGGGTGATCGAAGAAGATCACACGACGGGCAGGCGAGAGTTTGTGTTTGTAAAGGGGCCACTCTTTGCAAACATCGTCCTCGCCGATGAGATCAATCGTACGCCCCCAAAGACACAGGCCGCTCTCCTTGAAGCCATGCAGGAGTTGCATATCACTTCGGGCGTCGAGCAGTTCGTTCTTGAGCCGCCCTTCTTCGTTCTGGCTACTCAGAATCCGATTGAGCAGGAAGGCACTTATCCCCTGCCCGAAGCGCAGCTCGACCGGTTCATGTTCAATATCATGGTCGATTACCCTGAGGACCATGAAGAAGTAGAGATTTATCGGCGGACCACTGTGCTGGCGGAAGAGCATGTGAATCCTGTGATCGACGGCCCGACGATCCTGAAACTCCAGGCCATCGTGCGACAGGTGCCCGTGTCGGACTACCTCCTGAGTTACGTCCAGAATCTGGTACGGGCCACCAGGCCGGGACGGGAGGACGCGCCGGACTTCGTCAAGGAATACATCAGTTGGGGGGCAGGGCCACGTGCCGGGCAATATCTCATCGTCGGCGCCAAGGCGCGGGCTCTCACCCACGGCCGCCTGAACGTCTCACCCGAAGACGTCTCGGCCATTGCTCATCCAGTCATGCGCCATCGCATCGGCCTGAATTTCAATGCGGAAGCCGAGGGCATCGGCACGGACGAGATCATCAATCGTCTGCTTGAAACAGTAAGGCCACCCGAAGCAGCGAGTGCATGATGGCTAATTTACCAAACCAGCCCAGCTTCAAATATCTCGAGCCTGAAACGGTGGCCAAACTTTCCAACCTTGGTCTCGTAAGCCGGTTGGTCGTCGAGGGGTTCATCAGCGGAATGCACCGCAGTCCACACAAAGGATTCAGCGTCGAGTTTGCCGAGCATCGCCAATACGTGGCGGGGGACGATTTGCGGTACCTGGATTGGACCGTCTACGCCCGGACAGATCATTTCTTCATCAAGCAATACGAAGAAGAGACAAATGTCAAGGCTTATATCCTCCTGGACAAAAGCGCCAGCATGGGCTTCGGGTCTGGTGCAGTCACCAAGCTTGAATACTCCAGCTACCTGGCCGCAGCTTTGTCCTACCTGATGATCCAGCAGCGTGACGGTGCGGGTCTGGTGACCTTTGATTCTAAGATCCGCCGCCTTCTTCCACCCCGCAGCCGGCCCACCCAACTCAGGGCTATCCTGGAAGAGATGGAAGGCATCGAGGCCGGTGAGCCATCGAATATCAGCCAGACATTTCACGACCTCGCCGAGAACATTAAGCGCCGCGCGCTCATCATCGTGCTCAGTGATTTGCTGGGCGACCCGGCAGAGATTCTTCCCGCACTCCAGCATTTTCGTCACAAGAAACACGAGGTGCTCATCTTCCACATCTTCGACAAGCAGGAACTGGAGTTCGAGTACCAGGACTACGCAACATTTGAAGATATGGAAACCGGCCGGCAGTTGCCCCTCGATCCGGCTTTCTTCCGCCGCACCTACATTGAGAGAATCCAGGCATTCCAGAGCCGATACCGTAAGTTCGCCTCGGAACAGCGAATGGACTACGTCGTGCTCGATACTTCAGTTCCATACGACCGCAGTCTGATGGCCTATCTCTCCCGGCGGAAGAGGATGAGTGGATGAAACTGTCCGTTCATCAGGTCTAACATTCCTATGTTCCATTTTTACAATCCTCTCCTCTTACTCGCGCTGTCTGCAGTACTGATCCCCATTGGGATTCACGTGATCTCTCGCCACAGGGCGAAGGTCATTTCTTTCAGCAGCATTGTGTTTCTTGAGGCGAGCGTTCGAGAACGGGCAGGGATAAAACGTATCCAGGAGCTGCTGACCTTACTGCTGCGCTGCCTCTTGATCCTGTTTCTTGTGCTGGCCGCATCCAAGCCGCTGTTGAAGCATTCCAAGGGGAGCATCCTTGGCGCTGGCTCGGAGACAGACGTGGTCATCCTCCTCGATAATTCTTGCAGCATGGGATATCGGGAAGGTGATACTAACCTCTTCGAGCAGGCCGTTTCGATGGCCGAATCAATCCTGAATACTCTTGCTGAAAATGACCGCGCGATCATTCTGACATCGAACCGGACGGAAAAATCTCAGCCAAGCTGGGATGAGGCAACCGTCGAAAAGGCCAGGAATCAGCTTCAAGAGGTGAAGCTGACTTTGAGCAGCACCAGCATCCTGGAAGACCTGCAGACTTCTCTCGACATGATGAATTCCGCCACCGGCGCGATTCGCGAGATTCACGTCATCAGCGACTTCCAGACGTCAAACCTGAACCACCCCGATATTCTCGAGCGAATCCGAAGCAACGATCAGCGGGTTTCCGTTTACGTCATTCCAACCGTGAAGACACGCGGCGAGAATACCGCTGTGGAATCCATTCAATTGATCGAGCCCTTTCCCCTGGCCAACCGGCCCATCACAATCAGCGCCCGCATACACAATCGCGGGGACAAGGCCACGACTGAAACGGCCATTCTCGAAATTGACGGAAAAAGAAAATCCAAGAAGCAGGTCCGGCTGAAGCCGAACGAAGCACAAAATGTAAGTTTTACGCATGAGTTCGAACAGGCGGGACGGCACTACGCAAAAATCTCTTTACAGGACGAGGACCCGCTTACCGAAGACAACTACCGTTATCTTCCAATCACCATCAATGAGGCACTGTCCATCCTTGTTGTAGATGGTGGAGACCCCAGCCTGGGGCCTCTGGCGGAGACTTTTTACCTGAAGATGGCCTTGACTCCGCACGCCGGCAGCGGAGCGATCAAGCCCGTGGTCGTTACCGCCGCCGACCTCCCGAAGGTGAACATGGAATCCTTCGCGGTGTTCATGTTCGCGAATGTTCCTGAAATCGATCCGGAGACTCTCAAAGCCCTGGAAATGGCCGTCGAGAAGGGCGCAAGCGCGGCCCTGTTCCTTGGAGAACGTGTCCAGCCGCTCTCTCCCCTTTATGCCGGCAGCGCGTTATTCCCAATCGAATTCAAAGGCCGCATTGCCGCAAGAAATGAAAGAAGCGGATACGCCCTTCAGAGCATTGATCTCAATCACCCTCTGTTTCGCCGGTTTCAACAAGGCGAGACCGGCAACCTCTCGCAGGCGCAGTTCAGGGAATTTTGGAAGCTTGAAGTGGACTCCAAAGTTGCAGCCAGGACCCTTGCCACATTCGACGACGGTTCGCCCGCATTGGTGGAATTCGAACTTGGCCGAGGCAAGGTCATCATCTTCGCCAGCAAGTGTGATGCGGACTGGTCGGATTTTCCAAGGCGGACCACCTATCTGCCTTTCATACAGCAGCTCGTCGATTACCTTAGTCCTTCGAAGATGAGCTCCCGAGAATTTCTCGTTGGTCAGGAAGTACCTTTTTCCTACGACTTCAGAGATGCCAGGGTCCCCATTTCCATAGATCGTTCAGGCAAGCAAACCCATCGGCTCGTCGCCATGGGACAGGAGAAGGCGGAAACAACTTTCCGCGAGACGGAACAATCAGGTTATTACCTCGTCGACATATATCGGCCCGATGGTTTGGAACAGGACGTCTTTGCGGTGAACATCGATCCAGCCGAATCTGACATTACTCCCGTTGCCCAGAAGGGCCTTGAAGACCTTGTTCCAGGCCGAACAACATTTGTAGCCGAAGATCAGAAGCTGCCAGATCTCCTTCGGCGACACCGCGAGGGGGTTGAATTGTGGGGCAATATGCTGTTCCTGGTTCTGATGATCGCCGCCATGGAATGCTACATGGCTAATCGAAGTACCCCGGTCGGGTGATTGGGTGGAAAGGTCGATCCCAGGTGGTGGTGTTCACGGAGGAGAATTAACAGATCAGGTCCGAGTCCTTCTTACTTTTAATCTTGCTTTCAATTTTCCCTTTCTTCTCTTTTATCGTGTGGCAGTACCTTCTTTTCAAAAATATGACTGCAAAGGACAGTGAGTCCAAGTCCACAATTCAAGATCCCTCGGGGGGATGCCCCGGAAGAAAAGGGCAAGGAATTCGAAGATTAGAAGCAAGATTAAAAGTAAGAAATGACACGCACAACGTGCAGAAGTTCCTATGAAAGTCTTCACCCTGTTCCTTTTTACCAGCGCGTTCGCCGAGACCCCGGCAAACGCCCTGTCGGCCGGTGAGCGACTCAACTGGAAATTCTCGTTCGCCGTACCGATGCCCGGATTGATGGTCGGCATCGGTGCACTGGTCCTCCTCCTGCTGACACTCCTTCTCTATCTCAAGATCTGGCGAGCGTTTCCCAAGAGACGCGCTGCTCTTCTTATCTTCTTGAGAACGCTCGGTCTGGTGGCTCTGTTCTTAAGCTCACTTCAACCTATCGTGTCGCACGATTTGGTCGTACCCCGGAAGGGCGAATTGCTCGTTCTGTTCGATACATCCAAGAGCATGAGCATCGCGGATATGAGCCCCGAATTTTTGCCTCCAGCTAAAGAGAAGACAGAGGACAATCAAATCCGATCCAGGGCACAAGCCGCAGCCAGCAGCATAAAGACCGTAGCGTGGCTCGAACAACTTCAGCGTCGATTCCGTTTGCACCTCTTCGAATTCGGTTCGCATGCTGCCCCCGTAGGTCTCGACGCTCTGAAGGCCATGGAGCCACGTGGCGAGTTCACCGATATCGGGGCCTCCGTATCGGCAGCATACAAACAGGTACAGGGGGATATCCGTGCGATTGTCGTGGTCACCGACGGTGCGGACGCTGCGAGACGTCCCCTGTCTGCAGTTGCCGATGAGATCGGCCTTCCGCTGTTTACCGTCGGTGTTGGCGACCCCAGCCCCGAGGAAAATTCAGACTCTCGCGAGCTGGCCATCGCCTCTGTCGAATACAACAAGAGAGTGGTTGTTAATGAGAGAGCGACGATTCGAGTGAATGTCTATCACCGCGGATTCGAGGGAGAAGTTCCTGTGGAGATTAAGTTCGGTGAAACCATTCTCAGCACCCAGCTCGTCTCCCTGAATAAGGAAGAGAAGAACACGTGGGTAACTCTCTTTATTGTTCCGAGCACAGTCGGCCTGTTTACCTATCACGTTGCCATCCCTCAGCAAAAGGGTGAACAGACGGTAACGAATAACACAAGAAACATCACCATTGAGGTTCACAGCGATGAGACGCGAGTTCTCTACATCGCCGGTGAGCCCAACTACGACTACAAGTTTCTCAAACAAGTGCTGCGCGAAGATCCCGTCTTCAGCTTCACGGGGATGGTCAGATTCAGTCCGGAAAGAGTCTACCGCCAGGGCAAGTGGCCCGAGGATCAGGCACTGGATTTGAAAAATTACCACGTCGTCATTCTGGCGAACGTCGAGGACGGTTTCCTTGAAAACGACCAGCTCGAGTTGCTTCGAAAACAAGTCGACGAAGAAGGCACAGGCGTGATTGTTGTTGGCGGCCACAACGTCTTTAGCTCGAAACAAAAGTCGCCCCTGGACAGAGCGCTCCCGGTAGATGTTCCACCCGATGCAGGCACCTACAAGGATTCTGTTTACGACATTTCCCTGACGTCCGAAGGTGCGAATCATCCCATCTTTTCTTTTCTGAGTGACCTGGAGAAAAATCTTGAATTCTGGGCGTCCTTGCCAAAATCCGCGGGCTTGAATACTGGCCTCGTTGCCAAGCCCGGAGCGACAGTCCTGGCCGTCGCTCAGATTGCTCCTTCGCCCTCCGCTTTCGCCGTTGTGCAGTCCTATGGCAAAGGCAGGAGCGTTGTCATTGCCGGCCGCTACATCTGGCCCTGGCGGGGCAATAAAGCAGGGGCGTCGGCTTACGAAAGATTTTGGGGCCAGGCCCTGCGCTGGGTGGCTAATCGCGAGCAGGTAAGAATCAAAGAAGGGGAACGACTTCGTTTCTGGTTGGATAAGGATGACTACAACGCCGGCGATGAGGTCAGAATGGAAGCGCTGCTGACCGACCAGAGCGGCAAGCTTACCGGCACCGCCGATATGGTTGCCAATCTGAGCACTCCGGGGAACGAGCAAGTGCCCGTAAATCTCGAAAGCCTTGATGAATTGGGACGCTACAGCGCCTCATACGTCGCCCGAGAAAGCGGCCAATATGAAATAGAACTAATCGCACGCCAGGACGAATTCCTCCTCGGCACGGCGACCAGCCGCTTCACCGTTGGAAGCACTCTCGCCGAACTCGATCAGATACAAATGAACGAGCCGCTCCTGCGTTCGGTCGCCGAGCGTACGGGAGGCGCCTATTTCGCCATGCGGGATATCGGAAAACTGCCGCAAGCCATTCCTGCAGGAAAGCAGATCGAGCTTCAACGCGTATCAAAAGAAGTCTGGAGCCATCCCTATTTTCTGATTCTGTTTTTCGCACTGATCACGACCGAGTGGATCCTGAGGAAAAAATTTCACATGGTGTGAAAATCGCTGGTTTAAAGGCCTGGAGGAATCTGCCTTTCCTCTTAATCGTTATCTTAATCCCTCTCTTAATCGGTTTTGCTGAAGTCTCGCCCAGAAGGCCGAAATCAGAGTAAAGATTTATTTCGTAACTTCTGCGTCATGAGCGGGTACTCTCAAAAAAGTACCACTGATAAAAGCTGCGTAGGAGAAAGATTATGATAACGATTAAGAGTGCGATTCTGTGCTTCTCGCTTAACTGAACAGAAATCAGCCGTGGATGCCCGTTATCACCATGAAACACACCCCATCAATCATGACTCTCCTCCTGTTCACACTGGGTATTTGTTGGGCAAAAGAGCCTTCCCAGATGTCGCTCATGGAACTGCACTCAGCCTATGACGCGAATCCCAGGGATATTAATGTCGCTTTGTCGCTCGGCGTTCGGTATCACGACCAACTCCGTAAGATTGGGGCTGGCGAGGGATATCAGGCGCGCTCGAATCGACAAGAGATGGATGACCTCCACAAAAAATCCATGAAATATCTGAAGCGGGCACAATTTATGACCCGCTTCGGCCCCGTCCCCGAAGCCTACATCGGAAGCCTCACGATCATTCGGGGAAGGGACTGTTGCCTGAGCGGGCGGGGGTTGCTCGTTCGCTGGCGCGGCCCGCTCAACTTTGGCATCGGCGCCAGGATGATCGACAATGCACTCAAAACTGAGCCGGATAACGTCACCATCCGTCTCGTCCGCATCGCCGATGCTGAAAACATTCCCAGCAGTCTCAGCGACGGCTCCGATGAAACCGTAGCGCAGACGTGGGAGCTTCGAACTGACCGGATCAAGCTGGCCAGGCAAGACCTCGACTTTCTCCTGGAGAAGTGCAAGACCGACCAACCACTGGCCGACCGACTGCAGGTCGCCAGACTCCACCTGCGGTCCGCCAAACTCGCCAGTCTGCTTTCCAAGTTCGACGAGGCACGCCAGCACCTTGAGCGAGCACTCCTGATCTCTAAAGCGCCTGACATCCTTGAGGAAGCCAACGAAATCAAGAAAGACATGCCGGAGTCCGCAGACGATTCGCTGAATAAATCGCTCAAGGAATTTAACATCGATTGAAGCCGACATGAAGTTTTCCCACACCTCATCCTTTCACGCATGGATCGCCTCCGTTGCCTTGTGCACGCTGTTTCACAATTCGGGCCTGGCCCAGGAATGGGACCTTCATCTGAAGCAGATCCAAAAGACAATCGACCCGAAGGTGTCGATCAATTTGGACGACACGCTCGACGCCATGACAGGTCTGGATGAAGCCGAAGTGACCGGTGACAAAAAGCGTGAAGTAGAAAAATTACTCACCGAATTGCTCGCCAGAGAAGAGCCCATCAAGTTGTCTGGCGGCTCCTCCCGCATCCCTCCACTGATGCTTCTTAAGGCCGAAGCGGTTCGCCTGCTCCGAAAATTTGGAGATGTTGAAACGATCCCTGCCCTGAGAGCATTTCAGAAGAGAGATCAGCGAGAGCGCTTCTTCCCTGATGAAAGTGTAGAGCAAGCCATCGAATTGTTATCGAAAACGAAAGCCGATGCCGGGCCGGAGGTCGCTTCAGATGCCTGGAGAGAGCCGTGGAAGAAAACAGAAGAGGGCAGACGTTTTCTCACGCTGTCAGACGAGATGGCTACCGGCTCCCATGGGGTTGCAGCCAGGGCGAGAAGCGAACTGCTCCGGTCGGGCAATCCGGTGGTCGATTTTCTCGTCGACAGTCTTCTGCATCACGAGCACCTCGTAGGTCGCCGCTCTTCGGCCTATCTCCTGGGTCAGATCGATGATCCGCTGACCGTTCCATACCTCGTCAAGGCGCTGGATGAACAGGATGAAAATGTTCTCTGGACGGTGATTACTTCGGCTGGATTTATGGAGGACAAGCGCGCCACGGAGAAAACCATCCCGCTCCTCGACCACAAAAGAGACCGCATCCGCGTCGCCGCCGCGCAGGCACTCGTCAGACTGCGCGACCCGAGTTCACTGGACGCACTCATCTTACACATCGACAAATACAAGATAGGACGAAGCCGGGCACGTGCAGCCGAGGCATTAGGCGAAATCGGAGATCGCCGCGCCATACCGATTCTTTTCAAGACAATGACAAACAAGCACCTCGTAACCCGGGAATACGCAGCCATGGCCTACGCCAAACTTGTCACCGAGGAAGAACTCCTCAAACTCCCGGAATTTATGATCGCTGGAAAAATGGATCCCAGGGAAGTCCAACTGGCATTCGAGGAGCACTACCAGAACGACTTCATCGTTCCTGAAGGTGTCTCCCTCAGCGATTGTGCAAAGTCCTTCAAAGAGCAGGTCGAAGCTATCAAGGAAGGAAAAGCTCTCAGGACGCGAGTTCCGAAAAAGTCCGAGATCGAGCGAGAGGTCGAGGAGGTAGATTGAAGGGGTTCGCAAACTGTTTGAGAACCCATACTTGGCTCAGGGTAGATCGGACAGATGGCATCACAAAACGGCCAAATACGACGACTTCATCTGCCAGACATCGAGCGATCTGAGAAGAGCTTCCCTGCCCTGGGCACGGAGCGACACGCCCAGACTGTCTTTCCTTTCGGGATAGACCCGGAGGGCTAAGCACTGCCGGCTGTTGGCGAAGACCTCTACGACGCTTCGGTCGATGAAGACTCTCAATTTCAAAACTTCGCTCTTCCCGAGATCGAAAGGAGCGATCTCCGGTGGGCGGGCCAGGATATCTGGGGCCAGCGATGATCGGGAAGAATCCATCACAAGCGCGTCTCTTTGGGCCTGCTGGCCTCCCCTGGCAGAACGGAAATGGCCGTTCCGATAAAACTTAATGTCCGTGTGTTCTTCGGCACCGGGCGATCTGAGAACGCGCAGGCAGATTTCTCTTGTGTCACGCGTCTCAATCACTGCTTCGATTTCCATGACATTTCCTTCGACAGCATCAATCACGATTTCTTCGTTAGCCGGCAGGGCAGTTTGTTTAACCCGGTGATGACTTCCCCTCAGCGACTCGATCGCTCCCACGGGTTCGATGCCCAGGGACAGGTCCTCGCGAAGGGTTAATCGTCGCACCACGGACATGATGTGATCCCAGCCCGCGGTTGGTTTAGCGGCATTGATGTTATGGATGACGTAGATCCCGCCTCGGCCGTCAGGGGTTGCGGAAGGGGCGTGCACTCCGCCAGGTGCAATGGGGCCAAAGTTGAAACGGCCGTGGGCAAACGAGTGGAACCGGTGCTGCACCCTATCGTAATCACCAAGCAGATACTGTGAGCCACGCTGATGGCTTGCAAAGATAAGGATGTGTTTGTTGCCAATCGGCCAGAAGTAAGGGACTGCACAGTCCTCTCCCGGCTGCGTGAATATGTCGCCCTCAACGAAAGGGCCACAGTAACTCCATCGCGACATATCCTGGGAGAAAAACAGGTGCGGCATTGCCCTGCAGTCCCCGAACATCGGGCCATCTACGTAAGTTCCAGAGAGACTGAAGTAGCCATCCTTCTCGCTCCAGATGCACGGGTCGTATACCCGATAGGGCCGCCCGTCTGAGTCCGTGTCAATCATGGGGACGACCGGATTACCCGGTATTTTCTCCCAGTTAAGAAGCAGCGGATCGTCCGAAACGGCGACCATGTTTCCAGCGCCGGTGCCGTGATACATGGCGATGACTCGATCCTCTTCGACGAAGGTGCTGCCGCTGAAGCACTTTTCCTCGATGCCTGGAAATATCGCCAGAGGTAGATCCTGCCAGTGAACGAGATCCTCGCTGAACGCGTGTCCCCAGTGCTGTCTTGGGTCTTCAGGTGGATATGCCTGGTAGAAGAGATGAAAGCGCCCCTGCCAGAAACAGAGCCCGTTCGGATCATTCAGCCGCCCTTCAGGATTCACGAAGTGATACGCCGGCCGAAACGGATCCGATGACAACCGCTGCCGCGACTCTGTGAACCTCAGCACCAGTTCATCATTTTCCAATTGTCCCATCTGTTCGTTCAGGTCCTCTGAATAGGCCCGCTGTGGAAGCTTTGAAGGGAATTTGATGTTCTCACTCATTGGAGCGTTCTTGAGGACTGGGAGGTGGGGTGATGCAATTGTTCGCGACAGTGTCTATCTTGCTTCCAGCGTTGCCTTCTGGCCGCAACCAAGAAATTCAACAGGAGAAAACGGAAGGAACAGAGAGAGAAAGCGAGCATTCAAAAGCATCGCTGTTTTCTCCTTGTAGCTTTGAAGACTTCATGAACGGCACTCGGAAGTTCAGTAGGAAATCCTTTACTTTCAATACTGAAAGTCATTCATTAATGAATCGGCCAGCCAGGGATGGAGGCGTCCATTCTTAACTGAACAGCATAGGGCCCAGCCTCCAAGATCTCGTTCACCTGCCTGGCGAGCAGGCAGGCGGCATTAGCTTTAGTGCACAGTATTGGGGCTAAACCAGCCTTTCTCCCGCAACAACAGCGGCGCCTTCTCCCGAAGGCAGTTCTGCGCTCAGGAGAGCGCAGCCACAGAGTCCTTCACCTTTCTAAGAGCGGGCTTTACTTTCCTTCGTCGCCGCCTGGATCAGCGCGATGATATAACCAAACTGAAACGCCCATGCCTGTGTTACTCGCGAAGAGACGCCCGCGGGTGGTCGGTCGTCGGGATGCAGCGGCGAGTGGTCGGGCATCAGCATATAGGGGTAGCCGGCCCTGTGCAGAATCTTAACGAGCTGATACATATCGACGTCACCTTCATCGGGCCAAGTTTCGCAAAAGTCATGCAGGCCGCCGCGAATGTTTCTGAAGTGCACGTTAAAAATCTTTTTTCGCTCGGCGAAATACTGGACGATCGGCGGAAGCTCTTCGGCTGGATTCTCCAATCCTTCGGCCGCCACGCCGCAGCAGAAGTTGAACCCGTGATACGGGCTGTCCACCAGCTCGCTGAACCGCTTCAGACCCTCGAAGACCGGCCAGTTCCACTTCTCCACGCCGTTCAATCGCGGCGAAGGAGGGTCATTCAGGTGGCAAGCCATCTGGATCTTGTATTCCTCGGCAACGGGGATGATGCGCTCAAGAAAGTAGGCGGCGCGTTCGAATGCCTCCTCCCGACTTACCACGCCGGCTTCGGACAACGTCTCGTTGTCGTATTCAGAAAGCCGGAACGAACTGTAGGACGTCCCGCCACGTCCGGCCCGCGGCGCTGTTCGCTGGACGAGTCCGCCTGCTTTTTCTGCGTTGAGAATGCAAAAGTTGTAGTTCAGGCCACGGAGTCCCGCCTTGCTGGCATTCTCAATAAAACCGCACACCGTCTCGATCTCCCGGTCGCGCGCAGGATCCCTGGCCAGCGCTACGTTGTGCTGCGGCGGGATATGGATCATCTCCAGCTCCACACCGTAGGCAGCCGCTTCTTCCCGGTGGCGTAACAGGGTGTCGGCATCCAGCCCACTGACCGAGGCGTCGAAATGGGTCACGCCGTGCCGGGCCAGGAATTCCATTTCATGCTTCGAGGTTCCAAAATACTGCGTTCCTACGTACATTTTGTTTCCTTTCCTTTGGAATAACCAGAGTGCCAGCAGGTGACCATTGGACGAACGACAGTTCCCGATAGTCATTCGACGGAAGACGATTGAGAAAATCCCTCTCGCCCCTGTATTTGTTGTCGCGCTTCAATCCGAGTTTCTCTGCTTCGAAGCAGTAAATAGCGAAAACGAGTAGCTGAAGTCGCCGGAGGGACTTCTACTTTATTGCTCTGCATATTCCCATCATAATTTTCGTCAGGCTGACGTGGGTGTGGGAATACAAATCTCAGCATCTGTTTCCCTCTTTGAGATATTCTGCTAATTACCGATCAGATTCTTAAGAAACCGTCTTCCTTTCACACGAGGCAATTCCATTGAAAATCACCCGACTCGAACGAACTGTTGTCTGTGTTCCCTTTGTGCGGGGAATACTTTCGACTCCTGATTACGAAGAATTTACGCCGAGCTATCCAGAGCCGATCAGCCGTCGTAATCAAGATGTCCTGAAAGTGTTCACGAATGAGGGCCTCGTCGGGATTGGGATGAGCAGTCCATACTTCGGAAGGAGAGAGCTGCCGCACCAGAATCTCATTGGACGTCACATCGAGGAGTTTGAGCCACGAGCACTTGGAGGCTCGGGTTATTCCATCGCACTTCTGGATCTGATTGGAAAGGCGATCGGATGGCCGGTCTGTCGAATCTTTGGTGGAAAATTTCAAGATAAAATACTCGTGGATTACTGGATACAGCGGATGGGTATCGAAGATTCTGCCGATGCTGCCCGAAGGGCAGCAGAACTCGGTTTCCATGGGATCAAGATGAAGTGCACCATCGACGATCTGAACGTGGCTGATCGAGTCCACGCCATGCACGAGGCCGCGCCAGCCCTGCGGATCGTGCTCGACCCTGGGCACCGCTTCCACACCGTCGAACAGAGCCTCGAGTTGGCTCGCGAAATCGAGTCTTATGACATCGTATTCGAAGATCCAATCCCAAAGGACAGTTGGGAGGATTACCGCCGGCTGAAGGAAGAGACAAGCATCATCATCGCACCGCATCTGCAGAACCCTCAGCAGGTGATAGAAGCCGTGCATCACAAGGCCGTCGATGGAATCAATGTGGCGCCATCGGACTGGGGTTTTCTCGATATGGCGCGAATCGCTGAGTCCGCTGGCGTGCCCGTCTGGAACGCTTCAAATGTCGATTTGGGCGTCCACGATGCCTACCGGATGCACGCATCTGCTGCGGCGCCGAATTGCACTCTCGGCAGCGACCTCTGCGGCAATTTCGTTCACGAACACAGCCTTCTCTCTGAGCCGCTGGTCAAAGACGGCTATGCCGTACTGACAGAAAAGCCAGGACTGGGTGTGGAACTGGACGAGGATGCTGTGCAGAAATACAAGGTCGAGTCATTCGTAATCAAATGAAATATGCTGGTGCTACCTGCTCCGCTCCTTCCTGTGCAATTTGTTCTTTTTTCTCTTCTCTTCCCATCACTCCCACCGTCCCATCCTCCCATCCTCCCATCCTCCCATCCCTCCTTTGCAAATTCTTCTTCTGTCTCCTCTCATCATCCTCCTGGGCAATTTTTCCATCACCCCTAATCTCGCAGAGCCTCCCATGAAGGCTGAAACAACTAACGAACGCGGTGAGGTCACCCTTGAAAATGTCGCTGGACGCATCCGGCTCCTGAGGGACGGCCACCCGCTTGCCTCCTCCGCCTATTGCAATTGCATCCTGGGCCCTGAATGGCACGCCTGGACTGATCACTTCATCCGCAGCGGCGTACGGACCTATTATCTGAACCTCTACAGGGACTCCGGAGGCAGTCGATTCTGGCGCGGGGAAGATGATTACGGCACGCCTTCACCAGCAGACAAGGGACTGACAATTGATCGGCAAGTGGAACACATTCTTGCCCAGCGCAATGACGCTCTCTTCGTAGTGCGATTCGGCACAACTGTTCCCCCCAAGTGGGCCAAAGAAAACCCGGGGCACATGCAAACTGATTCAGCAGGGAGGCTGTTCCATGAAGCTTCCTATGCTTCTGACAAATATCTCGCAGGACTCAGCAAGTATTTCAAAGGTATTATTTCTTATTGCGAGTCGCGGCCCTGGGGGAATCAGGTCATCGGTTACATGGTCTTCCCGCACGGCGAAGGGATCACGCCACTGAGCCTGGAAGGAAACTTCTATGACAGAAGCGAAGCCAGCCACCTGGCCTGGCAGAAATGGCTGAAAGAGAAGTATCGGAATACCGCGACGCTCCAGGAAGCATGGGGCGACAAGACCGCAAAGCTGTCAGAAGTTAAGGTGCCGACCGACGATCTCCTCCACCAGAAGATAGCATCTGTCCGGCACTGGCCTTCCGGAGCCGAGATGCGAAGGGAGCGCGACTATGCCCTGTTCATACGCGATTATTTTCGCCTGTGGATGAACACGATCATTGATGGACTCGCGGCCGCGACCAGGAGCCGAAAAGTTCTCCACGGTATTGACGCGCTCAAGCAGCCTCTCCTCGGCTGGCAGCACAACGAAGCCTTCTTTGGAAGGGGCAATGGACCTGACACCCTTTCCATGTTCCTGAGCAGCGGTTCAATTGGAGTGCAGTCGCTGCTCGATCATCCTGATCTTGATGCGTTGATCACTCCCGCGGACTATCACGCTCGAGGGATCGGCTTCGGATTCGAAGGCGAAGGGCTCAGCGATTCGATGGCGCTGCGGAAGAAGCTGCTCCTGATCGAAAATGATGCTCGAACTTTCCTGAGCGGGGAAAGCCCGGGCGACCGACGACCGCCACTCGGTTCGTTCATGAATCTCGATGAGGTCAAAGCCGGGCTGTTGCGCAATACGGCCCTCGCGCTTTCACGTAATCTCCAGCACTACTGGATGGACATTGGAGGCGGTTTCTTTAACTCCGATGAAATTCAGACTGTCGTCAAGAAAGACAAGAAAGTTCTCGATACGGGAATGAACTGGCCGCACCGCGAGACCGAGCATGCCATCGCATTCATCATTGATGACGAGGCCCCGCTGTACGGAAACTTCACCACCGGCTTTCACAACCTTGCCCTCATCCGGCAGAGAATCGATGGCCTGGCACTCTCCGGTATTCCCTACCGTGTTTTTCTCCTCAGCGATCTGGATCGAGCGGATTTCCCATCCTACCGGTGCTACTTCTTTCCCAATCTGTTTCGTGTGGACGAGCGGGTCATAGCCCTCCTGAAGAAGAAGATTTTCCGTAATGGGAGTCTGGCTATCTTTGGCCCTGCGACCGGGATCACCGATGGCGAAACGGTCTCGGCCAAACAGGCGGAGCAGCTCCTGGGCATCCCCATGCAGCTTCATGAGCGAACCTGTTCCCGCCGCATCCGGGTCAGAGACCGAACCCATCCCGCATTGCAGGCCGAAAACATGCCGCCGCTCTTTGGCGACAGCTATATGTATGGTCCAGTTCTGGCACCGGATCCGGTCCGCATGGCAAAGACCGATTGCCAGGTCCTGGGCGACGCGGTCTTTTCGTTTTACATTAACACTGCCGGGCTGATCCTGAAAGAATTCGGTCACGGCGCTTCGGGCAATGGCAAGAAAGGGGGCAGGAGCGATGGTGACTACGCCGTCGTATTCAGTGGCGCGCTTCCAGTCCCGCCACAGGTGTTGAAATCCCTCGCACGTTATTCAGGTTGTAACGTCTGGTGGGAGAAAGACGCCGTTGTGTCTGCCAGTGATTCCGTCGCCTCTATCCACATCACCGAGCCCGGTCGTGCAGAATTACGCCTCCCGGGCCATTACCGCAAAGTCATTGATGCCGTCACCGGCAAGACCGTCGGGCGAGGGATCAGTCGAATTAAATTGCGTCCGGTACCACCGGAGACGAGAGTGTTTCTGCTGGAGAGATGATTGATTACAGTTGAAAGAGGAAGGCGATGCCCGGGTCAAGGTGAAGCCGGTACCGACCCCCGAGAGTTCGCAATAGTGGCGCTTGCTCGTCGGGCTAAAGGCCAGATAGCCAGCCCAGGTGAGCAGCCTACAATGGTTTCGTTCTATTCAGGCTGCAGCCTTTGGCTGCAACCCAAATCTTCGTCTTAATCTTTGTCCTCAGATTCGGGCCGAAGTCCCTGATGTGAAAGAGCTTAGCTGAAGACAAAAATTTAGACGAAGAAAACGTACACGCGCAGAAGTTCAGTAGTAAATTTCCAGGCTTTTTCAGACTGCGCTGAGAAAAAGTGGCCCCTTCGGGGTAGCTTAATTGCAGGCCGGGCTGGCAATCTGGCTTCTGACGGGCTACCAGCCCGTCCTACGTTGCATACCGAGATCTGAAACACCCTCTTAGATTTAGACCCGTAAAGGCTTATGGTAGCCGACGCTTCCTTATAGGGCGGCATAGTCTGCTCGCTCATTCTGGAATGGTGGCGTCTGGCTCGCTGCCGACTTCTCACCTCTTTATCAGGAGACACATGAATCGCCTAATACCCGCTTTTCTCATATCACTGCTGCTCGTTACTACTCCCGGTTGCTTGTGGCTGATTGCCGGGGCGGCGGCTGGTGCGGGAGGGGCCGCATACCACATGGGAAAACTTCGGGAGACTGTAAACAAACCCGTACCAACCGTACAGGCAGCCGCACGAAAAGCCATGAAGGACCTTAAGCTTCCTGCTACCCGCGATGTCGGTGACCAACTGACCGCTGAGCTGAAATCCGAGTTCTCCGATGGAAATGGTGTCTGGATTAGTATCAAGAGCCTGACAGAGAAATCGAGCCAACTGACGATCCGGGTCGGACTGGCTGGCGATCCGGGCCGCTCCAGATTGATTCTCGACGATATCAAAAAACACTTGTAAGTGATGCCTTCATCGCCACCCGATAAGGTGGCCTGGATGGAAGACGGATTTGCAATCTGTCGTCACTTTCTGCTTTGTCAGACGATTCAGAATTCATCTTGCGATGAACGGCCATCCGTCCACAGTGAGTACTGGGGTGCTGATGCAAGCAGGAAGCCGATGCTGTCCCAGAGAGAACCGACGACGCCCGAAATCCCCGGCATTTGTTCTCCTGCACTATGCCCCCATCATTTTTGCAATTCCTTTTTGAAGTGTTTTGCGCGTCACTGGTTTGCTTAGCACGAGGTCGACCCCGGCCGGCTTCTGTCCTTCACCTTTCATGAAGACACCGTGGCCCGATAGCATGATGATTGGCTTATCGGGCGCCAGCTTCTTAATGGCGACGGCGAGCTGGTCTCCTCCCATCTCAGGCATGGCCTGGTCGGTAATCACCAGATCGTACCTGCCCTGCATGAACTTATCGAGGCCCTCCAGCCCGTTCTTGGCACATTCGATGTGGTGGCCGTCCCCTTCAAGGTAGGCACGCAGGACCAAGTGAATGTTCTCCTCGTCGTCCACGACCAGGATACGCAGGTGGCGATACGCTTTCATTGGCCCGGAATCCGCCTTCCCGGTGTACCCTGATTCTTTCAAAATCGGCAGGCGCAGGAAAAAAGATGTGCCCTCCCCAGGCTCGCTCTGAATGTCGATCGTACCTCCATGGCGTTGGATGATCCCAAAGACCATGGCCAGACCGAGTCCTGTGCCGTGCTCGCCTTTCGTCGTAAAGAATGGTTCGAGGCAGGCTCGCCGAACTTCTTTGGTCATCCCGGTGCCTGTATCTCTCACTTCGAGGATGGCTGACGTTTCATCGGTGCGCAGAGCCAGGGTGAGGGTGCCCCCTTCGGGCATGGCATCTACGGCATTGAAAATCAGGTTAGTCAGGACCTCTCTAAGCTCGGCCTCGCTTCCATGGATGATGGGAGCGCTCTCTATTTCCGTCTCCAACTGGATCGTCCGGCCTTTCGACTGAGCAAAGTCCTTCCATTTAGGCTGAGTCAGGTCGATAGACTGTTTTATCACGTCGTGAAGGATCAGTGGGAGCAGCTCGTCGTGCTGCTCGTTGGGACGGTAGAATTGTCTGAGCCGGGAAACGATGGCGGCTGCGTCCTGGGCTGACCGGTTAATTGTTTCAATGAAACCCATTGCCGTCTGCCGGTCTTCATAAACTCCTGGTAACGTCAGCAGTAGCTCACTGAATCCAAGGATGGGTGAAAGGGCATTGTTGAAATCGTGGGCGATGCCGCCGGCCATCCGTCCGAGGGCACCGAGCCGCTCCTGCTCAATCATTTTGGACTGGGCAATCTGCAAATCCGATAAAGCCCTGGCCAGCTCCTCGTTAGCCGTTCTGAGGGACTCCCTGGCCACTTTGCCTCCGGTGACGTCTCGCAGCGACGATAGCCAGCAGTCTTCTCCCTTCCATCGGATATGCGACGAGCGGAGCTCAACCACTGATTGCGTCCCATCAGGGCGGACCACTGGCAGTTCGACGCCCTCACCTCCGCCCTTCGGAATGCTGGAAAATTGGCCATTCAGATCTTCGAGCGAGCGGCCAAAGAGGGCTTCGGCGGCGGGATTAACGAAAAGGGCTTTTCCTTTACCGTCGAGGACCATCATCCCGTCAACATTTTTTTCAATGATCGCCCGGTTCTGGGCTTCGCTGTTCCGCAGATGCTGGGTCCGCACCTTGACAAGCTCTTCAAGTGTTTGGTTTTGCTCATAGAGCGACTTATGGAGGAAATGTGTTTCGAGCAAATTGCGGATTCGCATCAGGGCCTCGCTGGCATCCAGAGGCTTGGTCAGGAAATCTTTAGCACCGCCGGCAAGCGCCTTTGTCATCACTCGGCGATCCGTATCTGCCGTCAAGACCAGAATGGGTAACCCCAAACCTACACCAGGTGTCAATTTCACCTGTTCCATGAATTCAAAGCCATTCATGTGAGGCATATGCAAGTCAAGCAGAATCAGGTCTGGCTGATACGACTTGAGGATCTCGAGCCCTTCTCGCGGGTCTAAAGTCGCGTGGACGTTACTGAAACCGGCCGCTTCTAAAACCGTTCTAAGGACAAGAACATTCGCCCTCTGGTCATCGACGATAAGAATGAAGGCATCTAGCATATGCTGGTCAATACTCGCGTTGCCATAAAGATCCTGGTCAGTCATCTTGGGCCTCCTGATAGGATTTTGTGAGCGTTCCAATTACTACGATTTTGTCCAGCACGGTCAGCAATTGGGGCATGTCGACTGGCTTGGTCAAGTAGTCGCCGGCTCCGACCGATTTCAGTCACTTGATTTCACCCTGTCGCTTTGATGTTTATCTCAAAACCTCAAATTTGGTTTTGCTACGCCAGAGGCGTACGGGTGATCAGCCGGTGGACTTAACCACAGGTAAGGGAGGCAAAACAAGCATTGAGAACTGGGGGGCATCGACGACTGGTTGTGCCGCCCCTTCAAGGCTCAATGTCAAGGTCTATTCTCGAACCAGTGGTATAAACCACCTGCGAATTGCCATTGCCCCTCCGGCAGAGAAATTTGGGCAAAGACCTGGCTTTTGTCCCAGGATACATCCTGCTACCCGTCCGGGGTTGAATTCGCAGGACACTTCCGTATCTGGCAACCACTCGCACACGATTGGCCAAAGTCAGGCGTTCACTGTTTTTTTTAACTGGTTTGGTTCTTGTGAGTTCCGATCCGGCTGGGGAGCACGGAATCTGAACGTTCGCAGGATTGCGAAAAGAAGGCGGATTTGCCTCGGCGTGGAGTCGCTGAGCTGTGACAGCGAATCAATCTTTAATGGTGTCTGGATTGCCCCAAAGCAGAACTCCGGACAACAACTTGTAAACGAGCATTAGAAGCGGTTTTGCGAGGTTTCTTGTTCCAGAATTTGTGTTACACCTTTTCAGCCAAGGAGGGGCGGGAGCATGTGGCCTGGGTCGCAAGCCCTGAGCTTTGCCCACATTCTGTTTCAGATTACGCCGGAGGCGTACAGGCAAGTAGCCGGTGGTTTTAACCACCGGTACACGTAACAAAATCGGCAATCAGCCCCGAAGGGGCGCAGGCGACCTTCTGCCTCCGCCCCTCCGGGGCTAAGAGAGTCTCTCTCCTCCTGATCCGGTGGTTAAAACCACCGGCTACGTGCCCAGGCCCCTCCGGGGCAAAAGAGACGGACGGGTAATGTAACATTTTTGATAAGGTCGATGTCCGGAGTTCTGCATAGGGGCGGAAAATATCAGCCCTGAGCGTTGCTCTGCCATTTACCCAAATTTTCTATTGAGGCCGAAGGACATCTTCCTCGTAATCCTACTCGTAATCTCAGATCTTCTGCCTTCTGATTCATTGCCCTCCCATCCTCGGCCAAAGACCACGCAACCACTTTTCGAGATACTTTACCTTGACAATGTTAAGTCTTGGCATCGGCAGTCTCTTCCTTGGCGCCAGATTTGGCGAAGGATCTGTTGCCCCGGACCTCATGGTAGATTG
>JAQBXN010000095.1 GCA_027625095.1 Planctomycetota bacterium | reverse complement strand
ATCTGTTCCTGGCTATTCTCTGCGGGAATCCCCATTCCACGCCGCTGCCTTCACATGCCACAAGAAAGAGTAGAAAGGGGAGATTAACCGTCCTGACATGCCACGCCGCCGTGCTTAAAAGCAAGATCAAAAGTAAGAAGGATTCCGCCCTGAACAGTTACAATCTTTTTTAAGTTTGAGCCCCCTTAGCGCCTGATGGGTGACCCATATATGCTCCCCTCGCTCAGAGCACAGGAGGAAATGCCTGGTCGGTCGCCTCCGCAGTCAGGGCTGCGGGCGGCTGATATCGAACATCAGAGGGAGGTCCAATTTTTCGGCGTCATCAAAGAGCCAGAAATCGTTCTTCAACTGTGGGTTGGCATCATACGGTTCCAGCAGCAATTCGACGCGGGAGCCGATCTTTCGCGCTGCGATGGACAGCTTCTTCTTCTGCATAATGACCCAATGCGTGACAAGGATCGTCGATCCGTCGCACTTGCCTTCCTTGACTTCTTCGACGGCATACTCGTATACGCCAAGGGACTGGTAATAGGGCAGAATCCTCGCCGGTTCAGGCGTCATGGAACGCGCTTTGAGCTTGCCGATGATCCGCAGTTGCGGTGGCTCTTTACGCGCTGCGAGCGTGCGAGTGAAGGCGGTGGCCTGTTGCTCTATTTCCGCCTCGCTCAGAGCACGGTCGTAAATGGCGATGCCTTCGTGTTTGCCCGGCCAATCAGCCGTGGCCTGGAAGTTGTCCCCGAAGACCACCTCGGTGGCGCGCCAGCGGGAAAGGTCTCCCTTCACGCTCTCCGTTCTCATCACCTGTTTTCCGTCGAGGTAAACGGCAAGCACGCTTTCAGCGTAGGTTACCGCGAGGAAGTGCGTCTTATCGTCCGGCCACTGGCAGAGGCCCGTGATGTTCTCGGTGGCGCGGCCGTCCACCGCGGTCCGGAGCCGTAGGCTTACCTGGTCCAGCTCCTGGCTGAGTTCCAGATTGGGACTGCCACTGGTCGGCCCCAGCCACAGAATGGTCCCCTTATGTTCTGGCTTCACTTGTGTTGGGGTCAAGAGCGCCAACACGGTGACAGCGCCGCTGCTCGAAAAGCCAGAAGAAAAATCGCCCCGGGAATGGATCCTCGAACGCACCTGCGAGGACATAGCGCTTTGTTCCAAGTGTCGAAAGGGAATGCTTGCAAAGGTGCAGCCCCTCCCTCCCTGGGATCGCCAGCCTCACTGGAGGCTGAACCGGTGGTTCCACCACGACCTTTTACCCTGGGCACGAGCCCCATGATACCGCTGTCCCGGACTTGCTCAGTACTGTTGACACCTCGGATTTCCCACCCGGGACACCTGGGCGAAAGTCTGCCTGCACAGTCCCAACACTCACCTTCAAGCCCCCTTTCGCGGGGTCTTCACCTGGCGGACCTGCCCGGTTGGCAACGCGTCCCTTTCCTGCACCCCAGCCGCTTGGCCACCGTCCTGGATGAAACCTGGACGCGAAAGTGCCTCGCAGATACAACCCCCATAAGTCGCCAGCGCAAGCCAAAGAAGTGAGTTGGCTAAGCGGGTTAGTTCAACACAGGTTTTATCGGAGAGAGCTGCGAGAATGTCTCCCTCAAACTTGAGTCTCCGGCGCAGTTCTCTCCGATAAAACCCTTTAAGTTAGCAGCCACTGGGATGAACATATTAAATTCCTCAACGGTGCGAGCGATTACTGATTTCTTAACTATGTCTGGCCTTATGTCAGGCATGACCGCAATGGCTGTGCTCGTTACAAGGCGAGCAAACAACTTGATTGCACTGCTACTGAGTATTTCAGTATCTCTCACCCTAGGTATTCTTGTGGCTGTCCTAATCTCGGACTACTTTGCGAAGGCAACGGGAGTGAAGTCGGTAGCGGAGATTCACTTCAGTTACTTCCTTCTGTTCTTAATTGTATTTTATTCTTGGGTAGCAATAAAACATTCCACTACGTTCAAGACTTCCGCTGCTAACAAATCGATCAAGAGGACTTGCACGAATACCGATGCCGAAGGTTCAACTTAGCCGTGAATTTCTTTTCAACTTTACATGGGGCGGTGCTCGTGCAAGCCTCTTATCTCTGACGTTAAGATGCCCTGCCGCCGTATTCCAATCCGTAAGTTTCTTGGGATTCCGATCAAACGAGAGCCGATGTCCGAACAGGACTTCGTGGAGCGGAGCAGAAAGTCCCTAGAAGCTACTCGCTGGACCAAGGTGGTCGTTGCTGGCGTAGGAATAGCAGTTGGGATCGGGGCAATCTACGTTCTTCAGCTCTTCATTCAGTCATTCTTCCAACCAGGACAGGGCGGCCAAGGCCTTCTTTACCCGGTTCTTGGTCTCGCTATTCTGGTCGGTTTTCTTGTAGGCGGTTATTTGTACCAGTCGGCGCAGAATCTTGGAGAGGCTTTATTCAACGATCATCGAACTGAGAAACTCATGCTGATGTACCACGACCGCCTTCGAGAATTGGGCGAGATCGAAAGCTCTGAATCTGGCACTGATCGAGGACAAGACGAACAAGCCGTGCAAGACCCCACAGCAGGGGAACAGGAAGGGCTAACCAAATCGCTCGACCGAAGCCCTTGGTATTCGCGGCCTTGAAGGTTGTTAATTTCTGAAAATTTGTTCCTGTTCTCAAATCTCTTCTTTGCTGGCCGGGCTCGGTCAGCTTTATGAAAGACGGAAATGCGAATATTGGTCGCCGCTCTTGGTATCTGCTGTTCCCTTGTTGGATGCGCTACTCCAAGCCCCGCGGTGAGCAAATCTTCAGTTGGGAATCTGGAAGTCAATGTCCGGACCGCAGACGGAAAAGAGGCTCCCAACGCGGAACTTCATGTTGACGGAGCGCTGATTGGGAACGTTTCTGCTCGGCTCCCAGTCATTCATCTGAAGCGAGGAGAGCGAACCGTCCGCGTTTAATGTCCAGGCTACAAGACTTACGAAAGACGACTGAGGATCCTTGGAGAGCCGAACCATCAGGTTCTTAATGTCATCCTTGAAAAGGAATAATAGATAACCAGAAAAATGAAGAGAACCTAAACGATGGTGCGTCTTGAGGTTCGGAGGTGGTATGATGTCGTAGCCGTTCTGAAGTTTGGCGGAGCCGTTTCAGTCGCTGATTTTGATCGTTATCCAGGTACACCTGCAAGGCATTGAGACACTTTCCTGCTTGGTTACAATTTTTTGATGGAGATTCAGGAACTCATATGGCCTGAAGACCGCATCGAGCACATCGCCAGGCACAGTGTGACGCCCGAAGAAGTCGAGGAAGCATGTTTCGGCTCATCCCTGGCGTTTCGCTCGAAATCTGAAGGGGAGAATCCGGTCTTTGCCATATTGGGACATACTGCTGCCGGTCGGTGTCTCTTCTGCCTGTTGATTCAGTGCCCTGATGGAAATGCTTATCCGATTACTGCTCGTTCAATGACCGAGAAAGAAAAACGGAGATTCAGACAATGGAAAAACCGCTAAAGACCCCAATGCCAAATACAGATTCGATCCGACAATTGACAGAATTCTGGGACACCCACGACTTCACGGACTACGAAGACCAGTTCGAGGAAGTCACCGAGCCATTGTTCAGCAAGAAATCTATCATTCATGTCGAAGTCTCTACACAGGAAGCAGAGGCCGTAGATGAGCTAGCGAAATCGAAGGGTGTGAAAGCGGCCGACCTCGTTCGCGAATGGGTTCAAGAAAAGGTCTCGGTCTCCTGAATCCGGATAACCAGACGCTCGACCGAACACGGCCTATCGCGGATCTTAAATGACTCAATTTGTTTCCAAACCAGTCTCGTTCTTGACCGTGGGCGGCGCAGGCCGTGTTGGTCAGCTTTAACGTCAGGGCGTAAACTCTTTGAATGGAAGCATCTCAGATTGGTCCCTCAGCGACGTCCAATACCTGCCATCAACCGTCTGCGAATGTGGGCGCAATAAAGTAAGAAAGATTCGTCCCTCCTAAGAAACAAGGTTTCAGTGTTCAGGTGTCAGCGTTCAGGACAGACTTGCGATAACCCTCTGACCTGAACCCTGACACCCTTATTCCTTGAAAGATTTGCCCGACCGAGCTTGCGAGGCCGGTGGGTAGGCTGAACGGTTACAACGCCTGAACGATAACGATCCCAATCACAACTCTCCTGCGAACGCGGCACAGACAGCCTCGTAGAGCACGAATCCATTCGCGGTAAGTGAAACGCGCCCTCCCTGTTGCGAAAAAAGGTTTGCGGGCACTTCCGATGGCAGTGCCCGGTCCCACTCGATCCCGATTCGAGTTCGCATACCAAGCATCAGTTGCTCAAGCTGAATCTGGGATTCATCGAGCGTCTCTGATTCGACGATCGGCCGCACTCCCTTCTCGATATCATCCAGATATCTCTTGAGACTTCGGTGATTCCAATAACGGCGGCGACCATCAAAACCATGAGCCGAGGTTCCGAACGCCAGGTACGGTTCGTGCCGCCAATATTTCAGGTTGTGCCGGCACTCGAATCCCGGCTTTGCGAAGTTTGAAATCTCGTAATGACCATAACCGTGGCCTTCCAGAAAACGTATCGTGTCGAGATACATATCCCGTTCGAGAAATTCCTGGGCCGGCTTGAGGAGGCCAAGCGTCCTCTCACGCTCGAACTTGGTCCCCGGGTGATACTCGAGAGTGTAGGCCGATAAATGGTCCGGCTGGAGTTCCACCAGCCGTTCGAGATTGTCCTGCCAGGACTGCAGGGACATCTCCGGCAGTGCCGAAATCAAGTCCATTGAAACGTTCGTGAAACCTGCCTCACGTGCCTCTTTGAAACACTGCACTGCTCGCCCCGCATCGTGCGCACGCCCCATCTGCTGCAGTTCGTGATTATGAAAGGACTGCACGCCCAGACTGAGACGATTGATTCCAAGTGCAAGAAACTCGCTGAGCTTGGCCGGATCGACGGTCTCCGGATTCGTCTCACAGGTTACCTCCGCATCATTGGCGATGGCGAAGCAGTCCCTGAGGGTATCCAATATCCGTCCCAGATCGGCCGCCGGAATATAGGATGGAGTGCCGCCTCCAAAGAAGATCGTGTCGACCGCGAGTTCCCGGTCTGCATACAGCCTGATTTCTTTGCAGATGGCTTCTGTATACGCCGGAATAGACTCCTCTTCGCCGATAACCGAAAAGAAATCACAGTACGAGCACTTGGACAGGCAAAAAGGAATATGCAGATAAGCGCCGTGAGGCATGAGTGAACTCTGAAGAATTTAATGGTTGGAGATCGACAATAATCCGAAACTCGATGTGAATGATGCTTGCAGACCATTGCTTGCAGCAAACCATCACGGACGACCAGCTCCGCCAGTTTAACGACAACGGGAATCTTGTCGTCAGGGACACGAGACCCATCAACTGTGGCGACATTAGCTGCCGTAAACAAAGATGAGGATGTCCCCGTTATTATTTGATGCAAGCACAAGGACTCGCCTGATGAAAATTGATGTCTCGCCTACCTTCGAAGAATTGTCAGAAAAAGCAGCGGCACTGGTGGAGACCGCCGCAACTGCGAAACCGGACCTCCTGCTTTGCGCGGCTACAGGTGGCAGCCCGACAGGCCTCTACAAACGGATGGCAGCGGCCGCCGAGGCATATCAACAACTGCGAGTGATAAAACTGGATGAGTGGGGCGGTCTGCCCCTGAGCCATCCTGCCACGTGCGAATCGTATCTCAGGCAGCATCTGCTCGAACCGTTGACAGTTTCTGACGAGCGTTATGCAGGATTTAACAGCCAGTCAGAAGATCCGGAATCCGAATGTGGGCGAATGAGCGACTGGCTTGCAGACAACGGCCCCATCGATGTCTGTATTCTTGGACTTGGAATGAACGGCCACCTGGGACTCAACGAGCCTTCTGAATCACTGCAGCCAAGGGCTCACCTGGCTACGCTTTCTGATGAATCCAGACAACACGACATGCTGAAGGACATCGAAGGCGGCATAGCCGTGGGTCTCACTCTCGGAATGGCTGAACTCTTCAATTCAAAGACCATCATCTTGCTGGTCAATGGCGCCCACAAGAGTGATATCTTCGCCTCACTCTTGAAGGCAGAAATCTCTACTTCGCTCCCCGCCTCGCTCCTCTGGCTTCACCCTGATGTCCAATGTTTCTGTGACAGGGAGGCGATGGCCAAAAGCTGAGCTTCTGCTGGATTGCTCCTTGCCGTAGACTTCGCCCTCTCCCTTTCTCGCGGCTCAATCCTACGTTCGCCCGAATTGCCGTTCCAGGTCTTTCAGATTCACCGCCAGCTTGGTGGGTCTGCCGTGCGGGCAGGCGATGGTTTCGGGCAGTTCTGCGCTGCGTTCGATGAGCGAGACGATCTCCTCCTGTTTGAGTCTGTCACCAAATTTCACCGCGGCCTTGCAGGCCATGGTGGCCAGGATGCGCTCGCGGATCTTTTCGAGGCTGCGGGGCCTGTTTCCTTCAGCCAACTCAGAAAGAAGATCGTGGAGGACACGCCCGACGTTTACCGTTTTCAAAAATGCGGGTACGGCCTGCACCACGACTGAGTTTCTGCCGAATTCCTCCACCTCCAAACCGAGTTGTTTCAACGCGGGTTCGACTTCACGAACAATGGCAAGTTCCTTCGGGGTGAGCTCAACGGGCTCAGGCAGCAACAGCCGCTGCGATTCGACTTTGCCAGCCGCGGCTTTATCTCGAATTTCACAGAATAAAATGCGCTCGTGCAGGGCGTGCTGATCGATCACGATGAACCCGTCGGCAGTTTCCTGGACTATATAGGAATCATGAATCTGTATGCAGATAATGGGGCCATCGGCGGGCCTGTGCCGCGATGCCTGATCAGGCCTATACCGGCTGACCGAATCGGATGGCGGTGCATGAAATGGTACAGACTTATGCGATTCCTGAGGTGAATAGGACTTTTCGTTTTCCCTTCCTGGCACAGAAGGCTTCCCCTTTCCCGATCCTCCTTCCCGGCCGGGAAAGAGGTCCATCGTCTTATCCAGTGGCGCCTCCGCCCTCTTTTGAACAGGGGCAGGGAGGTCCGATGTTTTCTGCGGGCCAAATAGATTCTCCTGCGGATCGATTTTCAATGCGGCCACCTTTCCATCCGCAAGTAATCGCTGACGAACCGCGTTCAAAATGCGGCCATAAAGGCTCCATTCGCTGCGAAACCGGACTTCGATTTTGGTCGGGTGCGCGTTCACGTCGACCTCAGAAGGGTCCATTTCAAGGAAGAGGAACATGATGGGAAACCTACGCTCCATCATGAGGCCGCGATAGGCTTCGTTCATCGCGTGGCTGATAGATTTGTCCTGAATGTATCGGCCGTTGAGGAACAGATACTGCCAGGTGCGGTTGGCCCGATTCACCGCAGGCAGGGCAACAAACCCTTCAACGGTAAGTTCGGGTGTCTTGTTTTCGATTTCCAGCAACGACTCGATCAGGTCACGGCCAAAGAAGGTGCTGATGCGTTTGATACGGGTGGACGGAGGGGTGTTGAATACCTCTTTGCCATTGCTGTTGAGCTTGAAGTGCACTCCCGGATATGCGAGGGACATCTTGGTCAGGGTATCAGTAATGCTGGCCGTCTCGCTGGCGGTGGACTTCAGAAACTTTCTGCGAACCGGGACATTGAAGAAGAGATTCCGGATCTCGATCTGCGTCCCCTGGCTTGCCCCCCGTGCTTTGACCTCGCCAATCTCGCCGCCGAGACATTCGATTTCCGCACCCGCGTCCTCACCGCGATAGCGGGAAATAATCTTCGCCTGCGAGACTGAACCAATGCTTGCGAGGGCTTCGCCCCGAAAGCCAAGGGTGCTGATAGAAAACAGATCTTCCGGACACTTCAGTTTACTGGTCGCATGGCTGGCGAAGCAGAGCGGCAAATCTTCGACCTCGATGCCGATTCCGTCGTCGGCTATTCGAATGAGATTCTTGCCACCCTCCTCAATCTCGACTTCGAGCCTTGAGGCGCCGGCATCCAGCGAGTTCTCAACGAGTTCCTTCACCACCGAGGAAGGCCGCTCGACGACTTCGCCTGCGGCAATTCGGTTCGCAATGGCAGGGGGCAGAACCTGAATCTTGGGCATGAGCAGTGCGGGAGGGAGGGAGAGGAGCGGGCATTCTAGGACGCTGGGCTTGATTTAGCCTTACGGATTTGAATTCCCGATGCTCGGGGATCGAGTGAATGCTTCTCTGATCCTTGTCAGTTCCCGTACACTCCGTTTTCTCCGGTCCGGGAAGAGATCCCTCCCTGCTAACCCTCCAGCAATTTCTTCAGCGGTACATCTTCTTCCACAGGAATGAAGTAGCTCAGGGGGTCTGCCACAACGCCGAGCAACTGCTTCTGAATCGGGTTTGCCCTGGCCACGATTTCATCCGGCATCTGAATGTAGTCCATCGGTTTGAACCACCGGTAGCCGTAACCAAAGAAGACGGTTCGCCGCGGTATTCCTGACCAGTTATGACCGCCGCTATGGTAGGTTCGTTGTTCAAATAGAAAAGCATCGCCCGGTTTCAGATTCACCATCTTCGCTCCGACAAGATTGCCTGTCTGCGGATCAACAGGCGGGCGTCCGGTTATGCGATTACTGCCGGGCACGATCCATGTGGCGCCTGAGGATTCCCCCCTTTGATCGCTGAGAATGTATGCGATTTTGAGCATGATGCGGGGGTGTGGTTCTTCCATTTCTTTCGAAGAAGTGCCTCCATCACGATGGAATCCGAGCTTCACCTTTTCCTCTTCAGTGGGCTCGGCTTTGGGGGGCAGGATGACCAGATGCGAGGTGTTCATCTGGATATTCCAGTTCAATAGCTGCCAGGCGAGTGGGACGGTGGTCGGATAGTCCAGCAGCCTGAAAAACGTGTCGTGCTGCACGATACAGTTGCGAACACTCCACTCGTTTCCGGATGATTTGAGCGCACGATCTTTCATACGGGCGTAAACCTCGTCCGCTGCCTGGTTCAATTCCGCCAGGTAATCTGAGGGCAGTGCATCTTCTACAACGAGGTAGCCCTGAGTGTTGAAGAAACGGCGCTGTTCCTCGGACAGAACTGCAAACTTACTTGTATCAATATCTGTCAGTGACATGACTTGTATCTGATATTTAGAATCGTTTTCGTAACTCGGTGAAGTCTATCATTACATAGCTGCCGCGGAGGGTCAGCACCACTTTTCAGCCTTGTACTTTTACAATGATGCACGAGATGTTATCCCCGTGATTCGGGGGTATCTGTCGAGCATTCGCCTCGTCGATAAGTATGTCGCAAATTTCCTGGGCAGATTTGTCGATGTTTGTGCGAACAAGTTCGAACGCCTCCCTGGGAGAAATGAAGGAACCTTCATCAACAAGGCCGTCAGAGCAGAGCAGAAGAAGATCGCCGGGCCCGAGGTAGGCGCGATAGCCTGTAAATCGAACACGGCGAAGATCGGAAATGATTTTGCCGCTGTCTCTCATGCATGCTCCGACGACGCGGCGAAGGAGGCTGTTGCCCTTCTTGTTTCTTGCTTCTTCGGGGGGCATGCCGGAACGAAGACGGGCATGCCAGACATCGTCATCCAGATTGATCTGTTCTATATAACCCTTGCCAACGATGAAGGCTCTTGAATTACCCGTGTTGCCTACAAGCACGTTGTGGTTTTTCACGATGGCTGCAAGGAGTGTAGAAGACATCACTTTTTCTGGCCGTGCCTCCTCGGCGGTTGGCGCCGTCTCCGCGATCTCGTGCGTAGCCTGAACGACCACCTGGCTCAAGGTCTTGAACACTTCCTCCACTTCCCAGTCCGGCGATTCCTCCTCCGCCGGCTTTACATATTTCTCAACGGCGCGCTTCACCCATTTGATAACGATACCACTGGCCATGTCGCCCGAACCGTAATCGCAGCGGCTCACGCCGTCAGCGATTGCAAAAACATCGCGCCTCAGTTCGGCTATGCGAGACGATTCGCCCTGCCCAGGATCGGGGAAGATAGCATCCTGATTCTCCGCACATCGCAGTTTCTTCACCTCCCCGATTTCTGTACCCATTCCGACGTCGAATTTCAGTGTAGTTTCACCTGAAGCATTCTTGCGTAATTGTTCGAGCGTCTCTTTTAATTCGTCCAGAAACTCGGTTACTGCCTGGTATCGCTTTCCAGGATTCGCGCTCATGGCTTTCCGCCAGATGGCTTCGAACCCAACTGGAAACGTGGGGTCGTAAATGCGAAAGCGAGGCAGGTGGTAGCGACACGATCTCAGCCCTTCGATGGTCGTCCCCTGTGGTGCCTTTCGGGTAGCGAGCCCATAGAAAAGCGCTGCAAGATGGAAGACATCCGTCGCCGGACTCACCGGGGACGGCTCAACGATTTCCGGCGCGCTGTACGAGGGGGAAACAGATTGATTCGCAGGAATTTTCCCCTTGCGTGTGATGTTCGACTGCAGACTCCGAATGCGAAGCCCGCTTTCGGTTTTCATCAGAAGCTCAAGGCTGAAGCCAGTCAGGACATAGTCCACCGAATGAAGCCGTTCGAGGGCACGCCCAACCTCACCGATGGCCTCAATGACCCGCTGCGCCTGTTCAATCGGGTCGGCTGGAACTTCCGAAAGAGAATTCAGCCAGGGTGTACCGCCATGCGATTGTTCCCAGTGAAGTTCTTGTAATACCTCAGACAGCATTGACTAGAGTTCCTCTCTTTCACCACCAAATCGGGCGTTGAACCCATCCGAAGGGAGACAAGCGGAACGGCCATCTTAACCAAAAAAAAGAGCAGCCCACGAACAAATCGAGGACTGCTCTCTATCCTCAGACAGAGGATTTTAGTTCAATCCAAGTAAGGCTCCAATGGCCGGTGCGTATTTTACGATGAGCCCGGCAAAGACGACTGAAACCATCGACATTAATTTAATGAGGATGTTCAGCGAAGGGCCGGAGGTATCCTTGAACGGGTCGCCAACCGTATCGCCCACAACGCCCGCCTTATGATCTGCACTTCCTTTGCCATAGACAATCTCATTGTCTTCCATCGACTCAGCGCGAGCGAGAAGGGCATCGATTGAGTTCTGCGGAAGCCTGCCATTCAACATGCCTGGATTGTCTTTCAGGTTCTTGGCAGTGATCTTTCCGAAGCTCTCTATGTACTTCTTGGCGTTGTCCCAGGCGCCACCCGCGTTGGCCATGAATACGGCGACGGCAAACCCGCTTGTGAGCCCGCCGACAAGGAGCCCAAGAACCCCGGCAACATCCAGGACGAGACCCACGAAGACTGGTGCCGCAATCGCCAGCAGGGCCGGCGCGATCATTTCCTTCTGGGCGCCGGCAGTACTGATCGCCACGCAGTTCGCATAGTCCGGGTACTTGTGACCATCGAGCACAACGCTGCGAGGCCAGTTATGTGGATCAGCGATCTTCTCTTCGCTCATGCCTTCTTTGCGAAGCGCTTCACGAATTTTGCCGAACTGCCTGCGGCACTCGAGCATCATGTCGCCCGCCGCGCGCCCGACGGCCTGCATGGTCAAACTGCAGAAAACGAATGCGGTCATCACCCCTGCAAAAATCCCACAGAGAACTTTCGGGTTCATCAGGGTGACGTCATAGAAACTCATGTATTCCGGCATCTTTGCATACTTGGCACGCACGAATCCCATCTGGGGCCCTTCGGTGGTGACAAACATGCGTCTTGAATCCTCGGCAGCGGCTTTGACAGTTACCGTGTCTCCAATCTTCATGGTTTTGGTGTGTGGCTTACCGTGCAAAACCATCAGGCAATCAATCGCTTTCTGCTCAGTGCCTTCGGCCAGGCGATAGGAAAATTTTCCTCCGCCGAGGTAACGAGCAGTGTTCGCGCCAACTGTCTGGGAAATCGAATATGAATACGCTTCACGATGCTGGCCAACGCGAACTTCCTCGACGTATGCAGCGAGCAAGGCAAGAGCTGTCAGAGCGGCAGAGCCGATGGCAAAACCTTTGCCGGTAGCGGCCGTCGTGTTACCCAGGCTGTCGAGCGCATCGGTGCGTTCACGAACCTTCGGGCCAAGTTCGGCCATCTCGGCATTTCCACCCGCATTGTCTGCAATCGGCCCGTAGGCATCGGTCGCCAGTGTAATGCCAAGAGTAGAAAGCATGCCTACCGCGGCGATGCCGACTCCATAAAGACCAAGCGTAAACTCGTCGTTACCACCGGCCATGAGAAAGGACGCCATAGTGGCGATGATTACTGTAAGAAGGCTGGACCATGTGCTCATCATGCCTTCGGCAACGCCGGAAATAATAACAGTAGCTGGACCGGTGATGGCCTGCTCAGCGATGCGCTGCGTCGGTCGATACTCGGCGGCGGTGTAGTAGGTCGTAAACCAGCCGATCACAAGACCGGAAATCATGCCGACACAAATAGCACCCCAGACACCCGTTGCACTGACACCTTCGACAGGCCCGAGCAACATTTTGCAGACTGGAAAGGCCACCACGAGGATGGCAAAACTTGGCACAAGAATTCCGATAAACAGGGCCTTGAGCAGCGTAGCCATGGTGGCATCCTCGCTGGTCTTGACCAGGAAAACTCCACCGATGCTGAGGATGATGCCGATTCCGGCCAATACCATCGGCAGGGATAGAAGGCGAAGTTTGTACTCGACTGCGTTAGCATCTGGAACACCGAGAGCAGTGATTGCAGCCACTCCCAACGCGGCGGTTGCGAGAATCGAACCGCAGTAAGACTCGTAAAGGTCCGCTCCCATACCTGCAACATCACCGACGTTGTCGCCCACGTTATCGGCAATGGTGGCCGGGTTACGTGCATCATCTTCAGGGATACCGGCCTCAACCTTTCCGACAAGGTCCGCTCCAACGTCTGCGGCCTTGGTGTAGATACCGCCACCAACACGTGCGAAAAGCGCCTGAGTGGAAGCTCCCATCCCAAAGCAAAGCATGACGACTGTGATTTCGTTCAGGCTCATATCGGAAAACGTGGCGAGACCGATAAACCAGGCGGCGATATCAAGCAATCCGAGACCGACAACGACGAGCCCCATGACCGCACCGGATCGGAAGGCGACCTGAAGGCCCTGGTTGAGCGAATTCATCGCGCCCTGGGCCGTCCTGCCGGACGCGTTCGTCGCAGTCTTCATCCCGAAGTAACCGGCAAGCCCCGAAAAGAATCCACCAGTCAAAAAAGCGAACGGCACAATCGGGTGCTGTGCGTGAAAACCAAAAGCCATGATAGCCAGGACGATTGCCAGGCCGGCGAACACCACAGCCACGACTTTATACTGTCGCCACAGATATGCGTAAGCGCCTTCTTTAACGCTGTTGGCGATCTCGCGCATAAGTTCGTTGCCTTCATCGGCTTTGATCATCCCCTGGTAAAAGATGTAGGCAAAAATGAGTGCAAGCACTGAACTGATTGGTGCTATCCACCAGATGGTTGGCAGATGCTCCAGCATACTTTCCGCAGATGCTGTAGACGCCAAAAGAATGCAAGAAATCAAAAGTGAAGGAACTTTAGCTCCAGCCCGCATGCTGTGTACTCCGTTGGTCGGTTAAAATGGGTGTGATTGCCCGGTGAAGGCGGTGGGAATAGTCAAATATTCGAGAGTGGAACGAGTCACTTTCGAGAAGAATATGCCTTCCATTTGCAGAGGCGGATAATACCTTGACCCTCCGGCTAGGCCACCGAGTTTGGCATAAACAGCATGCCGGATACACTGCGATCCCACCGCGACTCGCACCATTTCGATATTCAAATGCCCAAAGTTGTATTCACCAGAAACCTGGAACCTCGGGTCCCATGTCCTGCAACTGAAGTCGAAGCGGTCTCTGATCGGGTAAATGGGGAGCGTCTTTGCAGCCAGCCCGTATACGTCTCTAAACCGATAGTTTTGACCTTCCTGCGCCACAATCCTGAATTTTGAGTAAAGGCAACACAAATAACCTGAAGGAACATACATATGCTTGGGTTAAGAGGGAAAAACCTGTTAGTAACCGGAGGGAGTTCCGGCATCGGGCAAGCCATCGCTGTCCGCTTTGCTGAAGAAGGTGCGAACGTGGCCATAAACTATCGTCGCGGCCTGAAAGGAGCGCAGGCCACCCAACAACAGATTGAGTCCCAAGATTCGAAGGTTAAGAGCCTGCTGATTCAGGCCGATGTGGGTGTCGAGGAAGAGGTCATCCGAATGTTCGACACCGCCCTTGCGGAACTAGGTGGACTCGACATTTTGATCAATAACGCAGGATTCCTGATCGGCGGCGAATCACACGAAGCCAGCGTGAGTGACTTCATGAAGGTCATCGCGACGAACCTGACTGGCGCGTTCCAGTGTGCCCAACTGGCCATCAAACACTTCCTTGCCGAACAAAAACCAGGCGTCGTCATCAACGTTTCAAGCGTCCACGAAGTCATACCCAAGCCCCTTTACGCGGGATACTCGGCCAGCAAAGGTGGAATGGGCAACCTGACGCGGACGCTGGCGCTGGAATACGCTAAACATGGCATCCGAGTTAATGGCATCGGACCAGGCGCAACCATCACCCCCATGAATGACGCATGGAAAGACGCCCCGGAAAAGCGCGCCATCGTCGAAAGCCATATTCCGATGGGACGCTCGGGCACTTCAGAGGAAATGGCCGCTGCCGCCGCCTTCCTCGCGTCGGACGAGGCATCCTACATCACCGGCCAGACCTTGTACATAGACGGCGGACTGACCTTGTACCCCGAGTTCGCAGTCGCCTGGTCCACGGACTGAAGCCTAAGTAACAGTGCCATCGGGACGTAGCCCTGGCCGGCGCCAAGCGTAAGACCGCCCGTAATCTGCTAGATCACGGGTGAGTCAGCGTGTTCACGCCACTCCGCGACCTGCTGAAATTCTCTCTTGGGTGTTCCATCCTCAAAGTTGACTGCCGAACACATTGATCAAGGAGAAGACGATTACTACAACGCTCACCCCCTCCGGCGTGATATTGTTTCAGCTGAGCCCCTTTCTTTCTTTGCCGCGCTCCCTTCACCGATCTCACTCCAATGAAACTCGTTGAAACTGACTCCGACACAGGTGTTGAAATCTACCAACTCACTGACGGCCAACGTCCCTGTGACAATATCTACGGGGAGCAACCGTTCAGCTCTGCTGACGGCAGCCGTATCTCGGTCCGGCATTACGCTGAGGGGGAACTCGAAGGCGGTCTTTCCATTCTGAATCTGGAGGATGGCAGCCTGCACCCTATTCTGGATACCGCACCGCGATTTCCTGCGTTTCACCCATGGAGCAGATACCTCTACAACCAGGTCGAGGAGGCGGGAAGAATCGTGCTCAAGCGCTGGGATTTTCAGACACTCGAATCTGAGGATGTTTTTGTGCTTCCCGAAACAGAAAACAAGTTCAGCTACGGGACGGTTTCGCAAGACCATCGGTATTACGCAATCAGCATCAGACGTCCGGACAAGTCGTCATACGTTTTGCGAATAGATCTTTCTGAGGGTGACCAGCGCGTTTTGGCCGACAGCACAAGTCAGTACTACAAACATGAGCAGTTTTCACTGGATGGGAAGAACCGAATACTGATTCAGGCAAATGCTCAGGACGTCTCCGTGGTCAACCTCGGAGTCCTTGAGGTGGATCGTGAAGGCTTCGACTGGCTGCCGGTGGATCGTGAACCGACAGTCCCTGATGCAAAGGATCATTGGCCGGAAGGCGGACCTTATACTCCTCGATGCACCGGTCATGAATCCTGGATTGGGCAGAGCGACCGAGTGTTTCTGTCCACCGGCTATGACGAGGGTCGTCAATCAAACCTCTGGTCTGCTTCTTCTAATGACAACGCGCCAACGGTTGTGTGCCGGTCGTCGTTACTTTTCAGTCACGTGAGTGTTTCAAGATGTGGAAGATATTGGATCGGCGACGCGGTGAAGGACGAACATATCCCCTTGTACATCGGTTCTTTTGAGAGCGGGAAATGTAAGCGCCTGATCAACAGCCGCACCGAGCACGACGGGCAACAGTGGTCGCATACACATCCTTACTTTACGTCGGATAATCGCTGGCTCATCTTCACCTCCAATCGAGCCGGCAGGCCCCAGGTGCACGGCGCGAAAGTGCCCGGTGGTTTTCTTGAAAGTGTGTAGCCGCCTATCTCCTGGCCCCGCCAGACAAACCTCTCTCTGACCGGGCGATGAAATCCAGGAGATTCTGAATCTCCGGCGAATCCTTCAACTCCTCAAGTCTGGCCACCGCATTGCGTACATTCAGTCCGGATTGGTAGAGAATTCGATACGCTTGTTTGATGGTCGAACGCTGCTCTTCACTCAGGCCGGCCCGTTGCAGGCCGATAAAATTCACCCCCCTGATTTTCGAGTTTCCCTCGAGAATCATGTAGTGCGGAACATCCTTGGAAACCCGTGAGGCGCCACCAATCATGGTCATGTCGCCAACCTTGACGAACTGGTGAATGACCACGTTTCCGGAAACGAAGTTTCTATTCCCCAGGGTGACGTATCCTGCCAGCAATGCCCCGTTGGCGATATTGTTGAGGTTGCCAACCTTGCAATCGTGGCCGATATGACAGCAGGACAGCAGGAAGTTTTCGTCGCCGATGAGCGTTCGGTGGCCCGGCTTGCTGGCGCGGTGGATGGTCACATGTTCGCGGATGAGATTTCTGTCACCGATAGTGAGCCCGCCGCCGCCTCCTTCCAGGCCGCGATCCTGTGGCAGGTGGCCCAGGATTGCTCCCATGTGAATTTCACAGTCTTCTCCGATTTCGGTATCGCCGGACAGGTGCGCGTGGGGAAGGACTTTCGTGCGTGCACCGATTTTTACGGGGCCCTCAACAATGACGTAAGGCCCGATCTCGACGCCCTCAGCGATTTCCGCCGCCGGGTCAACGATTGCTGTAGGATGAACAGACATCAGCGAAGAAGGGATTCGATTTTCTTCTGCACCATTTGAAATGCTTCAGGGCTTTTCTCAACAAAGGCGGTAGCGCCCTCCAGGTGGAACATATCGCTGAGTTTGCCTTTCGAGGTGAGGATCAGAAATGGCATATCCTTGAGATCTTCCTGGGCGCGCACTTTTCGTAACAGGGAATAGCCGTCCATTTCCGGCATCTCGACGTCACAGACACAGACGTCTGGTCTGAATTCTTTAAGGATTTTCAGGGCTTGCGCGCCGTTCTCAGCTTCACGAATTTCGTGTCCGTTCTCCTTCAGAATTGAGGTGACCATACTTCGAATGGTCGGGCTATCATCTATGACTAGTATGTCTGCCATTTTTTTGTTTCCATTGGTGAATGCTGCCAAACACGACCGTGGTTAAGCGTCCCCGATGAGGCGCTGGATCGTATCGAGGAGGCCCGATTGATCAAAAGCAGTTTTGACAACGTACCCTTCGACACCGAGTTCGAGCCCCTTTCGCCGCTCTTCAGTGCTGTCGTGGCTGGTGACGATAATTACGGGCATGTGCATCAGATCCCGATTCTCCTTGATACGTGCGATCATCTGGAATCCGTCCATTTTGGGCATGGAAATATCCGTCACCACCAAGTCGTAATCATTTAAAGTAAGTAACTGTAATGCATTGAGCCCATTGGCGGCCACGTCCACTTCGTAGCCCTGAGCGGCAATGATATTTCTTTCAAGTTCGCGGGTAGCAAGAGAGTCTTCTACGACAAGTACACGGCGCTTAGATGAAGCCAGTGGCCCAGCTCTGGCCACCCGTGTTCTGGCCACTCGTGGGGTCTGTTTTGAAGAGGCAAACAATTCAGGCACGTGGAGGACAATGACCACGTTGCCGCTGCCGAGCACCGCGGCGCCAGCAAGATTGGGAACGTCCTGCAGATGCACGCCGAGTTCCTTGACAACGATCTCCTGCTCCCCGACTACTTTGTCCACAATGAAACCGATGTATTCTCCCGCATATTGAAGAACGATGACGGAAAATTTCTCGTCATCAGAATCGTTCCTCCGCAGGAAAAGCACGTCACTGAGATTCGCGAGCGGTACCGTCCTATCCAAAATCTGGATCGCTTCCCGGCGCTCGATGGACTTGATCTCCGATCTGCGAATTTTTGCTGTCTTGAGGACCGAGGAGGTCGGAATAGCGAAAGTGTTGGAGCCGCACTCGACGAACAGAACGCGAGTAACTGCCAATGTCAGCGGCAGCATCAGGAGAAACCGGCTCCCGATCCCGAGTTCGGTTTCAATATGCACCTCACCCTTTAGTCCGTCGATATTCGTTTTAACCACGTCCATCCCGACGCCTCGCCCGGAAAATTCAGTGACATGGCCCTTCGTGCTGAAATTTGGTCTGAAAATCAGATGCAGGCAATCACGCTCGGACATCCTTAAGGCTTCCTCACTCGAAATGACGCCTTTACGAATTGCCGAGTCTCGGATGCTGTCCGGGTTCATGCCACGGCCGTCATCTTCAATTTCAATGATGATGTGGTCGCCTTCGCCGCGTGCAGCGAGCTTCAGAGTGCCTTCCGCCGGTTTGCCAAGTCTCACTCGTTCTTCTGGTGACTCAATTCCATGATCAATTGCATTTCGAACCAGATGTACGAGGGGATCTTTGATGCCCTCAATCATCTTTTTGTCGATTTCGGTTTCCTGGCCGACAATCTCAGCCCTTACCTTCTTCCCCATTTCCCTGGCGATATCGCGGATCGTACGGCGGAACGATTCGAATACGCTGGCAACCGGCACCATTCGCAATGCCATCACATGGTGTTGGAGGTCACCGGTCATCATTGAAAGATGGACTGTATCGTCTGCTACATGCCGTGAATAACTCGACAAAACGGCGGTAAGTTCGTTTCTTCCTTCGGCGTATCGATTCATAGTCTCCAAAAGCGAGTCGGACAATTCGGTGCCGGAATCCCGCATAGACATGAACGCATCGCGGACAAACACCCAGCGCTGATGTAGCTCTTTATTGGCAACCCAGAGTCGCTTGAACATCTTGAGCCCATCTTCAAAACGGATCTGATTAATCACCATTTCGCCCGCCATGTTTACCAGGGCATCCACCTTGCCGGTATCCACGCGGATGGTTTCCTGCATGATCGTAGCCAGAGGTGTGGATGTCGCTTTTGGCATCAACTGACCCAGTTGGATACCGCTGCCCTCCATCAGAGTAAGGGGGCCGACAGAATCAGGGGACGGTTGATCTGTCGTGCCGGGGCCATGTTTGGTCGGCGCCCTGCCGAATGCGGTGGCGAGAGGGCCGCGGTCGGAGATGGTACCTGGTGCCGCCGTGCCCGGCTCGGACTCAACTTCTTTCCTTGTTTTTACAATGGTCTGTGTATCAATATCTGTTTGAGGTTCATGTTCCGTATCTTCAAACGGCGGCAGAACACCACCCTCGAGCAAGGCATTGATGGCGTCTAAGGAGGAAAAGAGCAGATCACCGACTTCGGGGGTCATTTTTTCATCGCCATCCCTGATGCTCATCAGCCTGTCTTCGAGCCTGTGGGCCACGGTGCTGATGTCATCGAACCCCATCATCTTTGCGGAGCCCTTCAGAGTGTGGGCCGCCCTGGCCAATTCGCCGATGGCAGCTTCATCATCCGGGTTCTCTTCCAGAGCCAGAGCCCCCCGATTCAGGATCTCCAGCAGTTCGTTCGCCTCCGTCTTGAAGATGCCAAGGAACTCGTTGACCTCCGGGGCATGCTCGACAAGAGACTCAGGAGTTTTTGACCGGGTTCCGGGCGATTTGATCGGTGCAAGCTGTTCTTCTGGTGCGATGGGTGTCTCGGGCCGGGTTGCCTGGTTTCCCTGATTAGACGTCAAAAGCCGGCGAATTTGTTTTGAGAGCACGGCAACATTGGGAGTCTGCTCTTCCTGCTGCCCTATGAGCTGGTTCAGAATAATTTGTATGGCATCAAGGCCCGCGAAGAGAACATCGCCGAGTTCTGCAGTCATCTCCAATTCTTCGTCACGCACCATGACCAGTGCGTCTTCCATACTGTGTGCCATTTCCGATATGGAATCGATCCCCATCATGCTCGCCGTGCCCTTGATGGTGTGGGCCAGCCTCGCTATCTCTCGTAGCCACTCGCTATTGGTCGGATCGCTTTCCAGTGCCATAAGGCCCTGGTTGAGACGCGCGATGAGTTCATCCGCCTCTTCCTTAAACTTAGCCAGAAATTCCTTCTGAAAATCGTCGGGCATGATTAGCCTGCATCGAGCTTGAACTGGCCGATTGTTACTCTGAGCTCATCTGCCAGATTGGCGAGTTCGGATGCGCTCCCCATGGCCTGTTTGGAACTGGCGGCAGATTGTTTGGAGACTTCTGCAATTTCCCGCATGGTGGTAACCAGTTGTTCTGATGCGCTCTGCTGTTGCTGGGTCGAGATTCGAATCTGATTGGCCGACTCGGTAGTCCGTTCGACCATTTCAAGGATCTGGTTAAGCGTATCCGCAGTTCTGTTGGCGAGGCTGACACCGCGCTCTACGCGGCGTTTGCTGTCTTCAGTGGCCATGACTGAAGAGTTAGTTGAGGATTGAATTTCGGTCACCAGCTCTGTGATTTCGTTGGTGGATTGGACCACGTCTTCAGCCAGTTTGCGGACTTCCTGGGCAACGACGGCGAAGCTCTTGCCGGCATCCCCTGCGCGGGCGGCCTCGATGGCTGCATTCAAGGCCAATAGGTTGGTCTGATCGGCGATGTCATTGATGGAATCGATGATGCCTCCGATTTCCTGTGACTTCTCACCGAGACTGAGAATGCGTTTGGCAGAAGAATCCGTTCCAATGCGAATTTCTTCCATACCTGCCATGACGTCATTCACCGATTCCTGGCCGGCACGGGCGTTCATAAGGGTCCCTTCGGCAACGTCTACCACCGCCTGAGCGTTGTTGGCGATCTGCTTGGCGGAGGTAGCAAGCTCTTCGATGGTGGCGGAGGTCTCGCTTACGGAGGCGGCTTGTTCAGCAGAGTAGCTGGCCTGCTCTTCTGACGCGGCGAGAATGCGGCCTGATGCAGCGCTCATACGGAGACTGCTCTCACGTACCTGTCGAACCAGACTTCCGAGATTCATGACCATCATGTTGAACGAATGGGCCAGATCTCCTTCAGCCTGAACGGTGGATGTCAGATCTCCTTCCGCAACAAAGCGCGCCTGTTGAGCAAGAGTGCGCAGGCTGTTTTGCATCCCTCTGAATTCCGTGATCAGCGGTCCGCTGGCGGTAATCTCTCGCGAGTAGTCTCCTCTGGATATGGCACTGGCCACTTCCTTAACTTCGGAGAGTGTTTTCTGCATGTCCACGAATGCCTGGCAGAGCTCCCCTATTTCACCGCTGTAATTTGCGAAGTCGAGGTCGAGCCGTAGATGGCCGTCCTTGGCGATGGTTCGGGAAGCAAGGGTAAGTTTGGAAATCGGATTCACCAGCCACCGAATCAACAAGACCCGAATAAGCAGATAGGAAACAACGACGGCTAAAAAGAACCCCCCGAGGCATTTTAACCAGACCGAGGAATCGTGGTTTGGCGTGGCCAGCAGGATGGTGACGGCAACCATTCCAAGCAAAAGAGTGTTGGTAGCAAAACAGAACAGCAGGCGGGAACCGACGCTGGAAAAGACACGTGAAAGCAAATTCATGGGCAGGCCTCTTAATTTAACCCCTTTGAAAGTCTGGGGTTCATGGTTGTTTCAAGCTTTAGAATACCAAGCAGTCGGTCATTGAACCGGGCTTCACCCTCGATGAAATCAGCACGAACTTTCTCAATGGTGGTGAGCGGAAGTTCAATGGAAGATATAGGCAAATCGATGACGTCGAAAACAGAATCGACATAGAAACCGAGCTGCCACTCTCCATAAAGCGCCACGATAACGCGATTCTGACCTGATTGCGGTGACGCATCCAGCCCGAAAAATCGCTTCAAGTCCACAACGGTCAAAATCTCTCCACGCAGATTCATCACCCCTCGTATGTGTGGCGGGGCGCACGGCACCGGGATGATAGCTGGCGAAGCAACGATCGTCCGTACACTCGGTGCATCGACTCCATACCATTCGTCAGCGAGGGAAAATGTCAGCAATTGCCGGGTCACCGCATCCTCCTGATCTACCCGTTGGCTGAGCGTGATTGCCCGGCGGTGCAGGATTTCACGCTCGGGATCCGACAGGCCGTCTTCTGCTTCCGATTCGCCTTCAAGCCCATCCAGAGGCATACCTGCATCAAAGGAAATGCCTGCGTTTGCTTCGGCCTCGCGTTCGATATCCATGATGCGATCTATTCGCAGCATGAACAAAATCCGCGCAGGCAGCCGGGCAATGCCGGTCAGAAAGTGCCTGAGTGGTGTAATGTTCGTGGGCGGGTCGACGATGTCTTTTGAGAGCGCTATCAGGTCTGAGACTCCATCAACGATAAGCCCGATGGTCCTCTTTCCATGTTCAGCGATAATGATGTGATTGCGCAGCGTGTACGGGATCGATTGCATGCCCAGCAGACGCCGAAGGGAGATGACGGGCACGATGGCGCCCATCAGGTCCATCACCCCTTCAAGGAATGATAATGGTTGGGGCACGGAGGTAATCTCCACCATTGGGATGACTCGCTGAACGCATCGGATATCAATTCCAAATTCTCTTTTACCGAGCCGGAATCCGATCACGTCAAATTCGTCGGGCAGCGCATCAATGATGTCGTCATGAATATCCTGTACCCGGATGGGCGCTGGGGGCGTCTGATAGGGATCCCTGAATTCATTGGGAACAGGTGCGGCTGTCACAGTCGGCGAAGTTGCGCCTTCGACGGCCGCAGCGATTTGGGCCGGGGAAAGAATCTTTCGTGGCTCTTCGCCCGGTTCAATTGGCGGCACCGGAGCATCAGTCTTCTTGAACAGGCTCTGCCTGAGAGGGTCGTTCCCGAGAGCTCGGCTCATCTCTTGATTACCTCCGCAGCCAGGTTGCGATAGGCTCTTGCGCCTGTAGATCGGGGAGAATAATCAAAGATGGTCTGGTGATAACTGGCCGCTTCATCCAATTTGATGGTGCGAGGGATGACCGATTGAAAAACCAGTGTTTTGAAGAATGACCGGACCCGTTCGAGCACCTCCTGGCTCATTTTGACCCGCTTCTCGTAGAAGGTAATGATCACCCCGCCAATCCGCAAATCTGTGTGCCCAAGGTCTGATTTGACCAAGTCAATGATTGTCATCAGATGCTGTACCCCTTCCAACGCAAAATAGCCCATCTGAATGGGGATGAATATTTCGTCCGAAGCCATTAGTGCATTCACCGTCAGCAGGCTGAGGCTCGGAGCACAGTCAATGATGCAATAATCGAAGTGTTCAGACACTTCACTGAGAGAACGTTTGAGGACCGTTTCCCGGCCTGCAGTATTTACCAGGGTTATCTCGCAGGCGGCGAGATTCAGATTAGCGGGGGCGCTGAACAGATCCGTTGTATTTGTGGGCTGAATCACCTGACTGATCGTTACCCTCGGGTCAGACATCACATCATACATCGTTTTTGCGTGACTATTTGGGCCGAGACCGACCACTATGGAACTGTTTGCCTGAGGGTCGAAATCTACCAGAAGTACTTTCCGGCCTTCAATGGCAAGCGCTGCGCTCAAATTAATTGCCGTGGTTGTTTTGCCGACTCCGCCCTTCTGGTTGGCAATGGCAATGGTTTTCATACAGGCCTAAGAAATGGATGGATATCGCAGCAGGCCTCAGGCCTTCGAATGTTATGGAAACCTGTGTGCACAGACAATTCCGCTCAGGTCTGTTCCGAAACGGTTTCCTCAATTGTCTCTGGTTCCGTCACTTCCGAATGACCGCTCTCTTCTTGCGGAGCGACATCCTGGCACACGACCTCAGCATTGCCACGTTTGACACCAGGATCTAAAGGACTTGAACCAGGCCTCTCAGTCAAGAGCAGGTGTGAATTGGCCATCCCCGAGGAATTTGCGGCGTCGGCGAGAAAGCGAACAACCTTCGGCCGGTCGAATTTGTGCCAGACCTTACCAAACGCCTGACGGAGTTGGGACGCCTGCAGTTCCTGGCTGCCGACCAACTGCCCAAGCGCGAGGAGCACTCCTTTCATCTTTTTACGCATGGGAACTGTCTCAGCAAACTCGCGCAAACGCTCGGAGGCAACGCAGGCATCCTGATGATCGCCTAAGACTGTTTGAAGGGCCTTCAAGTGCTTCACGAACTTGCCCAGGAGAGCTTGGTCGATCACTGGACCAAAAAACTCGCATGCATAACGGAGGCGTTTGCAGTCGATGCGCAATTGATGGTACGGTTCGGGACTCGTTTTAAGAGTGATTGCCCGCCCTTGGCTGACGACCTTCTTGAGTCGCTTGGAGACGAGTTTCAGGCCGTGCATGGCCACCGTTCGGGGCTGGATGAACTGGCTCTGTGTCGGGCCGAGTTCCAGGAAACGTTTGAAACGGGTTACCAACTGCGCATACCTCGGGATGGATAACGCTCTGACCAGCCGCTTTCGAGCCTGCTTTCGCTGCTTCTCGAGTTCCTCCTGATATCCGGCAAGTTTGGCCCGGTCGCGCTTGTCCACTATCTTCGAGTATCCTTCAAAATTATCACGATAGACGTCCAGATCCCTCACGTCACCGAGTACCTGGGCCAGCCATTTCATATCGCTGCCGATCTTCTTTAACGAACGCTGAGCCAGGAATTTATTGAAAAACTTGAGCGATTCGCGAATGCGACGGACCGCCACTCTCATCTGATGCACCCCTTCGGGGTCGATGCCCTCCCAGGCAACGTCTTCATAAAAGAGGACTTCATGAAAATCCTGGGCAAGACAACGATACGCGAGACGGGACATGGGTGTGTTGACGGATGGGATTTCCTTCACCGGAACTAAGGAAGCCGGTGGACGCAGCCCCGCCGCATAGAGCCCCCTCTCAAATTTACTCAACCGGGCCGGAAGGAGTTTCAGCCGATGTTCGAGCTTGTCCGCGAGCAGATGCAGCTCTTCAGGCTGGCCCTGAGACAATTCCATCTCCAATTCAAAAAACTCAACTCGTCCGACCGCGTCCCCCAGCGGCTTTTGGACACTGTTAATCTCCGTCGTATCCAGACACAGCTCGAGTTCCGTTCCCTTCGGCGTATGAACGATGTAACGTCTTCTGGACTTCTTGACTTTAAAGAGCTCACGAGGCGCCTCCCGTTGCAGGTTGGCAGCAATAAAGTCAGCTACCAAGCCGGGTGGAATTTCATCCGGATCTTTCGGCAGCGCGGGGACGCTCTGTTCGACCTCCTCCCGCTGTTGAACAGCCGAATCCTGGCGAGCCAGTGACTTCAGCCCAATGAAGCACTTGCTACCTGAATCCTGCCAGCGGTAGGCCCAGCCCGATTCATAGAGCCGCCAGTCGGGCGTGTCCAGGTAAACATCCACAATTTCCTGAGTCGCGGCCTCGACCAATTTGTTTCCCTGCGACTTCAGAAACGTCAGCAACTGCTCCGCCTGGGCGGGGTCTTCAAGGATAAATTTTGCCTCAAGCTCTACAACGGGACTGCATTCCATCTGGTCACTCCGGCCTTGTGTTTATCGCAAGGGATAAAAGATTTACTCGTGAAAGTCTGCGGGTGTCGCATGTACTTTTCTAAATACTACATACTACAGCGATGAAAATAATAAGAGAGGGTCAGGCTCTCACTCTTAATCTCCACTTTCTTCGGTTTTTTCATTTGTTCCGAGCCACTTTCTGCGGGAATCTCCACTCCACGCCGCTGCCCTCACATGCCACAAGAAGGAGCACAAAAGGGAGATAAAAGCAAGATTAAGAGTAAGAAGGATGCGGCCCCGAACAGTTATACCTTGAAAAGGTAATTTCTGTCTCTGTTCTCTCAGTTCCCTCCTGTTCAAATCCTCGGCTGCGGCCGAATGTCGCCATAAGAATTCTTTGGTCCTCGCTTAATTTCGCCGCACACCAGGAGAAGGAGGCTACTGGGAACTGACGACGATATTTCGGCCAAACTTCTGAATTTGACCGGAGTCCCCGACAATAATCGCCTTATAACCTGAGGTGTCCTCAAAATCAGCGTCAAACTTGAATGTATTATTTTTACTGGATTCGAAAATGACAAGGCCGACACTGCTGAGCAGGTTCAGGCGAGAATTTGCCGGCAATGATATATCAAGAGAGCCGGTACTGTTCTCTTCTACTTTGAGATTAATAACCAATGTGTCGCCGTCCGTGTAGGTACCTGAATACATGATCGTGGGCCCTCCCTGAAGGTCTATAAACCCATTGTCCCAAAAGTAAAATTTGCCATTGCTGAGTACTGATAGCGGCTCTACCTTTGCGTCACCGTCAAGTGTGAGAGGTTCCCTCTCGTTTGCAAAGGCGCGGCCATTGAAGGTAATGGCCACCGCCATTCCTCCTTCATCGTGATAGGGGCAAGTAAGAAATGACGTATTGGATGGGGCAAGATCCCGCATCATGATCATATAGTTGCTGTAGACGTCGGCAGACACATCTTCAGGCTCTTCATAAACTTGGCCCTGTTTCCCTTGCTTTTTTACTTTTCCCTGCCCCTTTACTTTTACGGTGCCAGTCTCTTCGTCTATAGGTGGCTCGTACTCGACACAGGTGAAGGTCTTGTTGGGGAGCTGGTATTCGTTCTTGGGAAAGGCCTCGCTAGAACCCATCATCTCAAGAAGGGAAAGGGTGGGGTATTCAGATGGATATCTACCTCTGTTATCCGTTCGATATATCTTCATCGTATTCCAGAGGGTGAACGTATTCTTAGTGCAATGTGCCTGCAGGCTGCGTCTGAAACCAATATGCAGCACACCAATCACGATTGAAGAGAGTGTAAAAGTGACGGTGACAGCCATCAGAAACTCGATGATCGTAAAAGCTTGATTGTTAAGTTTTACTTTCGAAATCATTGTTGTCTTCAATCGATTTACCGGACTAACCAGTGGGGATAATCAAACTTAAGCAATTCTGGCGCCTGACCTGAATCAGGTCAAAAGATGATTGTAATGATTTCTCCGTTCGTTCCCCGGCAACAAGTTGGAAGCCAGGCCATTTTCACCAGCACACTCTTTCATCAAATTGTGGATCAAATTTTGGAAAAAGTGATGGGTTGAAGATTAGCTCCAGACGAAAGAACCACGCGCTTACAACAAATGCTCCGGTCAGAAGAACTAAGCCTCCGATGCCTGCAGCCTTCAGTGAATGAAATCAGTACAAGCCTCCTACTATGTCCCTGATATTTGTAGTTCGTTATCCTGGCCAGCCCTTCTGAGCAATTACAGGGGGGAATTCATACTCTAAGTTTTGTGGTAACTGTTTAAACGATTCTGTAAGTCGTTCCTGTCTGATTCGTTCAAGAACGCGCTCTTAACGGAATTTGCAAGCGCGGCTTTCAATTCTGTGCTGGAAAATCCAGACTCTGACGCGGCCTTGAATTCATCGCTTAGAGTAATTCTGCTTATTTGTGGATCGTCTGAATTCAGAGTGACACAGACGCCTTGAGTCAGCAGCGACCGGGCTGGATGCGCCTGTAATGACGGCACGGTGGCGGTCTGTACATTGCTCGTCAGGCACATCTCGAAGCCTGTTCCCCTCTCGACTGCCATCTCGACGAGGCTTTCATCGTCCGTAATACGGACGCCGTGACCAATGCGGTCGGCGTCAAATCGGGCCATAGCTTCCCGAACATTTTCTGCAGGGCCGGCCTCTCCTGCGTGGAGGGTCAGACCGAGCCCTGATTCCTTGATGCGTTCAAGCCAGGGGGCGAAGGGATCGAGGGGAAAGTTGATTTCATCGCCGGCGATATCGAATCCGACAAATTCTTCGGGCCCGGCCTCGAGCACGGCCTCAATGCCCGGCACGTTTATTTCCATGGGAAAATGGCGGCCCGCGCAGGCAATGAACTCGACACGAATGCCGCGGTCTCCGGCCGCCCGCCTTGCCGCGGTATGCACCCATTCAATGACATCCGCGGGTTTAAAGCCGCGGCCGCGGGCAAAATGCACTGGTGCGTAACGGAGTTCAAGGTAGACCACATTGTCGTGTGCCGCATCCTCGACTGCTTCGTATGAAACGCGCTCGATGGCTTCGCGGTCAGGCCAGAAACATGAAAGAAGTTTGAACTTGCCCAGGAAGTTCGGAAAGTCAGGCGGGTCATCAGCGATCTGCAGAAACGGCCGGATCTCTTCGAGAGTTTGAGCGGGCAGCTCGATGCCCCGTGTTTGAGCGATCTCAAAAAATGTTTCAGGACGTATCGAACCCTCCAGATGCCGATGCAGGTCAATCTTGGGCCAGGCACGAAAGTCCTGATCAGCGGTCATGAATTGCGGCCCAGCAGGAACGGGATCAATTCCTTAATCAAGTGATCAATCGTCTTGACACATTCACGGTAGTCCCTCTCGTCGCCGCTGACCGGGTCTTCCACATCCAGGCCGGAAAGGTCAAGCATCCGGACTTTGCCCGCGGCATTCGGCATCAGAGAGGTAATGGATTCCTGATGGCGCCGGGCCAGCGCGATGACCCAGTTCGCTTGATCCACCATTTCGGGAGTGACTGAGCGCGTCATGTGATCGTTGAGGTCGTAACCGCCATCTTTCATAATATCGATGGCATGTTGGCTTGCGTGCCCTCCGGGAAACGCGGCCGTGCCACCTGAGATGACTCGGTAGCCCTGTTCCTGGAGCTTGGATTCTTCACAGCCCAGGGCTTGCGCCAGATAACGCCGGCAGAGGTGTTCGGCGATTGGGCTTCGGCAACTGTTTCCAGTGCATACAAATAAGACTGTCTGGCAGACCGTGTTGGCAATCATTCTGCGGCTGATAAGGCCTTCACGGACCACTTCCCATTCCAGGTGATTTTTGAACACGACGACCGTAGAGGACTCTTTAATGAGGGTTGGCCCGGCATCGATGACCAGCTCAAGTCTGCCCTGGAAATACTTCAGCACCGCCTCAGCAGAGGTGGCAGGTTCTTGATTCGACGGATTAGCGCTCGGGCAGATGACACAGACCCCGGAACGTCTGATGACCTCCCGCGCGACCTGGTGTGCAGGCATTCGAACCCCCACTCCAGTACCGCCGTCAGGGATAATGATGGTCAAAGGCCCGGGCCAGTATTTTTCTGCCAGTTGCCGACAGCCCGCCGGTACTTCACTTACCAGTTCATCGAGATCTTCGAAGTCTGCGATATGAATGGAGTAGGGTTTATCCCCCCGCTCCTCTTTCAGTTCTGCAAGCCGGGCCATGGCTTCTTTGTGATCCGCTCGCACCGCGAGTCCGTAGACTGTCTCCGTGGGCAGCCCGACGATCCCGCCTTCAGCCAGCACCAGGGCGGCCCGATCCAATGAGCGGCTGTCCGGCTCTGTTGAGTCAACTATGAGTGTCTCAGTTTTCATAAGTGTCTGGAAGGATAAGCTGTCGAGCGCGGCAATCTAAACACACCCCGTCCAGCGAATCAAACAGCAGCCTCCTGAAGCAGGAGTTCGAACCAGTTGGCTACCTCCGAACCTGCAAACTGTCTCAGATTATCTGTAAGAAAAGTGTGGTCCGCGCCTTCTATTGAGACCAATTTGACGTTGCAATCCTTTTGCTCGAGCAGAGTTCGGAGCTCCTGGCTGTGCCGGAGCGGAATAAAAGTATCTCGATTCCCGTGAACCAACAATACTGGCAGGTCCAGATCACCGTAAGCTTCAAGGAATCTGGACGACAGGGTCGCCTTGACCCAATCCCGGCTGACTTCCGGTATCTTCAGGCCCGCTTTGCGGCCTATCCGGCCAGAGATAAGGGGGTGAGGCGGCAGGAGAACAGTCCAATCAAAAAGAGGCGCCAGCATGGCAACAGCGAGGATCCCCCCATCCTCTCTTGACAGGGTTGCCGCAACGGGTGCACCAACACCATATCCCACAACACCGCAGCAGCGTGAATCCACCATTCTCTGAGCCCTCAAATAAGAGAGGGCCTGCTGAGCATCGTCGAGCAAATCTTGAATCTGTCTCAGGCCGCTTTCGGATTCCAGATCGAGAGGGATGGCGAACGAAACAATTCCTTTGTTACCGAGCTCCGCAGCCAACGCACGTATGACTTCTTTTTGTTCCAGGCCCTCCCAAATGTCGGCAAGCAGCAGTACGGCCGGAGCCGGCGAGGTCAGATCGGCAGGTTCAGTGAGAGTGCCGGCAAGGCAGGCCCCTTCGCGTTCGAGCACTATATTGCGATAAAAGAACATGGTGTTTCCAGAGGAATGCAGGCCGGGATTCTGTCAGATAGAGCCAGGGTGACAATCGCGCATACGTACAAGAGTGATGAACCTGATGAAGTCTAGGCGTGCTGAAGTTTACCTGCCGATCGCGCTTTTGTATGACTCTTGCGGAGGTGCACTTCGCACCTATAATCCCCGCCCCTCATCGGAGCGCCCGTAGCTCAAATGGACAGAGTAGTTGGCTTCGAACCAATTGGTTGGAGGTTCGAGTCCTCCCGGGCGCACCATATTCAGCCTTGTGACGAGTTCCAGCTCGCGCAGGGCTGTTTTTTTGCGGCGGGATGTTAGCCCAAGTTGAACAGTTGAGAGTCGGTTCAGCGGCCATAAGCCGATTCGAGGGCCTCCAGCTCAAAAGTCTTCACTGCATTGAGATCAACGTTCTTGGATTTCGTCTATCCATCGTGGTCGGCCCAAGCGCCGAGGTAAGACTGCGCTCACGCGATCTCTGAAATGAGATAGCTGTTCGTCTCAAACTCTTCACGCTCCTTATCTGTCAGGCTGTACTCGATGCAATCGGTGCTCATGGTTTCTGTTTCGAATCCTTCCACCTGAGTCTTCTGAATTTCGAACCAGCACAGCCCCACGAATATAACCCAATTTTCCCGCTGCTAAGTGTCGAATCGGTGGCTTCCAGATCGAGCTGATCGTCAAGGTAGATTTTGATGTCCGGGCCGTTCATGGAGACTTTGAGGTCATACCACTTGTTCTTCTCATACCGTTCCTTGTTTGATGCCAGAACTTTGTATGTTTGGCCGTCCTTAATTGCCAGGACATGAAATCCGCGCTGGAGATCCATCGCCCACAGGTAATAGCGGTCCTCAGCCTGAACACGAAATGCGACGCCGAGAACATCGTCGTCCGACGAGGCGATTTGGAGCGACATCTCACCGTTGCTGCTGGTCTCGGAAGAGTAGATTCGAAGGGACCCGGGGCGTTCCATAGCCGGGCTCGGATCGGTAGCACTCCCCACATACAAGTTGGAGAGTTCGGTCAGGTAAGTGCCTTTCATCTGCCAATCGCTCTTCTGTTTACCATCGCCCGCGTCATGATTTTTCCATTCAGGGCCCTCGAGAGGAATCATGTCCGGATCAACGATGTAGGTAACTTCTGACACCGCGGTGGGTTGGCCATCCGAATAGCCACGAGCCTTCAGTGTTGTTGTCTCATCAATCTTCAGTTGCCCGGTCCACTGGGGCGAGTTCCTTGTCGGCACACTGCCATCGAGCGTGTAGTGGACGGGTTGCCCTTGACTGCCGGCAGCTAACCGTACCGCAAAAGGCTCGGGAGAAATTTTTCCGTGAGGGGTAAACATTGGCGGACGTGCGCCGCGCGGTTGAAGCGCGATTGAGGCCTGTATCGGATAACTGCAGCGGCAACGGGCTGTGTAATCCGGCACAAGCACCAGTCCACCGGCAGGGATCGCGTTAATCCAACAACCGGGACGCAGGCCACCATAGTTTTCTGTGCCGAAGTCTCCGCTCAGATCTGTGTAGCCAAGAGTCGCCGATCTGAAAACCATCAGATGCTTTGAACTGGCCGCGATTCCACAACCATAAGAACGGGCGAACTCGAATTCCTGCTCCTCACCCGTCAGTAGATCCCAAGCGCCCGGCTCGGCGTAGATAGTTCGATCATTGATCATTGGTCTGGATCGTATCTTCCGAGAATCAAGGGTCCATAGTTTCTCGCCTGTCGATGCCCTGCAGGCGAACATCTGCGATCCCAATTCGGATTTGAGCTGAAATCGAGTCTTTTGATAGGAGACCAACAGCACGTCGTGCTTATTGCTTAATTGGAGAACCGTACCCTCCACTTTTTCCAGGTTACTCCACACGGTTTTTCCCGTGGATCCGTCAAGGGCCAGCAGGACTGGAATGGGTGGGGCGGGTAAGAGTGATTCGTCTTTCTCCGCGTCGTCCTTGAGCCCCTCTTCGAATGCGTCAACGGATTTGGCTTCTGGTTTGTCAGCCTGTGGTTGGATTGGCTGAGGCTTTCCGCGTCTTTCTTCAGTTTTGACCTGATCCCAAAGGTCTCCTTTTGCTAAAGGCTGATCTATCAGGTAAACGCGTTCGCCATCAAATGCAATGGCATTATGACGGAGGGAATGTTTCGCCTGGTAACGCCACTTCAGATTGCCGGTGGTGGCGTCCATTGCGAAGAGCGCATTGGATTCAGTGAACATGCCGTTCATGTCGCTCTTCCTGTACCGCCATTGGACCAGGTGTTCGGTATTGGCGGTCGTCCCGAACAGAATGCCGCCGGTACAGGCGATGATACCCCATGTGACTTCATCGCCGTTCCTGGCCCCTGGCGCGTGGTATTCCGCCAACACTTTGCCGGTCTTCTGATCGATTTTCAGGCACTTGCCTTGTGTGGCTATGAACAGACCTTCCTCGGAGACACAGATATTGCTGCCTGTTCCCGCGGTGCCCATCAGATGGTCCTGATCGAGCGGTTTCAGAATGTTCGGGAGAGAAATCTCCCACAGAAAGCGGCCGTTGTACGCGTCCACGCACTTGAGGGCGTCCATCCCCTCAATGAACATTCGCCCATTAAAGAACAAAGGTGCGGGCGCTCGGCCGTGGCGGCTTGGCATGGCCAACTGCAGGTCAGAGAACCAGAGCAGACCAAGGGGGCCCCGCACAATGGAATCGTTGGAGCAGGTGGTGTTTCCCGGTCCGCTGTATTGATGGGTCCATTCCCCGGCCCCTGGCAGTGGGCCACGCATTTCCTTCGTCATCTTTTCAGGAGGACCCATGAGAGCGAGCCCGCCGTAGGGCCGGAGCATCCGGCCCATTTCCTCGGAACGAATCGGTTCCGTTTTTCCGGCAATGCTTCGTCCCGAAACCACCAGGTCGGCAAAATAGTTTGGGAATGGGGTATACCCTTTCCTGCTCAAGACAATGGTCACGCGATTCCCATAAAGCCCGGCATCGTCAAGTTTCTTCCTGGCCTTCTTCACAGATTCAGGATCGGAATCCACGGCATATATTTGCAGCCTGGTCTTGCGGGCCAGTTCAAGTGCCAGATCGCCCTCACCGCACTCGAAATCAAGGCAATAACCCTCTGTGACATTTCCCCTCCGAATGATTTCATCGGCCGCTTTAACGAAAATATTGTCATCGTCTGCCAAGGCAGTGGTTGCAAGTGGTTCATGAATCTTTGTCTCTCCATCACCGGCCCCGAAACAGTAAATCGTTCCCAGATCATTACTGATATATAGCCGGCTGTCCGCCACGGCCATTGCCAGGGGTTTGCCTTCGATGGCTGTGCTGAATCTGATTTCGCCTGTTGTTGGATCAACAACGCTGACCTTGCCTGGATTTCCGAGGACCAGCGAATTGCCGGCGATTATGAGGCTGGTAGCGGGATGCGGGAGCTTGGGGCCAATGTCAGGGACGTTCAAAACTTTGGTGGCCACTTGTTTCCCTTTACGATCCGTGGCAACGGTCTCTTTCCAGACCTTCTGCCGCTCGATGGAAAGCAGGTAATTGCCTGCGCCCTCCTTCCCCGCTCGGGCTTCAATACTGAATATCCTTTCAGGCGTCACCGCGATCAGTGATGGTGGAGCACTCTTTCCAAGGTATAGCCCGTCGTCAGTCCTGAAGATACCACCGGCATTGAAGAACACTGAGTCTGCAGCAACGATTTCAGCCCCGCCGCGGTGTGTATTCTTCTGAAGATGAAAATACATAAACTGTCCGTCACTGCGCCGGAAGCCTGCCGGAACGGCGCGACCGTTTGGAGCAAGAAGGACATCTCCGGCAACCGCCAGATCGCCCTGAATAGACACTCCGCTCAGGGCATCAGCTCCCCCATGCGGCTGTCCGATGTACATCCAGCCCGCGGTATCGTTCGTCCAAAGAAATCTTCCAGAGCTTGGATCGACCGCATGCAAAAAGATTCCTTCTGAAGGCCAGATCCCGGCCGAAAAGTAAAGAGTGTCATCCACGAGAACCGGACCGCCGCGTGCCGGCCATCTTGAAATCATCCGGTCGTTTCCAAGCAGCAGACTGTCTGAAGGCCCGCCGCGAACCTTCCAGAGAAACGAGCCATCTTTTGCGGTCAGACAATAAAGATAGCTATCGTCGCTGACAAAATAGATTCGGTCTTTCCAGGCGAGCGGAGCGAATCGAACAGGGCCGTCGGCGAAGTACGTCCATTGCTCCTTTCCTGTGGCAGCATCCAGTGCATATAACTTGCAATCAGCAGAACTGGCGAAATAGAGCATGCCTCCAGCAACGATCGGTTGAAAGGCCTGATCGAAGGGCATGCGCGCGTCCGCACCAGGCCAGGCGGGTTGTGGCACGTGTCTGGCCTTACTAACCCAAAGCAGGGACATCTCCATTGGCAGGGCGTCCGGGGAATATCCACCTCTACCGCTGTCGCCTCGAAATGTCGGCCAGTCGGATGCGAATAACGATAATCTTGCGATGAAAAAGATGAGAAGTGTGGGACGCATGTTCGGTTCAGAATTGGAGGAATCGGCAGCCTTTCGTAGTCTCGACGCTCCGCGGCGGGTCTTTCGTGGTCTCGACGCTCCGCGGCGGGTCTTTCGTGGTCTCGACGCTCCGCGGCGGGTCTTTCGTGGTCTCGACGCTCCGCGGCGGGTCTTTCGTGGTCT
>JAQBXN010000094.1 GCA_027625095.1 Planctomycetota bacterium | reverse complement strand
GCAGCTCCTCCAGGCTGACGGGGACGGGGGCGCCGCTGGCCTTGGCCGGCTTGAGGGCGATGGTCTGGCTGGAGGTGACCTCCAGGCGGAAGCCCATCATGGTCTCGTAAACGCTGCCGATCTGTTCCACGTCGAGGGTGCGGTAGCTGAGTCGTTCGCCGTCGAGGATGAGGAGGTTTTCGAGGACGCGGTAGATGACGCCGTCGGAGACGAGGGGAAGAGTGGAGTGTGGGAGTGTGGGAGTGTGGGAGTGTGGGAGTGGTGGAGTGTGGGAAGACGAAGACGAAGACGAAGACGAAGACGAAGACGAAGACGAAGAAGCCGGCGGGACGCCTGCGTGCCCAGGGGAAGAGGCCGGCTGGGAGCCGGCGCGCCCAGGGGAACCTTCCAGGAAGGCGAAGCGTTTGGGGTCGAAGAGGTGGCCGTGGCGTTGGGGGATTTTGAGTTTGGGATGGGAGCAGCCGCGGTAGACGACGCCGAAGAGGGCGATGAGCTGGGCTCAGGCGCCGTAGCGGTGATCCATGGTGTCCGGGTTCTGTTCGTTGTCGGTGCGGAGCCGCTCAAAGAGTCCGTGCAGGGAATAGTTGCGGACGTACAGGTCGCTGCCCGGCATGAGGGAGCGGTCTTCCGCGTAGAGCAGGAAGACGAGTCTCATCAGAACGGTGAGCAATCCTTCGTAAATGCTGTTCGGAGCCTTGGCCAGGATGTCTTTGAGCAGTTGACTGTGCGTGTGATCATCCGCCGCCTGAAAACCGCGCAGGAGTTCGTAAAGTGCATCGAGCACCTGCTTCGCCAGGGCACTGGAGACGCGAGACTGGTAGTCTCGGCTCTTCTTCAGCAGGTAGGACAAATTGGCATTGGATGGTGCGGCGAGTATCCGGTATTCCGAGAGCAGCATCTCGAACGCGCCCACGATAGAGCGTCCGGCCACCTCGCTCATGGCCGCGACAGGGAAAGTGAGCGTGCCCGAGTTCTCCCCACGCGGGGCATAAATGAGTCGCAGATGGGTCTGATTCGAGAGTAGTCCGATGGGCACCTCGGTCTCGCGCAGAAGCCGTTCAAATCGCCGGGTGACCGATGCAGACCATCCGGTCTGTTGGGATTCGATGGGCGTATCGAGGTCCGTGCCGGCCTCGAACTCCTGCAGCAGTAACAGCCAGGGCGTTTCCTCTTCATTCTCGCCTCCCGCCCTGGGATTACGGAAGGCAAGATCCGGTTCAAGGGTTTCACCGAACTCCCGTAGCGGCACCTTGAGAGAGTCGGGGATGGGGTCTTCGTCGTTTCTGCCAACCACCAGGTTTTCCGGCCATTCCAGGAAGCGGGTGACAAACTCGCTCAGACTGCCAATGGCTGGCACTTTCTCATTCTCCAACACCACCTCGGTCAACTGTTCGGCAAACCGCTGTTGCACCTGTACCGGCCGCGTTTCGAGCAAGACCTGGGCATCCACCAGCGCGGCCGGCGACACGACGAGTCCGTCCGGCTGCAGGTAGCCGAGCCAGGTCTGGTGGTCACGAATGGCGGGGTCGAGAGGCATGGGGAGGAAGAGTGGAGTGATGGAGGAATGAAGGAATGGAAGAGGGGAAAAGGGGAAGAATGGAGTGTTGGAGGAATGGAGGAATGGGTCAGAAATAAAACACAGAGACACGGAGAGCACAGAGGGTTTCAGAGTTCAAGGTTCAGAGGTCTTATTAGGGGTCTTAATAGGTCTTATACTTGGTCTTATTATCATGTTTCTTTTCAATGGTTTACGCGGTTGCGCGTCTCACTCGCGTCCCATTCGCGTCCCACTGGGGTCTTAATCGCGTCCCATTCGCGTCCCATTCTGTCCAAATCATTCGAGGGTGTGATTAAAGCGTTGGTTTGAAGGTAGATACGGTTCTGTCCAATTCTGTCCAATTCTGTCCAATTTTCAGAATAAGCTGGGAATAAGCACCGCTTATTCCCAGCTTATTCTGAGTTTGATTTTGAATATATCATGTTTCATTTCAGATGTTTAAGAAAGAAAGTGTGCGTTTTAGGTCTTACTCCGCGTCCCACTGGGGTCTTAATCGCGTCCCATTCGCGTCCCATTCTGTCCAATTCTGTCCAATTCAGGAATAAGCTGGTTGAAATGCTCCACGAGCTATGTGTAACGTTTTTATTCAAAACGATATAAGTTCAGTCTGTCCAATCCTGTCCAATTCTGTCCAATTCTGTCCAATTATCCTTCCCGTGAAGAAGGAACCATTGTGTTCCTCTGCCTTTGCCCTCGAAATCAATTAAGCCAAAGTCCCTCAACTTGTAGACTTCGACACGCAGTTGTCTCAATTCAATATCATCAGCGAAATGTTCATGAATCTTGCTCAACGAAGCCTTTCCACTTGAAAGGAAATGCAGAATCTGTCGATGGGTTTCAGACAGGTCTTGCGTCACACGGTAAGGGGCGATGTAGCCGCTGGGGAGGAATCGGATGCCTACGGCGCCGGCCTGTTCGAGGAATTCGGGTTCGGGGTGGCCGGCTTTGACGCATAGTTCGACGATGTTCTGTGTGCCGCGTCCCCAGTTTTCGACCAGGCCGCGTCGGTAGAAAGTGCCGGCGATGAGGGGATTGCGCAGGACGGAGGTGTGATCGCGTTTCAGGTCTTCGACGGCGATTCCGAGTGGGAGGATTCCAGTGCTCCAGAGCTCGAGACGGTCGTCATAAATGGCCAGGCTGATGGAGCCGCCCTGAATGGAATAATCACGATGGCAGAAGGCATTGACCAGTGCCTCGCGCAGGGCCGCGTATGGAAAGAGAGGTTCATCCTTGCGCTCGAGGACGCCGGGGATGATGCGTCCGGCAACGGGGAGATGTCGCTGGAGAAAGAGGCGGGCTTCTTCCAGGAGTTGGAAGGCGTTGCCGAACTCCTGCCGGTTATCAAGGAACTCGTTCTTGGTGATGCCTTTGAATCGGGCGAGCCGGAGGATGCACTGGGGATAGTCCGGCATGAACTCCTTGCCGAAGAGGACCATGGCTGCATTCAGCAGGTGACCGTCCCTCTTCAGTTTCAGACGGGTCAGGATGTCCTCGGGATCGGTGCTGGTGGATTCAGGGAGTCGGCCGGCCTGAATACCAAGACGGACGGTTCGGAGAATCTCTTCCAGGTCGAGATCCTCGAGTTGGATATTCGCCGTCGAGGTCTCCCACCGCTTCTGAACGTGTACGCGATGGAGCAGGAGATCTTCATACACCTTCTGCGGCATGACAGAGGTGGTCGTCTCGACTCGCTGATAGGGGCGTCCGTTGAACGTGAAAGGCTTAGCCTCATCCATTCCCGTGGCGTCGAGCACGATGACCTCACGTTCAGAATCAGCCATGGCGATTCGGTGGATGGAAACCGGCGCGGGTGGTTCAAACCTTTGCAGCATCGCGGCGACGTCCTGAAGAGTCTTATCCGAAACCTGCTGACCGGGAATCTCTCCGGATGGGGATACGCCGATGACAACTCTTCCGCCTCTTCCATTCAGGAAACCGCAGAGGGTCTCGCCCGACCGGGTGAGCTGTCCGGTAGATTTCTTGAACTCGACGGTGTCAGATTCACCGGCGGCAACAAGCTGGGAGAGGGAATGGAAATCCATGAGTGGAAGATGGAGTGTGGGAGTGTGGGAGCAGTGGAGTTGTGGAGTGTTGGAGTATGGGAGTTTGGGTGGTCAGGTGTCAGGTGTCAGAGGTTAGGTAAGGAAGAGAGTTCAGAGATTCAAGCTGATGGGTAGAGATAAACGATGCCGATGGTTTCCATGCGGTGGGAGGTGACCTGGTAAAAATCGAGGATGCGGGCGGGTTCGCGTTCGAGATCGCCGTCCACGTTTTCGATCCAGCGTTCCCAGTATTTGCGATTGGATTCGTACTGCTTCTTTTCCTGCTGGTTGTCGAAGAGGAGGAGCTGCCTTTCGGCGGTCATACTGAGCTGGCCCAGGATGCGCTTTTTCTGTTCGTTGAGTATCCGGATCATTTCATCCGCTTCTTTCCGTCCCCGTTCGACGAGGGCAGATTCGGACTCGGCACGGGCATCTTCACCGCGTTTCTGCAGGTGGGGCAGCAATTGTTTAATATCCGTGGCGATTGAATTCAGGAGCAGGGACTGAGATGGCTGGGAAATGTTTTGGATGGGAGCCTCCGCCCCACCGTGAGCAACCTCTTTGAGGCCCTCTTCGAGCATTTCCAGTGTCCTGGCTTCTGCTTCTCTCGCGTAGGGTGTAAGCGGGCTGTTCCGGGCTGCAGAGTCTGACCAGCGGGCAGTGACGGGGATGATCTCCTCGTGCAGTCGGCTGGCACCGGGGCCGTAAAGCGACAGACGACCAAGCAGGACCACTCGGGGGATGTTGTCCCTACTTTGGGCGATACAGGCTCGTGACAGGTCGCGATCTACGAAGCCCTGAGAAAGGAAGCAGGAGAGAAGGCGTTGAACTACGCGGTGCTGAAGATGGAGCTGGACAACACTGTCATCGACACCTTTCGGGGGTTTGAATACCACGGGGCGGACGGGAGCATCTTTGCGCCACTGAAAACCGCTCTCTCCTTCTTTGGGTGGCTCGCGGAGTGTATCGATGGTATTGGCCCAGGTAGGGTCGCTGCCCTGCCTGGATTCGATGTCCGGGAAGATGTAGCGGGTATGGCCATTGGATTCTTCATCCGCCTGCAGAGGCTCAGCTCCAAGCATTTCCAGGGAACATGAGATGGCATCCTGGAGCGATTCTGTATCGAGTCCGATCCATTTACGGGCGTCTTCAACTCGGCGACCGAGCTGGGCAATGTTCTCCTTGAGCTGGTCCTGGCGAAGACGGACAGTTTCAAGCTCTTCCTCGGTAGTTGCCCTTGCTTCTGCGTCCAAATTGGTTGCCTCAATCTGGCTGATAATCCGATCTGCCTGGTCGTGTCGTATGCCGGCCTTGAGGGTGTCCGTAAGGCGGGATTCAACGACCTCGGAAAGGCTGCCGAGTTCCTCACGAATCGTCTGGGTCTTGCGTACGATGGCCTGGAGCACGCGATCCTCCGGCCTCTGTGCGTAGACAAAGTAATGACAGAAGACCTCCTCCGCGGGCTGGAGCTTGCGGTCGATGCGGCCATTACGCTGTTCAAGACGGCTGGGATTCCAGGGGACATCGAAATGAAACAGATGCCGGCAATGGGCCTGGAGGTTGAGTCCCTCTCGGGCGGCATCGGTGGCGACCAGGATGCGTAACGGGTGTTTGTCAGGCGGGGCATTGAAAGCCTGTTTGATGAGCTCTCGTTTGGGCGGAGGCGTGGGGCCGTGGAAGATTTCGATGCGGTGCTCTGCGAGCTGAGTGCCGGCCACTGCCGCGCGGAGGATGTTGACCAGATAGCGTTTGGTGTCCTCATATTCGGTAAAGATGAGAAGGCGTTCGTCCTTCCATTCGGCATCGGCGACCCTGGCCTTTTCGCCCGGGAGACTGACACCTGAGCAGAGGTGCTCTCGAATCCAGTTCACCAGGTAGCGGACGCGCGCATCGGGTACGCCGCGAGCGTTTTCGGCAATGTCCTCCATACGGTCGAGAAGGTCTTTCTCTGTATCGATGTCGGCCCGGTCGGAATCGCCTGCGGTAGATTCTGTAGAGGCATCGACCTGGGCCTCGATGATTTCTTCCTGTTCCTCTTCTGAGAGCAGTGAGAGATCGTCCTCACGGTCAGGACTGCCAGCGAGGAGGGAGAGCTGCTTCGATGATGGACCTTTGGAGTGATGAAGCTTTGAGGTGGACGAATCCGATGTCGTCGTTTTCTCCTCCGACCAGAGACGTTCCATGGTCTTACGGTGGCGTCGAAGAGTCTTGGCAAAGGCTTCGACTGAGGAAAGCAGACGCTGCTGCAGGCCCGAGATGAGGAGCGCAGCTTCGGCCTGTTTACGTTTACTCAGTTCCTCCACGCGAAGCTGGCGAACGTTACGGTATTGGTCGAGGAGTCTGGAGAGTGCGATTTCCGGGGTGTCTTCGGGCAGGCCGTCAATATCTATCTGATCGACATTTCGTTTCGGGAAGCCGCCCTGAACCTTACGGATGTCTTCCTTGAGGCGGCGAACCATGACCTGGTCGAGGTGGCTTTTGAGAACCTTTACCCCGCGGGCGAACCGCTGGGAGTCGAGAATCTCAAGCAGCGCGCTGAAGCTGTTGGAATGGCCGTTGTGCGGCGTGGCGGACAGGAACAGGCGATGTTCAAACCGTGGAGCAAGGTCACGAATGGCGCGTGTGATACGGGAATCAATGGCATACTTTGAACCACTCGACGGCGCGGCGTGGTGAGCTTCATCAAGGATCAGCAGTGAGCCGGGCCGGATGTTGTCGAGCCAGTCTCGAAGCGGCGCGGCGTATGCCTCATCGATAAGCAGGCGATGGGAGATCAGGAACCGCGGGAAAGTTGTCCAGGGATTGACGCCATATCCGCGTTCTCGGCGGATGCGTTCGATGTAGGCGCGGTCGAGGATTTCAAACGTGAGCCCGAAACGAGACTCGAGCTCATCCTTCCACTGGGCAAGCATGGAAGGCGGGCACGCAACGACGATATCCTTGACTCGTCGCCGGAGGAGCAGCTCATTGGCGATGAGGCCCGCCTCGATGGTCTTGCCGAGTCCAACATCGTCTGCAATGAACATATTGACCCGCGGCAGCAACAGTGCTTTAGCGAGGGGCTCCATCTGGTAGGCATCGATATGGATACCAGCTCTGAACGGGGCCTGGAACAATCGAGGATTGGTCGCGGTGACACAGTTCCACCGCAGCGTGTGAATATAGGCCGCAAACTGCCGCGTCGGATCGAAGCCCTTCTCGCCGATCCGCTTCCAGGCATCCGCGCCGATGACTTCGGCATCCGGCTCGATCTCCCAGAGAGCCTGAAGAGGCTGCCCTTGCGCGTCGTCATCGAGACAGGCCGCACTGATGAGGTGTCCGTCAGGACTCTTCTCGACATTCTCAACGAGAAACGTACGCGTCCGAACACGGACAATATCGCCAGGAGAGGGAGAGGTGCTGTTGGAGGACATTCGAGAGGGTTGCCGCGGTGTCCACGAAGAGAATATGAATGCTCAAAATTAACATTGTCCGCCTTCTAATCGGCCATGGCGGCAATCGTGATCGTATGCTCGACGGGCTTGAATGCTGTACGGGCGGCCTTTGCAAGCTCCTGCCGCTTTTCTTCCATGCGAAGACGTATGTTTTCGATGGACTCGTCAATAACCTTGTCATCTTTGAACATGTTCTTGACGTGTCGGAAGTTTGTCAGCACGCCTTTGATCATCGTCGTCTCAAAGTTCTGTTTTTGTGCAACGCCGCCTTCAACATTCCTGAATGGTGCGACGAATGGATTGTCCATAAATTCTGCCGCCAGATTGATTCCCGCAGTGAGCTGTGCAGAAGTGAATTCCCGGGAAGCCGCCCCCCACGTCACTTTGTACTTGGCGGCGCCGGCGTTCGACACTTTCAGCATCAGCCGATTTAAGTCCTGATTAAACGGCAGGTAGGGCAGGATGCTCTGGGTGGAGTTCGGCGATTTGTCGTCTCCAAAGAAGCAGAACGGATAACGAGTGCTTTCCAGGTCGACCTTCCCATCTTTCGAAGAGATCACTTTGTGACCTTCCGTGGCGGTCGCTGCAGCCTTGAGGTCGACAGTGATGGTACCGATATGGCCATCCAGCCCCATCGCCTTGAGGAACGCGTAAGCCATGACCAATTGTCCATTGGGTGAAGGATGAACCCCATCACCTCCGCAGACGTGATACTGTTCGCCCAGTTCGGCCTGGGCCTTGTCCATAGCGGACACCATCGCGTCATGCACATTTGCGAACGGCATTTTGCTGGCCTCTGCGAGGGCTTTCGAGATATCGCGCAGATGGGCGAGATTGTCGTTGTATACGGTGGCCTGTTCCTTTGAATGTCTGAAGGAAACGTTATCCACAGCGCCCGGCGCGCCGACGATCACAATGGCGCCCTCCTTAATCATAAGATCAACGATTTGCGTCATAGCTGCCTTGTAAGGCACTCCAATCTGCTCATCCCATTTCCGATAGCCACCGTCATTCATGCCGTAACATGTGGTCACCACGTTTGGCTTGAATGGGACGAGATCGTTTTCCATGCGTGCTGCAAAGCCCGGGGCTCGCTCGCCGCTCCATCCCAATTGGATGGCGGTGGCCTCAAGCTGCGGAACACATACGGTCAGATACATCTCGATGTATTTGCTGTAGAGCTTCTGCTCGGTAATCGAGTCTCCAACAACCGCGACAAGATCTCCCTTCTTGATTACCAGGCTCTGCTCTGCAAACGTGTTGAAACAAACGGCGAAAAGTCCGGCGGCGATACCCGCCTTAACGTTCAGTGCATTTCTTGAAATCTGAAAACCCATTAGTTGCTCCAGTATGGTGTGGTTTACTTTCCGATTAATGCGATCAGGTTGCATGCTGTGCTGGGAAAGTGCAAGCGATCCCTGTTGCTGGCCAGACATATAGTCCTGCTTATTATTCGTCATCGTTCATTCCAGCGGGCCGCATTTCCGTTGCATTCATGAAAAAACTCTCAGTAGTCACTGCCGTTTTCCTGTGCCTCTTTCCGGTCTTTTCCAGCCAGGCTGAACAGACCGCTAAACCCAACATCGTTCTGATCATCTCCGACGACCAGTCGTGGGCCGATTACGGGTTCATGGGCCATCCGGACATCAATACCCCCAACCTCGATAAGCTCGCTGCCGAGAGTGTGGTGTTCAAGCGCGGATATGTGCCAACGGCACTCTGCAGGCCATCGTTAATGACGCTGGTAACCGGGCACTATGCCAGCACGCATGGGGTGACCGGCAATGACCCTTCACCCAAGTATGCAGAGGGAATCTCAAAGGTTTACAAGGATCGGAAGGCTGGGCTGATTTCGTTCGTGAACAAGTTTGAATCGCTGCCGAAGCTGCTGGGCGAACAGGGCTACTTGAGCCACCAGAGTGGGAAATGGTGGGAAGGCAGCTACAAAAACGGCGGATTCACTCACGGTATGACCCGCGGCTATCCGCAGCCCGGCGGCCGGCATGGTGATGATGGATTGACGATCGGAAGGACAGGTATGAAGCCGATCGAAGAATTTGTGGATATGGCGCTGAAAGAGAAGAAACCGTTTTTCATCTGGTACGCGCCCTTCCTGCCGCATACACCACACAACCCACCCGGGCGAATACTGGAAAAGTATCAGAGCGAAGGACGCCCTGATTCCATCGCGAAGTATTACGCCATGTGTGAATGGTTCGATGAGACCTGCGGACAGCTTGTCGGCTACATCGACAAGAAAGGCATACGGGAAAACACGCTCATCATCTACGTCAGCGACAATGGTTGGATTCAGAATCCTAAAGGCGGCGGATATGCGCCGCGTTCGAAGCAGACCCCCTACGAAGGCGGCATACGCACACCCATCCTGTTTTCGCAGCCGGGTAAATTGAGACCATCGGTCCGTGATGAGCTCGTCAGCAGTATCGACCTCGCACCAACCATGCTGGCCGCGGCCGGTGCGCGTACCCCACAGCAAAATCTTCCAGGACTGAATCTTCTGCCGAATCTCACGAATGAAAACAAGATCGAGCGTGAAGCCATCTTTGGTGAGAGCTTCGCCCATGATATTGCCGACATCGAGAAACCAGAAGCTTCCCTGCTTTTCCGCTGGTGCATCGAAGGCAACTGGAAGCTCCTCCTTACTTATGACGGCGAAGTAAATCGATACAAGAGCACACATCCTCGCTCTGAGAAACGGCCCCAACTCTTTGATCTGCTCGCGGATCCGCACGAATCGAAAAACCTGGCAGAACAGCATCCGGAGGTCGTGGCCAGACTGGTAAGGAGGATTGGCAATTGGTACCCAGTGAAGGAGCGAAAGGTTTTGACGGTGTTCGCCGAACTGGAGCGCTAATCGGGTGGAGTAGCGATTTCAGAGGCGCGTTTGTGACGCCACTGGTAAGGCGATCTCTTGAATGAATCTCGGCTGATATTCAGGACAGAAAATCATCTTCGATTTCAGCGAAGGGGTCTTCTCCCGGGAAGCCAAGCAGCACGGGCTCTGCTCGTGCGGGAGCGTGGCTGAAGTGCACCTTCTCCCACTGCGCCTCAATGCTCTCACCGAAAGCCGCGGAATTGAAGAAATCTTCCTCAGGTACAGACTCTGCCCTGAAATATTCGAAACCGGAGTGATCTTCCTCAAGTTCCTGCATCGAAGTCAGATAGTCTTCCAGATCATCTTCCGACAGGTCGACTGCAGACTGGGTATCTCTCAATATATTGGGAGTTTCCGCAGTATCCAGATCGGGTGAGAATCCGTCCGGAATCCGGAATCCCCTGGATTCATTCTGATCCTTGGTCTTGTTTTGCTGGTCGACTAGAGATGTCTTGGGCTCGAGCGCCGCCATGGAACCGGCTGCTTCATCCCTGGCTGCCGCGGCCTGCATGGCATCACGGCCCACTTCAATCGTAGGTTCAAATGAATCCAATTTCTTTGGCGGGGCGAGGTCCAGACCATGCGCCCGAGCGACTACTTGATTTGCTTCCAGAGCCCGCTTCTGGTCTGGTTGTACAGGCGACGGCACAACATAATGCCTGACAATGAATTTCCTGAGTTGTGCTGGTTCGCACGGGAACACTTTTACCCGGCGTCCACCGAGTTCAGCACGGAGGCGGGCGATGAGAGATCGATTCCGGATATCCGCCACTCCCACGCAAAGAATGTCACCAATCAGAGCGAGCGGCAGACATTCAAGTTCGTAAGCCAGTCTGGCACTGAGGCTGGCAATCACGCCCTGCGGGATCTCCATCGCGTCCAAGTTGAGCAACGGCACCTGGTGTCTCACCGAAAGCAGTGCGGCTAGTTCCGACTCTGAAACCATGGGACAGTAAAGAAGCAGCTTCAAAAACCCCGGATTTCCGAGTGCTTTGGGCAAGTTCCGCCGAATTTCCTCAGTGGAAATGATACCTTCCTCGATCAAGGCCATTCCGAGCTCCAGTTCAGGTAAGGGCATCCGTGGATCAAAACCTCCTCCTGGTGAATTTTTCCCGGGTGCCTGGGGTGGTGAAACCCTGATTTTCTGATGTGTGTGAGCCGAACCATTCATATCTTAATCCTCAGAATTGTATGGCAGATTCTTGCCATAAACTGTTGTAACATAAAGAGAAGCTCCCAAAACCCTCTGTTGACGAGAGCCTCTCCAGTGCTATACTTCCGCCCTTTCCTGATTCAAGACCAGTAGCGGAGCGGAGAATGCCTGATTTCGAAGCCAAAGTGGCCACTCTCAAGGACAACAAGGAAGTGGCTGTCTGCCAACTGAGCGGCGGAATAGACACCTCAACTTTGTTGAATTTCCAAAGTGCCCTTTACCGGCTGCGACGTCAAGGAATTAAACGCCTTGTCCTGGATATGGAGAATATTTCCTACGTTAACAGCACTGGCTTCAGCGTTTTGCTGAAACACGCAGAGTTATTCAAAAAGAATGCCGGAGAACTGGTAGTGGCCAAAATGCACCCAAAAGTTCAGTTGGTTTTCGATGTCCTGGGCCTCGCGCCATACATCGTTCTTTTTGCATCCGTTGAGGAGGCCGTCGCAGGCATCACCGTCGATGAAGCCCTGACTGCGCCAACGGAAGAAGCCTCTTCAGGTAACTGAATAGCGTTCGCCAGGCACGCTGGGACGGCCACTCTACAGGCGAATCCGCTGGCAACATGTCAAAGCTTGAAACACATCTTGAAGAATTACCCGGAGTAGAGAATGGAGCGGTCCTGACGTTAAGCGGATCCCTCGAATCAGATTCGCTGCCTTTACTCCAGGAGACCATCCAAGATTCAGAGAGAAGAGGCTTTGTCCGGATTGCGGTGGAGGCCACCAACCTGGAATACGTAAATCGTGCCGGGTTCATGGTGATGGTGAATTTCTCAAAAAGACTGCTGGAGCGGGACGGGGCATTGGTTCTTACGGGGCTGACACCTAAGGTTGAACGAATCTTTGACATGCTCGGCCTGCGCACTTTCCTGAAAGTCGTCACCTCCCTCGATCAGGCAACCCAGGCGCTGGCGAACGGAGATATTGAAGAGTTCAACGAAAATATCCGCCAGACCTTGGCCCCGGTAGAGAGCGATCATCTGGGTGACGCCAGCGCCACTCAAAGCGATGAATTTGATTTCGACGCCGCGCTCAAGCAGGCGGAAAGCGAATCTTCCCAGAACGAAGTTCAGGTTGAGGAGAACCCTTTCTCTGACACTCTGGATGACGACCCCCTGGCGGCTGTGCTGGAGGCAGGCCTGGCAGAAGAGAACCATCTGGGCCAATCGGAAGAGATGCTGACCGTCGATGAGGAACGGGAAGATGGAGCCCATTTTCCGATTTTCCTCCTTTGTGAAGATTGCTCGGCCAATTTACAGGTCGAACGTTCCGGCCCATACCGTTGTCCCCGATGCGGCAGCCTCTTTAGAGTCATGGATGACGGCGAATACGAATTTGTACAAAGCGTTGCACCACGGCCGATTCGAATGGAGATCCCTTCTACCGTCGAAGCAACGCGTGGGTTGATTGCGTTTCTCCATTCGGTAGCCAAACCAGTGCTGGAGGAAAGCGAAGTAGCGCAACTTCAAAGGGCCTTGGGCTCCGTCTGCAAATTTGTTCGGGATATAGCTTTTGAAGGACAACAGAAGCAATCCTTCCAGGTCCTCATCGTTGCCGATAATGAACGGGTAGTTGTTGAGATTGCGGACAGCGGGAAGCGGGTCGAGCCTGCGGCCGTGCGGGCTGAGGTACGTCCTCACGTGGACTTAGTCGAAGTCAAGCCAAGGCTTGGCGGCGGAAACCTCTACAAGATCGTGAAGAAGACCAAGCCTGCGGCGGAGGAAACGCCGGGCCGCGAGACCTCGTAGATATGATGCCTCCAAGCTTTATTTGAATTACCTGAACTGTTTGGGTTGCCCCGTGCAGATTGCATGAATTTCTTCATCCCGGAATTCAGGCTTCAATCGCCCGCGGCCTGCATCTTTGCGGCAATAAGAGTGTTCTCCAACAGCATGGCGCGAGTCATGGGCCCGACACCGCCCGGCACTGGCGTAATGTGCCCCGCCACTTCCTTCGCACTCTCGAAATCAACGTCACCCTTCAGCTTGCCTTCGACCACATTTATGCCGACATCGATGACGACAGCACCCGGTTTTATCATGCCACCAGTCACCAGCCCACGGCGCCCGGCAGCGACAACCAGGATATCCGCCTCACGTGCCTCGGCCCCGAGGTCAGGAGTCCGTGAATGGCAGAGAGTGACCACCGCGTGCCTGTTGAGCATCAGTAGGGCGACCGGCTTACCGACCAGAATACTCCGGCCAATGACGACGGCCTTCTTTCCCTCAAAAGTCATCCCTGTGCTTTGAATGAGTGTGATCGTGCCTCTGGGCGTACAGGGCACGAGTCTCTCGTTCCCGGAAACAAGCTCTCCGAGATTAGCAGTTGTGCAGCCGTCAACGTCTTTCCTGATATCAATGGCGTTGATGGCCACGTGAGAGTCCAGGCCATTCGGCAGGGGCAACTGAACAATGATGCCGTGGATCTCAGAACGAGCGTTCAGCCCCCGGATCGTATCGAGTAGTTCGGACTGGCTTGTGGTCTCCGGCAGATGATGTTTCTCTGAATAAATACCAACCTGTTCACAGTCTTTTTGCTTGTGGCTTACATAGCGGGTGGACGCCGGATCGTCACCCACCTGCACGACGGCAAGGCCGGGCAGGAAGGTCAGTTCGGCGACCTGGGCCTTGATGCGTTCTCGAGTCTCCTGAGCAATGGCTTTTCCGTCAATGATTGAAGCGGACATCTAGATTATGGTTCATAGTTGATGGCTGCCGAGGCGAATGCCTGCGGATTGTATGGGTGAGAACAGGGCAATCAAAAGAGTGTGGAATGATGGAGTGTTGGAGTGCGGTGCTGTTCGTCGTTCTTAATTGTGTTGCCCCTGATTACAGACAGGTTCCCATCAGTAAACAAGGAGCACTGGGCCATCGACATCCTCCTTGAAGCTCGAGATCTGTGCCTGATCGATCAGCTCCGAGGTGGCGTGACTCAAGTTGTAAAGTCTTACCCCGTTCAGGATCGGCCGGACTTGAGCTGCGCGAAGTCCCATCAGAATTCGAGTGTCGTAATGTGGATTCAGCGGAAGCAACAATATGAGAGTTCGTGATTCGCAATTTATTGACAAGACCCGGAGCCCGGAAATTATCGAGGTCCTGATCGCCGCCCTCGAAAGCTCGGTCCGCATGGAACAGAGAATCGTATTCAGGGAACGCAAGACCTGAAAAACCGGCCGCGGATTGCAAAGGCCATCGAGGAGGCCGTGACTGTAATCCATGGTTCGGTCGAGCATTACCAGGGGCTCGAAAAAGATTCGCGACCCAGACATCGTGCTCACAGCGAACAGCGCTTCCGCGGCCTGGTTACAACTGTAAAGGTCGTTCGGCTTTCCAAACTCGTATCGGAAATCAAGGGCGCCGATGTGACTGAGCTCTGGTATAGACGCAGCCGCCAGAATTACCTCGCACGGGCTTGTAATCTCATCGATGCAGCAGAGGACGCTACTTATTTGCATCTCGTTTGCGGCAAGTGTGTCGTTCAGCACCTTCAACTCCTCGATACGGAATCCGATACGGGTTCGTGGGTGCTGCTTGCCAGGCACGAGTTCACGAGGTGCTATCGCTGAGAGGCTCATGGGAACTTCACACTGACTTTGAAATTCACTCAACCATCCGGCAAATGCCTGCTCCGAAAGGGCGGGAACGGTCGCCTGTGTTTCCCATTCATCCACCAACCCGTCACAACCGTCGGGTTGCACATCGAAACCAGTATATTGCGACCAGATCGTCGTCGAACGGACCCGAATACCTTCTTCACGAAGATAGCTGAGCCGCTCGCGCTGAAAATCATCCTTCAGATCCGTTGATGGAACTCTCACCCACCTGGCCCCCAGTTCTTTGAGAGCCATGAACGGATAATCGTTCCGAACTTTTTCACGAACGATCGCCGGCCAGGCAATCGGCGTCTCCGAGACAGATGAAAGCGGGTGCTTCAATGTGATCCCAAACGAAGAACCATTCATCGAGCGAGGCAGTCCCGTCACTAATCGTTTCGCCGGCTGCGATTCATCCAACGGCTCGACCTCACCATTCGTTCGAATGAAGTGAACGTCCGTCCTGTCCTCGAACACGCGAAGAAAGTAGAAGCCCATCTTTGGCGTGTCGTCTCGTCCCCGTTCCGGTGGAGCGGAACTTGTGAAAACATGAGGAAACCCGGGTCTGGTGAACGCTGGTGAAGCACACACGTAAAAGCGCGTGGCCCCGCATATATCAAAGAACGCGAAATGCGTGTGGCCTGTCATTAACAGCTCAATCTCGTATCGCCGCATCAGCTCGATCAGCCATCCTCTCGCAGGTTGCGCAAGGTTGTCGTAATGCCCTAGCGAGGGTTCCCCGGTTTCTACCAGGTAGGGCGGCATGTGCTGGAAAAGAAAAATCCGTTTCGTCGCGTTTGCTTCCAGATCCGTCTCAACCCAGGCCCTCTGTTCTTCTGCCTCAGCAAAAGTAGTGTTCATAATTTGGGAATTAAGCACCACGAAATAGCAGTCTTTATGATAGAAGCTGTACCACGAACGCCCCACATTTTCGTGATACCAATCCAGCACTTCCTGTGAAACTTGCGGCGCCGGCATCGTGGGGTCCGGCTTGTCACCAATATCCTGATTGCCGGCGACCGGATATACCTCCACACCAATCTGCGCCATCTGTTCGGCCGCTTCGGTCATGGCCTGTTTGTGCCGATCCGTTCCATGGTATTCTTGCGCCCGGTCCCCGACATGCATGACAAAATCGGCACCCAGCGACTTCACCAGTTGCAGGGCGTGACCCGCTCTTGAAGTCTGCTTTCGCCGGGATTCGAATTCCAGCGGAGTGTCGCCAACATCGAGCATGTAATGCGTGTCTGTGATGACGACAAATTCGAACAGGGCTTCTGGAAGAAAAGTGCGATCAAACATGCAAGAATGGAGTGACGGAGGGGTGGAGTGACGGAGGAATGGAGGAGTGCTCTAACATTCAAATGCTGCGAAGAAAACCTAATGTCAGACTCTCAAATCGCAGAAGGAACGCAATGATTTCGAAAGAAACTTGGAGGCCTTGTACTATGAATGGAATTGTTCACGAATCACTGAGGGCTCGGATTTATGTTTAAGTTTCGGCTGACAGGGATCATGGCGAAGGAGAATCACTGCGAGAATGGGTGAATACATGGAACCATATAGGAGGCGATTCATTCCCATCCTTTTCATTGCTGTTCAATTTTCTTACGGAGAACTTGCCGCGGAGCGTCAAGACCACGTAAAGAATGTCTCGTTCATCAAGGACGTGGCCCAAATCCTTGATAAACGCAACTGCTCGGCGACGAACTGTCACGGCGGAATTTACGGCAAGGGCGGACTGAGCCTCTCTGCTTTTACCTGCAGGCCGGAAGCGGACGCCGCGGCGATTGCTCTCGCGGAGAAAGGGCGGCGTGTCAATCTCTTGATGCCGGTGAACAGCCTGTTCCTCGTAAAGGGGGCCAACAAAATTCCGCACGGCGGCGGGGAACTCATGCCGGTGGGTAGCGATGATTACAAGACCTGCCTGGCTTGGATTATGGCCGGCGCCAATCTTGAAAAGTCGCCCGTTACGGTTTCCAAACTGGAAGTTTCTCCGGCCCGTGTGGTCCTCAAAAAAGATCAGGAGAAGTTACAGCTCAAAGTCACTGTACTGTTTTCTGATGGTGACGAACGGGACATGACCAGCCATGCCAGGTACTTCACGGATGCGACGTCTGTGGCTGACATCTTGAATAGCGGCGCGGTAATGCGCACCGGAACAGGAACGACAACCGCCGTGGTACGTGTGCTGGGACACACTGCGGAGATCGAGATCGTTTGTCCGGCACCAGGAGATGTCATGCCAGCAGCCATGCAGTCCTCTGTAAGCGTCTGGACGGGCGGCCTGCTCAATGCATTACGACAAACGGACAGTGCGTCATTCAGGCTCCAATTCAGATCGGATCAGCGCCTTAAACTGTTCGACGAGAAACTATCCAATAAGGAACTGATCGAACAACTTTACACCCGAATTTTCGGCGCCGGGCCAGACAAGGAAGAACTCAAGGACGCCCTCGATCACCTCCAAGATTCGCAGGATCGCCGCAAGAGCCTGGATGAGTGGACATTTGTGATTCTCACGTCGAGGGCGTGTCTCTCGGGGCGACGGTTTTTCAGATCTCAGAAAGAGCTTCCAACGAATTAAATGAAACCACGAATGAAGAGTTTGTGAGAAATGCGGCTTGACGGCCCAAGCAATTAGCTCAGGGAGCACTGGGGAACACCGCCCTCCAAGCCCACGTATTACGTATTACGTGTGTTGACCAGCCACGGCAGGCGCGAGACCATAATCACCGCCCACCTGTCAAACTTTGCCTGCCCATGCCTACCGTCACCTGCCCGCATTGCCGAAAACAATATAACGTCTCCGAGCCTCAGCTCGGCCAGAATGCCAGGTGCGGTGCGTGCAGCAATGTCTTCCAGCTTAAGGCCCCAGAGCCTGAGGCCCTCGGTGTGCAAGATGAGACCCGCATTCCGACCGGACAAGAAATCCGGGCGGCCGACGATGACGAAGACGATAGTTTTTACATGGCCACGATGGGTGGGGATGATACCGCTGTCATCCACGCCGGGTTGGAGGAGCCCGTCGCAGGGCAGGACGATGACGAGGATACGCCCTTTTCGGATACTTCTGACTACGAGGCAACGGCGGCCCACATTCCGGATCAGAAAACCCTGAGGCCCGGCGAAGAAGGTTCTACAAAATCGACAGAATCTACTGTACTTCCGCAACAAGTGAAGGTTGCCGGGCCACTCTTCAAACCGGGTGAGGTCATCCTCGGGCTGTATTCCGTAATCGAACTGATCGGTGAAGGTGGCATGGGCTCCGTGCACCGGGTGCACCACCGGGGCTGGAAGATAGATATGGCCGTCAAGTCCCCCCGGCCGGCCGCGCTCGCGGATGAAAAATCACGGGGACTGTTCCAGCGAGAAGCTGAAGCGTGGGTCGATCTGGGACTGCACCCTAATATCGCATCCTGTTTCTATGTGCGTGAAGTTGGGGGTTTCCCGTGCATCTTTATTGAGTTTGTAAATGGCGGCAGTCTTCGTACCTGGATGAAGCACGGGCTCATCAAGGGCTACGAACGCATTATCGACATGGCTATTCAGATCTGTGATGGTATGGCCCACGCGCATCGCCGGGGCATGATTCATCGGGATTTGAAGCCACCCAATTGCCTCATCACCAGGAACGGCGCAGTCAAGATCACCGATTTCGGTCTGGTGAAATGGGCCACAGAAGCGGCTGATGGGCGGGTCGCCGGAATCGACACCCTTCCAAAGTCCCGCAGCGATATTCCCGAGGCCACTGAAGAGGGATTGTCGGGCACTCCAGGCTACATGGCACCGGAGCAGTGGGGCAGGCTCAGGGGAGAGGCTGAGCCGGCGCCGGTTACAAAGGTCACTGATATTTATGCATTCGGCATTCAACTTTATGAGATGGTGTGCGGGCTCCGCCCGTTCAATGATCTGACCACTCCGCTGCCGGTCCTGCGCAAACGGCATCGAGAAGAGCTGCCTCCCGATCCATCCCTTCAACGTGAAGATCTGCCGGAGAGCCTGAAACGTGTGATCTTCAAATGCCTCGAAAAATCTCCCAACGACCGATACCAGTCTTTTGAGGAAACGCGTGAAGCTCTGGCCGAAGTCTTCAATGAGGTGATTGGCAAGCCCTACCCGCGCGAGGCGCCATCGGAGGCCCAACTCGTAGCCGATGACATGAACAATCGCGCGCTCAGCGTCCACGACCTTGGGCGGGTGGAAGAATCTAAAATCATGCTCGGCCGCGCACTTTCTGCAGACCCGAACCATCTTGAGGCCAATTACAACCGCAACCTGCTCGAATGGCGGGTCGGCAATCAAACCGATGAGGAGGTGAGCAACCACATTCAGGAGCTTTGCAAATCCGGCACGCAGGGATGGCGCGGATCTTACATGATGGGGCTCATCCATATGGAGCGCCGCAATGCAGTGGAGGCCGCAAAGACTTTACAGGAGGCGTGCAAGAATTCAGACGTGCCCGCCTACGCATGGACCGCCTGGGGCAATGCACTGACCGGTGCGGGTAAATATTCCGAAGCTCTTAACGCCTATCGAGAGGCTCAGGTAAGAAAGGAACATGTGGAGGAGGTGCTCAAGCGCGCCGCAGTTGCCCTGGTCATGGCCGGCGAAACCGAGAAAGCAATGCAACTGCTGCGGGGCAAGATCACCGATGAAATTAAAAATTCATTTCTGTTTGGAGGAGGCCGGCATATCGAACTGAAGGGGCACGACGGCCCCATCCGTGGCGTAGCCCTCAGCCATGATGGTGCATGGGGCGCGTCTATCGGCCTTGAGCCGGATACAACGCTACGAATGTGGGATTTCAAAAAGGCCGAATGCATCGAAGCGGTCATACTGCCGAACGTCGCGTTTACGGCCGTGGCCATCACCGCCGATGGCAGCAAAGTCCTGGCCGCGTGTAACGATCACTCGCTGCGTATGTGGGATTTACAGCACCGAGCCTGCCTGTGGTCTTCCGAACAGGTCAAATGGGACCTCTCATTTCTCTCGTTGGCCTCAGACGGAAACCAAGCGATCACCTTAAGCCGGACAGGACGTCTCACCGAATGGGATATGTCCGACGGCAGATTGATCCAGTCCACCAAGCCTGTCGAAAGGGTCGATCACTTTGCGTCAACCGGGCCGAAGGGAATGGGCATTTACTCCGAGGGTCGTTCCTTCTACGTCATCGATCTGGAAACCGGCAAGGGCAAGCGGATGCCATTCGCTGCCATGAGTATCACCGCAGTCGCCATCAGCAAAGATGGTAACACGGGGCTGGTCTCTACTCGTGAAAACCGCATCCACGTCTTTGACCTTCACTCGGAAACAGAGGTCGGAGTCTTAAAGGGCCACAGTTCTGAAATCTTCAGTCTGGAAATCGATGGTGCCGGCAATTACTGCGTTTCTTCGAGCCGGGATAACACACTCCGTCTCTGGAGAATCTCTACCGGCCAGTGCGTTCTCACCTCTCGCGCCTTTGCAGGTAACGGCGCACCGCTGAAACTCACCCAGAACGGACGGTATTGCCTATGGGGCGGATGGGACAAGCTGCTGCGGTTCTGGGTTCTCGGATCCGATTGGCCTCCGGCGCCCCTGGTGCCGGCAGAAATCGTCTCTTCAGAAGACGCTCTCCAAAGGCAAGGGGAAGCCAACAAACTGCAGGCCGTCATCAAAAAGCATCTTGCGTCGGGCAAGCCGACAGAAGCGGCGCAGCTCGTTCAAAAAGCCAGGGTTATTCCTGGTTACGAACGGGACGCGAGCATCATGAATCTGTGGAATGAGTGTGGGCTCCGCGGTCGCCGGCGACCTCTGCGGGACGGCTGGCGTCTGCGCACCATTCGTGCGGACGGGCCGGTAACCGCCGCAGAATTCACCACCGACTCCAGGCAGGTGATGATCGGCGACGCCCTCGGCCAACTTACTTTGTGGGACATTCACAAGGGGGAACAGGTGCACCAGCTTGTCGGCCACGAGAGCGTCATCAACGCCATTGTCATGAAGGGCAAGGAGTCTATTGCATTGACCTGTTCCGGCATCGGCCGCGGAGGGGACACAAGCGCACGGCTTTGGAATCTTGAAAGCGGTGCCCAGATTTCGGTTATCGAGTGCCTCCAGGGGGTAAAAGCAGGCGCCATCAGCCCCGATGGCAAACTGGCGTTGCTCGGCACCGGCGAAATGCTCCGCGAGGCACCGGTCAGGCTGTGGAGTCTCGAGACCATGCAGCCGGTGCGCGAGTTCGAAGCGCATAATGACCCGGTCACATCTGTCGATTTTCACCCCAGTGGCCGCTGGGCTATCTCCGGCAGCGAAGACCTCACTATCAGGCTGTGGGACCTCAACAGTGGTGAATGTGTGCGTACCTACAACGGCCACCAGGAAGTCATCACTTCCACATGCTTTCGGCCCGACGGAAACCAATTCGTCAGCAGCAGCCTCGACGGCACCCTGCGAATCTGGAGTACACGGACTGGCAAACAGCTTGGTTTGCTCAAAACGGATGTCGCCATCACCTCTGCAGTACTTAGCCCTGACGGCCAGTTCTTGTTGCTCGGCGGGCTCGAGCAAAATCTGCAACTCTGGAGCATGACCACCGGAAAAATGCTTCGATCCTTCGAAGGCCACACCAAGGAACTGAAAGCCATCAAGTTCAGTCCCGACGGCCGATACGCTCTCTCCGGAAGCTCCGATCAAACCGTCCTTCTCTGGGAACTCGACTGGGATTTTGAATTTCCCAAAGCAGAAAGCCTGGATAATTCCATCAGACCGTTCCTGTTCAATTTTCTCTTGCTCCAATGCCCGGCAGACAAGGCAACGGGCATCCGTTCAGGAACGCCCCTGTTAGATGAACAGGCATTTGGTCGCCTGGTCCATGAAATGAGAATTCGCGGATTCGGCTGGGTGCCAATCGATTCACTGAAACAAGCTGTCACCAGTGCAATGAAAACCTGGAAGATGCCAGATATCGTCGGCGAAAAGGAGGGCTCATGAATCCTGGCGTGGTCGCTCCGTAGCGGCGCACATGCTTGCAGAAAGAGGAATGGTTCTCTGACCCTCGCCAAGTAGCTCCAATTTTCGGACCGGACAACAAAATATGACGGCAGACCTGATCCAGACTCTTGCTTTCAACGGCTTCATCGCAGACGAAGCATTTCCAGCCGACGTCAACGGCGACGGACAGTTCGAGCTGCTGTTCCTTCAATCACCGGGCATCTATCAATCACGGGTCTTTGATGGCACTCGCTACGCCATTCCCCAGGAACATCGCGAGATCTTCTGCCTTACTGCTGTCACCACCGATGGCACAATCCTCTGGCAGTTCGGCGAGCCGTACCTGGATTCTCCGGGTTATCAAAGCCATTGCGCAGATCAGATGGTGTGGTGCGACGATATTGATGGTGACGGGCAGATAGAGGTTCTCCTTCTCACCCCGGAACAAGTTCTGATTCTCGAAGGAGCTACCGGTGAGGTCCGACGATCCGCCTCACTCGATCACGACAACTATTCAATCGTTCGATCCTGGTCTACCGCTCTGGGAAGGCGAATCCTCGTCAAGAACACCGAGGCTACCTACGGCGAACACTGGTATGCGGACCCCGCTTTGATTTTCGATCCGGATCTGAATCTTCTGAAGACAATTCCGAAGACCATCGGTTCAGGCCATTCACCCCGGACTTTCGATCTCGATGGTGATGGCTTCGAAGAGTTGCTCATCGGTTACGAAGCATTCGATGCCTCCGGTGAACGCATCTGGCGACTGGAAGGGATGGAGGAGAAATCTTACGCACCCGTCGGCCATCACGTAGACCAGATGCAGGTGGGCCCTCTCGGTGATGACGGTGGCCCTCGGATTCTCTACGCCGGCAGCCGGAATATTATGATGGGCGGACCTCAAGGCGAACTCTACTGGCAATACTGGTTGGGTCACCCCCAACATGTTCTCATCGGAGATTTTCGGGCGGGTGAGAGAAGCGCTCGCCTTGCCATGCTCAATCTTTCAGTCGGCCAACACCTCGCCCAATTCGCTGAAAAGAATCAAGTCGAATTGCCGGACGGAACACAGAACGGCCTGGTCTGGCTGCACAGCGACGGCACCATCGAGAGCGTCCACTACCCCGAGCCATCGTGGCCGGGCTCACCAGGCAGGTCGGGGGGATGCCACAGCGGCGAAGGTATCTTGATTTATCCGCAGGGGTGCGATGACGGCAGCGATGTGGTGATCACCAGGGACTGGGGTTGGCCAGACGCACTGAATCTGTCCGGAGAAAGAGTTTTCGAGATCCCGTTCCCGGGCGGGCCTTCAGAAGTTGCCTCGAATGATCCCGTCGCCAGGGATGGCTACGGTATTCGTATTTTCGATTTCGATGGAGACGGGGTTGCCGAGATCCTCATCCACAACAGGGCCGAGGCATGGATCTTCAGACCGCCTTTCCCGAAGCCAGGCGAGAAGAACACTCACGCAAAACTCAGCCCAGTGACAGGGCAGGGTTGGTATTCACTCTGAGCTTACAACGCTCTATTCAGGCAATCCGAATCCACGATCAAACTGAATATTCATCCCTGCCGGCCTGCCAATGCCAAAGCGGTGGAGACAATCCTGTCTTCCACATCCTTCTTAAATGGCGCGGGCCGCAAGAAATAAGGATAAGACCCCTCGACCTCGTACCCACCCAGATCATAGGTCTCGCGGCCGGGAACATAGGCAATGAGGCCGTTCGAATAGCCGACCGTAATCGTGGTTGCGGGGGCGAAGGCTTCTTTCAGATGAAGGCCGATTTCCGTGAGGATTTCGCCACCCATAAAGATGAGCCGAAAGTCAGGATTCAGACTGAGAACCTGAATCTCCTGGGGACACGATTTGGGAAGAGGCCCGTTCTGTAATCGTTCCCAAAAGTGATTTGCCCAGATTTTATTGAGCTCGTTTTCGCCGTTGATAATTTCCTTGAGCCTACGTTTGCCCGGGAGTTTTTTGTAATGCAGCTCATGAAAAGCAGTTGCTACATCAATGGTCCTTATCTCGATGTCCCGGCGGTTCTGAAGTGAGTCGATTACCTCTCGTGTCATTCGCTCGCCGACCTCTTGGATCTCCTCAACTTCGGCTGCCCGGAAACCCTTTTCGCTCATAAAATCGGGCCGGATATTCCCCCCGCAGCCCATGGCGAAAAATGCGGGGGCATCTGTGTGCTTTGTCATTCCACGGCAAAGGAAACCGGGATAATCTCCACCAAGGAGATATTCACCGCGGCAGGTGGAATGGCACCCGTAAACTGTGAACGTGCCTCGAATCTCACCGTCGGGAGCCCTGAACCACAACGTATCCAGGTCGCGATCCATCGGGCCGGCAGGGTTGGCCTTGAACAGGACGCCTCCTTTGCCGTCCGGCGTTCTTCGATTCACACCAAAGGCAGAAGTGCCGCGAGTAAACTGGACTCCGGCTGGAGCCAGATCCTTCATCGCCCTTAACGAGACTTCGACAAGCTTTGATTGAAATTCCGCAGCCCACTCTCTTTCCACCTCGCCCATCATTCCCCATTCATAAAAGAATGGCGCACAGTGAGTGTGTGTGGCGGTCAGGATGATCTGGTCAGGAAGCAGGCCCGTTGCGTCCGCGATCATCGCCTTTGCCCCGGCCGAAAATGCGAGGCTGTACCCGATAACGTCAGCAGTCAGCAGCAGCGCAGCTCCGCCTTTATGAGACAGCGCGATCGCTCCCGCACGCAGCTCTTGATAGACGCCTTCGGACTGATGATCCCGGCTGGAGTATCCGACCATCCAGACTGGACGATCGGGGGTGATATCAATTTGGGCAAATCCAGCTTTCATATTTTCAGAGTAACTGTTCAGCGGGGCAGGATCTTACTTCTAATCTTCCCTTTTCTTCGGTCTTCGTATCTGTTCCGGGCCATTCTCCGTGGTAATCCCCGTTCCACGCCGCTGCCTTCACATGCCACAAGCTAGAGCGGAAAGGGGAGATCAAAAGTAAGAAAGTTCGGCCCTGAACAGTTAATTTTCAGATTTGACTTATGGCCCAGGTGCCGTCGCCGTTCGGGTATCCTCGTGCATTTGATCGAATCGCAGGTCAGCAAGTCCACTTCACACGATGTCCAAAAACAAGAGGTCGCGTTACCAATCACTTAATTTCTTCCAGCTCGCTTGCAGACCTGAGGATTTTGTTGATGAGGCCGTATTCGAGTGCCTCGGCGGGTGACAGCCAGCGATCACGTCTGATGTCTTCTTCAACTTTTTCGTATTTCTGGCCACATTCGTCAGCAATGAGCTGAATGACGCGCTTCTTCAGCTTCAGGATTTCTTCCGCATGGATCTTGATGTCAGAAGCTGTGCCCTGCATTCCACTGGATGGTTGATGGATCAGAAAGCGAGAGTTTGGGAGCGAAAAGCGGTGTTCTGGTTTGGCGGCCAGAGAAATGATGACGCCTGCGCTGGCCGTCAGACCGTTCGAGATCGTGTAGACCTCCGAATTTACGAATCGGATCATGTCGAGGATACCGTAACCCGCGTCTGCGTCCCCACCTGGCGAATCGATGAATATTTTGATGGGCCCATCGCCCTCTGCATCCATGACCAGCAAGAGTGTGGAAGTCTTTTCGGCAAGCTTCTTGTTTATTTCGCCGGAGAGGATAATCGTGCGAGCCTTCAGCAGGCCCTTCAGAACGGAAACTTCGCCTTCCTTTTCTTTCTTTTCGCCTTCACATTCGTTTTCGTCTTCGTCCTCATCTTCATCGTCATCGTCTTCATCCAGGAGATCTCTCCATTCGTCTTCGGGCTTCATTGTTGTGGTCTCCTATCGTGGTGCCGGCATTGCGGCCTGTGGTGGTGTGGTGCCGCATTCATGCGGTCGTGCCAAATTAAAAAGGACAAGCCTGTCTTTCTGCTTGTCCCCACGTTATCCATAACCCAGAATGTTATCCATTCATGGAAGGCGGCGAATTATAGAAGTGGGTATGGCCCACGCAATCAGCCGCCTCAATAATGAACCGAGGAATGCTGAGCCTGACACTGTTCTTCCTATTCCTTTCCCTATCCGCCATTCCTGGCTCTGGGCGAAACGGGCTCTAACAAGTATGTGTCTGGAAATCGAAGCATGGCACAAGAACTCAGCCAGTCACCACCTGCTTAATCATTACCACCACCATGTCCATTGACCGCGAACCATTCGAAGGCTTTTTCGAGGAAGATTTCAATATGTATCTTCCGCCAAAACGAAAGGACAGAAGTTACAACGACGATCGTCTGCTCATCAAGCATCGGCTGCACTCCCTTGGGGAGTTAATCGCGCCTGGGCTCAAAGACGCCGGCCTCGACCTTGATTTCAAGACCAGCCTGAGCCATCCCTATACTTTCAACAAGTTTTCAGTGGACTCACAGTGGGTCTACTTTGCCCGGCAGGAGAAAGGCACGAGGGCGCTCAAAAAACTGTTTGGGGAATTTCTCGGCAAAGATCTCGATATGCATTACTGCCATGTCATTCTGGTGGCGGAGATCAATCTCACTGGAGTGGAACTCACACTCAAGATTCACCAGCAGGCATGGTGGGACGGCCAGAACGTGAAGAACAAATGCAACGAAGCCTCGGCACGGAAAGAGCTGACAGATGCCTTAAATCAACAGAATGGCTTCATTCTGTCGATTCATAACTGGAAGAGAGAATACATCTGCGGAAAGCTCACTCAGGGGGACATCGTGAATTACATGAAATACTACACCCCCGGCGATCATTGGTTTCATCTCCGAATGACTCTGCCCAGGGAAACCGTAATCCCAATGGAGGCAGGATTTGCCGAATTCGCTTCCGAGAAACTCGCCAGGTTGGCGCCGATTTACAAATTCATCGAATGGCGGAAAGACAATGATTGCGTGTTCGGAGGTGGACAGACATAATGCCGCGACTTTCGGCGGTCGGGTAATCGTTGCTGAAATCGGTGTCACACAATTAGATGGAGCCACGAATGTTTGCTTGCTTGAGGACTCAACATTTTCTTTCGCTGATTCTTTTTGCCCTCTCTCTTCATGTTGTCGAAGCCGGTATGCTCGGCTCTATCGAGAGTGAAACCGACGCAAGCCTGCGACAGAACAAACTCGACCATGTAAGAGCTATCAGCAGCCAGGAAGATGTGGCCAAACAGTTGAAGAAGTTCGGCCTCTCAAATGCGGAAGTGGAAGCCAGGCTTGAAAAGCTCAGCGACGACCAACTCGACGCACTCGCCACGCGCCTTGAAGAGGTGATGGCCGGCCAGCAGGACAGCAACGAAGAGCCCGTATATAAGCGCTTGGGATTCTGGGTGCTCTGGGCTGTCGTCATCGCCCTCATCATCATTGTGTTCATGGGTATCGGCAGAAACGTCGGGGAAGTGCCGTAACAAGTAAGCTTGGGGACTGGCGGTTGCTTGATACTAACTTGACAATGCTAAGTTTTGTAAAGGACGCCACAGGCTTGCCCTGTGGAGGCTCATGTTCTTTTCTAAAATGCTTGCCACAAAACAAGATGCCATGAATATGTAGTAGCTGCTAAAAGAACCAGTCCGATCCCCCCATCCCCCCAGTGCCGCCCGAATCTTCCCTTCATGGGGGAGAATACCTTTACTCAGCACTCATCAAGTCCTATGGATTCAGCAGCTGTAAGCCAAGCGCTCAGCCAGACGAACTTTACCGCGCTCGATTGGGGTATTGTCAGCGTTTACCTTCTTATCTCCGTTGTTATCGGCCTGAAAGTTAAGAAGTACGCCACCAGCATGTCATCCTATGTGACCGCCGGCCGTTCCCTCGGGACATGCCTCGGTATTGCTACCATGACCGGCACGGAGCTCGGTCTGATTACGGTCATGTACAGCGCGCAAAAAGGCTTTACGGGCGGCTTTGCTGCCTTTCACATCGCCACAGTCGCCGGCGTCGTCACTTTCGTTATCGGTTTCACGGGGTTTATCGTTTACCGGCTGCGCGAGATGGAAGTGCTCACCATTCCCGAATTCTATGAAAGACGCTTCGGGCGAAAGACAAGGATTGTGGGTGGAGTCATGCTGGCGTTTGGCGGAATCCTGAATATGGGCCTGTTCCTTAAAGTCGGCTCGATGTTTATTGTCGGCATCACAGGAATGCCCCAGCACGGCCCGGCACTTCCCGCAGTCATGATCACTCTGCTCTCCCTCGTCCTGATCTACACAGTCCTGGGTGGGATGCTTTCGGTAGTACTGACCGATTACATCCAATTTGTTGTGTTGAGTTTCGGTCTGCTGCTCACCAGCGCGATAGCAATTTTAAAACTTGGCTGGAGCAATATTTTCGAAACCGTTGAAAAAGTCATGGGGCAGCCCGGCTTCGACCCTACCGTCGAGGGCGCTGGTTTCGGTGTGGAATACATGGTCTGGATGGCACTGATGGGCTTGGTAAGCTGCGCCATCTGGCCGACAGCAGTCGCTCGAGCTCTGGCGGCCGAGAGTCCGGAAACGGTGAAGAAGCAATACATGTGGTCGTCGCTTTCGTTTCTTATCCGATTTCTCATTCCCTATTTCTGGGGCATCTGCGCGCTCGTCTATTTCAAAACTCAGGCCCCCGACCTTAATGAACTTTTCCTTGGCGAAGGCGAGAAGCTGAACAACCTTTACGCCATGCCGGTCTTCCTTGGCCGTATCCTGCCGGCGGGCTTGATCGGGGTCATTTCGGCCGCGATGATTGCTGCCTTCATGTCCACCCATGACAGCTATCTTCTTTGCTGGAGTTCAGTGATCACCCAGGACATCGTGGCCCCGCTCATGGGCGACAAGATGACGGCTAAGGGCCGAATTAAACTGACCCGCGTCCTCATTGTTGTCATCGGCATTTACATTCTCTATTGGGGCCTGGTCTATGAAGGCAGTGAAGACATCTGGGATTACATGGCCGTTACCGGCGCCGTTTACTTCACCGGAGCTGTCGCGCTCCTGGTGGGCGGCCTTTATTGGAAGGGGGCAAGCTCGACCGGGGCCATGCTGGCCCTGATTGCAGGTTGTTCAGCAGTGCTGGGATTGACGCCCGTTCAGAGATGCCTGCGGGATTTTATTCCAGGCAGTGTGAGCTCTATGGAAGTGACCGAAATCGGGAAGGCACACATTGTTGTGAAGGGCGGCAACTTCAAGCCGGACGACCTGGTGGGAGGCAAGCTGCATATCGTCAGTGGCGACGATTGGCAGGAAGTGGAAATCGTCAGCAATGCCCCGAACAGGATCGGTCTAAAGCCCTGGGGATCTAAATTCACACCCAAAGAGGGGGACCTGTTCTCCTATTACAAAGGAGTGCCCGGCACACGTATTGGCCTCCTCACGGTTGCATTCACAATGATCATTTTTGTGGTTGGCTCTCTGGCCGTTCCGGACCGCTTTCCGCCGGTTTCAAGTGAGCTTGACGCTCCGCGGCATGGGAAAGGTGTTGGGGCAGAATCTGTAGCTGAAACCTCAGAGGCCGAAGAGGAAGGAAGTGACGCATGAGTTTCTGGATATTTCTATGGAAGGCAGTCTTTATCGTTGGAGTCGGTCTCTTCGCAGTCATGGCCTTGTGGGTGAGCATTGGCGGCGCAAAGGATGTTAAGAAAATGCTCGCGAAGATGGAGATTGATGCAAAAGATGAAGAGGCGGAATGAGCAGGCATTCATGAGTAATAAGTAATGATTTCCTCTGAAACTTCTGCGCGCTGTGCATGTAATACCGTAGCAGCTACGTAATGACGTAATAACGTAATGACGAACAGGCGACCTCCCTTCGGTGGGCGCTTGAGATGCCAGCCTGCTGTCGAAGTCTAAGTGCCTGCAAGCTTACGTATTACGTATCAGGAGACGGCGTTTACTCAATACTCAATACTCAATACACCCCCATGCCAATCTCAAGAGTTGAACAACTTGCCCTGGAAAGATCCAGGCGTCAATTCCAGTATTCCCCGGTCGAGAAGCTGCCTGTCATTGAACTTGAAAACTTTCCAGCGCTTGGCAAATTCACCGCGCTCCGATTCATCGAATGGGTGCAGTCCAATCCCGGCGGCGTGATCTCCCTGCCAACCGGCAAGACGCCCGAGCATTTCATCTATTGGGTAAAGCATTTCCTGAAACACTGGGGCGACGTTGCGACAGCGGGTGAACTGGAGAAGAACGGTGTAAACCCCTCAATCAGACCGGACATGGCAAGCCTGCGTTTTGTGCAGATTGATGATTTCTATCCCATCAAATCGACGCAGCACAATTCCTTCTTCGACTATGTGAGCAAGTATTACATCGACGGCTTTGGCCTGGATCGGTCGAAGGCGCTACTCATGGATTGCTGGGAGCACGGAACTCCGGATGGTAAGAACGCGGGGGACGTTTTTCCTGACGGTATTGTGGACCTGACCTTGCGCGAACGGCAGGCGGAAAGCCACAAAGAGGAAGAGCAACAGGAGGTTCTCCAGAGTATCGACCAGTTCTGCACGAAGTATGAAGAGAGTGTGCGTGAAGTGGGCGGCATCGGGTTCTTCCTCGGTGGCATCGGACCTGATGGCCACATCGCGTTCAACATTCGCGGTTCGGACCACTTTTCCACGACCCGGCTGATGTCGACCAACTACGAGACTCAGGCAGCAGCATCCTCAGACCTCGGGGGCATCGAAGTTTCCAGAAAACGGCTGATCATCACCATTGGTCTGGCAACGATTACTTACAATCCGGAGGCCACTGCCATCATCATTGCCGCAGGGGATGCCAAGGCCAGGGTGGTTGCTGATGCAATTCAGGCAGAGCCTTCAAATGAGTTCCCTGCAACCTCGCTCCACAAACTTCCCGGCGCGCGTTTCTATTTAACACGCGGCGCAGCAGTCCGATTAACCGAAAGGAACTTCGAGGATTTCGCGAACAGCAGCACTCTCTCTGACGAGCAGATAAGGCGCGTGGTCATCGATCTGAGCATATCGTTGCAGAAGCCGATCCTCGAGCTTCAGCAGGAAGAACTCGAAAACAATCGTTTTACAGGTGTCGTCCTTGAAAAGACAAATACAGAGGCATCGTCCATCCTTTCCGGTGTGGACCAGCACCTTCGCTCAAGCATCGAGCGCGGAATGGCGCCCATCGAGAACGCAAAGATCCTTCACACGGCGCCCCATCACGATGACATCATGCTCGGATACCTGCCCTGGCTGATTCATCAGGTCCGGCCGGCTTCCAATACTCATCACTTCGTTTACCTGACCAGCGGCTTTAATGCGGTTACGAACAACTTTGTCCTCGACCAACTCACGAATCTCGAACAACACTTTCGTACCGCCTGGTTTCAGTCGATGTGGTCGGCGGGTTATTTCAATCCCGAAAATCGTTCAGCGTACGACCGCGATGTATTCCACTATCTCGATGGCATTGCAGCCAGAAGTGACGACACCAGGAACGAGGCATCGGCCCGGCGCTTCTTGAGGATTATCCTGGGACTTTTCGATGATGCGGCGAGAGACCCGGAGACCCGATTCCGGGCAATTCGAGATTACTTCAACAGTTGTTATCCGGGCCAGAAGAATGAGGTGGTCTATCAGCGCCTCAAGGGCATGATTCGTGAATTTGAGGCCGAGCTCATCTGGAGCTACTTCGGTATCCACCTGCCGGATGTCCGTCACCTCCGTCTCGGCTTTTACAAGGGCGGGCTCTTTGGCGAAGAGCCGGAAGTTCACCGTGATGTGCTCCCTGTTTTCGACTTGTTACAGGAGACAGATCCGGATTTTGTATCCGTCGCATTCGATCCGGAGGGCAGCGGGCCGGACACGCATTACAAGGTGCTTCAAGCAATCTCCGAAGCGCTCAAACTCCACGAAAAGAAGTCCGGGCGAAGTGATATAAAGGTCTGGGGTTACCGAAACGTCTGGTATCGATACCACCCGTCAGAGATAGGTATTTACGACCCGGTTTCCCTGAATTCGATGGCCATCATGGACGACAGTTTCAACAACTGTTTCGGCTCGCAGCGGGCCGCATCCTTCCCGAGTTACGAGTACGATGGCCCATTCTCGCACCTTGCCCAGCGCATCCAGGCCGAACAGTTTCAAATGGTCAAAACGTGCTTAGGAGCAAAATTCTTTAACGAGCATCCAATCCCACGCCTCCGCGCCTGCCACGGAATGTGTTTCGTTAAAGAGTTGAGCCTTCAGGAGTTCTATGACTTTTCCAGGGAGTTGCGCGAACAGATGGAGTAGAGGCTGCACAAGTGAGATACCATGCATGACTCCATCATCAGAGTTGATTCGGGGCCAACACGATGAAATGTTGAAATGATTCAGAATCGCTCATGGCTGGTTCTCTTGGCTGCGATAATCTGAATCATTGTCCTTGGATTTCTTGACTCAATACCTGGAATCAAATGCGGATACTTTTTTTGATCGCGGCCTTCATGCCATTGTTCGGGCATCTCCACGCCCACTCGCGGATGGCGCCGCCGACCCCGGAGGAACAGATCGCCCTCGATTCGATGAACGAGAAAACCTCCATTGGCGATCTCCTCAAACACATTTCATCCCACAGCTATCACGTGGGGCGTGCCGCGGCTTCACTGCTTATTAATAGAAAAGATGAGGGGGCGGTTGCCGGGCTCATTGAAATCATTACCGGCCCGCTGACAGGTGAGAATAAGTATGCAGCCTACAACGCTCTGCTGGGGCTCAGTGCGTTCGATACGGATGCAGCGAATGGGATCTTCAAGGAGCACGCCCTTACCGTGGTTGGGCATTTTTCAAATGAGCTCGTGTTAACGGAGGGGGAACGAGACGAACAGAGGCGAATTAGAGAGGCCTACTGCCGCACCCTCACAAGGGGCTTGAAACCAGAGCAGCAGGCCGAAGCCCTGGCCGGCAAGATCGAACAAACGCTCTGGGTATTGGAGCCGCTGATCGATTTGGGGGCAGCCGCCATCCCGACGCTGACGAAAATTGTTGAAGATGAGGTCAGCTCTCCCTCAACACGCGTACATGCTCTTCGCGGCCTCTCAAAGCTCAAGAGTCCGTCGGTAGTCCCTTTGTTGAGAAGGGTGTTGAATGCGGAAGATAATGACCCGCTCTTCTCGAACTCCAGCCAATTGCTGGGCGAGGCCGCGGCAGCAATGGTGACGATTCAAGGCAAAGAAGGGTTGAAGGAGGTTCAGAAGAGCTTTCAGGAACGCAAAGCCTGGCTGGGCCGGCTCTACATGATGCGTTCGATGGGGGAAGCCATGAACCCGGATGCGCAAGCCTGGCTTGAAGAAATCGCCACCAATGAGAATTGGACCAAAGACACCGAAGCCCCCCGCCGTATTGAGAACCGTATCGAAGCCATCCGTAATCATGCCCTGCTCGGCGCCAAACAAATCCAGGTCAACGTATCGAAGGACAAGACAGCAACGCTGATCCAATTGCTCGAACACGAGCACGACTGGGTAAGAGCTTTTGCCGCCGAACAACTCCTGGGTGTGCAGGATAAACGAATCGTCGAACCGGCAATCGCACATCTTGATGACAAGGATTCACGGGTACGCCGTTACCTGATCGAGGCTTTGGGTCTTGTCGGCGACAAGCGTGCTGCGGAGCCGCTCATGAAAATTCTTACTCAGACCGAAATGGAAGATCGGGTGCCGGCCAAGCGAGCACTTGAGGGGCTGGGTTACATTGTCGTCTATGCCTTCAACCAGTTTCACGCGCTTGATCCAAACGATCCGCTGATGACGGCGTTGCTGTCAGGAGATAAAGCACAGCGAGAGACATCTGTTAAGGAGTTGTTCGAGCGCGGCCGCCAGGGCGGCATTCTTCTCAGTGCGATGCTGCAGGATAAGGACGGCCTGCGGCGCAATGCCGCTGCCGAGGTGTTGGAGGTCGTCAAGTCGGCCACACAATCCGGGAGACCTCAGTTGGTGAAGCCTGCAATCGATGTGCTGGCCGGGCTTGGTGAAATAGCGATCTCTGACCTGATTGGCATCTTGCGCAAAGTTCAGACGGAAGACCTGCGTGCCCACGCGGCTGAGGCTCTTGCTCTCTCCGGTCGCGGGTCGGTAATGCACATAACCGCCGCCATTAATCAGGAAGAAAACGTCAAAGCTCCCTGGATGCCGCACCTGTTTGTGGCGCTGGCCAGAACTGGCCGCACGGGCCGGTTCATTCTGCGCCAGCACGCAAAGGGGAAAGAAAAGGTGTTTGCCGAGTATGCAAGGAAGGCCTTAGAGATGGTACCAGAGGAAGATGAGCCCTGACCGAATAGATCACATTGAGAACCCATTCATGGCGATTCTATTTCTGATACTGAGTGTCTGTGCTGGAGAAAGACCAGTCGCTGAGAGTGATGAAGCTCCCGTAAAAGTGTGCTACTTTGTTCAGAAATCCCGTTCGACGAAGGGCGGCTCATTAAAGGAAGGCATGGCACCTCAAAGATAGCAGTCAAAAGTGAGACGGGGACCGCGGGAACTTGCGGTGCGTTTGCCTAGAGCTTTGTGCCCAAATGCAAGACAATCAGTGCTATTGAAATGATTCTTCACCCCGCAAGTAAGCTCACAGGGTCTCGGGCCTTAGGATATCAGGCTCGGGACACTGGAAAAGAAGGTGGTGGAGGACTTGTCCGGGTGTACCGGTTAAAAACCTGTCCCCACTGGGGACGGGTGAATAACGTTGACTCCGTTTGGGGCTCTCCTTATATTGCCTTGAGTTGCCGTTTCTTTGTGCTTTGACAGGAGGCCAAAATGTCGGAATTCAATGAAGTTGTCTTGGGCCACGTTGGGGACAGGTCTGTGACCTTGGGTGATTTACTCGTCCGGATTAAGGCGACGAATAATGAGGGTATTATCGACCAGACCGTGGATGCCGTTGTGGTCCGCAAGTGTGCGGAGGAGATGGGCATCTCGGTAAGTGAAGAAGAGCTTCAAAACGCCGCGGATGAATTCCGTCGAAAAGCGGGCCTTGTCGCAGCCACAGAGACTAACGAATGGTTGGAGTCCAAGGGGCTCACGGTGGACGATTTTGAGAAATGGATGGAGGACGACCTTTTCCGTTTAAAACTGCGCAAGGAGGTCTGCACCGAGGAAAAGCTGCGCAAGCTGTTTACCGAACACCTGCTGGGATTCGAGAAGGCCAGGATCGCCGTCATCGTGCTTGACGACGAGGGGGTGGCGTCAGAGCTTGCCGATCAACTCGAAGAAGGGGAAGCGGAATTCCCCGTGCTTGCAGAAAAATACTCCACGCACAAGGAGACGGCACAAAAGAGCGGATACTGGGGGCGTGTCAGCCGGGATGCTCTCCCTGGGCCGGTAGAACTGGCAGTGTTTGCTGATGATGTACCGGAGATCGTTGGCCCCGTGGCGGCTGAGGAGAAGTTTTATCTCATCCGTATCTTAGAGCCCAAGAAGGCGGACCTGGACGACCCGGTAACTCGGAAGACCTGCACGGACCTGGTCTTCGAGGACTTTCTCAAGGAGAAAGCTACAGGTTTCGGGATCAAGTTGTCTGTCTAAGTGCGACAGCGCCCAAAGCAAAAAGGCCCACCAGTTGACCTGGTGGGCCTTCTCTCATGACCGTCTCAGTGGATGACTATTCTTCATTACGTGTCTCTCCAGGATCCCACGCCGAATTCGTAAGCCCTATAGTTACGCACCTGGTGCTGCTGAACTTGTACATTTCTCTGCACGGTAACTGTCCGACGAGCGTATCTACTGAACCCAGTCTCGTCGCCGAGTTGTACACCTGGTCCAGAGAAAGGAGACCGACCTCCGATAACTGCGCCCATCTGCTTTGACGAAAGTTCCTGTGCCTCCGTGGCGAGGTCTTCTAT
>JAQBXN010000225.1 GCA_027625095.1 Planctomycetota bacterium | reverse complement strand
ATCGTCATCATCCCAGCCGCTTCGCATGGTCAGGATACCGGCCTTTCCAGAAAGCCTGGAATCAGGCCAGCCTTGGACGCCTGGCGACTTAGGTTTCGCGCCGTCATCTTCCCACAGGACGGTCAGGCCAAGATGCTGGTTGAAAAATTCCGGCGCTTCGCCAAGGAGGGGGTGGCCTCGGCCTCCAAGCTGCTCCCAGACCCACCAGGAGACTGGATCTTTGAGATGCCTGGCATGAAGCAATGCGGCGATAAAGGGCCGATCCGCTCTTACGCGCCCCGCATCGCAGTAGTCATTTTGACCCCGTTTCCCAGGAAGGCAGATGTAGGCCCAATGCCTGCAGATGTTCGCAAATCGGGGTTCTTCTTCCCAGAAGTTGGCCACCCCCATCCGATACAGCACCTCGGCCATCAGAGACAACCATTCGGCATCCCTCCACCCGTAACCGGGCCCTTCATAGATGGCACCACCTTCATCACAGAGCAGATGTACCGACTGGCGAAAGGTGCTGAGGATCAGGGGCAGTCGACTTACGTCATCCGGCTGCCAGGTGGCGGCAAGCAGGATCACGTATTTCTCAAAAAGCCTGATGAACGTATTGCAGCCGATGCCCCACAAGAGATCCGCAGGATTTTCCAGAATCCGTTCACGGTAGTGCTCCAGTCTGGCGCGCAAGAAATCCTTGAGCCTGGCTTGTTCGGATTTATCCATAAAATCATGCAGGATGTCGTACGCCCAGGTCACCTGGTTCGCAAAGGTGGCCGTGCAGACATTAAAGGAAGTATCAGGGGTGGTCACCGCACGTACGATATCGAGGGCCTTCTCTGCCAATCTCTCGTCCCCGGTGAAGGCGTAACCAAAAGTCAGGCAGTGGATGGCGTGGCCCGTATTGTTCTGCTGTCCCCCGCCAAAGCCTTCCAACAAAGCAGGCAACCCTTCGGAAATGTCTACGTAGTCCGGGGAAGTGGGGCTCGTGTAGCATTTACAGCGACGAAGCATTTCATCCAGGGCCCGGCCGGGAATACCTGTTCGTGCCTTTTGCTGCAATCCGGGGAGGTCATCCGAACCGAACAGCAGGCGGGGATGGACGTCGTCTTGAAAAAGTTGCTTTGAGTTCAAGTCCTTGACTCCGGAGATTGGAAATTACGGGCGGGGGCTGAATCATGCAGCTCAATATCTTTCCCGGCCCTCATCATACAGTTCCAGGGGACTGGAGGTCGTCTTTTCTTGCGGCGAGGTCGGCTGATAGACCGATGGACTCTTTTTCATCCCCGTCCCACTTCTGCAGTTTACCTGAGCGATCAAGTGGGGACTGCTGAAGCCAGTTGTAGTACCCTGGCAAGTCGAGATGATGTGTCGAGGGACCATTTAATTATCACGTATAACGCGGTTAACCTCTGGGCCCGGGAAGAGTCGAATTCCTGGATTTGCTGAATCAACCCATTTCAACTTTAACCGCTATCCGATATCAGAAGCCATGAACCAAGAAGGTAAGATCGCACCAGAACAGCTCCAGTTCTTTGACGAAAACGGTTATCTCATTTTGGGGAAAGCCTTCGGTGCCGATGAAGTTCGTCGCATGCAGGCAGAGGCCGACCACATCCTCGAACTCATCCTCAATTCTTCGAACTGTAATCAGAGGAAGAGTGGCAGACTTGATATCTGTGAAAACTCGCAAGGACAACACATTGTCCGGAAGATTCAGCCCATTAACGATCTCTCACTTTACCTGACGGATGTCTCGAAAGACCCGCGTCTTATCGAGCCGATGCGTCAGATTATGAAAGATGAGCCGGTGCTGATGGAGGAAAAGCTGAATTACAAGCAACCATTGCCGGAGCCGGTGATTGGAATGGAAGTAAGACGTCACGACGACCTTTTTCCGGTTCACAACGACTGGGCCTATTACGCTTCACAAGATTATCCGCAGACGGTGCTGTCGTCCGCGGTTTGTATGGACGACTGCACTGTAGACTCCGGGCCCATTCACGTCTGGCCCGGTTCACATAAAATTCACCGGAAGCATGAACGAATGGACAATGGCCTCCAGGTAAGCCCTGACGACATCGATTTCGAAGGTGGTATCGACGTTCTTGTTCCCGCGGGTACGATCCTGATTTTCCATGTTCTCATGATCCACAATTCTCGGCCAAACTTCTCAGGGCGGCCGCGGCGGTTGATGATTTACAGCCACTATCCCAAACAGGCCAACAAGGGAATCGACGTCCGCAATGGCCCGGGCCGTCTCCGTGAGGCGCCTTACGAGTGGGAATATGTTCGCAAGAAGCTGCGGGGTGAATTTGTTGATGTTTTCCAGTCCCCACAAACAGTCATGTCATGATCCTGGATTTGCGACGACAGTATTTGGATGAAGGGTTCATTTTTGTGCGTCGGCTTCTGCCTGCGGAACGTGTGCAGCGATTGCGGGTGCACGCAGAACACGTCCTCTCTCAATGGCGCCTGGGAAACCCCGAAAACGGCAAGCAGGGGATCGATCACCCGGACGCAACTGTCCTCAGGCACCTTAATCACCCGGCGTATTTCGAAGGCCGGCGTGACTGGCTGGTGGAAATTCTTGAGATCGTTGCCGACCCTAAGGTTCTTGAAGTGGTCGGTGAAGTCTTTGATGACGAACCGCTTTTTCGCTGCACAAGTCTGTTCTTTAATCCCCTCGAACACGGCAAGGACGGAAACTGGCATCGTGACTGCCAGTTCACTAGCAAAAGTGAAGATGAGGAACGTGAGAAATTTGCAGCTGAGGTGGCAAGAATTCGAAACGAGGGCCGAGTTTCAGGAATGCAGATGCAAATTGCGCTTGTCCCCAGTGAAGACAGCGAATACGTGCCCGGCTCACACTTGGAATGGGATTCGGAAGACCAGTATTTTATTCGGCAGGCGGACGGGCAGAAGCACAATAGCTCGAATCTGATGCCAGGAGCGGCCCGCATGCATCAGGAGCCCGGCGATGCCGCTGCCTTCCACGCTTTCGGCCTCCACAGGGGACGCTACCACGCGGACAAATTTCGCCGGACACTGATGCTGACCTACACCGCCATGTCGGCCGCGCACACCGAAGACTACTTTACCTTTCAGCCCTGGTGTCTGGATTCAGGCTACCTTGATGATGTGTCACCCGGCACCAAAAAGTTCTTCGAACGATTTATAGACGCCTACGAGCCGTATTGGAAAAGGCAAGAAAACGCTAAATAGCAGAGCAGGGGACATTGCCCTTCTTCCTGAGGCAGCCTCTGCCAGCATCCAAAGTCAGGAGAATTCCAATCGGATAGATTCGGTACTGTTCTTTATCCGTTGTATCGGTTTGCCGTCCGTTGGAGTGCTCGGGAGTACACACGCGACGTCCACAACTTCACGCGCAGATCTTTTCAGGGGTAAAGGGTTGCAACCCAAAATTGTGGATAGCCGTCGGACAACTGTCAGAGTGATTTTTGGGCAAGAAAATCAGATGCAGAAATCATTTGGTCTTCAGGTAAACGACTGATACATGTCATAGAGGTTTTGCGTCCGCATATCTGAGGCTTAAGATGCCATTCACGTCTCGCGGCTAAAGAATGCTTGCGAGACGTTTTTCGTGGGAGGAAACTTCAGCACTTGGGATGACTCCTATGCCGGCACCACGTCTCCCCAAGGCTGGTAATTCGCTGTTATGTCAGTTACTGAACTGTCCAAGTGGTCGACAAGTGTAGAGCAAGTCTCTCTTCGCTTTGTCGAACCCCTGCAAGCCAATTTACTCTGGCGATATCCAGTTCCAGATCTTGCCGAGGGTTTTAGAGACCTTTGGGAGGAAACGCGGCAGATAGTCCTCAAGGCGACCTTTTACGATCAATTGTTTCCTCCCCTGTGGGGGCCGCTCGGCAAGGCACCTGAAAACCTGGCTGGCATTCATGTCTGCCCGGTGGATGCGGTCATCGCGGTCGGCGGCAAGCGTGTCTGGAATACAGATTCGGTCTTGGATTTTCCGGGGTTCATTCGATGCCTTTATCGCCTTATCGAAGAGGTTTCCTTCCAGACAGGTGAAGGAAAGTTCTGGCTGGCGGATAATCCTGAAGCATTCGGATTTCTTTATCAGGAAGGCCGGTGCCTCCGATTCATTCCCGGCCCGGTGATGGTCCTGGAGCAACATCTGGAACTTGCCGTGAGAGCGGGGGTGATACGCCAGATACCTGTCTCCTTTCAAGCTGACTGGAACGCAAAGGTTCTCGCATCCATTATCAAGAACGCGGTCATCGCTTACTTTCCAATTCGCCCTGCCGGACATGCAAGCCTCTGGATCTCACTGATCGAGCGTATAGACAGCCTCAGGCAGCGCGAGCCGGGCCGTTCGGAAGAAGTCCTTGAGATACTGAAAAAAACAATCCTCGCAGCTGGTCTGACTCCCCCCGAAGCACAGACTTCACATCCCCCCGTTTGCGGGAACTACGGTCAAATTTTTGGCATGAACTTAGAGGGAAGCAACGGCTGCGGGAGAGAGCTTCAGACGATCCAAAGATATTCCCTCCTCGGGGAGCGCTGGGTGTATCATCCCGTGGTTGGTCGTAAGCAGTATTGGAGCTATGACCTGCCCAACACTTTGAGCAAATTACCCCTCTTGGAAAAGATAAATGCCCGGCTTGCCGTAAGCTCGGATGCGCGAGTCATCGATATCTTGCGTCAGGCACCGGATGGCGGCAGCAAGGAATTATTGAGAGATAAGGTCTACCTCATATTCGGCAGTTCAAGTCTCGAAACAGAAATCGCGCGTGCCACCGGCCAGTGCAACACCTGAAGCTTTGAAAGCGGCCACGCGGTGAAGTACACTTCCTTCATGTGATAAAGCATGGAAGGAGACAAAGTGACTTACGACCGCGTGTCCGAGATAGAGCGTAGCCAGATTTACGTGCTGCGGCAAGAGGGAAAGGGAAACAACGCGGCCGTCCGGTCGCGGCCGGAACTCCTGTGTCGGGTGCCACTGACGCTCGGTGAGGTAGACAGCCAGTTTCGGCGCGAAAAGCAGCCGGACCTCGATCGTCTCCTCGCCACCCACGATCCCGAACGCCTGCCGGGCGAACGCCTCGGCGTGGAAGTCGGCTGGGCGGGCGAAAGTCTGGCCGGCGGTCTCGATCCGTCGGAAACGCGATAAAGCGAACGTCCCCATCTGGGCCTTGGCCGTGTTCAGCGCCAGCACGTACCAGTTCCCGTGGTAGGCGAGCAGGTGGTAGGGGTGCAGTTCGTACTCGGAAACCCGCCCGCCGAAGGTCTGGTATGTCGCCCGGATCGCCTCGCGGCGCTCCACGTATCCCGCCAGCGCCGCCCATATCTCGGGATCGGTCCGCACCCGGTCCTCCGGCAGGACGCCGACGTGCTCGCTGAGCCAGTCCGGCTCGATGGTGACATCGCCCTCCAGCGACTCGGCGATCTTGTTCAGCACCGAGCGCATGTCCAGGTGCAGGGGCGTGCCTTCGTAGTGGGCCAGCAGCTTGCGGGCGAGGGCGAAGCTGAAGGCCTCCTTGCGGCTGATCCGCACCGGCGGCAGCGTGTAGGTCTCATCCGTCAGCCGGAACCCATGCCGCGCGCCGTCGTAAGCCAGCGGGGCGCGCTCCTCGTCGCGCAGGAAGTCCAGGTCGCGCGCCACCGTGCGCCGCGACACCTCGAACGCCTTCACGAAGTCGCTGCTATTCGCCAGATAGCCGTTCTCGGCGCCTTCGCGCACCATCTCGACCATGCGCCGGATGCGGTAATACTGCGGTCTGCAACCTGCCTTCATTTTTTTCAAACTTTCTTTTGGGGTATGCCGTTAGATGGCATACCCCCTTTTATACACTGGGTGGCATGGCGGAGCAAGTCTACCGTGCCCGAAAGCCTCATTCCTCACCGCTCTGGCAGTGCCTGTCGCGGCATTTTGACTCCTTTCTCGCCGCCTATGAGGCGCGTTTCCAACCCCGTTACGGCTACCTGCGGCCCATAATCCCCGAGGTCGTGGACAAGTTCCTCGACTGTGGCGACCTCGAACACGGCTTCGCCCGCGTGCGCTGCGACCACTGCCAGCATGAATACCTGCTGGCGTTCTCCTGCAAGGGTCGCTGGTTCTGCCCCTCCTGCCACCAGAAAAAGGTCCAGCTTTTCGGTGCGCTAC
>JAQBXN010000093.1 GCA_027625095.1 Planctomycetota bacterium | reverse complement strand
AAAACTCCCCACGGAGCGTGGAGACCACGTCTGAAGAAGAAAACTCCCCGCGGAGCGTGGAGACCACGTCTGATAAGACATCTCCCCGCGGAGCGTGGAGACCACGTCTAAAGAAGACTCCCCGCGGAGCGTGGAGAGCACGTCTAAGTCAAAGGCCCTTCCTCCATTGAAATCATTCGTCGAATCTCATCGGACTGGGTGCCAATGGCCATAGGCCTGGTTACGTTGGGAAGGAATACGACATCGTAGAGCTCATCTACGATGCCCTCTAGCCGCAACCAGTGAACCGCATCCCCTGTGCGTGTATCGACAACAAAGACCCCACACCTTGCCTCAGCGCCTTTCTTCTTGAGAGCGCTATCCAGTGGAAGTCCCTGAAACGTGCGGTTCTTTCTTTGCATGGAAGAGCCAATCACCGCATATGGCCCATGCATGGCGAGCCCTCGCAAATAGCCGGGGCAGAAAGCAATCGGCCGGAACTCGCCGGATTTGAGATCCACCATTCCAAATTCGCCGGCGCCGGAATTGAGCACCCAAAGCCGGTCGTTATGCCAGCGGGGCGAGTGTGGCATGGAAAGCCCGGTGGTGATCACTACTGCCGGATTGCACATCGATGACAATCCCACCGCCGGCACGATGCTCGCGCCAACTATCGGCGACATCGGATTGCGAGACCGCGGTAAGCCATTTTGGACGCCCGTCCTTCATGGCCATGCCATTAAGGTGACACCGGTCTTCTGCGGCCAGCTTGCTGATAAACGGCGGCTTCCAGAGTGGAGTAAAGCTGTGCGATTCGCTGACGGTACCAAGGCAGCAGAAGAGGGTGGCGACGAAGATGAGTTTGCCACTTTCATCGATGGCCATGTCGTGGACATCGAGGTCACCGGTCGTCCAGGCAAGCTGCGGGACATAGACACGGTCGTAGCCATCATAAGACTGGCCGGGTTCGAGCGCGTTGTCGAAACGCCAGATCTGGTACAGGGTGCTGAGGTAGATCTGATTCTCATGGGCACACAGGCCCATCGCACGATTAAAGGTTCGCTCGAAGACGGAAAAGCGACCGTTGGGCTGCAGACCGATGAGGAAGAGCTTCCCTGACTGGTAGGTGGAGAAAAGGATGGAAACCTTTTGCTCGGCCATCCAGGAGGACATCTGACGCGAGCCGGTGATTTCAGTTTTGGTGTGTCTGACATAGGTCAATTGGTTCAGAGGTTTCCCAAGGATTCGGACAGATGAGGAAAAAGTAAAGGCAACAACATTAACGGCAACACCAGTGGTCTTTCAGACTGAAATTATAGGTCAATATGACCCCGTGGGGCGAAAACCCTGGTCTTTACCCAAATTTTCACAGGGACGAGTTCTGTACGCCTTCGAGGTAAAGAAAAAAGCAGGGCGAAAGCTCCCTCTCCAGGGGCCGCTGAAATGTCAGTATTCGATCTCAACATTGACCTGAAAAATAAAGCCGGAGGGACCACTATGTTCAGGGGCTCAGAGGTCTAAGGTCTATAAGCCCTTTCATCTTCGTTTCAAAATCTTTCGTAAAGGATTCTTCATTACAGAGGGATGATGCGGCAACTCGCTTCCTCATTCGACTTCTCGTTTCATTCAATTTTTCTACGTCCGAGGCAAGCTCCGTGGCCAGCCTGACATACTCCTCTGCATCCTTTGCAATCCATTCCACAGCGCCCACACTGGACAGGACGCTCAACCCCATGCGGCTGAAGAAATGTTTGCCGGGCATCGTGATGACGGGAACGCCCATCCACAGGGCCTGACAAGTAGTTGTTCCGCCGTTGTATGGCAAAGTGTCAAGAGCTATATCGATTTTTGAATACTCCGCGAGAAATGCCGAGAGAGGCGTCGTGGGGCCAAAGAGATCGATTCGGCTTCTGTCGAGGCCTGACTTCTCAAATTTGTGGTAGAAGAGCTCGACGGTGCGTTCATCTGCAAATGGCTGCGCTTTGAGGATGAGCCGGGAACTCGGAACTTCGTTAAGAACCCGGATCCACAAGTCGATGCAGCTTGGGGAAACCTTGGGCAGTCTGATGAACGATGGCCGCATCGAGCCCCTTGCGACAGAGATGCCAGACGTGCCGGTAGAGTTGCTTGATTCCACCTGATGGTGCCGAGTAATCGGGGCAAAGATAGAAAATGCGCATATTGCTTCCTGTCAAGAGTTGCCCGTCAAGTTTCGTATGGAGTCTGAAAGACTTCACCCTATTTGATCCGATTAAACTGAAATGGAGTAGGGGACAGATCCGTTCTTAGACTTTGACGAATTAACTTCTGAGATTGCCGAAGCCTCTGGAGTGGGTGAGGAGTGAATCTGTTTCTAGATACACATGTCTTGCTCTGATGGCTCGACGATGACCCGTCGCTCTCCTCCGATTCCTGTGCGGCCACTGCTGATCCTGGAAAACGAAGTCCACGCCAGCTCGGTGAGCGTTCCGAAATCCATTCGACTGTCTCCTGATCGCGCAGTCGATGATCGAAGACCTGGATTTGGTCACTCATGATGACATCCTCAAAAAACAGGATGTGAAGGTGTTGAAGACGTAGTACTGAACGAACATTTTGAACGCTGTCCCGAGTTGGAGGTGGTCATTTTGATGAAGTTAAAGAGTTGTGTCCAAGGTTGGTCTGAATGACCAACTCTAATATAGTTGGCCATGCTTGGTTTGGAGTTCGGATTTGAAGGGAGACCCCAATGATCGTCAATGTTTCTGATGCAAAGGCGAATCTGTCCAAACTGATTGAGATGGCTTGCCGCGGCGAAAAGGTGGTCATAGCGAAGAACAATCAGCCCGTTGTTGAGTTGGTCAAACACCAACCTGGCGGGAAACGAAAACTTGGACTGCTCGCAGGAAAAATTCATGTGCCTGATGACTTCCTGGATGAGGACAGTGAGATCAACGATATGTTTTATGGTAAGGGTCATGAAGATCATCCTTGATACGCACGTTTTCCTGTGGACGTTGTCAGACCCAAAAAAATCTCAAAAGACAGGCGAGCAAAACTGGAAGATCTCTCCAACGTCATCCACGTGAGTTCCATCACCATTGCCGAACTGATGATCAAAGCCTCCGTCGGCAAGCTGGATGTCGACTTTGACCCAGTCGAAATGGTCGCTAAGTGCGGCTTCGAGCAACTGGACTTCCGTGGTGAAGATGCCCTCTTGCTGAAAGATTTGCCCTTCCATCACAAAGAACCATTCGACAGGATGCTGAGCGCTCAGAGCATTGCCAACCGATGTCCCATCATGACTGACGATGAGAAGTTCCGGCGGTATAGCTGCGGGTTGGTCTGAGGGGATTGACGTAAAGGACGCAATGCTCATCAAGGAGCTATTCGAATTCCTCTGAGGTCCCCAATTCGTCTTCGTTGCTGAGCCGGAACGACTCCGACTTCAGACCGCGGTCTGACTTCAAGTCGAAAACCGTTCGTCCGTCGTTCTGTGGGCTGAATGTGAACGTGTCCGATTGCGGGCCCGAAGTGATGGTGAGATTCGTTCCGTTAATCCATCGGGTATCGGGCAGGGGCGCCTTCCCGGATGCGGAAAGACGACGAAGGGCACGCCGCTGCTTTTCAATGCCTGTAGACCCCGTGTGTCGAGCGAAAATTTCATCGGCCAGACCAGGAATCCAACGGCCTTGCGGCTTTCAAGCAGTTCTACAATTCGGGCCTCTTCAATCTCAATGCTCTCCCGCCGACAGAAAAGAAGGTGGTGATTCCGCCGGGCCGCTATCTCCTCCATACCATGGACTATCCCCGAGTGCAGCGGTGACACCATGTTGTCGGTGATGGCCGACAGGGTATGGGTACGTTCGCGACGCAGCGGTTTAACAAAAGTCCCTTTGCTGGGAACGCGCTTCACCAGCCCCTGCTCTTCGAGGGTATCGATGGCCTTGACCATCGTGCGGCCATTGACCCCATAATCGACGGCGAGCCGGTTCACCCTGGGCAATTGTCCGGTCAGATTTCCATCACGAATTTTTGGGGGAGGTCGTCGGCAATTTGTGGGTGCTCAATGTCTGGCACGCTTCATCCGATGCGAATACAAGGGTATGCAACGGGCTCCATAATGGTCGATAGGATTCGCAACAGAATCTTCGGAGCACCCAACTGGCCGGGCGGAAGAAGGCGTATTTACAAAAACGTGGGCAAAGTGGGTCTTTACATATATACCCACTAAGCCACTAAGCTGAAGAGAAATTAAAGTCGAAATGTTCATAGCTTCGTGCAGAATATCGCTGATCTGCTGGCAGCTCTTCCGCCTCAGGGCCCCTTACGCACACTCTCCTGTATTCCGTTAAGGGACAATAGCCATGGCTCTCAGTTCCCTCCCGGGTTTGATCTTTCTTTTTGTGGTTCCATCTCTTCACGCTGATCTCCTCGAGCTCCTCAACGGTCAGCGTCTCAATGGTGAGGTAGTTTCTGAATCCGGTGGCCAGGTGGTCATCCGTATCAGTGTCGGCCAGGGCAATGTTGAGATGAGATATCCGTTTACCAAAGTCCATGCGGTCACTGTCAAGGGCGTGCGAAAGATTGTTACGGCCAAAGATGAGCAGCCGGTTTCATCAACTTCAGAGAAGCGCCCCGACTCAAAACCCACTCCAGAGTCTCAACGATCTCCCCCATCAACTGAGCCACCTTCGCCAGTCACCAGGACAGGGCCTTCGACCAAAGACATTTTAAAGGGGATTGATCAGTCGGGCCAGACGCAACCTGATTGGTGGGACGGCGTCCAGATGGTCGATTATCCGAAGAGCCTGGACATGCAGTTCCCGGAACCGCCAAAGGGAAGCCCCTGGAATACCAATCAAAACATCGGCCAGTATATGTGGAGCGTTATCAACGAAAATGAAAGTCGCTGGAAGGGTGGCGCCAAATTCATGATGCATGTCATGGATGTGAACAAGAGTAATCCGGAGGGGCTTTCCAAAGCCATGGATCAGATGGCGCACATCTACACAGACCTTCTCGAAGACTATGAAAGAGGCGCTTTCTGGCTTCAGCAGAAGGCCAAGAAGTTCGGCGGCTCGTTCACCACCGGGAACGCCGTCAAACTTGCCAACTGCTATTATCGGTTGGGAAGCCGATCATTGGCAGAGGCGGTTCTGAGGAAAACGGACAACCGGAGCCAGGGCGTCATCAAGCTGTGGGGAGACATGGGGAACTTGACCAAAGCGCTTGAGGCTGCCGCTCGCCTCGCTTCCGGCGGGCAGCCACACAACGCCTATATGGCTGCCGGAGACGCTTGTCGCAGCAATGGCGAATTTCAAAAAGCTATCACGCATTACCAGAAGGTCCTGGAGCTCGAAGTCCCTGAGGGAAATCAGGCTAAGCGAGTCAACCAGGTGCGCGACCGTGCGCAGGCGAGCCTTGACGCCATCAAACTCTTTGAAACCCTCGATGTTGCCCTGGTGGCGGACGGGACCTATCAGAGCAGCAGCATTGGTTACTCCGGACAGGTAAACGTTCAGGTGATCGTGTCGAATGCAAAGATCACCAACTTGCGGCTGACCCAGCACCAGGAAAAGCAATACTACTCGTCGATCGTCGATACCACTCGACAGATCATTGCAAAGAATTCCGTCAAAGGCGTCGATGCCACCGCTGCTGCGACCTTGACTTCCGAAGCGATTATAAACGCCACAGCGAAAGCGTTGAGTCCGGGAATGAAAAAGCAATGAGATGGGCTGAATCTTTTTTCCGCAGTGCTTGTGCCCGGCAACGGCCATTGCCCACTGCGAATTTAACGGTCTATTAGAAAGAAGCCGATGCGGCTTGATATCTTCCTTCCATTTCTTCGGAAGGCTCACAAAAAGTTCCCCCTTAAAGAGCCGGGGCTTCCGATCCGCGTTGTTACCAATTTCGTGCCGCGATCTCTGCTTTCAGATCATGAGAAGCCGAAGGCAGGCACCCTCCGCCGGCTGCTGAAGAAGATCGGGCCTTCCTGGCTTTCATCGCCCGTCCGTCGAATCATTCAGACCATCTGTTTTCTTCTTTTTCTCGTGTTCTTCTTCCACACCTGCTGGCCCTACACAGCGCGGCCCGTCCCCAACCCGAACGGATGGCCTTCCCATTATGCAGATGACTTGCTGCAAAAAGAATGGGTCCAAGCTGAACTCTTCCTGATCATTGATCCCCTGGTCAGTATCTCCACGGCCATCGCCGCGAAGACCTGGATCTGGTCGTTGTGGTGGGCGATTTGGATCGTCGGTGTCTGTGTGTTTATACCCCGGGGTTTCTGCGGATATCTGTGTCCTCTTGGAACGTTGATCGACATGTTTGACTGGGCGATTGGCAAGCGGGTAGATCGCTTCAAAATCGAAAAGGACGGCTGGTGGGTGCACCTCAAGTATTACATTCTGTTCGGATGCCTGGTCGCATCGCTGTGCGGAGTCCTGCTGACCGGATTCGTCGCGGCCATACCGATCATTACGCGGGGGATGCTCATGACCCTGGCGCCTCTTCAGCTTGGGCTGGCGCGTGAATGGCATCAGATCCCTGCCATCAATGCCGGGCACATCTTTTCGCTGGTGCTGTTCTTCGCCGTCCTGGGACTGGGTCTTTTGCGAAAGAGATTCTGGTGCCGATATGTTTGCCCGAGTGGCGCGGTTTTTTCCGTTTTTAACTTCTTTCGGGCTTCAGAGCGCAAAGTTGAATCCACCTGCATCAACTGCAACAAGTGCATTGAGATCTGCCCCTTTGATGCCATCAAGGCCGACTTCACCACCCGCACTGCCGATTGCACGCTCTGCCAGACCTGCGGTGGTGTCTGCCCGACCCACGCCATCAAATTTGTAAATCGTGGAGACAAGATAGATCTGAAGATCGAAAACGATCCCCCGACGAATGAGACTCCACTATCTCGACGCGGCTTTTTTGGCGCTGCCGCCTCCGGTTCCGCACTCTTTGCCGGAATCAATCGACTTTCCGGTGCGAACCTCGGAGCGGTGGGCTACCGCAATCTACCCGTCCGGCCTCCTGGCAGCGTGCCTGAAAAAGAATTCCTCCAGCTCTGTATCCGTTGCGGCAAATGCATGAAAGCCTGCCCCAACGACGTTCTGCAACCGATGGGTTTCAAGAAACAGGGCCTCGAGGGCCTGTGGACGCCGGAGGTGGTCGCCAACTGGGCAGGCTGCGAGCCGAGTTGCAACATCTGTACACAGGTCTGCCCGACTGCCGCCATTCGCCCGATCCCGATGGAGGAGAAGAGATTTGTGAGACTGGGGCTGGCCGAGGTCAACAAACAAACCTGCCTCCCATACGCGGGTAAAGAGGCATGCCAGCTTTGTGTGGATGAGTGTGCGTCCGCGGGATATCACGCGATCGAGTTCGAGCGAGTGCATGTGGAAGTGGATGAAGGCGGCGCCCCGCTCGAGGATTCCGGGTTTGTCGCTCCAGTCGTCCTCGCCGATAAATGTGTGGGCTGCGGCCTGTGCCAGACCCGCTGCCACGTCATCAATGTGAAGGAAAAGAAGAAGCTCACCTGGACAGCCGTTGAGATCTTCGCCGGCGAAGGCAGGGAGGACCGGCTGATGAATGGCTCGTACAAAGCACTCCGAGAAAAAGAACGCCACCAGCGGAAGGCAGAGATGAACAAGCGGCAACAGGAATCAGGCGCCAGTGGCACCTACAACGTCGATTTCCTTGATGACAGCAAAAACGAAGAAACCAGCAACGCTGATGGCCTGCCTGATTTCCTTAAGGACATCGGTGGTGGATCGGACAACAGTGAAGCGCTGCCTGAAGGTGAATAGTGGATGGTGGATGGTGGATGGTGAATCCTGAAGGAAGAAGGAAGGAGGAAGAAGGAAGGAGGAAGAAGGAAGGAGGAAGGAGGAAGGAGGAAAAAGAAGGAAGAAGGAAGGAGGAAGAAGGAAGGAGGAAGAAGGAAAAAGAAGGAAGAAGGAGGAAGAAGGAAAACTCCCCGCGGAGCGTGGAGACCACGATTGCAGACCTCTGAATCCTGAATCCTGAATCCTGAATCCGGCCCTTAATCCTTAATCCTGAATCCTGAATCCTGAATCCGGCCCTTAATCCTTAATCCTGAATCCTGAATCTTGAATTCGGCCCTGAATCCTGAATCCTGAATTCGGTCCTGTTCTTTATCCGTTGTATCGGTTGACCATCCGTTGGTGAGATCAAGAGTACACGCACGAGGCGCGAACTTTCACAGGTAAATCTTTACTTCCGCCGTGCGACTTTGACCTCCGCGGTGCGCAGCAGGATGCCATTCCACTCGTATCCCGGGCGGAAGACTTCGAGGACTTCCCCATCGATGGCGTCCTTGCACTCTTCGAGGTCTACCGCATTCATCCGGGATGGATCGAAGTTTTGTCCGTCACAGAGGATTTCGATGATTCCAAGGTTTTGTAAAGCTTCATCGAGGCGTTCGAGAGTCAAGGTGTATCCTTTTTCCATGGCGGCCACCATCTCGCCCAATTGTTGTGCTGCCTGGATGTGCGGATGAGCGAATACGCGTGCGAAGGCTCCGGCAGGTGGCGCCTTGCTGGTCTGAATCTTCCCTTCAACTCCCTGCAGGCCGCGTTTCAGTCGGTCTCTTAAATCCAGCAGGAGGTCGAAAAAGTTCTTTTTCATCAGGTTTTCCAGGGACCTTTGCTGCTGTTCCCGGTGGTGTTGGTCTGCGTTGGCGCTGTCTGTAGCCAGGGCATGTGCAGCGGCGAGTGCAACATCGTGGGCTCGCAGGACTTCCGGCAATTGACGGCTGAGGTTGTCTACCGGGGCCAGTGTTTCACTGAGTTGTTTGAAGGCCCGGCCCTGAAGTTTGACTTCCTGGGTCAGCGAGGTCATTGCGGACCAGAGTGTGTAGAGGTCGGGATCGTCTGATTCCTCCACTTCCAGACTTTCCCAAATCTCGTCGGCAATACCTTCGGGTCTCTGCTCGGAAAGCGCCCGGTCCAGTAGATCGGAGAAGCGTTGCATCAACTGGGCTTTCAGGTCTTCCGGAGGGGCTGGTTCGCCGGCCTGAGGTGTTTCAGCCTGGGGTTCATCGGGCCAGCTTTCAAAAGGAGCAGCGGAATCTGCCGGGTTTTTCCAAAGGTCATCCATTTCGCACTACCTCCAGCCATACCTCCGGACCGATGAACTTTCGCGAAATTGCATCATCAAGCAGTTGTGTGAATGGCTGACGTGGATCGGCGGCCAGGAGTGTCCGCTGAATTCGCCGGCGGGGATCTTTGATCTGTTCATACGCGTCACGAATGCGCTCGAACTCTAACGGTTCTTTATCCGGGGGAAACTGTTTCAGCTTCTTCAGGTATGCCTGGCGGACTTCTTCGTCGGAGCACTGTTCCCTGAGTTCGAGTATTTTGAATGGGTCGTTCTGCATAATCAGATTTACCTCCTCTTCCGTTTCCTGCGTTTCCGCCTTTTGTTTCTGTTGGAATTTCGTCGCCCTGGAAAAGAGCTATCTTCTTCGAAATCATAAGGGGGCGGCATCCCGTATTTGGTTATCGCCGTCTGCAATCGATTGAAGAGGTCAGGATCTAATGTCTTGACCTCTTCGGGCTCGGCGTCTCCATAATTGGTAAACATCTCCAAAAAGAGTTCAGCCAGTTTGGGATGAAAGTTTTTGACCATCTGTTCGATCGCAGCCTTGTAGGCTCCGAACTCTTCTCCCTCCGGGTCATCGTCATCCCAGTCATCGTCTTCATCCGAATCATCGTCCTCATTGGCTTTCGGTGCGTCTTCTTCTTCTTCTTCTCCCTCTTCCGGATAAAAGTTGTCCTGATCAAAAAAGGGCAGAAGGGCCTGGTGAGCTGCCCGCCCTTTCGGCGGTTCTTCCGTGCGGGCATCCGGTTGCAGAGGTTCTGGATCTTCTTCGTCGACATCGTCGGGCTCAAAAGACGCTTTTCGGGGTGTGTACGGCTCGTAGTTTGGGAACTGGTCTGCGTCGATCTCCCTTTCCAGGATGTGATTAAGGTTCTGTTCCGCTTCCTCCAGAGCTTCCTCGAAACCGATGCCCTCATTTCTGCAGAGGGATTTAAGGAGATCCACTGCCTTGCCTGCCAGAGTGGTGTCCCGGCGTCGCCTTGCCATCAGTACCGCGGCAGCCGCACACTCTGCCCCGCGACTGTGGAAAGTGAAGTACCAACTGTGCGCCCGTAGCAGCATGAAGCAGGCCTGAAATTCATCCCTCCGCCGGAGTCCGTGTAAAGAGGCATGAAAAGCTATCTCACTTTCGAAATAGAGACTGATATCGAGAATCGTTTCACCGAAAAGAAACAGTGACGCTGAGTCCAGCACGCAGTTGTCCTGCTGCAGTTCCTGGAGTATGGCTTTTTCCATGCTATGCGGTATTTCGAGTAGCTGTCTCTCCAGATCTGTTGTGAGCCTGAAAGCCCTGGTTATCTGATCACAGATCGGAGGGGCAACTGTGGGCTCCGCATTCACACACTTGAGTTTGCAGGTGTCGGCCGCAGTGCCGCACAGGATGTATCTGAATGCGTTGCCATATTGTGCTTCGAGTTCATCTGAGATGCGGTCGGCTTCCTGCGAGTCGTTTTCAAGGACAAAACAGATCCTCCTGAGAGCGTTGAGGTAGGCGCCTCGGTCGCCCTCCAACTGTGTCAGTTTTTCTATTTCTTCGAAATCCTTTCGGGCCAGGTGGGGCTTTTTCTGTTCGAGGTGCCGCTCGGATGTTGAGAACCAGAGCCTCAGCCGGGCTCGGCGGACGTCTGGATTCATGGCCTCAGCGGCTTCAGCAAGTTCGAGATATTGGATTGCTTTTTTGAAGGCCTTCCGCTGCTCGCATGCGTGCATCAGAAACAGCAATGGCCGGCTGTCTTGGGGAAATGCACCATGCCATGCCTGTGCGGCTTCGTCCGAGACATGCCAGTCACGATCTCTGACCGCGTCCAGCCATTGTGAGTAGGAGTCCGGCTGCGGGTCGATAGTGCAGGCACGTCTGTGGAGGTCACCGACATCCAGGAAGTAGGGGGAGTGACCGTCTTGCTCGATGTAAAAACGCCTGGCATTGACGAGATAAGGCTCAGAAGCTCCCTGTATGATGCTTCCCATGTGGAGGTAGACGGCCGCCTCTTCCGGGCTGTTGCTCTTGATAAGTCCTTCCCGCAAGGCGGCTCGGCGGAATTCATCCCAGATTTCGTTGGCCTGAGGCTCGTCTTGTTCATGTTCACATACCCGGGCCATCAACCGTAAGAAAACTGCGTTTTTCACCAGATTGGTGCTCAAGAGCCGCTCCATGGAACTCCGGCCGAATCCCTCAGCGAATCCCCTTGCGATCATGAGTTGGACGACTTGCTGCAAAAGTTCCGGACGATGCCTTTTACATACTTTTTCGGCTTGGACCATCAGCCGAACAGTGGAATGCATGTTCTGGCCAGAAAAAGCTTCATCAAGTTTTTCAAACGCTGAATAAAGGGGGGTATGACTGCCACTCACGGCCGCCTGCAGTTTGCCAACTGCCGCCCCAGCCTCGGCCTTTTCCCCGATCATATTCTTCAAGGGACCGATGAGCCTGGCGGGAGCCGATGAGGGATCGACCAGATCAAGAGCTTGAAGGCAGGGCTCGTCTTCGCCACGGTAGAAGTGACTGATGGCCCGGATGATCAACTTCCAGGGCGCGAGCGGGCTGCGGCGGGATACTTCGGGTAACGCGATCTCCGAGTCATCCACCGGGGCTGTGGTCACGGCTTTGAATGCCTTGTTCAAAGCGGCGGCTGCCACCCGCAGAGGATGCCCATCCACGAGGGCCCGGGTTTCTGCGAGGGAATTGAGATCAAACAGCTCTTGTTTGATCCGGGTTTCGATCTCTTGCCTCTGCTCGGAGTGAAGATCCGGGTTGCTCAAAGGCCGCACTAGATCATCATAATTCCCGGTTTGCATATCCTGCTCGAGTTTCAGTGCCTTCCACACATCCGCGTTCCTTGGATGACGGCCCGTCACCAGATCGAGAAGCGAAGCGCTTTCCTGTTCCATCCCACGTTCGGACATCTCTTTGATGCGAGCCTGGTAGGCAGACGCGAGAAGATCTTCGGATTGTTCGGTATCGAATTGCTTGTGGGCTTCCTTGGCCTGCCTGACGGCCTCCCGCGCTTTGCCCTGCGCCAGGAGATCGCGAATCGCAGATTCCAACGCGGTGAAATCGGTTGCGGCACTTATCACTGCCGTGCTCTGGACTTTATGGGTCTGCTTTTGATGTTTACGCTTCGTCTTGCGTCGGGCCATGGGATTTTGGGAGATGAATTGTCATTAGAGTTTTACTTGTGAAAGTTTGCGCGCAGGGCCAGTAATCCTGGTCAGGCCGTCCGGTGGAGTTCTCGAAGATTTTGGTAGCAGCCGTATGTGGCGGTAGAGTCACGCTTTGTAACCTCTCCGCGTGACGCGGAGAACTTTCCCGGGAGCAGAAGCGTCTCGCTTCCGTGCGGAGGCGAGACGCTTCCGTTCCCAGGTTTGGTTGTGGCCGTGAGGTTACGGTAGGGGAAAGATTAGAGATTGGGTAAACGATGTCAGATGGAGCCTTGTGCTGAAAGAGAGGAGTATGCCCCGGCAAGCACTTCCAGTGCGAGATTCTCAGGAGAGCTTCTATTACTCATTGCTTCTGCAGCGAGTTGTTCGGCAAGTTGAGGGTTTCCAAGGAGAAGGGCATCAATGGCCTGCTGGCGCACCAGCCATGCCCGGGTGGCCAGACGCATAAGAGGTGAAAGATCGGCACCGCACCGTGAACACTCAGTGGTGCCACGGAACTTTGCGCCGCAGACGGGGCATTTGAGCATGGCCATTAATTGCCCTCCACGTAAAAGAGCAGTTCCTTGAGATCGCTTACGGCCTGGGCCAGCTCGGTTATCTCCCTGGATTCGAGCGAGGTTTCGATTCGGTCGTGAAGGTCAATGGCCTCTTCCTTGTCTTAAGAGTGCATGTTGGAAAGCAAGGATCGTGAGCGTTGCAGAAGCAAGCGCGCCTCGTCCTCCTTCACCATCCAGGCGGCGTTTTCCGGGGAGGCGCTCTCTTCGATATCCCTCTGCTCCGGCCCTTCGCCCAATGTATCGGAGTCCGATTCCTCTTCTCCAAAAAGTTGCCTGATGCGCTCCTTTGCGCTGGCCTCTTCGTCCTTGCTCAAAAGGTTTACGGCATTGGAGATGGTGATCTGTTTCGACAGCCCGGTCTTCTTCTCGATGGCAACCACATTGAGAATTCCGTCGAGGTTGAGGCTCATACGACAGAGGACTTCGTTGTAGTCTTCCATTGGTTTAAGTCCGGTGACCTTAAAACTGCCGATATGGATGTTCTTGAGCGCGTCAGGGTTCTCCCCCTGATAGATGTCAAATTTCACTTCTGTCTGGAAGGGATAGGAGGTGTAATAGGACTCAGCCCTTGTCACGGGCAGAGGGGTATTCCTGCTGATGATGGGGCGATAGCAGTGCGGGTAGGGCATACCGTTTCTGTAGCCCAGATAAGCTGGCCCGAACGAGAAGGGCGATACGTCTACCAGCACTCGCTCGATATCGTGTCCCCCAAGCCGTGAAGCCAGGACGCCGGCGCCGAGCGCTACGCAAAGGTCCGGGTGAACATCCTGCCGGGCCGGGACGCCCGCGAGTTTTTCCAGGGTTTCGGCAATATAAGGGATGCGAGTCGAGCCCCCGACAAGAAGGATGGCATCCAGGTCGCCGGTCTGTTTCCCGGCGTCTTCCATGGCCTTGTTGACGCTTTCCAGGGTGGACTCCACCAGTGGCGAGATCATGTCTTCAAACTGCTCCCTCGATAGTTCAACGTCAAGGTGCATGGGGTGGCCGTCCGCGGAGGTGGCCAGATTCTCTTCCCGAATTCGCACGTAAGGCTCGAAGCTGAGTTTTTTCTTTGCCTCTTCGGTGGCCCACCAGATCCGTGAATAAGCCGCCGGATGCTGATCTCTCAGATCCAGGCCGTGCTCGTCCCGGAACAGCTCCAGCAGGTGATCGGCGAGGAGCTTGTCAAAATCATCGCCTCCGAGCTCGTTGTTGCCATGGCTGGCGAGTACCTCGGTGACATCCCCTTCAACAGTCACGATGGAGACGTCAAACGTGCCTCCGCCAAGGTCATAAACCATCATCGTGTGCTGGCGGCCCTCCGCATAACCGTAGGCCAGGCTGGCCGCCGTGGGTTCATTGAGGATGCGGACGACTTCCAGGCCGGCAAGCTCACCTGCCTCGCGCGTGGCGGCCCGCTGGGCGTCAGAAAAAAAGGCGGGAACGGTGATGACTGCCCTGGAAACCTTTGTCTGCAGTTTCGGTTCGGCCCAACTCACCAGCTCTTTGAGAATGATCGCGGAAATCTCCTGCGGGGTAAATGCCTGGTCACCCAATTTTATCTTCACGTCCTGGCCTATCTTGCGTTTGATGCTGCGGGCTGTGCGTTCAGGATAGATCAGCATTTGGTTACGAGCGGCTTCGCCAACCAGGAGATCTCCGTCCGGGGACAGCCCCACGCACGAGGGGAGAATTTTCTGGTCGCCCGAACTGATGAGCTGAACTTCACCGTTTATGTATGCCGAAATTTCAGAATTGGTTGTGCCAAGATCGATGCCGACGATGGGGTCATTCATAGCTGTTAAGGTGGTATCTGTTTATAGGAACGTGGTGCATTCAAGGGGATGTCTGATAGATGCACTCGAACGCGTAGTCTCAAATCTGCATCTGAAGAACTCAAGTCGTTTTGCGGCGATAGATGGATTCCGGGGCTTCTGGTTAAAGATTTACTTTGGAAAGTCTGCGCGGTGTGCGTGTACTACCGTAGCCGCTTCGTAATGACGTAAAGACGTAATCACGTAATGAGGTGCAAGCGACCTCCCTTCGGTGGGCGTTTGAGATGCCATCCTGCTTTCTAAGTCTAAGTGCCTGCAAGCTTACGTATTACGTATTACGTATTGCGTAGCTCCGATTGGTCGCGGCCATGTGCCGCAGTAGGATGGAGTTTCTTTTATTGGCGTCGGAAAATTTACGATGTCCGAATCATACAGATTCACCATGGTCAATTTTGTTCTCCCGCTCGGCTTGTGTCTGCTTGCCTCTTCGCCGGTCTTCGGCCAGGTGAAGCTGGAGATTCTCAGCCATGGCTTCAATGGCATCGCAGGATTTCGAAGGTGGATACCGGTAGTCGTGAAGATCACGAACCAGGGCGCCTCTATGAATGGTCAGCTCCAGATAAGGCCTGCCGATTCGAATGGCTCAGGTCTCATTTCCACCTATGACCCGAAAGTGACTCGGCCAGTCGATCTTCCCGAAAAGGGCGAGAAGATCTTTGTGCTGACTGCACTGATGAGTTCGGGCAGCATCGCTCAAGTGCGCCTGTTGGGTGAAGACGATGAGCTCCTGGCATCCGCCGTGACAAATACGTTTACGCGGGCAAACCGGGTTGCATTGGTTCTCGGGCGCCCTGGCCCGGTCGAGTCTGCGATCCGTACAAAAATCGGCGTGCCGAAGGCCACCATGGCGAGCCTTCTTTCAAATACCGCGTTTGCTACTACCCGACCGAAGTGGCTGCCCGAGCACTGGATCGGGTATGACTCCGTGAGTTCAATTTTCGTTTATGGCGAAAGCCTGAACGAACTCCGCCCCCAACAGATTCGTGCATTACAGGAAAAGGTGGCGTCCGGTAGCACATTTGTCATCTGCTACGACGGCCGGAACAATTTTGCCGGGACGTTCCTTGAAGAGATGATGCCGGGCAGGTTCGGTTCGGAAGAAACTGTCTCTGAAACAGGCTTGAGAATCCGCCGATTCGAAATTCAGAAGGGGCGGCTCATTCAGGGCACGCGTGACGCACCATTGATTGTGGAGAGACGGTTTGGCGCCGGATATATCCTGGTGCTGACCTTCGATCTCAATCAACCGAACTTGCAGGATTGGTCTGAGTGGCCGCATCTGGCGGGCTACCTTTTAGAAAACGGCCAATCGCTACCTCCACTTGGATACATTGCGACGGCACGTACGGCCGCGTCCCAGTTTCCCGAGCTTGAAGCACCTTCGTTTATCGGTATTGGGTTTTTCCTGCTCGTTTGCGTCGTGGTCATTGGTCCGGCCAATTACCTCTATTTGAAATCGAAGAACAGAAAAGAGTGGACATTAATTACCGTTCCGGCCCTTTCGATTTTTTTTGCGGTCCTCAGCTACTTCTGGACGATCATCGTTCGTGGCGGCAGTTCGGTCATTAAACGCTCAAGCCTGATCCACCTGAACACAGAATCCGATTACGCAAGACGTGATGTGTGGACAGGGATTCTTTCTCAATCCAGAAGCAGTTCCGAGTTCGTTCCCAAGACCACGTCGGTGAACTGGAAGATGACTGACGTAACGGATCAGTATCAGCCGGGAAATCGTACGTCGCTCGGCAGCAGCTTTCGCTGGGGCGAGGTGGCCGGTCTGGACTCCATGGCAATGATCCCTGAGCCGCTGCGGACTCACATGTGGAGCTATGAACTTATTCGCACCGCAGACGTGGTCCGGCCAGGCAGACTGGTAGCCTCTCTTGAACTCACCGACACTGGTCTCAACGCACAGATCATCAACCGGACAGGATACATCTTGAAATTTAATCAATTCACCTTCGGCTCGGTCTTCTACATGAGCGATGGTCTTGTCCAGGTAGAGAAGGTGAAACCGGATGATTTGCCTGGAACGAAGGAACTTAACGAACTCGAAATAGAGGTTCCTACGAACCGAAATATAGATGGATTTCCTTTCGACCTTAAGCCCGGACATAAGGTCAGCGCGGTTCTTAAACCGGATAGATCCGGCAACCTGCGCGGCAACTTGCGCGACCGCAGCATCCACGTCATGGAAGGCCCATACGCCCAGGTAGGAGGCACGATCTCTGAGGGGGACAGTCCCGTTTTTTCCCTGGAAGGTTTCAGGGCTTCGGACAGATCGGACAGCACCTTCTTTGCGAACATCCCGGTCCACCTGACGAATGAAACTTCCTGGCCTCACGGATCACTGCAGCTCAATGTCATGGAGGGCACTCCAAACCAGATTTACCTCTACTATCATGACCCCGTTAACGGCCAATTTCAGACTTATAATTTTAACCAGAATGACAATCGACTCGAAGCCGCCAGCCGACACTGGTATCAGATTAATTTCCCGCAGCGGGGCTATGTTGAATTCGAGTGCGACATTCCAGCGAACGTGATGGATTGGGAGGTCGTGCATGTGGACGCGAGCATCAACCCTAATATCCAGATCGATGTGACCTGCTGGAATCCGGCCAGGAAAGATTGGAATCCCCTGGACAAGGGCCTCTCCGGAGAGGTTAGCAAATCCATTGACCGTAAGGCACGCTCTCTGAAGTTCCGTCTTTCATCGAACGCAGGCGCGACTTTGCACGACTTCACGATCAGTTTGCGCAAAGGGAGGGAGTAGAGATGGCCGTACTTGAAATCAAGGAAATCTCGAAAAGCTACGAAGGCTCGCTGGCGGTGGACCGTCTCAGCCTCACCCTCGACGCGGGCCAGATCCTGGGTTTCATCGGGCCCAACGGCGCTGGCAAGACTACCACGATTCGAATCGTGGCCGGCCTCCTTCAGCCCTCGCGCGGCGAAGTGCTGGTTGGAGGCCATTCGGTGCGGAGGCAGCCACTGAAGACGCGTGCGCTTACGGGATATATGCCGGACGTCTTCGGCGCTTATGAAAATACGACCGTTTACGAATACCTCGATTTCTTCGCGCAGGCATTCCTTATCAAGAAATCAGATCGGGAGAGATTGATCGGAGACGTGCTGGAGCTGACTGAACTCAAAGATCTCAAGGAACGTGAGGCAGTTACTCTCTCACGCGGTCAATCCCAGCGAGTCTCGCTGGCACGCTGCCTGCTCCACGATCCGGACCTGCTGCTTCTCGACGAACCGGCCAGCGGGCTCGACCCGCGAGCGCGTATCGAATTCAGGGAACTCATTCGTGAACTCGGCAGAATGGGGAAGGCAGTGCTGCTCTCTTCGCACATCCTGACTGAACTCGAAGACCTGTGCACCCATGTGGCCATTATTGACCACGGCAAACTGGTCTCGGCCGGTGCACAGGATGAAGTCTCAAACGGTATCAGTGGTGAGGGACGATTCAGAGTCATCCTGGTCGAAGGTGCGGAAGCTGCTGCCTCCGCATTGCTGGCCATCCCCGGCCTGACGGTCGAAATCATCAATGAAAGAGAATTGACCGGCGTCCATCCGGGCAGCGCTGAAGACGCGAGTGAAGTTGTGGCGTTGCTCGTGAATCGAGGTTTCCGTGTAATGAAGTTCATCCAGGAAAAGGCTGACCTGGAGAAAGTCTTCCTGCACATGACGAAGTAGCTGAGAGGGGAGGGGAGGGGACGCACTGCTCATTCCTCTCCTTCCCGTTTCGCTCCGCCTTCCCTTTGCAGAACCGTGAGAGTTGCCAGGCACGGCAACCATGCCAATGCCAGTGCCTGCGGGACCGGCATGTGCTCTTGCAATAATCTCAGAGAAGCCAAAAGGAACATGAACGCCATCGACAGCCGGCCGAACCGCTTGCCGAGCGTGTAAAGAGAATGACGGCACTCGAAGACCGTAAATACGCCGAGATATGGAAAGGTCGCCACTGCAGGTCCGAAAGTGTTCTTCAGAGCGAACAGGGAGGTTGCAATGATAAACACCAGCAGGAATTTCTTTGGCACTGGCATCGGGCTTATATGCCCCTGTTCTTCGACATTGGGCAGCCAGCGGGTGGCAATTGAAAATGTGATCCCGAGTGCAATGAGCCCGAAGAACAGAAGGTCGCTGTTGTTTTTGAGACTTCCTGCGGCCGTTCTCACCCCCACGAGATAAACCAGTGCCATGAGAATATCGATCAGATAGACCGGCCATCCTGTTCGTTTACGCAGTCCCCAGATTGACCACAGAAAAATGTGAACGGACAACGCACCAATCGCGTGCGAACAACTCAACGGCTTGCTTCCAACAAGAAAGGCAAGCGTGAAGGGAATCGGGAATGCGTACACAAACGTCTTCCACCTGGGGGAGTGGATCTTACTGATGGTGGTAACCAGCCCGGCCATTAGGGCCGCCATGAAAAAGTCAAACAGTGGTGGCATTAAAGTCTCACTTTGTAATCTCTCCGCGTGACGCGGAGAATTTTCCCTGGAGCGGAAGCGTCTCGCTTCCGTGTGGAGGCGAGACGCCTCCTTTCCCAGGTTCGATTGCGGCCAATGTCCGCGTCAGGGTGAAGGTAGGAGGGGATCGCCGCAGCCCAATGATAGGCCGGAGTTGCACTCTAAACCTTACCTGCATCTTTTAGAAGCGCTTTGGCCTCGAATTGTCCGTCGATTTTGCGAAAAGTTCAAAGCTATGCCTCGTAATCCTTACGCTGCCTTGTGGCCGCAACCAGGAATGTTAACCGGGAAAAACGGTGGTCGTGCAGCTATCGGTGTCGCTAGTCATGTCACTCTGCACACTTGAGCAGGTGACCATGGCGTTGTTAACGTACTTGCCACGGGCCGTAGAGCTGTTGCCTGCTGTGCCGGTGACGGTCAACGTTCCCCTTGCGCCTGGCGACATGGTGCCGACGGTGACCGTGACGGTCGTTCCGCTCACCGAGGCTGTGCCGACCGGGCTCGTTCCCTTCTTGAAGAATCCGGCAGGAACATCGTCGTTGACAACCGCTGCGTTGGCGTTGCTTGTGTCGGCGTTCGAGAAATTAATCGTGAACGTGGCAGTCTGGGTTGCCGAGAATCATCTGCCCGTCAGAACCGCACGTGGTGACGCCGAGACACAGCACCTGGTTGTTGGTGTGCTTGGCGTGCCTGCTGTCGTAGTCCAGTCCTTCATGTCCAGCAGATGCGAGCAAGAGTAGACATTCACACAAGACGCATGGCTAGGACCGATCCAAACCGGACTTCCAATGGGTCTAAAGTGGAGGAGGGTGCGAGGAGGCGCGTTGCAGTCTGAGGCAGCAAATGCCTCAGACGTGAGAGTCTCTTTGGATTAAGTATCGGGCTCACCATCATCCCCGGACGAGGATTGAGATGCCTGCCAGTTCTTCCACGAGCGGCGGCCTACAAAGTCGGCCTCACCACGCCTTCCTATTCGCCAATTCGACTGAGTTGGCCTTGCCACTCGGGCTCCCGCCACGGTGGGTAAAGTTAGACTGAATTGTTGACTTTCGACAGTTGCACTGGAAATGCAGTGCCCGTGGATGAACTTCTCGAAGAATCGGCGGCTCCAGATGTTGCATTCGTGCCATTGTTTCGTTTTCCCTATCGGTGCTTGGTGAAAGCCGGGCAAGGCGAATTCGCTGATCCGATCAGTCTACATTCTGGAAACTGCATTCATCTGCTGCCGATTCGTAGCGCTCCTCTACGCGGTAAATTCAGACTCAAGTTCGTTTTCACCATAGGGCAAGATTGGCACCTCCTTAGCTCTGAGACCATCCCATCGGAGCTTCTGCTCACGTATCCTTCATGAGGGAGCACAGAAACGGGCGTTCAGAAGTTTAAGAAGACTGTCATGTTTTCACAGTCCAGTTTCCGGCTTTACAGTCCAGCCTTCGATCTATCGGGAATGCTGGAACCCGTCTCGTTATGGCTCTTCGTCCCGACAAAGAGCTTTTTTTATCAAACGTAGCAGGCAAGCTTGACCATGAACTTTCAAAGTCACGGGGATAACACCAGTACCATAATAACTGATGACACCATCGGTGAGTTTCTCGCTGAGAGCTATGAGGGCCTCGACAGAGCTGAGCAAAACCTGATGGTCCTGAACGGCGACCCGAAAAATTCGGAATGTCTCAATCAGCTTAGAAGGGTTATTCACACCATCAAGGGTACCTGTGGCTGCCTCGGGTACTCCCGGCTCGAAATCTTTACGCATGAAATAGAAGATTTCGTTGGCGTGGAACAAGAGCGGGGCGAACTAGAAGACCGTCAACTCCCCGGCCTGCTTCTGAGTTTTCTGGCGACAATTCGAGACACACTGCAACGAATTGAGCGCACCGGCCGCGAGTCAGACGCACAGCTTGACGCCGCGACGACTGAGCTGCGTGTGCTAAGAAAAGCTGCACTCCTAGCCAGCCAGCCCAAGACGAGCCTCAGGGCAAAGACGATTGGTGAAATGCTGGTCTCAAAAGGACTCGTTACTGCAACAGACATCGATGAGGCATTGGAGCAGCAGATGTCCGGTGACCCGCTGACCATCGGAGAAATCCTGGTTGAAAAGGGCAAGGTGAAGGCGTCAGACGTCAGAGACGCCCTCAAGAGCCAGCAAAAAAAGAAGAGCATCCCAATCGCCGACAGCAGAATACGAGTGGATATAGACCTGTTGGACGACCTTCTGGAGATGATCACGGAACTCGGAATAACAAGAAACCGGATCATTCAGCGGTCAGAAGACTTCTCTGATTCAAAACTAATCACTGCTTCCCAGCGTCTGAACCTACTGACGGAAGACCTCCAGTCGGCCGCCTTGAAACTAAGGATGCAACCCGCCGAATACGCATGGAAGACGTTGCCAAAGCAGGTTATGGAGCTGTCGCGGCGTTTTGGGAAAAAAGTTTTCCTTCAGACTGTCGGCGGCGAGACAGAGATTGATCGCGCGATCCTGGATGCCATCAAGGAACCACTGGTACACTTGATTCGAAACTCGATTGACCATGGAATTGAGCCTCCCGAAGAGAGAATTCGGGAGGGTAAAGAGGCCGCTGGGAGTATCACTATCGAAGCAAAGCGCGCGCATGGGGAAGTCGAAATATCTGTGGGCGATGACGGCCGTGGCCTGAATCTGGCCTTGATTGTAGAGAAAGCTATCAGCGAGGAGTTGCTGTCAAGACCTCAGGCAGACCAGATGAGTGAAGACGAGATTCTGAGGCTAATCCTTCTTCCAGGATTCTCGACAAGACAAAAAGCCAGTTACGTTTCAGGACGAGGAGTAGGGATGGACATTGTGCAAGCGAATATCGATAAAATGGGAGGCAGCCTGGAGATCGAGAATTCCGCCGGTGAAGGTGTCAAGTATGTGATGCGATTTCCGTCCGACGTGAAGGCTGTTCCGGTACTCCTGGTCACCATTTCGGGGCAGATCTATGGAATTCATCGAGACAATCTGCAGGAGATACTTCGTCTTAATCGTAAAGGAGACCTTGATCCTATCGTGGGACCACAAGGCCAGAGATTTTTCCGACTTCGCGATCAGGCGTTACCGTTAGTAGATCTGCATGACCACCTCGATGTTAATGTAGTGACTTCCAAGTTTGTTGATGCCGAAAACAAACAGTCCGACTCAGACAGTGAGGCGAACGTCGTGATTGTTCAATCCGATGAGATGGCCTACGGAATACTAGTTGATCAAGTCATGGATACGGAGGAGGTTGTGCTCCGGCCGATGCATGCCGCGCGGCGTGACCTGCCAATATTCTTCGGTTCCTGTGTAGTCGAAGACGGAGGGAACGCCCGGTTGATTGACGTAACGGCAGTCGCGCAATGCACTCGAATTTTCTCGGAAGAACACCTCGGCCTGCGGTCGCTTAGCCAGTTTAATGACCTGTCGGGAACGGCGTCTTCCATGGACGAGGATCTCTCCTCGGACGGAAAGCAGAGAACTATTTTGGTCGTTGATGACGCGAGGGCCATTCGCAGCTTCATAAAGCTCGTTTTACTCAAGGGCATAGATCGATATCGGATTCTTGAAGCGGAAAATGGAGCCGACGCGCTGGCGATGCTGACAAAAGAGCGAGTAGACCTGATCATACTGGACTTTGACATGCCGGTAATGAACGGGCTCGAATTAGCTAGAAAGGTCCGGCAGGACGCCAGGACTTATGATGTCAAGATTATCATGCTCAGCGCCCGCTCGTTTGAGCAAGACAAAGTTGCGGGCTTGGATGCAGGCGCTGACGAGTACGTAACGAAACCTATCAGGCCTTCAGAGCTCCAGGCGCGTACTCGCGCGATGATCCGCATGAAGGCGCTGCAGGAAGAACTCGTCGAATTAGAAAGGGATCGCCATGAATCCAGAATAGAAATGGCACGCGAGGTACAACAGCGTCTTCTTCCACAACGAGATCCTTCCTTCAACGAAATGGATTTTTGCATTCAATATAGGCCAAGCGAAGGCCTTGGGGGCGACTTTTATGATTATGTTTACGGTGACAAAGACCAGTTCTCTCTCATCGTCGGAGATGCAGAGGGGCACGGAATCAGAGCGGCGTTACTTATGGCGCAGGCGAGTGCGTTTCTCCGTGCCAGTATGAATGCGGGCAAGTTGTCTCCCGCTGAATTAGTTGAGTCGATGAACCGGCTGATCTGTGGCGAAGTCGGTGTAACCAGTTTGCTCCCGATTGTTTGTTTTTCTTTTGACTTCAGACAAGGAACGCTTCGATACGTGAATGCGGGACATGTACCAAGCCTTTTCTACTCCCGCGCTACAGGGAAGTGGCTGCGGCTTGACAGTACGAGCTCCCTCTTGGGAATAAACGAAGATGCAGTGTTTGAAGAAGAGGAACTCTCGCTGTGCGAGGGGGACATCCTCGTGTGCTTTACGGATGGATTGAACGAGGCCTTCGATTCCAAGGGAAACCAGTTTGGGATCGAGCGAATCGTGTCGTTGGCGGAAGCTAATCATTACCGGTCCGCGAAGGAAATAGTGAAAGGCTTCGTTGATGTGTGGTCGGAGTACGAAACGGGGGAAGGATGTGACGACATGACACTCGCCGTCGCCAAAATCCAGAACGTCCGACCGGCCGAGGAGATAGTGATCTGATTCCCCCTTGCTCGGAGCCCAGCCACCTTGCTCATAGACCGAAGTCCAAGTCGCAAGACTTCCGGCACTGCAGTTATCAAGACTCGAATTCATGCGAATCCGGCTACTGACACGCTGTCGGCGCGGCTCTGCAAGCGCGAGATTAGATAGCTGTTGCTGGAACTGCCCGTCTTGTGCTATTCCTCAAAAGAAACTACCCGGTGAGCCTCCTCCATCGAGGTAAGGCCGTCGAGCATTTTGGACAAAACATCCTGTTTCAGGGTGATCATGCCCTCCCGGATCGCAACTTCCCTGAGGACCGAATCAGGTTTTCTTTCAAGGACGAGCGTTTTCAGAGAATCTGACATCTTAAGCAGTTCATAGACTCCAACTCGGCCACGGTACCCGCGGCCTTGACACACGCCGCAGCCGACCGATTTGTACAGTGTTAGAGTAGGTGAATCGAGGTCCATCTGCAGGGACTTCAGCTCTGTTCTGGTGGGCGTGTATGGGGACTTGCATTCAACGCAAAGGCGCCTCGCCAGCCGTTGCGCCAGAACGCCCTCGAGTGATGACGCGACAAGAAAGGGCTCGATACCCATGTCCACAAGCCGAGTGACCGCACTTGGCGCATCGTTCGTGTGAAGCGTACTCAAGACGAAGTGCCCGGTGAGAGATGCCTGGGTGGCAATCGCCGCGGTCTCCCTGTCACGAATCTCTCCCACCATGATAATGTCGGGGTCCTGCCTCAAGGCCGCCCGAAGACATGCCGCGAACGATAATCCTGCGCGCTCATTAATTTCAGCCTGCGCAACCCCCTCTACTTTGGATTCGACGGGATCTTCGACCGTAAGAATTTTTCGTTCTCGTGTATTCAGAACTTTGAGCGCTGAATAGAGAGTGGTGGATTTACCGGAGCCCGTGGGGCCGGTAATCAGAAACATACCGTGGGGAAGATGGAGAAGGGCGACGAGGCTTTCCATTACCTGTTCCTGGAAACCAAGTTTCTCAAGGGAAACCATTTCGTTGTTCTGCTCAGCAACCCGGAGTACGACGCTCACCCCCGAAACTGAAGGCAAGACCGAGACGCGTCCTTCAAATCGTTTTGATTCTGTGGTCAAAGCCATTCGGCCGTCCTGAGGTGTTCGCCTTGAAGCCAGGTCCATATTGGCCATTACCTTGATGCGAGCGACTACAATTCGCATGAGAGGCCCCGGGAGATGGGCGCCATCATGAAGAATACCGTCCACTCTGTATCGTACCTGAAGCCGGTCACCTTCTGACTGGAGGTGGATATCACTTGCGCCCTGCTCAATGCCCTTTCCGAGGATTGAATTCACCAATTGAATTACCGCCGCTACATTGGCTGCCACATGAAGATTGTGTGTTTCGTCGACGTTGGACTTCGATTGTGGGCTCTCCTCCAGCCGGGTTTCCACGTCGACGACCAGTGAAGAAAACCGTTGATCAGGGTCCTCTTCCGCTGCTTCATCGATACAGTGTTCGGATTGCTTCAGATCCTCAAACAGTTCTGCATACTTCTCCTCAAGTGCTTCCTCGGATACCACGATGGGTTTGATGTCGTACCCAGTGATCAGCCGAATATCGTCGACCACATCCACCTGTAACGGATCGATAATACCGACATACAGGATGTCGCTCTTAAGTTGAAGGCAAAGCACCTTTCTAAGCATCTGGTAGTGCGAATCCAGCATCTGAACCGCCTGGGAAGACACTCGAGCGTGTTTCAGGTTGCAGTAGGGCAGACCCCACTGAATGGACAGGCACTTGGCTCGGTCCTCTGATGTAAGCTTGCCATCCTGTATAAGCTGCTCGCCCAAGAGCAGGCCGGTATCTCTTGACCGCTTGACTGCTGCCTGGATATCGTCGGGTGAGATATTCGTATATTGTTGAATGATCTCTCCTATCCGGCGCGAGTCTGCTCGGTTCAGTCGATAGCCCGGTTTCGTATCTTCAGACGACAGTGCAACTTCAGGGTTCATGATGTTTGTTCCGGTCTCAATTGAGCTTATGGCCGCGATGAGGGATTTGTTGACGCCAGAGGTCGGTCTACTCGCCGAACTTTTCTGACTTTTCAATCTCTTCCCAACTACTGTCTTTGAGGTGAATCAAGTTGATTCGGCCGTCGTGATGGTCGTAGTCGCTATCGTATATCGCCCCGTAACTATTCTTTCGGTCCCAACGTTTCAGGGGATCCGAGGTATCGAATGCCAACACAGACCGGCCAGGGTTATCTTCATCAAAACCATCCGCATCATTCCCGTGGCCACGATTCGCGTCGCCTTCGACATAGGGCGTGGCGATCAAGCCGTCACCGAACACTGACATTGCCCATGAGGCGATACCGTTGCTTCCGAAGTATCTATAGGATGTCCCACCGGCAAGATCCGAGAGACTGTCGACCTTGTCATCAGTACCGGGGCAAATAAAGATGCCAAAGTCCGAGGCGCCGGCTCCTATGGGGCGAAAGTCGTCCAATGCGGCTCGAGGATATTTCATGTGTTCTGTACGGTAAATATTTAGTAGCACCGCTATTTGCTTTAGATTATTCACACATTCAGCCATTCGAGCTTGTGACCGAAGCCGGCCCATCTGGCCAACAATCGGAATGGAAACCATTCCGGCCAGTGCGATCACTACAAACGTTTCACCCAAGCTGAAAGAGCCACGAATCAGCTTGCGGTGGAGGTAAGGATATCGACTTGAATTCGGGATAAGAATTCTGCCGCAGGGGTTCACGCAAGCTGAGTTTGGGGCCGTCATCGATGATTGGTGTGAGAGTATGGGCGGCTTCCGATTGGTGTGAACTATCAGCAAAGTGGATGCCGCTGACCATCCGAAGTCCCATATCCGCTAGATATTGACCAGATCGCCTAAAGGCTTGTGCAGACCCTCGTTCAGGCGATTAAGTCCGAGGGACATTAGGCACTAACCAGGCCATACAGGCGGGCAGATTGGCAGCTACCGCTCATTTAGCAGGAGGGAGAAATTCCATAGAACATGGTTCGAAATCCATAGAGGCCGAGCTATCAAAGGGCTACTGACGGGGCAATATGCAGACGGCCTGCTTCTCGGACCAAAATTAAGAGATTGGTCTGAAGAGCCAACAAACGCAACGAGGAACGCCAATCTAACAGGCTGGTTTAGGCGCTGCCCAGATGATGGTTCGCAATAAAGGTCTGCCTTTTGCTCGCACAATTGAACCGCCATGACTCCATGGACACACGCCCTTGAATTTGACACTAGAAAAGATTCCAAACGAAAACGAACACGTCTGTGGAGGAAGTGAAGAAGTTCGCTGCCTCGTTGTAATTGCGGACGAGGTCGATGGCAGTGTAGTTCAGAAGTTGACCTGTACGGTACTTACCACCAGGTGTGACGATCTGGATGAGTTGGAAGACGTGCTTGCTAAAACTGAATTTCAGATTGTCGTCGCTTCTCGAGCGTCGTATCTACAGGTGTGCGCGAGTATTAAACGCCTTTCAACGGTAAAGCAGCCTGTTCTGTTTCTTATGACCGAGGAGGCTGACTCAAAGGTGGTTATGAATGCGCTCACCAGGGGGGTGGATATTGTAGCACTGAGCGCGGAAGGGCTTCAGGAAGCGGCGGAATTAGTTAAATCACGTTTCGCTCCCGGCGGGGCTTATTCCCCCGAGTGTGGGGAGAGAAATAATGGTGCTTATTTGGCTCCCAATATCGGGCTTGAAGATAATCTGCAGATCTTGTGCGGGGAGCTGAGCCGGCTACGTAAAGTGAATACCAAACTTACGACGGAGTTGAAGAAAGCAGAGACAGAACTGCGGGATGCTTCGTTTACAGATTCTCTCACTGGTCTGTTGAATCGCCGTGGCTTTGAGGACTTGCTTCAAAGGGAGACGGAGCGCGCTCGCCGTACCGGGAACTCATTGATCTCGCTGCTGGTGACTCTGACCAATTACCAGAAAATCAAGAATTCATTGGGTCATTCCGTTGGAGACCTGGTTGTAAAGGAACTTGGGAAAAAGTTGAGGGCAGAGCTTAGGAACGCGGATGCTGTCGCACGGCTGGACGGTTCAAGTTTTCTTCTACTGCTATCGGACACGCGTCTCGCAGAGGCGCGAAGCATCGCTGAGAGAATCAGGCTTAACACGAACGAAAGTTCGCTGGAAGTCTCCTCTGCTCAGGTAGAGCTCTGCGCTTCGGTGACCGTTGCTGAAGTGCCCATGGACACTGCATCCGTTGACGACCTGTTGTCGCGCTCCGGCATAGGGTTCAGTGGTCTTGAGTCTGCCGCGGCTTCTGAGGGTAACGACACAGTGACTCGTGTTACCGAAACACTGCGAAAGGGCGAGCAGATACGAACGCTCGCACAATCGATTCATTGGCTGGAGGATGAATCGATGACCGGCTTTGAGTTACTGACACGAGGCCCTGCGGGAGACTTTGAGAACCCCGTTGACTTTTTTCGCCTGGCATACGAACAAGACATTCTTGCAGTCGTTGACCGACACTGTCTCAGGGCTTGTATCGAGACTGCATCAACAATGCTCTTTGATGGGTGTTTTCATATCAACGTCTTCCCTGCAACGATGCTCGATACTCCCGTGCAACGCCTACTCGATATGTTCAGTGGAGCGCGGAACGTGGAGAGCTTTTGTCTGGAGATCAGTGAACAGCAGATTCTGGGTGATCCCACCTATCTTCACGAGCCGGTCAAGGCTCTCAAAGAGGCCGGGATTAAGATAGCCATAGACGACGTAGGATTCGGAAGAAGTTGCCTGGAGAGTCTTATCATTCTCGAGCCAGACGTCGTCAAAATTGACCGGAAGTATGTAAACGGTGTGGCGAATGATGGTGGCCGGAAGAGGCAGTTGGAGCGGCTCTTTCAGGTGGCCACGAGCTTGGGCGCCGAAATGGTCGCAGAGGGCATCGAGTATCCCGAAGATTTGCGATTCCTGCAGACCCTTGGAGTTAAGTTCGGCCAAGGATATCTGTGGTGTAAGCCATCCGATCCCCAATCCTTCCAGCAGGATCGACAAGCTTTAGTTTTCAAGTAGGGAGGCCATACAGGGCTTCCAACAGAAGTGCTGAAGTGTTTCTCTACCACGCTGAAGGAAAATTCAGATGTGACGCATCATCAGTTTGCTTCTCGCAGGCGATAGGGCTCCGCTCCCTTCGGTCTCTATTTTTGGCTGCGATATTTCGACTGGTTTTGAAACTACTGATCGTCCGCCTTCGCAGCTTTGTGGCTGTACATGTTCTTATCCGCTATTGCCACCAGTCTCTCACGGATATCACCTTCTTCCGGGAAGTAGGAGACGCCCGCGCTGAAGCTGATCCCCGTGATTGGCTCGCCAGAAACCGATTCAAATTTCTGACTGGTAAAATGAGTGTGCAGACGAATAACCAGGTTCGCCGCATCTGAGGGACCTGTATCTGGAAGGAGCCCCAGAAATTCGTCGCCGCCGACCCTGGCGAGCATGTCTTCACGTCGCATGGTGTTTCGCAGACACTTTGCCGCCTGGCGGAGGAGCGCATCGCCGGACTCATGCCCCCATCGGTCGTTCACTTCCTTGAAGCCATCCAAATCGAAGTAAATCAACGCGAAGGGCCGCTGGTAGCGCCGTGATCGGGATATTTCTTCGTCAATTCTGTCGTAAATGTACCGGCGATTGAATAATCCGGTGAGTTCGTCCTGCATGACGAGCTCTTCCATTCTGGGGCGCGCGCCATTCTGGATGTATCTCAGGCAGCCAATTTCAGCAAAGGTCAGAGCGATGGTGGCAGCCCCGAAAAGTCCCATCCACCCCAAATCTATGTAGATGATTTTCTCGCTGCTGACGATGCGTACGCCCAATGTAATCAGGATGAGTACAGAAAGTAGCGTCAGCAGGATGAACATCGCCCTTACACGAGAGTGAATCGTGTCCATGGGATTCAGAAACTGTCCGTCCTGCGGTAATTCGTTACTGGTGCTGCCCGTTGCTTGCGGGCTTGTATCACCTTCACCTGGTTTAGTCTCACACATGTCTGATCGAGTATCTGTTTCCACTTTCGTGAGTAATCTGCTTTCCATTGAATCTTGGGGGCTGGGGAAGAAACGCTAGCATTCTTAACTTTCACATAGTGGCAAATATCGGTCCCTTCGGACCGAAGTGAGCGGCGTATTGTCGCACTGACCCGTTTAAGGGGCCGTACTCACTGTTCAGACGAGCTTTCTTGATTTGGGACTCGCTCGGGGATGACGGGAGGTATGGCGAAAATACCATGTCCGGTATTTCTCTTATTCAATGGATCTATGGAAGAAGCAAGAGCAGGAGTAAGAGCCTGCCCCTCCGAAAAGTTACGGCACTCTGAACCCAAGAGGGGCCTCGCCGAGGCGGATACCGTAGCCGCGAAGTCAATACCTGGCGCCAAACTTCTGCTGCTGCGATCAACCTGGAGTGAGGGTTTTTAATATTCAAAAAAATCGTCGCTGTACGTGTCGCACTCCCGGAATGTAGACTGAAGTATTGGGTAGCTGACCTGCCCCCCTACTTCTCGCCCAGCCGCGTTTGCTGGCCATCCCTACCACAGACAGGCGCAGCAAAGAGAGCACATTCGCCGTTGTTTCCTTCGGGCGACCACGCACGCCCCCAGCCTTGAGAGGAGAGAGTGCCATGTACTGTCAGAGAGCAATTTTCAGATCAAGAAGTCAGGAAAAATCCAGAGGCGAGACACTGGTATCAGTCATCTGTGCCACAGGCATCGTCGCGTTGACGATGACGTTGCTGCTTTCGCACTTGTCGAAAGTGCGGGAACAGTCACGAACCATGTTCTGCGCCCAAAATTTGAAACAACTTGCCGCAGGGATGAATCTGTATCGCCTGCAATACCTGCAATTCCCGAATAAACCGCTGGATGACTTCCGCTTGCTGTTGCCTTTCGTGCACGATCTGGAAGCCTACGTCTGTCCCTCGACTGACAACAAGATCAAAGATACGGAAGACCTGAACTGGGCCACTTCGTATCGATATTTCGGGCGTCGCAGCGACCTTGATGCCCAGGGACTGTGTGCTTACGGTCGCTGCTGCGACGGGGACGAGCACTATTCAAATGCATTCGACCCGGCCCATCCGGGCAAGAGCTGGCCTGAGAAATATCGGTACGGTGCGGTATTCGATCGGTCGTATGAAAACCACGGCACCGGATGCCTGAACATCGTCTTCCTGGACGACAATCATTGGGAACGCCTGTGCAGCGGCCCCAGTTGTTTCGATCGCCAACTCGATGGGCTGGAGCCGGCCGATACCGGATCTCCAGAAGAGTCCACCACCGAAGAACCTGCATCGGGCACTGTCTCAACAACTGAGCACGTACACGTTCACGTGCGGTCGCTAGGCGATGACGCGGCTATTACATGCAACTTTACCTCTGAGACGGTCTACATCAGATCTACAAAGGATCTCTCAAACGTAGTGCTCGAGTTCAAAGATGGATCACGACAAAAGTTTGATGGGCTCATCGGCCTCGATGGCATGTTTCTTGGCACGGGCGAACACCTCGGCAAACAGCTCGTCGGCTGCTGGGTGAAATCCGGCCGCAATGCGAGCGGGGACGGGCCCGGTTATGGAGAGTATTTCCCGTCGACGTTCGTGACGGGGAGGTAATCTGATGCGTCCCCTTGGCCGCAGGTAAAGCGGTCTCGGCGATCCGTGGCGATTTAGAATATGAAGCCAGTGCCACGATCTATGAAAGGCCGCAACCGTTCCCCCCAGAACAGTTGCGGCCTTGAAGTCATGACCCGTCTTGGATTAGTAGAGTTTGCTTGCTCCTGCTTTGTCGCCGTTGCCGAGGGTGCGTTTGCTGGTCTCGCCCTGGGTGACGTATGCATACATGGTGAGAGCAGCGTCTCCTGCGTGGTCCAGGCCGACTACATGCCCGGCTTCGTGGGCGGCCACGTCTTCGAGGTCGAAGCGGAGCTCGTTCTGGTCAGGCGGGCACTGATCCACCAGCTCGCCCCAGGATTCTTCGGTATCAAAGCTCATCGTCTGGCTGCCGATGATCCAGTACTTTTGCTGGCGGCCGATGAATGACGAGGCGACCTGTGCGACCGTTCCGCCGGCGCCGTCGAGTGGTCTGAAATCCACCAGCACGTCGGCATCGCTGTCGCCGTCCGGCAACAGCACGAAGACGAGGTCGGAAGCATTGACGCCGGTCCAGGAATCAAAGGCTCTTTCCACTGCGAGTCGTGCGAACCCATTCGCATTAAGGAAATCCAGAGTGACCTGATCGGTGCTGAATGCCCACTTGACGATGGACTTGTTCCATTTTCCGAATGTCTTGAACGCATCTGAGCCATCGCCGCACGGGTCGGAGGTCCCGCCGCCATCCTTGGGAATGTGCTGGGGACGATGGCCATTGTGTGTCTTGGTACGGTGGTTTTTACAAGGGCATTTGATCATGACTGGTGGTGCGGGTTCTTCTGCCCCGACCGGAGGAACAATGAAGGCCAGGGCAACGAATAAAGATGAGAGCTGGAGATACGGTGTTTTCATGGTGAGTCTACTGTTGAGTGAAGTGGTAAGGGAACAGAGGAATTGGAAGTCAGGCATCGCGGTCAACACTGTCGCCATCGCCTTCATTAAAATCGGAGTCCAGAATTACTTGCCCCTGCTGGTTTGAGTGAACGGGCTTGTATACAAATATGCTGAACGGCCGGGCCCCCTGGGCCTTGCTGCCGACCACAACGATTTCTTTGGGCTTCTTAACGGATGGAGTTGGGTCGCCATCACCGTCCTCCTTAGCGGCGCGAATGTTTCGAATGCTGTTCATGGCGATATCGTGTCTGGCACGGGACGATTTCAGCCCAGCATCTCGAAGGCGTTTAGCCTCAACATTCCACTGAATGTCCTGGATGCTGATCTTTTCTGGTATTTCGGGCCGGGGCATAGTTGAACTCCTCTCTAGGGTGGTTGGGAACGGAGTGTTATTGAATGCTGGAATAGACCCACCTTTGGCAACTCCCAGGCCAATTGATTCAGGATTTCATAAGTGGTTGCCTTGGTGTAGTTTGGAGTTGAAGGTTTGCGTTGTGGGGGAAACCGAGGAAGAAATTGCTTCCGGTGCGGGGAAAGGAGGAACGGAGGAATGGAGGAACGGAGGAATGGAGGAATGGAGTGATGGAGGAACGGAGGAATGGAGGAATGGAGTGATGGAGTGGGGAGGAACGGAGGAATGGAGTGATGCGATTTGTTACTGCTGGCTTTTCTCAAGAAGCTCTTTTTAGCGTCTCACTTTGTAACCTCTCCGCGTGACGCGGAGAGCTTTCCTGGGAGCGGAGGCGAGACGCCTCCGTTCCCAGGTTTGATTGCGGCCATTCGGCCGCATTAGGGAGAGAAAGCTGCGACAAGTCGCAGCACTCCACAACTCCATCACTCCAAAAAAAACGGGAGTCCTTTCGGACTCCCGTTTGAGCTGCCTCCTTATTTGTCGGCCTTCAGTATGGAGAGCTGAACGATCCTGGGCCGTCGCACACGAAGTTTCGGTTGTTGTTGGCGTTGTCGATGGCCTTCATCAGCGCTTCCTGGTAGTCACGCCAGGATGCGTCTGACATTGCTAAGCCGTGGAGGCCGAGCTCGGTGTTGGCTTCGGTGAGCAGGTTTCCGATGGTGGCCAGTCCCGCGGTGTCTGCTGAGTTTGTGCCAGGTGCATTCACCAGGGCTCCGGCGTCGACGAATTCGGCCCGGAGGTTCAGCTCCATGGCGGCCATCTGAGCGGAGAGCATGTAGGCCATGTTGGAGGCGTCGGCAGCCTTTAGCCAATTTCGGTAGGTATTGAAGTTGGCTGGGTCGAAGTGATTGCCGGATGCGGTTCGGAGGTTGAGGCCTGAGAGGTAGGAAAGCGTACCGGCCATTTCGCCCGGCATGTTGTTCATGGTCTTCTGGCCATTATTGCTCTGCCAGAAGCCGATAGTTTTGGCGTTGCCACTGCCAAGGCAGACGTTGCCGAAGTTACGGACAATAGCCAGGTTGCAGTCGTCTATGGTGATATTGAATGATTCGGCGACCGTGGCCTTCCAGCTCGAGCTCGGCATGATTTCCTTGACGCTGTAGCTGCCGAATGGCAGGTCTATGAAGCAGTATGCCCCGTCTTTCGAGCCGTCGTTGGCGGTGTATTGAGTCTCCGAAATGTTGTTGCCGGCGCTGTCCGTTCCGGTGAGGACGATCTTGAAGCCGTTGATGCCGCCTTCGCCCTCATCCTGCATGCCGTTGTTGTTGGCATCGTAGAATTTCACACCCTTGATCTTGGCGCCGGTGATAATGACCCACTGTTCGCAAGTGAGTTTGTTGCCGGAGGCGTCAGTGGCTGTCCAGGTGATCGTTGTCTTTCCGGCCGGATACAGGTCGGTGAGGGCTTTGCCGTCGTCTCTGACTCCGGCAACGGTGACGCCTGGGCAGTTATCTGTGGCAGTGGCCTGGCCGACGTCGACTGTGTTCCCGTTAATCCCCTTGAGGCAATCAGATTTAGAAAGTGGGCAGGTGATGGCCGGGTATTCGACGTCGAATACTGTGATGCGCTGTTTACACGTGGAGACGTTTCCGCCCATGTCGGCAGCCGTCCAGGTAATAAACGTGACGCCGACTGGAAACGGAGCGGTCAATTCCTCTCCGTCGCTACGTGAGGCAGTAAGGGTAACGGCCGGACTGCAAGCATCGTGGGCCGTGGCTTTGCCCGGGTCGATAGTGGCGAGGCAAGTGCCGGTGTCGGTCTCAGCAGTGATATCTTTCGGGCAGGCGATGTATGGCGGGTCTTCATCTCCGACCTTGACAGTCTGTTCACATTCCGCGGTGTTTCCGGATGCATCGGTCGCCTGCCAGGTAACGGTTGTGGTGCCGGTTGGGAAGGGCTCACCAATGGCCTGGCCATCGCTGCGTTTTCCGATGACGGTGACGCCCGGGCAGTTGTCCGTTGCGGTGGGAGTGGTCAGGCTCACGTAGCCGAAACATTCGCTCGGCTCAGTGGTCGCGGTGAGGTTTGCGGGGCAGGTGATTTGCGGAAGCTCGAAATCGTAGACGACGACCTTTTGCTCGCAGGAGGCGGTGTTGCCCGATGCGTCGGTGGCTGTCCATATGATGAGAGTGTTGCCGGCGGGATACGGATCGGCGATGGCTTTCCCGTCGCTGCGGACACCGGCGACGGTCACGCCTGGGCAGTTATCCGTAGCCGAAGGCGTTGGGATGGCCAGGGTGGCAGTGCACTCGCCTGGGTCCGTCACGGCGGGTGCTGCAAGCGCGCTGTCAGCAGTCGCGACGCTCAATCCCGGCGTACCCCAGATTATGGATAACTGTCCCGGCGCCACTGTCGTGGGCGTTCGTGACGACGGTGCTGCTCTCAACGACCCTTATCCCGTCGGCTTGACGATCATCACCTGGACGGTCACTGATGCCGCCGGCAATAGTGTCTCCTGCAAACAAAAAGTGCAGGTCTCAGACAAAGAGGCACCGAAAATCACCTGTCCTGAAGACATCGTGGTCAACAATGATCTCGGTGAGTGTTTCGCAACGGTTGACCCCGGTGAACCGACTGTATCGGACAACTGCCCTGGTGTAACTTTCAAGGGGACACGCAGTGATGGAAAAGAACTCACTGACCCGTATCCCGTTGGAACGACTACCATCACGTGGGTAGCGCGATGCCTGGTGCAACGAGTCGCTCTGCGAGCAGAAGATCACAGTCAAGGACAACGAGAAGCCGAAGATCAATTGCCCGGCGAATATCACCGCCAACAACGACGAGGGTGAATGTTTTGCCCTGGTTGACCCAGGCACTCCGAATGTTTCGGATAACTGCCCGGGAGTGACGTTCAAGGGTGTTCGCGACGACGGCAAGGCTCTTACAGATCCTTATCCAGTCGGCACCACCACCATCACCTGGACGGCTACCGATGCCGCAGGCAATCAGGCCTCATGCGACCAGACCATCACAGTCGAAGACGCAGAAAAGCCGAAGATTACCTGCCCGGATAGCATCGTTGCCAACAACGACCAGGGTGAATGCTTCGCCACTGTCGACCCAGGAACGGCCACAGCCACAGATAACTGTGACGGTGTCACCGTGAAGGGCGTCCGCGACGACGGC
>JAQBXN010000092.1 GCA_027625095.1 Planctomycetota bacterium | reverse complement strand
AAGCGAGTTGGATGGTCTGGCGAAAGTGATGCCCTCGAAGGTCGATCCGGAGACCGTGAGGCTGGTCCCGCCTGCGGAGGACAAGACGGCATCAAAGTCGTCGTTGTTGCTCAACCCGATGATTCGGTCGTCTGACCGGTGTATTTCCGTGGCTCAGATCCGATGAGAATGTTGGGCATTGGCAGAATCAGCGGGGTTGAGAAGGGTGGTTTGAACCGAGAATGATCGAGTAGGCGTGCCAATCATTCAGGTATGGCAACAGGACAGTCTTTCTTCTTCGGGATGTGGCTACTGGAAGCCCACGAAGCGGATGAAGAGGACGAAGGCCGCTTTAAGAAATCTCGGACCCAAAACCGCCACTTGTTGGTGTCGTAACGATGACCGCTTCTCCCGCGAGCACTGAGGTCTGATCGCAGTACTCGAGTTCCTCAAGGGTGCCATCCAATCGTCGGATTTCCGTTCGGCCGACCTGCCCGTTGCCGCCTCCATGCAGGCCCGCTGGAGGGCGTTTTCTGTGGCTTGAGAGGATGGCGCATTCCATGTCTTCTAGAAAGCGCATCACCCGTCGTGTACCGTCGCCGCCATTGAATTTGCCCCGTCCGCCCGAGCCGGAACGAATTGAAAACTCTTCGAGGACGACGGGGAAACGCATTTCAAGTATTTCCGGATCGGTCATTCGACTGTTGGTCATATGGGTGTGGACACCTGAAGCGCCGGCAAAGGCGCGGCCATCGTTCATTTTTCCGGCGGGGGCTCCGGAACAGATGGTTTCGTAATTCTGATATCTCTCATTGCCGTAGGTCAGGTTGTTCATTGTGCCTTGAGCGTTGGCCATGGCGCCGAGTGCCATCAAGAGGCAATTGGTCACGTGCTGGCTTGTTTCGGTGTTGCCGGCCACAACCGCAGCGGGGTAAGTCGGTTTCAGCATGGAGCCCTCCGGCACAATGATCCGAATGGGCTTGAGACACCCGGCATTCATTGGAATGCTGCTTTCGACCATCAGCCGAAAAACATACAGGACGGCAGCTTGAGTGACCGGCTCAGGGGCGTTGTAGTTATTCAGCCAGGCATCGGAAGTACCGGTGAAATCCACTGTCGCCTCGCGGTGCGTCCTATCGATTGTGATACGTACCTGTATCACCTGGCCGGTGTCGGTCTCGTAGGTATGAGCACAATCGGTGAACGCTTCGATGACGCGGCGAACACTTTCCTCGGCATTGTCCTGGACATGACTCATATAGGCTGCGACGACGTCCAACCCAAAATGCTCGACTACCTTGCGCAGTTCGATGACGCCCTTTTCGTTGGCAGCGATCTGGGCACGCATGTCCGCCATGTTCTGGATTGGGTTGCGCGCGGGCCAGGGATGATTGGACAGCAGGTCGAGCATTTCGGCCTCACGAATGACCCCGCGATCGACTATTTTGAAGTTATCGATCAGCACCCCTTCCTGATCGACATGGGTGGCGCGCGGGGTGGCACTGCCCGGGGCCATTCCTCCGATATCTGCGTGATGGCCGCGAGAGGCCACGTAGAACAGAATTTGGTTTTCCTCAAAATCGAAGACGGGCGTAACGATTGTGAGATCAGGCAGGTGCGTGCCGCCGTTGTACGGGGCATTCAGGACAAAGACGTCGCCCGGATGAATGTCGCCTCTGTTGAGGTCGATGATGGCTTCAACAGAGCGACCCATCGAACCGAGGTGAACAGGCATGTGCGGCGCGTTGGCCACCAGGGAACCGTCGGCAGCGAACACCGCGCATGAGAAATCGAGGCGTTCCTTGATGTTCACCGAATAAGCAGTGTTCTGCAGGGTGACGCCCATCTGCTCGGCAATCGTCATGAACAGATTGTTGAAAACTTCGAGCATGATTGGGTCCGCCGTGGTTCCAATCGGCGCAGATCGGGTTAGTGTTTCGGCTCGAGTCATGACAATGTGATTGCGGGAATTGATGTCCGCGGTCCAGCCTGGTTCGACGACGATGGTCTGATGTGGCTCGATGATGAGCGCGGGGCCGGGCATCCGGTTTCCAGGCTCAAGTTCGGCCCGCTTGTGGATCGCTGCTGTCAGCCATTGTCCGTTAGAAAAGATTTCAGTGGTCTCGGTAGCCGGTTTGATTCTCGGGTCCAGAGGTGCCTCCGGTTCATCAATCCCGGCACCTCCACCGACTGCTTCGACCTCGACTGCTTCAACGATCAGGCACTTGTTTTCAAAGATAAACCCAAACTGTTGACGATGGGTTTCCTCAAACCTGGAGACCATTGTCTCAACCGAATCGAGAGGGACGGCAATGGGCATGTCCGTACCCTCATAGCGGATGTGGGCTCGGGAAAAAGTGCTGATTTCGGATTCGGTGACGTCTTGTTGAGCGAGTTCAGATCTGGTTTCGAGCATCAATTCGGCTTCGGTATTCCGCAAGTCCGGTTCGAGAGCGGTGTTCAATTCTTTCACCAAAGCCTTCGACCGGTTCGCTCGAACGCGAGCCAGTCCCATGCCGTAGGCCGAAAGGATGCCGGAGAAAGGGTGGATGAGAACGGTTTCCATCCCCAGGGCATCCGCGACGGCACAGGCGTGCTGGCCGCCTGCTCCGCCAAAGCAATTGAGCGCGTATTCAGTGACATCGTATCCACGCTTCACAGAGATTTTCTTGATAGCGTTGGCCATGTTTTCTACCGCGACTTTGAGGAAACCGTCAGCGACTTCCTCAGGCGAGAGGTCACCGATTCGGTGGGCAAACTCACCAAATTCTGAGCGGACAATCAGGTCGTCGAGTGGCTGATCCTGCCCAGGCCCGAAGATGGCAGGAAAGAATTCCGGTTTCAGCTTACCGACCATGACATTAGCGTCGGTAACTGTTAGCGGGCCTCCGCGGCGATAGCTGGCGGGGCCCGGATTGGCACCGGCGGAATCAGGCCCGGCCTGGAATCGGCGGTTGTTGTAGGTGAGGATTGAACCACCGCCCGCGGCTACGGTGTGGATGCGCATCATCGGGGCGCGCATTCGAACTCCGGCCACTTCGGTTTCAAATGCTCGCTCAAGTTCCCCGTTGAAATGCGACACGTCAGTTGAGGTGCCGCCCATATCGAATCCGATCATTTTTTCGAAACCGGCCAGTCTGGAAGTTTCAACCGCGCCCACGACACCGCCCGCGGGGCCGGACAGGATGGCATCTTTCCCCTGGAACAATTCAGCCGCAGTCAGCCCGCCGGAGGACATCATGAACATGAGCTTCGGCCCGCGGCCCAATTGGGCTGCCACCTGCTCCACATAGCGGCGGAGGATGGGTGAAAGGTACGCATCAACTACCGTGGTATCGCCGCGGCCAACAATCTTCACCAGAGGTGAGACTTCGTGGCTGACAGAAATCTGAGCAAACCCCACTTCTCGTGCGAGGCCTGCGACCTGCTGTTCGTGGGCTGGATACTTCCAGGAATGGAGGAACACGATGGCCACGGACTCGCAACCATCGGCCTTCACAGATTTCAGCATAGAACGTACCGCTTCTGTATCCGGCTGCGCCTCAATCGTACCGTCCGCCAGAACACGTTCGCCCACCTCTATCACATGAGAATAGAGTTGTTCGGGAAGAATGATTTCCTTGGCAAAGATGTCCGGCCGGGCCTGATATCCGATCCGAAGAGCGTCACGGAATCCCTTCGTTATGAGCAGAGCGGTCTTTTCTCCCTTCCGCTCGAGGAGTGCATTTGTGGCCACCGTCGTGCCCATTTTGACACTTTCGATACGCTCCGAAGGGATGGGTTCGCCAGCCGGAACTCTCAGCAAATTGCGGATGCCCTGAATCGCTGCGTCCGTGTAGGCTTCGGGGTTTTCCGACAACAGCTTGTGGGGATGCAGCCTCCCTGAAGGATCGCGGCCCACAATGTCGGTAAACGTGCCGCCCCGATCGATCCAGAAATCCCATTTGCTCAACTCAATCCTCCTTTACGCGCCCTGACAATTTGTCATAGTATCCCCCGGACCTCTGGGACTTCCAGAGGGCCGTTTTCGAAATGCTTTCCTTAAATTCAACGAACATGAGAATCCATCTATCATTGCTTTCCATAATGTGCTGTTGCATGTTTTCAATGGCAACTACCGGCTCGGCTGAAGAGGCCGAAAAAAGAGAAGATCCAAAGGATGAAATACCTGCGGTCCGATTCGATCCCGTCGCAAAGAAGATCGAGGGTTGGACGGTTCATGTAGATCCGGCGCTGCTTGAAGGGGAACATGCGGAGGCAGGCGGGCAAGCGCTGAAGATGCTTGGGAATCACTTATTCATGATCAGCCTTCTGAGCCCGGTCGAAATCCTTAAGAAGTTGCAGGGGCTGGAAATCTGGATCGAGTGGCATCATCCCAGGCTGGGCGCCATGCAGTATCACCCGAGTATTGAATGGCTGAAGGGGAACAAACATGATCCGCGCCTGGCGAGAAAGGTTCACATTCCCAGGTCCCAGGCTCTTCTTTCTCGAGGCGAACTGGTCAAGCATCCGATGGTGGTGCTCCACGAGCTGGCTCACGCGTACCACGACCAGATTCTCGGTTTCGACAATCCCAAAATCATCGACGCCTATAATCAGGCGAAGGAAGCGGGCAAATATGAAAAGGTGCTGTTGTTCACCGGCAGCTACGTCCGCCACTACGGCCTGACCAACCACAAGGAATACTTCGCTGAAGGGACTGAAGCCTATTTCAATCGAAATGACTTCTATCCGTTCGTTCGCGCCGAGTTGAAAGAATACGACCCGGTATTCCACGACCTGCTGGTGGAAATCTGGGGCAAGCTGTGATGGAGGGTCGTTACAGCTCCACCCCAACTTCGGCGGCAACCGAACGGATATAATCGCCGGCGAGCTTGTATTCTTCTGCGTTTGGCAGGTGTTCCATCATGAGTGGAGTGGTGGGATCAAGTTTGTCGAGTTCGGTCAGGAGAGTGTGGTAATCCTGTTGGCCGAGACCCGGGCGGACCTCATCGAGATGGACCATCAGTGACGTTGAAAGATTGATGTCTTTCGCATGGACGCTTTTGATCTGCGGGCCCAGTTTTTCGAAGCACTCGCGAATCATGTCGCCGTTGTGAGCCCAGCGCTGAGGGCTGCAAATCAGATTGGTGGGGTCGAGATGTACAGCAAGGCCAGGGCGGTCGATGCTTTCGATCAATTGAAGGTAACTGTCTGCCGAGTCCGGATACGACCAGGGCATGGTCTCCAGGCAGTAATGGGTACGTGTCGGATTCACTGCATCGATGATGGTCTGGACGGTTTCCACGATGCAATCGAATGTTTCTTGAGTGAGATCTTCCATCGCGGGGCCGCACCACTGTTTCGGATTTCGTGAACCGGAGACATTGACACAACATCTGGCCCCGATGCGGTCAGCGAGTTTCAGTTGTGTGATGTTTTTGTTGATGTTCTTTTCTCGCTCCGCTGCGTCTCTGCTGATGGGATTACTCCAGGCGCCGACTTCGGCAATCACGATGTCTGAAGCTGCTGCCGCTTCTATGAATGACCGCACTGTGTCGTCATCACTTTCCGCGTTGATGGGGCAGTAGGCAGCACGGTAACCATGGTCGGCGACGAGTTGTGCCCATTCTCCGGCAGTTTTCCACTCTCCGTAAATCGGTCCTCCAAGTCTCATAGATTTCTCCTTGCAACAATTGGCTGGTATTACAACAACGCCTCGACAACGGGCGCAATGGTCTCGGCCATCCGCATGAAACCAACATCGGTCGGGTGTACTCCATCGACTGTCCCTTCGCCGTCATCGCCCAGCAGGTTTTCTGCAGGCACATAAAGCAGATGTTTCACACCTGCCGCGCGTAGCCGGTCGTACGCTGCCCGGAATTCGATGTTCTTATTCTGATAGCCTTCTCTGACTCCGGGGACATACAGGTGTTTCTGATAGACGATATTTTCGACCATCACGATCGGTGTTTCCGGACGAGCGCTTCGAATGATCTGAACAAACGGTTCAGTCCGCTCCCTGACCCCCTCAGCCCCGACGTTGGGGCAGTAGTCCAGCACGTAAACCTCGGGGGCCAGTTCGGCGAGCAGTTCAGCGACCTCAGGCTCGGCCTGGCCGTTTCCCGAAAAACCAAGATTGATGACAGGGTAATCGAGGCGGCGGCCCATGATGGCGGGATACGACATTCCCGGCCGTGAAGCACAGCCACCATGCAGGATGCTTGTACCGTACATGACGATTGGCTTTTCACTTCTTGTGATGGGTTCGAGGGATGCATCCTGCGGAAGGCCCATCTCTAGAGACTCTATTCCGTTGTACAGGGGGAAATAGAGCATGAACTCGTGGGTTCCCTCCCGGAGGCCGCCAACCAGTTCGGCCTGGTTGTTCTTAGCCTCAGGTTTGCCGAATCCAATCCAGTGATACTTTCGCCCAAGAGGCCGCGATTCATCCCGGATGTAAAGATCCAGTCCAGAGACTCCGGTGGCCGGCATGTGCGACATAGCCAGATTCTCGTTCAGCAGAGTCCATCGGGCACTTACAGATGCGCTGTCCGTCTTAAAGCGGATGCAGAGCCCCGCCGAATGTTGAGAGAGTTCCCAGACCGGATCACGAACCACGCCCTTCGCCTTTGCCGGAAAGCGTGCAAAGGGCCGAGCCGTATCTGTCCAGCCCCGTCCTTCTATCTGAAAGGCCCTGACGTCTACCCAGTTCAGACCGGATTCAGGATCTGCTCTAAGAAAGTTTTTGTCCAGTTTTTCAAAGTAGTTGCTCATATTGGCTTCCAAATGGTCAATGGTGTTTCGTGCAAATGGTTCTCTTAAACTCCTGAATCGCCTCTGTCATCCAGTGATCACGTTGCCGATTCGCCATTAACGCTGCCTTTTTCACTGTGTAAACAAAAAAAGCCCCAGTCTTGCCGGACTGGGGCTCTTTCAGATATTGAATATAAGGCTCTACTCGAGCATCAGGGCTTTGAATAGGACGATCAGTCGGCGTTCCAACTGCTGCACATCCGTGAGCTTGCCGGCCTTGTGAGATTCGGCCAGTGATTCCAAACGTTTGTGAGCATCTTTCATTAATCGTTCCCATCTCCCAAGCTCCTGCATGAATGCAGCTTTCTCAAGTTCGTCTTTCAGAGCTTCATCGAGTGTTACTTTGAGCTTGAGTTTGAAAATCTCGGTGCCTTCTTTAGAGGTCAATTCATCGATGACACCTTCAAATTCAGGCTTGTTGGTTCGGATCATGTCCGCCAACTGCGCTGATGCCTGCCCCGAGATATTTTTCAGAGTCTCTTCTGATAGTTTGAGGATTGCTTCTTCCGCATCTCCTCGCACTTGCTGAATCACTGCGGGGCCCTGCTTGAGATATTCGTCCAGGATGCCGGGGATACCTTCCGTGGCCCAGTTTTTAACCTGGTCGATGGCGGTTGGGACATTGCTTTCAACCATCTGGGCACCCATTTCTATGAGAGTCTCCGGCTGAAGGTTTTTCTCTATTTGGTTGAAGATAAAGAGAAAGTACAACAGGAGCACCAACGGAACGGCCACGGTAACTATACCGGCAACCTTTACGGACTTTCTGGTATTTTCCAGGATCTGGTTAATGCCGGATTCGAGTTCGCTGATTTGCCTTTCGACTTTTGTCCAGTCCATTTTATCGGCAGCTTGTTCGCTCATTTTTAATTCCTTTCGAATGTTGTAGTTAATGATTATTTATTCAAAAAGCTGGACACGATGAGCTATTCATCTGTGTCAGCCAACTGAACAAGCTTGAGGTTAAACAGACGAACAACGACCGACTTAAGCTCTTCAATCAAGGCATCACGTTTGGCAGGCAAATTGTCTGCCTTGGTGGCTTTGAAATCGTCTTTCAGTGATTTATCGATATCGAGGAGAACGGAGGCATGGACTTGAAAGTATTCGTGTGCGAAATCGATACAGACGGTATTGATTGCATTCTGAAAATTGGTGACCATCACCGCGACCTTTTCATCATTGAGATCCGGAAATTCTTTCTTGACTGTGGCTCGGATCGCACGTTCCATGGCCTTCAATTCCTTCTCAACCTGTCTATCAACCCCCTTCTTTAGGTTGGCGATGAATACTTCCATCTCTTTTTCGGCCTTCACCTGGAGCTTCGGAGCCTCCTCGCTGATTTTCGCCTCAATCTTTTTAGTTACCTGTGGGTATGCTTCTTTGATCGCATTCATGAGGTTGTCTTTTTGAGCCTCCACAATGACTTGCATGCGTTCATTGATCATGGAAACCAATTTGTCTGTATCGACATTGGTCGCCTTGTTCTTCAATCCGACCATCATGAAAACAACGACGCCTACAACTATCAGCAATGCGACCACCAGGATCCACCTTAACTGTTTGCCTTTGGCAACGAGTTGCTGGAACTCCTCTAAGCCCTTACTCAGAGTTGCCACCCGTTTTTCCAGGGCTTCTACGGATTTTCCTTCATCTGACATGGGGGTATACCTCCGACTCATAAAAAAGATTTCGGCCCAAACATGTACACAGATCTCGGTATTAAAGATAAATTAAAATATGAGACCTGTGCATAACAAATGCCTTTCTGGGAAGGGCGATGCTAATCGGCTCCGATCTTGTGTCAACGGTAAAATATGACCGATTTCCGCCGTTTGAATCCGCCAGCCTTGCCCCTATCGCCGCGGTAGTCGCCGCATTTCTTTTTCAAGGATCAGTGCGTGGTTCAGCTCCGTTCTGGCCAGATCTGTGAAGAACAGTTTGGCAGCGCTCTGATCGACAGCGATGGCGGCCTTCATGAAATAGTCGGCGCTTTCCTTTTCCACATCAATGGCAAATGCCAGGGCATCAATGCCGGTGAGATTTCTCTTGTCGTCAAATGAAGGCCCTGCTTCGGCGAGGAACGGCAACTCTGCCGCTATGTGGTCCAGAAACTTGTAACTGGCCGCTCCTTCGTAGGGCTCCCAGCCGCATCTTGCAGCGATTTCATTGTACTTTTGCCGCAATTCAAACTCGTGGTTTTTCTCTTCCTTTGCCAGACGGGAGAAGAGCTCCCGGCCAACTGGATCTGAAGTTTTGGCCGCCAACTGTTCATAAAAACCGTTCCCGGCATCCTCAGATTCGATCGACCTGCCCAAAATAACAAGAATCAACTTGTCCGCGTCGCCCATGGGCTTTTCCTTTCGTTAATCTAAAGTGTTCAGGATTTTAGATTTGGTATCTCGGAGCGTCAACTGGACACCCCAGTAAGGGGCAGCTAGATTGCAAAACTTTGCTCCACAAATAAATAACAGATGAAGAAGATAATTCGAATGGCTCAAGTTGGTTATGGAATGTTCGGCAGTGATGTTATCGCTGGGTCGATATGGGACCTGCAGCGCAACGGGATATCGCCCTTCCTGGATCGAATCGGGCTGGACGATTGGGCAAAGGATTACGGCAATGTTGAGTTCGAGCTCTGCGCAGTTGGCACTCGCTCCGAGGCATCGGCAGTTAAAGCTTGCAATGAGAATGCATCACAGACCGGAAGGCGGCCGCTCCCATTTCATGGTGAAGCTCCCTGGGATGATATCTTCGCTCAGGTGCCTGATTTGGATGTTCTAATTGTCGCGACGCCTGACCATCTGCACACAGCGCCTATCCTTGCCGCGCTGAAGAGTGGAGTTCATATATTGACTGAAAAGCCGATGTGCCTGTCATTGTCGGAGGCGGATGAAATCATCGAACTGGCCAACAGCCAGGGCCTGATTGTGGGGGTGGACATGCACAAGCGCTACGACCCGGATCATTTGAAAATCTTCCGGGAATTGAGCCCGCAGCTCGGTGCGCCGCTGTATGCCAGGGGAGTGCTGGAGGAGCCGCTCGAGGTTGCGACCACCATCTTCAAGTGGGCGGAGCAGAGCGACCCCTTTACCTACGTCGGTATTCACTGGATCGACCTGTTTATGCATTACCTTAAGCTCGTACCCATGTCTGTATACGCGCTGGGGCAGAAGAAGAGATTGCGAGACGAGTTCGGCAAGAATGCTTTCGATTCCTGCCAAGTCATGGTGAGCCACACGAATGGCATGACCATCATTTACGAAAACAACTGGCTGACCCCGGCGGATTTTGAGGCCCCGGTAAACCAGGAGAGCCAGATGGTGGCTGCCTTGGGGAAGATTGAATCCGACTCCCAATATCGCGGCTTGCGCTACTGGATTGAGAATAAGGGCTCACGAACCTCCAATACGCATTTTTTCAGGAAGGTTCGCCGTCCGGATGGTTCAGAGACTTCAATCGGTTACGGGAAGGACAGTATCATTGACTGTCTGGAAAAGGTCTGCCGGGTCAAGTTTCAGGGAGCGAGAGCGGCCGACTTGGCCGGCACTTACCCCGACGCAGCATCCCAACGTCTTCCAACCGCGGTGGTGGATGCTGCCCGGAACGTCCTGCACCGGAATCAGGAACACTTTGAGGCTAATCGTTCGCCGGTAGTGACTGCCGGGCTTGGTGCGGCCGGGATCACGATTTACGACCCGCACGCTAAACTGACCAGCGAGACGATTTATTCGTCCCCGTTGTGAGATTTGTCGAGATCTGATCCTGCTTTGATCTCCTTGTTTGGACAATACCGAAGAATCGCCCCCACGGAGGCCAGAATGCCGATTTCGAGGGCGAGGGCCTTTGCCCCCACTTTGGCTCCCCCTCCGAAGCAGCCGCAATCGATGTCGAGCCCACGGTGCAATGCCGAGATGACGGCAACAATAAACAGGGTCGTCATGCCGCCAATCATCCAGCATGCCGGCCGTCTCCAGCTTGATCTGAATATCGCCAGGCCGGCGGCAATTTCCCACCAGGGGAGGACCACTGCACCGAACCGGATGAACCAGGCTGGCAGAAAGTCCCATCGATAGTTTCTTATGTTCTGAGCGAACTCAGGTGGGTTGGTCAGCTTGGAGATTCCAAAGATCAAAAAAATCAGACCGACTAGAATGGCCAGAGATTGTGCGACGGCCTGTTTAGATTCGTCCTTCATTCTTCGCCCACCGACTTTGGGAGGTCGGTTTTGCCGAGCAATTCCCAGCCCTGCTTAAAAATCCGAATATTGGTAGCGGGGTATTCCAGGCGAATCAGGAATTCGTACACCTCTTTGCTGGCGTTGCAGTCCTTCCCGCCACAGTAAATGACAATTTGATCCGCTGGAGAGATAAGCCCTTTGACTTTGTTGATCGTTTCCGGCCGAAAAATCTGTGTCGACGGGATATTTATTGCCGTTACCAGATGCCCTTCTAGAAAATTCTCAGGTTTTCTCGCGTCGATGATGACTGCCTGGCCCTTTTCGAGAAGGGCCCTGAGGTCTTCAAGTTTGAAATCCTCAACCACATTGACCGCAGTAGGACCCCCATTTCCTGAATGCCCTGTCTCTTCGAGTGGGGGCCTGATTGGCCGGTTATCAAAGATCTTCAAGGTATTGGTGCGGACCCCGTTGAACATCAGGCCCACCAGAGCCGGAACTACGAGTAGCCAGACAAACTTGATGATTTCACTTTTCATTTGAAATGGGTGATCGGCAGGATCAGTTCCTTGAACTCAGTGTGCGACGTTTTAATTCGAACGTCTCCCCTTTCTACAGACAATCCTTCCGGAAATGTGAACGTGATCCGGAACTGTTTCCCCGGCAGATTTTCGAATACCTCGTAAGTGACACCTTCCGGTGAGACGCTGATGTCACCCAACTCAATCTTCGAGTCATCATTGCAGGTAACAAAGACCTGCTTCTTCGTCGGCTTGGCGAGTGGGGCAGGGGGGAGCTTGATGTGCTGGGGAGACGCTTCGACCGCGGCCTCAAGGAAGAGGTAAGCCTCAACGACAGTCTCCTTCTTGGTGGGGTCGTCCGTCTCGATGCGAATTTTCCCGCTGTTTGCGCCGGAAATATACGGTGGGTGTGCGGTTACCGTGATTTTGAATTCCCGGCCAGGCGTTACGGTCTCGATATTTGCCGAAAAGGTTTTCGAGCTTGCCTCAACTTTCGTGACATTCAGCATCCCTTCGGACTTCTTCAGGAGTTTCAAGATGGTCGACGGGCCGTCATTCGGATCTTTGATGATGCCCAGCATTGCTTGTGCAGGTTCGAGAGACCATGGCTGCCAAACTTCTCCCTTCATGGAGAGTTCGTAGTGTTCGGGTTCCTGATTGGTCGTGATCTTGATTTTCTTTTCAAGGCTTCCGATCAGGCCAGCAGTATCAAGGATAATGGGTATTTCCCCTCGCTCGCCTGGGGCAACGGTTCGGGTGTAATCGCCGGCAACGGTGCAGCCGCACGTGGTCTCGATATCGAGGATCTCCATCACCTCAGTTCCGTGATTCGTGTAGCCGAAAATGTGGGGAATAATTTCGCCTTCCATCACCCGGCCAAAGTGATGTACCTCAGCGTCGAATACCTTCGAAGAGTTGTCCTCAATGGGTCTGTCGGGTGAGGGTAAAATGGTCGTCGCAGGCGGAATCGAATTTTCAGATGGCTGCCTCACTGAGCCCAGCCTGACCAGGATTGTGACCGCTGCAACGAGGACGATTGCAGGTACGATATGCTTCCATTTCATTTCTTAGGTTCCCAGGTCCTTCGAGCGAACGGCGAGCATCACGCGCTCGCGAGTTGTTGAAGCTCCTCATGAAACACCTCGTAGGCATCGCGCCCCCACAGGCAGAAAACCACGCGCTCCAGGCCCGTCTCACCGTCCAGATAATCTCTGGCCGTGCCGAGCATGATGTTCGCGCAACGCTCGATTGGAAAACCGAAGATACCAGTACTGATGGCTGGAAATGTCAGGCTCTTCAGCCCGTTTCCGTCAGCGACCTTGAGCGAATTCAACGTTGCGTTTTTTAGTTTCTGATCCTCGTTCCCTTCACCCATGCGGGGCCCGACGGCGTGGATGACATGCCTGGCCTTGAGATTGCCAGCGCCGGTAATGACTGCCCCGCCAACGAACGTACCACCGATCTGATTGCACTCATCCTGGATGCCCGGCCCGCCCTTGCTTCGAATGGCTCCGGCAACACCAGCACCCAGAATCAGAGCAGTGTTCGCTGCATTTACGATGGCATCGGTGTCTTGTTCTGTAATGTCACCATCCATGATTTCGATTACTGAAGAGCCGACCTCCAATTTCATTTCCCTTCCTCCTCACTCTTTTCTCTGTCCTTGCGGCTGAATATTCGCCTGAAGAATCCCTTTTTCTTCGTTTCTTCCGTTTCCACCTGGTCTTTTTGTTCCCTCACACTGGCTGGAGGCGCCAATTGAAGACCGCGAGCGGTGCGCGATATTTCTCTTGCTCCGCCTTCTTCTATCTCTCCTTCGAGGGTTATGGGTTGAGGGTTATCCGGAGCTTTGATCACCGGTTTCGGTGGGGCTTCCAACTTTGGCTGCTCTTTCTTCTTACTTTCTTTTAGCTTTAACTCTTCGGCCGGAAGGTATTCTTCCCGGATATTCGTCAGTGCACCTTTATCGAAGGATTTGACCAGTGCGACAAGGGCATCTTTGTAGCCAGGCAGAAGCACGAGCTGGCCATATGCTGTGGGATCTTCGTTGGCGCCGTTGTGGCCGGCCCAGGCGAGTTCGGATTTGAGAAGGGTGGTGCCATCAGCATCGCGCAGGATCACATCAAAGCCGAGGGAATTGACCCAGTTCCGGTTCGTGATCACATTTGGCCAGGCTCGGCCGAGGAAACTCCATGGCACAAAAAGCTCGAGGATGTATCCGTCAGCTCTTGTCTTGAAGCGGGTCTCCAGGATCTGCACATCTCCTTTTGCGTTGTAGAGTTTTGCTCGTGGGTCTTCGATGGCGCCGGGGCCGAACACGATCTTGTAATCATCGTCGTCAGCACCGGAGACGTGGAGGTCGCCGAGCAGGTTGGTGTCGATTAAGAACTGCAGTTGATCGCCGGGTTTGCCGGGCTCGGGATCGGCGGGTGCGAAGCGGAGGTTGTCATCAATCACATCCGCGGCGAGAAACAATCCCTGGGTGGACCACCGGCACCAGACGCGGGCGCTGGAATCCGCTAACGACTGAATCGCATGACCACCGAATCGTGCCTGCTGAGTACCATACGAGCCGTCCGTGGCCTGTGAGGCGTACAAGAAAATCGGAGTCCGGCCTTCCCATTCAGTCAATTCCCCATCGAGCCACACGGCCTCACTATTGACGGTGGGGGCGGAAATCACCCACATCTTCAAAGTATCGGAATAGGTTCTTCCCGTTTTGGATTTCATCTGATAGGGGAGTGGGAAGTTGGTGATTGGGCGATTGGCTGGCAACTGCATATCGAAGACAAACATCTTTGGGGTCTGACTGACACTAAGTTTTGCGGTCTGCCCGTTGGCGCTGAACTCGAACTCTCCGGCCGCCAGGGAAGTGGGAAAACCTGTCAAGCTGATGCCCACCTTTGTCGACTTATCATCCGATGGCAGCAGCAGCGGCCGGGCGACCAGATAGGGCGTGGATTCAATCAGGCGGACTGATTCAAGAAACTGCGCACGCCGTCCGGTGATGTCGCGCAGAATGCGCAGTTCATTGACCGGCAGGTCAAAGACGATTCCGTCTCTCAACTGCTCGAATTTTACGGGATTGAAATTGCGGTCGAGAACCGTGACTGCGTTTGATTGAGTGCGGCAGACGAGTCTGTGGTCACCTGCGGCGCCGCTGTTGTTGAGCGCGGCATAAGTCCATTCGTCACGAACGAAATAACAACCATCGATGAAGCTGGCAGTTGCGAATTCCAGAAGCGCTCCAAAGTGGACGCCACGCAGGTGCTGCAGGACATTTACAAATTGGACCGCGCCCGGCCGGAAGGAATTGTCTGCCGCATAGATGGAGTACGGGTCTTCGCCGCCCTCCAGCTTGCCGTTGTAGTGGCAGAAACGATCCGGCTCAATGAGCGCGCTCTGGAGCATCAGGTCGAACGCCTCCTGATTCAGTTGCCGCTGCAGTTCTTCGATCGCAGGATAATTGACCTTGCCGTTTTCAGAGACCAGGTCATACATCCACGAAGTGGGGTAGCCGACGCCAAGATTCCAGGCCCGCATGCCGTATTTGTTGCAGAACTCCCGGTCACGGGTGTAGGCCCATTTTCCAGCGAGGAATTTGGTGCCGGCAAAAATATCCTGAACTTTCTGTGTGCCCAGTTTCTTGAATACTGCTTCCATCATGTCCGCCCCCGCCGAGTACATGATCTTTGCGTCAGGGCCGAGCTGGCGGGCCACCTCGTTCGCCACATTCACGTAGGGAGTGAAGTCGTCAGGAGTCCGGAGCAGTTCGGCCTCGTCCGCAAGAATCCAGTGCTTCAGCCCTTTGTAATGGGCAAACATGTTTTGCAGATGCTGCCGCCAGACAGCTTCTTTGAAGAAAGCTGTGGAGGCTCCCGCGGCCGGCTGGGTGCCCAGCATGCCCTGGTCCCAGGCCGGCTTTTCCGATGGCAACGTCTCACCAACAAAATCGAAACCATGTTCCTTCCACTGTGACAGAAGGGAGTCATAGAAGTCATAGGGCTTGTTCTTTTGGGCGATGTAGCGGGCACTGAAAATCCGATCGCTTAACGGTGTGACCCAATCAAAGCCGAGCCGGGCGCCGAGTTTCATGGCAGAACCTACTGACTGGCTGTAGATGCCGATGAAAGGTCGCTTGCCTATCTTGCTCTTGGGCTCAGGAACGACCGAGAACGCGAGGCGTCCTACCGGATGAGGTGAATTCTTCAGCCAGTACACCGCCAGGAAGGCGCCCATCCTGCGGAATTCGAACGTAAGCCTCTTTTCAACGACATCGTACGGCGGGATGTCCAGTTCCTGAGTCTGCCGACTGATCATCCGCCCGTCCGTATCGATGACCCGAATCTCCGCGACATCCTTCACGCCAGAGAGCCGGGTGTTGTTTGCTACGAGAACAAACTGGATCGGTCGTCCGTCGTAATAGACTTCGCCGAGTTCTTCTGATCGGAGACCAATCTCAAACTGGCCCCGCGCATCAAACTTGGCCGGTGGAACCTCTTTCTTGCTCAGGTCGGTCACCTCGCGCATCTCAACTTCATCAAGCCAGACGACCTGTTCAGGATCTTTTGAGCGGGCAATAAAATTAAGGGAAAAGGTCTCCTGTTTGTCGCCTGTGGTGATTCGAGTCTGGAACTTCTTCCATCTGAGTGAAAAATCGAATCGGCCCAGCCTGGAAGAAACCTTCAAGTCGTTTTGGCTGGCGCGGCCAGTAAATGAAACCCAGTAGGTGGTGGCCGGCTTTACCGGGAACGGCGCGGCCTCGATGCTCATCCCATAGAGCATTCTTTCGGGTGGTGAGAGGTAGTTGGTGTCGGTGAAAGGGAGCTTCAGGCAGTAATGCCCGTGGGACGGAAAATCGGGATCGAGGTTTTCAGAATTCAGATCGTAGCCGTGAAAAAAGTTGACCATCGCACGCCAGTTAGGCCGAAGGGAATATTCAAAACTCCCGTTTGGGACAAGGTTGGTGGAACTCGTGGGTACCTCAAGCTCGGGGATGTCCAGGATGGAATCGTCTGAACGATCCTTTGTGTGAGCTCTGAAACTTGTATGAGAGAGGGACACGGCTTCAGGGACGGCTCTCTCCTGAGTCTTTGTATCAGCTTCGTCGCCAGGCAGGACGACAAGATATCTGCCACGGAGTTTCGGATCCGGCTCGAGTCGAGCCATGACTTCATTGGTGATGATAAACTGATCCAGAATGATTTTTGCCTTTGGCTCTTCGGGGACATCCCCGATGCCCTGGCACTCGACCTTTGTGGCTGTTACCCGGAGATGAGTGCATGGCACTTTCAAGTCGACACCCTGACTCAACCAGCCGTATCCGGTGCCCAACCGCCACTGGATATAAATTTCTTCCGCGCGTTCGAATGCCTTGTCTTTCCAGTTTCCGAACTCCAGCTTGATCGTGTTTCCAAGGCCCATTCTCATCATCACCACGCGCAGGAAGATTTTGAATTCGCCCGCGGGAATCGGCTTTTCGAACCGTTTAATCATTTCGGCATTGGTGCTCAGCTCATCGCAGACCGCAACCGCGCGACCGAGCGCGTGGCCGTGCTCCTTGGTGTACCAGCCGATTCCATCTTTGGAGTACCAGTTACCATAAAAGGGCAGCCCATCGAATTCTTCAGCTTCGAAGATCAGCCGGAAGGATTCGGGAGTTGCGTTCACCGCAACTTCTGCCCGCAGAGAAGAGAAACCGACGCAAAACCCAAACAGGAAACACCTGAAAAACATTTGCATATCGTTTACCAAAGGAATTAGAACAACCGACTACCAGAATGAAAATATCAGTCTAGCAGCCCCAATGCATCGATTCCGCCTCCTCGAAGTCCCAGGATTCAGGATTCAGAGGTCTACAATTGTGGTCTCCACGCTCCGCGGGGAGTCTTCTTTCTTCTTTCTTCTTCTTTCTTCTTTCTTCTTTCTTCTGTCTAAGGTCTTCCTTCAGGATTCAGAATTCAGGATTCAGAGGTCTACAATTGTGGTCTCCACGCTCCGCGGGGAGTCTTCTTTCTTCTTCTTCTTCTTCTTCTTCTTCTTTCTTCTTCTTCTTTCTTCTTTCTTCTTTCTTCTTTCTTTCTTCTTTCTTCTGTCTAAGGTCTTCCTTCAGGATTCAGAATTCAGGATTCCACCACTCCACTCTTCCTCTTCCTCTTCCTCCACTCTTCCACCCCATGTCGAAATACCCAACTCTCTACCAGATAAACACCAGGATTTGGTTGCAGGAACTTTCACATAAACTGGGGCGGCCTGCTACGTTCGATGACGTGCCTGATAGTGCGCTCGACCGTATTGCACGTTTCGGTTTCGACTGGGTGTGGCTGCTGGGAGTCTGGCAGACGGGCGAAGCCAGCCGGCAAATTTCCATTCAAAACCCGGCCTGGCGGTCGGAACTCGAACAGACCTTGCCTGAACTTACGGACGACGATATCTCCGGTTCGCCATTCGCCATTCAGTCCTACAAAGTGCATCAGGATTTCGGTGGCAATGACGCGCTGGCCGGCATCCGTAACCGCCTTCAGGATCGCGGGGTCAAACTCCTTCTGGATTTCGTGCCCAATCACACAGCGCTTGACCATCCCTGGATTGAGGATCATCCGGAATTCTTTGTGCATGGGAATGAAGAACTGCTCTTATCCGAGCCTCAGAATTACACTCGACTTGGGACACAATCCGGTAGCCTAATTCTCGCTCACGGGCGCGATCCTTACTTCGACGGATGGGCAGACACGCTACAGCTCAACTACCGGCACGGTGGGTTTCGAGCGGCCATGCGGGAGACCCTTGGTGGGGTGGCCGGTATGTGTGACGGAGTCAGGTGTGATATGGCCATGTTGATCCTCCCCGATATTTTTCGGCAGACATGGGGAGTTCTTTCTACTCCTCTGGATGGCACTGAACCGGTCGATACTCCTTTCTGGCCGGAAGCGATCAGAAAGATTCAGCAGGATCGCCCGGATTTTGTTTTTATGGCAGAGGTCTATTGGGAGCTTGAAGTTGAGCTGCAGAAACAGGGCTTCCATTACACCTATGACAAGAAGCTCTATGACATGCTGGTTCATCACGACCCAGGTGGAATTTGCCATCACATGAAAGGTGATGTCGGCTTCCATGGAAGAAGTGTGCACTTTCTGGAAAATCACGATGAGCCGCGCGCTAACGCGACGTTTGAGCCGGGCCCGCATCGAGCCGCAGCGGTTGCCACTTTCTTTACGCCCGGCCTTCGTTTATTTCACGACGGCCAGCTCAGAGGACGTCGTGCCAAACTATCAATGCATCTTGGTCGCAGGCCATCCGAGCCGACCGACACAAGCCTCCTGCACTTTTACCTCCGCCTGCTGCGGTGCCTTGAAAGGGAAGAAATTCGTAATGGAGAGTGGGAGCTACTCAGTTGCAGGTCGGCATGGGAAAACAACGCGACCTTTCAGAATTTCTTCTGCTACCTGTGGGAGGGGCGACAGGCCGAGCGTGTGCTTGTAGTGGTCAATTATGCCCAGGTCAGAGGGCAGGGCAGGGTGGTGCTCCCTTACCCTGAGTGGCACGGCTGCACCGTAATTCTTGAAGACCTTCTCGGGACTGAATGGTATGAGCGAGATGGCACGGAAATGATTTCGGACGGCCTTTATCTCGACCTCCCTGACTGGGGCTTTAACGTGTTTCAGTTGGAGACGACCTAATGCCCTCGGTGGTCACTTTCGGGCAATTACCCGAAGTAGAGGAGCGTCTTGTCGATTACATCCGGCTATGGGGTATTCTTTTTGGCCTGTCGAAGGCCCGCATATCGCACTAAGGACTCTATTGGACGGTCTAACATTGCAGCCTGCTGGAGTTGCTTCCATAGTGCAGAAACAGCCTGGGTTTACAAGGATAGAGCGTTTGTGGAATTGGGAAGAAACGCGATGGTTTGGATGAGAAGGCTTACACCCGAATGGCACGAGTACACATCGTATAGAGTTACCGCGCGCGCCAGGAAAGCACTTGTGACTGGTAGCTTGAAGGGAGTTCCGTAAGCGCAGGGGTATGACCGAGGCGCGGCAGCCTGGGATTGCTGAGGTAAACGTCGATCAGCCGCGAATCGGCGGGGGCGCGCCTTGAAAGACACTGGCCGCCGCTTCGCGGCTACAAAACGGGCATTCTTCATCGCGCAAACAGTTTCCGCACCCGACGAAGATTATGAAACAGACGTTTCTTCAATGCAGAAGCAGTTCGCGCACCTGAGGACATTTCACTCAAATCTCCGACAGCATGATATTTCCCATGGATACATCAGTCTGATGGATTCCCAACAGCCTCAACTCTCGAAGAATATCCTGTACCTCTGGCCATCGAGTACCAAACAGTTCCTCTTTTTCTTTTTGCCAATCAGACCACACTTCATTCGAGAATTCTGGTGGCTCGTCGAGATACGCGGCTGCAAAATCCAAGATGAATGGAGGCGTAACAATGGTCATCTGGATCACCAGGAGTTCGTCGTCGTGATGCAGCAGTTTAGGCACTTGGCACGAGCGAATACTCCTTACTGCTTGCTCACGAAGCCACAGGTAAACATCACGTTCCCGCTGGTATGGGCTTTGTTCGAAAGCCGTTGCCTGCCGGTAAAAAACCTTGATTGCTGCCTGACCATTTTGCAGATGGCTTTGAACAGTCCCCACGCTACCATGAATGCCGAATCCCAGTTGGTCTTCAAGGCTTAGCTGATTTCGCTCTGCATATGCGCAAGCCCTTTCCCAGACTTCATCGCTACTCATGAAATCTTCTCTCTCCGTTCCTCGTCACTCGGCGGATGTCAAAATATATTTGGCCATGAATGGAAAAAAGCTTGATGTTGGCCAACTGGGAATGGATTTCGTCATACTCAGAGATCCAATCGCACATGGTCCCGCCCAAGCTGAACTCTTCTTGTCGATTGACGGGAATGAAACAAGAAGAGAGGTCTATCTTCCCGACGGTATTCGCCCGGATTGTATCGAGACGAGGATTTCCCCACGGGAAACGACCACTGGCAACAACGGACATGGCGTCACTTAGGTCTCGCGTCCGTCAGGATTAAGCTTCCTTCCCCCGGCATCAGCCTGAGCGAGACCACCTGGAAACCTTCCGGGGTGTTTTCAATCTTCAAAATATTCTCCGCATAAAGGTCTCTGGCTTTTGTCAGGTTCCAGTCGGCGGCCCAGAGCATTAGCTCTGTCTCTACCGTCTCGCGGGTGTTTTTGTTCACTACATAAACGTAAGAATGTCCGTCCTCGGCAGTGAGTGGAATGGCCTCCACCGCGGGATTTGGGCAGCGGATATCCAGGCCACCGCGTTTTAATGACTGAATAACTCCTGCGTGTTTTGCGATCCTGGCGGCGACCTCTCCAACTGCGGCGAGCTTCTCATCACCTGGTCTGAGGTTTATCGGGTCGACCAGACCGACGAACTTGTCGAATCCCTGGTAGCTGAAGAGGAGGATGCCCTTTGCTCCGTGTGCCAGAGACAGGTGCATCATGCCCTTGACCTGGGCGGCAGATGGATTCTGGAAATAGGCTTCATGCTCCGTCGATCCAAAGGCTGGCAGTACGACCCAGTAGGGTGTTTCCGATGACGCCTGCACGATCCTCAGGATGCTGGAGAACGGCAGGCCGCCTTTGTAAACGGCGTGATTCAGAATTCCATAAAAGCTCTTCTTGATGCCATACCAGCGAAAGAGCCGGATTCTGGGCTGGAGTTCTTTCCAGTATTCGAGTGGGCCTCCGGTGCCGATGCCGATGGAGTCTCCCACCATGCAGGTGAGTACCGGCTTGTCGGTCTTTTCATGGAGTGAGGCATACTTTTCCTTCAGTTCCGCGATCTCATCCGGCTTGGGCTCGTCGCCGAGTAATGTGCCCAGAACGCCGGGATGTCCGAGCTGGCGGTCGTCTCTGACCAGAACTGCGATGCCGTAACTGTTGAAGATTTCGATGGTCGGTGGTTCGTATTCTCCAGACGCGATGACCGTATTGATATGATGTCGCATCAGGTCATAGGCGATGGCATGCATGTAAGTTTTCCACCACGCCGGCTCGGTCTTTGTGATGAACTTTGTCAGTCTGGTGTAGACCCCGATAGGAATGATCGGCTTCCTGAACTCTACGGTTTCAAATTCTTTCTGAACCGAAACAGGCCATCGGCGGAGGCTTGCTTCTTTACCCGCGGCAGTGAGGGAGATATCCAGCATGAAGAAGCCCTCCGGCAGCTCTCCAAGGTTGATCTGCTTCAAGCCGGTGAAGCCGGGAGCCAGCGCAGCCTCTGCTGTTTTTATTGTCTTCTCCGGCTCCGTGTTGATTCGGAAGTATTTTGCTACGCCGAACTCCACGACTGTCCCCCTGGCCATGTCCAGGGCGTTTTTATTGTCTACCGGTTCACCGGAAAAGTGCCGCACAACCACGGTGAGTTGGATGTCGCTGAGGGTTTGATTGGCAGCCTGCAGCTTGAGGATGGCTTCTGTCTTCGTACTGAATATCAATGGCTCCCCGGGAGCCGGCCGGGCCGTTGCGCCGTCTTCGGGCGCAAGCACGGTCGAGAGTTTCACATTGTCGAAAAGCGTTCCCTTCTCTCCGGCTGCGAGCGTCACCGCGGCTTTGCCTGCTGAGGCTTCGAGACTCTCGAACTCCATGCGGCCATTCAGAAAAACACGAAGTATCGAACCCGCAGCGACGAGTTTAATCCGGATGTTCTTGCTCAGGCTGAGGGCCTGCCTTGCATTCATCAGAAGCACAGGCCTGGCACTGCCTTTGTCTCGCACTTCGAGCGTACAACCGAAATACGAAGTGAGTGAGACCTCGTACCTTCCCCCGATCCGAATGGTGCCGGCACCGCGCATATCAAGTTCGAGAGCCACCGCTTCATGCTTCACAAGCGTCGCCACTGATTCGCCGGCCCGCTTGATAAAGAGCGCTTTGTTGCGCGGCTCCTCAACTACCTCTATTGCGGCATCCAGGCTGTATTCCCAATCATCGAGTGACCCCTCTTCAAAATCCTCGACGAAGACTCCCCTGGTGATTTCCTTGAAGTTGGCAAGGAGATCCGTCTGCGAGGTTAAGGAAAATACAATAATGGGAACGACGGCTCTGCCCACGGGAGTTTATTCTTTCTTTACCAGACGGGCAGAGCCCCAGAATGCGTAATCCTGCTTGATTGAAAAATCCGCGCAGTCGGTCACGAGTGATAACTTCTTTGCCCCAGTGATATCTACGACCAGTGCGATGACCGGGTCCCCGACGCGTTTGATACCGCTGTCGTATTTTTTACTGCCGTCTGCATAAACTCGGAAGATCACGTCGCCTTCTGGGCTCGTTGTTCCGAAGCCTGCAGCGGCGACAAAGTGGGTGAAGCCGTCCGGGACGTCGTAATCAATGCGGCACTCAGCCTGAGCATAGAGGCTCTTGGGATAAACGATGCCGAGGTCGCTGCTGGCCGAAAAAAGTTTGTGATCGCCGCTGTGCCACTTCCACATTTCGCCGATCGATTTTTTCATCTTCTGCATCAACGCGGCCCTGACCCAACCGGGGCTTGGCGTATTCGTCGGATTCAGGTCGAAGAGGTATTGAACGCTTTTTTCCGACGCAGTCTCTACCCACTCGGGGAACGTCACCGGCTTGCTGCTGGTAACCTTCTGGCGGTATTGCATCAGCATTCCTTCGCCCGGCGAAAGCGTGAGCAGTAGCGATCCCGTCTCCAGCTTTGAGCCATTGTTGAGCTCGACGGTGTCCGCCTTTGTCTTGAACTGTTTGCTGCTGTAAAGGTCGACTACATCCGAATCGGGCTCGAAACGAAAGAGTTTGAACCTGGAGGGTTCAGTCGGATGCTTATTGATGACGTAGAGGTACTGATTGGCCTGGCCTTCGTCGGTGTACTGGTGGAGTTCGACGAGGGAGTTGTCACACCAGACGGCCGGAGTTCTGCGCTGTAAGGAGCTCATCAGAGCGTTGTTCGCTGAGAGCTGGGCGGCAACCTTACCTGCGGTCTCCCAGCGTTGGTCGTTCGGCAGGAGGGAGACCGAATTGACAAGTCCCTTGCTGTCGATCGTGTGATCCTGATAAGTCCAGAATATGAATCCCCGGGCCAGGTATGCCGCGGAGAGATGCATCATGGAACTCACCTGGCTTGGCGCAGGCATACCGTAGTAGCTGTCAGGCCCTCGATCCCCGAGGCTCGGAAGAATGACCCAGTAGGGATGACCGTCTTTAAGATAGGCGTTACGGGCCTCGCGCAGCACTTCGACGAAGGGAGGATAATCGCCGTATGGATGGAGAACGCCGAAGTGTTCCTTCTTGATGCCATACCAGCGAAATAGCCGAATGCCGCCTGCAGGCAGCAGCTCATCCCAGGCCTTCATGGCATTTCCAAGTCCGCCATCGCCGATCATGCAGGTGGTGATCACCTTGTCGCTTTTATCACTTTTTTCACGGATCTCTGAGTACAGTTTTTTGAGTTCGGGAATCTGATCCGGGTGGGGTTCATCGCTCACGAGTGTGCCGGCGAGAAGCGGGTGCTCCATAAGCCGGCCATTTCGGCTGTGGCAGGCGATGCCGTAACTGCTGAGGATTTCGATCTGGTCGGCCGGCATACCGATCATGTTGACGACTGCGTTGAAGTGATGCCGGCGCAGGTCGCGGGCCGCAGCGTGGCAATAGGTGTTCTTCCATACCTCGGGAAGATCCCAATGCTTGAAATACCAGTAGACCCCAAAGAGCAACTCGCCGCCCTTTCGGCCGGGCCACGTGCCGGGTCTGATGGCTTCTGCTTCGGTAGGCCTTTTGTGAACGGCCAGTGGGAAGATGATCTTGGAGGGCTCAATCAGCCCCTGGTAATACCCTTCATCAAGCGCGCTTATGGCAAATGACCTTTCAATCTCGCCACCACCTGGAATGGTAACCAGGGCTGCGGGTGATTCCGCCAGGGCCCTCTTTGTCCAATCGCGGGCGATCAATCGCAGAGGAACGTTCTGTGGGTCCGCATGGTAATTCTTGATCCTGATTTTCAACTCGAATGCTTTGCCCGGATCAAAGAGCAGCGCATTCGATTCTGAGACGACTTCGTAGCTCAGGTAGTTCTCCGGTTCGGTTTTCTCGGAGATCCTTACGTCATCGAAGTAGACGCGGTCTCGTGCGAATACTCCGATCTTGCCCGCGGACTCCTCGACATCCGTAAGCTGGCAGGCAAAGTCACCGTCTACGTAAACGGTCACCACCTTGCCAGCGCATATGAGCTTGAGTGTTGTCCAGCGTTCGAGATCGCGTACGCGCTTAAGTTCGCGCGTGTGCTTCTGCTGTCCGGAACATTGAAGCTCGACGCGGCCCCGTGCATGGAAGTAGGCCGAGCACTTGTTCCGAAAATTTATGCCCATGGTGACCGTGCCGGGGTTGTAAAGCTTGCGTACCTTCACCTCCATTGTGAAGTTCTTGAATGTGCGCTCCTTCAACGACATCTCGCCCTTGAGACCGACGCCGCCCAGTTTCAGATAGTGACCGCCTTCAGCTTCCCCGATATCCACGGCGGAAGCGTCCGCGAGATCCCAATCTCCCAGGGAACCTTCAAAGTCTTCGACGAGAGTACCATCCTCGATGGACTTGAGATCTGCGAAGGATGGCGTGAGGAAGGAGGGCAGCGCAAAGGTAAGCAAGACGACGAAGTGGATACGCATTTTGGGGACTGATCTCTGAAGAAAGAAGCGGGAAGCCGGGTCGAGCTGTCAGGGTCGCCTAACCAAGTCGATTTTTCCATCGAGAAGGGGACGTTTCTTCAGCGCGGGAATCGAGCCTCGGATATCTCAACGTACCTGTCCATTGACTGTCCTATGCAGTTTTTCTATTCTGCTTGCAGTTCCCGACTGGCCTCGGGACATGCGCAAACATCCAAGCAGGAGAAGAACGAAATGCGGAATGCTCTTTTGGCTTTCATGATCGCAGCTTTGATGGCCGGCATGGGTATCCGGGCCGAGACGCCGGTGAAACCAACTCCGAAAAAACTGCCGGAATGGGATACCGTCATCGCCGGTGCAAAGTCGATGCCCGGGTTATTCAACCTTTTCTTCAATGAAAACGAGCAAAAGCTCCTGATGGAGATTAAGTCCGATCAACTCAATAAGGAAATCCTGTTCCCAATCGCTATCGCTCGTGGGGCAGGGGATATGCTGATCGGGGGCGACACGCTGAATTTTGGTAATCAATGGGTGCTCAGTTTCCGCCGGGTAGGCAACCTGGTTCATGTGATTCGGAAAAACATGCTGTTTCGTGCAAACGCCGGTACACCGCAGGCGGATGCGGTTCGGGTGTCTTATACGGACAGCGTGATTGCTGCGCTGCCCGTTCGCAGCGAGAGTGGAAAGCCTGTCAATGTCCTGATTGATCTCGGCGATCTGCTGCTGGGCGACCTTGCCGGGATGGGGGTGACCCCCGACCGCACACGCAGCACCTGGAACCAGGTGAAGGCATTTCCGAATAATCTCGAAATCGAAGTAGCCCTGGTATTTAACGGCAAAACTAAACATTGGTCGGACTGGGAGCCTGAGGTACCCGATGCCCGCGGCACGCAGGTAGTCTTGCACTACGGACTTTCCATGCTGCCCGCGGATACGACCTACCAGCCTCGAATTGCAGATGACCGCGTGGGACATTTCTTGAGTGTGGTCAAAGATTATTCCAATGACTTGAGCCGCTCGGCGTTCACCCGGCTGGTGACACGATGGAAACTGGAGAAGAGTGATGTGAATGCCGAAAAGTCGCCCCCAAAGGAGCCGATTATCTTCTGGATCGAAAAGACCGTGCCCCGTGAATATCGACCATTCGTCAAAGCCGGTATCCTCGAATGGAACAAAGCCTTCGAGCGGATCGGTTTCATTGACGTGATTCAAGTACGTGATCAGCAGGCCGGCGACGACATTGATCCGGAAGACATCCGCTACAACACCTTCCGCTGGATTGCGGCCTCTTCCGGCTTCGCACGTGGCCCTTCACGAACTAATCCCAAGTCCGGGCAGATCCTGGATGCGGACATCATTTTTGACGAAGGTATGGTGCGCTACTGGCGCGAGCAGTATCTGCGGGTCGCGGGAATTCCGCAGGGAATGGAGTTGCTCGAACGGAGACAGCGACAGGCGTGGATGAAGGTGTACGCTCCCGAAATTCCCTGGATGACCCTGAACGAGTCCGTGCTGGACACCTGGGTGGGTGACTACTTCCATCAGGGAAAAATTCGGTCCGAAGATTCAGTTCTCGCGTTCAGTGCGTATGGCCGTGGACATGAACACGAGGCGTGTATGCTGGGGCCCGGCATACAGCGGCAGCTCGGCCTGCTTGCAACCGTCCTCCTATCGCAGGGCGCGGCCCTGCCGGGCGGCAAAGTGCCGACCGAATTCATCGGCCAGGCTATTAAGGAAGTGGTGATGCACGAGGTCGGCCACACCCTGGGGCTTCGTCACAATTTCAAGGCGAGCTCGTTTCTCACCTTGGCTGATCTGAATGATCCGGCTCTCAGCCGTGAAAAGGGAATGTCAGGTTCCGTGATGGATTACCTGCCGGCCAACCTTGTGCCAAAAGGCCAGAAACAGGGCGATTATTTCTCTTCCACGATCGGCCCTTACGATTACTGGGCCATCGAATATGCGTATAAACCGTTCAAGGCTAATGAACCGGAGGAACTGGCCAAGCTGGCATCGAACAGCGCTACGCCCGGCCTCGCTTTCGCCACAGATCAGGATATGCGGGACAGCCCCGACCCGTCGGTTCATCTTTTCGATCTGGGTGACCCGCTCGAATACGCGAAACAGCGTATTGAGGTGGTCGAAAGCTACATGGGCGATCTGACCAACAGAGTGGTTGAAAAAGGGGAAGGCTGGCAGCGGGGACGTTCCGCTTTCAATTACATGATCGGTGAGCTGTTTCAGGCGGCGCAGTTGGCTTCGTCTTTCATCGGCTCTGAATACGTGAATCGCGACCATCGCGAAGACCCCAACGCCCGCATGCCCTTTGAGCCGGTGCCGGCGGCTCGCCAGCGTGAAGCGCTGAACTTCCTCAAGTTGCATATTCTGTCAGGCAAGGCATTCAACTTTTCGCCGGAAAACCTGAATCGCCTCGCCCCCGATTTCTGGCGACATTGGGGCTCCCGCCAGCATTCGCTGGGGTATCAGTATCCGCTTGAGCAATTGGTCTTGCGCGTCCAGATGGTGGTGCTTCATCAATGTTTGGACGCGTCCGTACTGCACCGGGTCCAGAATATTCAGTTGAAGTCTGGAAACAACGATGCGCTCAAGATGAGCGAGATTTTTGATGCATTGACGGACTCCATCTGGGACGGGCTGGAAGTGAAGGCGGGTGAGGAGCAACAGATTGTGAACACGATCCTCCAGAGAAACTTTCAGCGGGAACATTTCAAGCGGCTTGCACAGATGGTGCTTGGTTCAAGGGCAGAGCAGGGCGGATTCTTCTCTTTTGTCTTCGATTCTGAGGGAGAAGTGCCCGCCGATGGACGCAGCCTGGCACGAGCTCACTTGAAGAAAATCGGCGCCAGAATTGACGCCGTCCTCAAGGCCCAGAACGTCAAGATGGATGACATTACGAGGGCGCATCTGGATGAATCGAAGGAGAAGATTGAACGGGTGCTAATGGCTTCGTTAAGTATAGCGAGGCCGTAAGAAGGGTAAGAAGCGGGGCGAACTGGAACGGTGAAACAGATCGGCTAGGATTTCGGCCATCCGACGCCTGTTTCGGCGTCGCCCATAGGGTGATAGGACCGCAAAGTTGCGGCCCTATTTGTTGATAGGGCCGCAACTTCGCGTCTCAGCACAAGGTTCGGAGGACACAAGATGATCACATTGCTGGCGAAAGCAGAAGGTACTGGCCGAGTTGTGAACTGGTCGCGATTCAAACAAGGCGAATGGGTCGACCAGAGCCGGATCAGTTTGACACCCACGACCGTAATTCCAGACGTGATCGTGGATGTCATGGAAAAGTGCGAATCAATTGATCCGTCGTGCTCCGTTGAGCCACTTTTCCCGAATGGATTCACGACTGCTCAGTTCGACATCTCTATCAAGGGCGATGGGTTCGCCGTCAACTGCGGTCGAAGACTCGCTAGAGGCCTATTCCCCCTGAACCCGATTGCGGCGGAATTTGGCTCGAACTACGACGTGCTGATCACCATCTCCGCCACCGACCAGAAAGTCGAGGAGGCCATTGCCGAGGTCGTGAGCGGTAAGTATCAGTGTAAGAGGAGATGAACTCCGAACAAGATCACTGGACCGAACGCTACATCTTCCTGGACGAGAAGATCCTATCGACGTATTTACGATCTCCACTGAAATCTCTTCGTTGTCTGCTGGATTTGAGAATCTAAACGTGTTCTCTCCAGTCCAGACAATGTCGAGCATTCGAAAATCTACCGCTCGATTCTTGCAACTGAAGTCCGCCTTTGAAAACCTGACGCTCTCCCATATCACGTACATCAACACTATAAACCCGACCCAAATGGGCCAAACGCTAAATGCCACCGAAGACAAGGTTTCCACGTTTATCAACCTCCAAATGTTGACCAATGAGTGGCAGAGGTGCGTCTACACACGCGACCAGAAAAGCGCGACAGCCTTGGCTGTATTGGCCATCTATTTAGCTGCATTCTCAATCGTCCACGCGGTGCTAGCGTTCTATCTATCGTCGTATTTCGTATAACCAAATCACTGCACGGAACTCCCTTTCGTTCTCGGGTATCCGTCGATTCATCGTTGCTATTCATGTGTCGTCTCCTTTCTTGTTTTCGTTGCTGTTCGGTCGTCCGTGAGTTCCAACGTTAGGAAGCCCAGAAGATTGAGGTGAATAATCCATGACGAGTCATGATACCGGTGGTTGGCTGGATGCCGTACTCGTCGACGCTCGAGACGCTAGATGGTGTACGCGGCCATACTGCACAACGTGTGGGTGCTTGGAGTTTAGGCGGGCTTTCTGGAGTGCAGCAGCGCATCAGGTAGGAGTAAGAGTTACTGGGCAGCAATCTGCTTGCCATCCGCGCGATTTGTTGGAGGGATTCTCCGCCGGTGAGCACGAAGCAACTGTCCGAGCCCTCGTCGCCGGTTTGCGTCACCTACTACCGGAGTGGCGTGGCACCGATGCTCTCCGCACGATCATCATTGATCTGCATCCGCCGCTGATCACGCATGGCGTTCTGATCGATCTCGCAACCGAACTATCTGGCACTCCGGCCAGCGAGGAGTTGGCACGAATGGAGGCACATGACCAATCAGTAAGAGTAGAGCGGGCGCGGCGTGAGGCCTATGAGAGTCCCGAGGCGGCAGAAGAGCGGAAACGCGTCATGCGGACTGATAAGGCTCGTGCCCATTCCCTCCGTCAGTCCCAAACGCTAAAGAGAAACACTGAGCGTCTAGAACTGCTTGCGGCGCTCGCTCGCCTTTCGGTAGTCGAACGCCTCTCCCGGTTCGCGACGGACTCGGCGTTCAACCTCGATTGCGTGTCTCCCAACCTGATTCCCGAACAAGAAGGTGACCTTGTCGACCTGGAGACGCCAACAGCGGTTGCCCTCATTGAGCGAATCGGTCGTAGAAAAGGTGAATGGGGCCGCCTGCGGCGAATGGTTGAACAGCGACTCAAGGCTGAGTCTGAGTCACGCTCATCGGAAGTACACGAATAATCTCGGTGGGCGAATGGACACAAGGCTTCCTAACAACAGCATGCAGCGGACGGCGCTGCGCGCCGCAGCTGATGCTGAGCGTTGGGCCGCTTGGAGGAGAAACCTATTGAATATTATAACCGTGCTTCATATCCCTCACAGTTCCAGCTACATCCCTGAGGAGGAACGTGAAGACATACTTCTTTCGGACAAATTGTTAGCCGATGAAATCCTTAAAATGACGGATTGGTACACAGACGAACTCTTTGCATCAGATGTCATAAAATATAAGGTTGTGTGCTATCCGGTCAGCCGATTAATTCTTGATCCAGAGCGTTTTGAAGATGATGCATTGGAAATTATGGCATCTCGGGGTATGGGGGTAATTTATACTAAAACGTCGGTAGGGAAAGCACTTCGACATTCGGTGGGCCCAAATACTCGAAAGAGAATGCTTGAAAAATACTATATTCCACACCATGAGAATCTATCTCAAGCAGTTTCATCGATTCTATCCAAGAATGGGAAGGTACTGGTGATTGATTGTCATTCCTTTCCGTCATCACCGTTACCCTATGAATTAGATCAGGATAACAATCGGCCTGATGTTTGCCTTGGTACGGATTCATTCCATACACCCGGCTGGCTCACGGAGTCTGCAAAAAAAGATTTTAAAGAGCGAGGTTTTTCTGTGGACATAGATCGTCCATTTAGCGGAGCACTGGTTCCTGTTGAGTGCTTTCAAAAGGAAAAAGCTGTTTCGGGAATAATGATAGAGATGAATAGGAGACTTTACATGGATGAGAGAACAGGCAAACGTTTATCCGATTTTGAACACGTAAAACAAGCTGTAAGCTGCGTTGTTTCAGGGCTAAATCAACAATATGGCAGTTGAGGCCCAACCAGTCGCTCCAGCGGACGCGCTAAGGCGCGCCGCTGAGCTTGTCGTTAGGCATCTGGTGCAGGTATGACGGCTTATTTTTCATCAACGACCGAGGCATTCGTCCGAACATCACTGGATGAAGTTGCTGCTGCATTGCATTCCAAATACGCAGCCGATGGATTTTCTTCGCAGTACACGACGCAAACCAAATCGTGGAATATCACAGTTCCAAAGCTGCAAGAAGAGCTGAGGTCATTACTGCGTCAGCATCCAGATGCTGCAAGTTGGCTTGTTCTGCTTGAATATCCTCTCTATCGACTGCGACGCCGCATCGATGTGCTGATATTGACGCCCGCTGCGATCGTAGTAGTTGAACTCAAAGTTGGCGAATCAACTTTCCGATCTGCAGACCGGTGTCAGGTAGAGGAGTACGCTCTCGATTTACGTGACTTTCATGGAGCAAGTGCTGGAATCAGCATAGTTCCGGTGCTTTGGTGTACCGAGGCCGAAACGACTTCCTATGTGCCAACAATCAAAAAGGCAGATGTTGCTGGGGTTCTTTGCGTAGGCGAATTAGGACTTGCAAACGTTCTTGTCCAGGTAGGCACATCGGTTCCAACGGCACTATATGAAATACGCGAATGGGAGTCGGGCCAGTATCGACCCGTTCCTACCGTGGTGGATGCGGCAACTACGCTTTTCGCTGGTCATGGTGTACGCGAAATAGCTCAAGCCGATGCCACGAATTTGGATGCATCGGCTAATCTCGTAGTTGAGATTATTCAGGAAACCAAACGGAAGCGAGGTCGGTCATTGGTGTTTCTCGCTGGCGTCCCCGGATCCGGAAAGACGCTGGCTGGCTTGCAAGTAGTGCATAGTGCCGTGGAATCTGGGGTCGAAGACCAGGGAGATATTGTCTACCTCTCTGGAAACACCCCACTTGTTGTTGTTCTCCGAGAAGCTCTCGCTCGTGATGAAGCGTCGCGGCGTAAGGCCCGCGGAGCAAAGCCCGCTCTAGCTGAAGCAAGAAATTCGGTTCGAACCCGAATACAACACATCATCGATTTTTTGAGAGAGTATCTGACAAACGATGATGGTTCCTCTCCTCATGAGCATGTGATCGTCTTCGATGAAGCCCAGAGGGCCTGGGATGAAGACTACGGACGAAAGAAGTTCGGTCGACCATCTTCAGAACCGAAACTTCTTCTAGACATTATGGGGCGACATCCAGATTGGTGTTCTATCGTTGCACTGGTTGGCGGTGGACAAGAAATCAATGCAGGAGAAAACGGAATCGCCGAGTGGGGTAAAGCGTTGAGAGCTTTGCCAAATGCTGAATTAGAAAAATGGTGTGTATACGGCCCGCCAGATTTTACGGTCGGTTCAGATGCAACGGCCAATCTTGGGGCCGGTAGCTTATCCGGAGTGGCAGATATCGTGGTTGAACCGGATCTGGAATTAACCGTGACGTTGCGGAGTTTTCGGTCGCCTTCGCTCAGTCAGTGGGTTTCGTTGGTCTTGGACGGCAATGCATCTGAAGCTGCAACCTTGGCCCGCGAACTCGGTGATTATCCGATTCTTGTAACTCGATCTGTCGACCTCGCGAGGAAATGGCTAAAAGAACATGCTCGTGGAGAGCGTAGATTTGGCCTGGTTGCTAGTTCAGGTGCTCGGCGTTTACGAGCAGACGGCCTGGGTGTGACGCTGAATGCTACGGACGGCAGTGCGATCGCTCAGTGGTATCTCAACGGTCGAGGAGATGTTCGTTCTTCGTTCGCCTTGGAGGTTCCTGCGAATGAGTACACAACTCAAGGGTTGGAGCTGGACTTTGTTGGATTGTGCTGGGGTGGCGACCTGGTTAGGAGTGGACGGACTTGGGCGCATCGCCAGTTTCGGGGAAATAGCTGGGCAAACGTTAAGGGCGACCGACAGCGTTTCATTACAAATTCGTACCGCGTCCTTATGACTCGGGGACGCGAGGGTCTTGTTATCTGGGTGCCCCAAGGTTCTACGGAGGATCGGACGCGTAATCCGCAGCATCTCGACGAGACCGCCGATTTCTTGCTTAGTTGCGGAGCCAATAGGCTCTCTGAAGGAGATGCCTAACAATGCGCTGCAGCGGACGTTTGACCCGCCACCCGCTTTGCTGCCGCAAGGCAGGCGTCGCCTCAAACGCCGCTGATGCTGGGCGTTAAGGCTCGGAGGCTTGTCGGTTGAACAAACGGTTGAATCTACTTGAATCACGCGGTCAGTCCGTGAAGTAAGAGGAGAAGAAATGCAGACACAAGAAATCACGATCCGAGTGAGTTCTGATGCGGCCAAAGTTTATGAGTCGGCATCGCACGAAGAACGTCTCAAGCTGGACCTCCTGCTTAGCCTCAAGCTTGGTGAGGTGCGGAAGAAAAAAAGGCCACTTGAGGAGATCATGAGTGAGATCAGTGAGAAAGCGCAAAAGCGAGGGTTAACTCCTGAAATTTTGGAATCAATTCTGAATGAGCAATAGACCCCGCTGCGTGGTTTTCGACACGAACACCCTCGTCAGCGCGGCGCTATTTGAGCACTCAAAGCCAGACCAAGCCCTACGGCGAGCTTTGAAACTTGACCATGTAGTTTTATCGCCGCCGACGTTGGATGAGCTTGCTGAAGTTCTGGAGCGCGGAAAATTCGACCGCTATTTGACACCCGGGGAAAGAGAAGAGTTCCTCGAGGGATTGATAGATCGGGCTACCGTGGTTGAGCCTGTGGAATCTATCCGTGAGTCTCGCGACCCAAAGGACGACAAGTTTCTCGAACTGGCTGTCAAAGCAAATGCGTCTCACATCGTTACCGGAGATTGAAATCTGCTCGTTTTGCAGCAGTTCCGCGGGATCAAGATTGTCACACCGGACGAGTTCCTCAGAACTACCGCATAGGGTACGCGTGAATCGGGAAGCATAGCAACATCGCTACACCGAATGCCCTCAGATATCGCGATCTTCAAATTCAGTTGGTACCCAAAGTCTGGTCTGTTCTTCACATTGTCGACCATTGTCCGGGCGTCGGTGAGTTCCAACGTTGAACTAACCCGCTTCGGTAACATCTTACGCGGGGGCTTGATGGTGTGAGTTTGGCGGTTTTTGGGGCTTTCAAGCAACGGCAATCGGCTTCATTCTTCTCCTGAGGTTCGTCCGCTGTGGGCGAGCGATTCGGGTATTTCTCTGGAGGAATGGATATGTCCCCTGTTCGAAAAGCTCTCTTTAGATTGCATGACGCTTGGTAATCTCAGTCCGAAGACCATCGAGTGGTACGTTCACTGGGTGGCGAAGCTCTGCCAATTCATCGGAAAGACTCCGGGCCGGATGACCGCGGCGGAGGTGCGAAAGTTTCTGGTACACCTGATTACCGTGAAAGGGCTCGCATACAGCAGCGTGAGGCAGACCCTGCATTCGCTGAGGTGTTATTACGTACATATTCAAAAGACCCCTGAAGAGGTCGGTGGATTGCCGCCGAGGAAGAAGGAGTTCAGGCTTCCGGAAGTCCTCGGCCAGGAGGAGCTGTTTCGGCTGCTCCATGCTCCCCAGAAACCAAGTGGTCTCCACGCTCCGCGGGGAGTTTTCAGAGCCTTTGCGGAGAGAGGACACCACGATGTTGCTGAATTCTATATACCACCTGGCGGTTGGGTGCCCCTATGTCACAAGGCCAGTAGCTGCTCATCCTGGACGCGCCGGCACCCTGCTGGCTACAATGCCGAAGGCGTTGTCCAGATTCTGCGCACCCACATTCATCTGCAGTCACCATCTCTTACATCGACCGCAAAGACGATGGGGAACAGAAGAGAAAGACTCTTGAGCCGCAGGAATATTTCCGGCGATTCCTGAACCATGTCCTGCCGCCATCATTCCACCGCATCCGTTATTACGGTATCTTCAACAACCGCATGAAAGGACGGCTGCTTCCTGTCGCTCTGCTGGCACTGGGAGAGGCGCCGCTGCTCGAAAAACCCGAAAAGAAATCGCCGAGGGAATGGATCCTCGAACGCACCGGCGAGGACATCGCCTTCTGTCCCAACGGTCGAAAAGGAATGCTTCCAAAGGTGCAGCCCCTCCCTCCCCTGGATCTTCAGCCTCTCTGGTGGCTGAACCTGTGGTTCTACCACGACCTTTTACCCTCGGCACGAGCCTCATGATACCGCTGGCCCGGCCTTGCTCAGTGCTGTCGGCACCTCGGCTTTCCCACAGGGGACACCTGGGCGAAAGTCTGCCTGGACAGTCCCAACACTCACCTTCAAGCCCCCCTTCGCGGGGTCTTCACCTGGCGGCACTGCCCGTTTGGCAACGCGTCCCGTTCCTGCACCCGAGGCCCCTGGCCAGGTCCCTGGATGAAACCTGGACGCGAAAGATCCTCGCAGATACAATCCTCATAAGTCGCCAGCGAAAGCCAAAGAAGTGAGTTTGCGAAGCGGGTTAGTTCAACACAGGTTTTATCGGAGAGAGCTGCGAGACGGTCTCCCTCAAACTTGAGTCTCCGGCGCTGCTCTCTCCGATAAAACCCTTTAAGTTTAAGTTGCAAACTTATTCAGAGTGGAGTCGCTATGCTTTCAGTAAGAATTGATGAACAAAAAGGCGTTACCATATTTGAGCCAAATGGGCCGTTGTCAGAAAGTGATTTTAAGTCAGCGGTAAAAGTTATTGACCCATGGATCGAGAAGAACGGAAGATTAAAGGGTCTTATTATTAGAACAAAGTCATTTCCGGGTTGGGAATCGTTTGGAGCATTATCTTCTCATCTCAAATTTGTAAAAGGACATCACACGAAGATAAGTCGCGTGGCATTTGTAACGGATTCGGTCTTAGAGTCTGAAGCTGTTACTTCTCCGCGTGGTGCGGAGAGCTTTTTTAACCACGGATGAAGAGGGCCACGGAT